>NZIZ01000022.1 GCA_002691825.1 Porticoccaceae bacterium
AGCTCAATGTCCGAAATTAATAAGGTTAAAGTTTTTCGGGTGCAGGGTACTGGCCCCACGCCTGTGACCGTCAAGATTTCACGGATTGGAAAAGCTTTGAGGATCAAATGTGATTGCCCCGCTGGCGCATATATGGATCCATGTGAGCATTGGAAATCGTTGTTTACAGGTGAAGATCAGAATTATTTAGACATTACAGATGATGAAATCCTAGAAATTCAAGACTGGCTTGATGATAGCGATCTTGATGAGGCGTTACAAAATCTCCTGTATTTCGAGGGCCATGAAAAGAATATGCATGAAAACTTAGCCCGTCAGAAAAGGGCTCTGAGAGGGCGTGTGATAGATATTTTGATTTCGGATCCACAGCTTTGAAAAGGAAACTACTCCTATGGTCTTACAAGCCCAATAAAATCATTTAGCCTCTGGCGGGATGTTGCACTTCCAGGGGCCAGGCATGGCATAGGCTTGTCGTTAGAAAAAATGGTCAAAAAACCGCAAATATTTTGAATATCTATTTAATTATTGGTTAAGAAAGTAATCATAGCTTATAAAAAGGAGTAATTAATGGTGCCCTCAGAACAGCTGTCTGTAGAAAAATCAGGCGACGTGGGAACGATATGGCTTGATCGCCCAGAAAAGTACAATGCGCTTTCCATTGAGCTCTGGAGCAATATCCCAAAAGCCTTGGACGCACTCTCTTTGGACGGCAACACAAAGGCGATTATAATCGCCGGGAGGGGTAAGCATTTTTGCGTGGGTATCGATCTTTTCGATGGCTTGATACCGAGCAAGTCCTCAGAAGAGGCGCCGTCCGAAGCGATTTCAAATCTACATCAACTTGAGGGCGCCAGTCGTTTTCAGCGGGCGATTTCATCGATCGCCGAGTGCCCGTTACCGGTGATTGCTGTTGTTCATGGACACTGTCTGGGAGCAGGTATAGATTTGATAAGTGCATGTGATATTAGACTTTGTAGCTCAGATGCAAATTTCAGTGTGCGAGAGACTAGAATTGGCTTAGTGGCTGATGTAGGAACACTCCAACGTCTCCCTAATATTTTAAATGCGGGTCATGTCGCGGAACTGGCATATACGGGAAAGGATATTGGTTCAAAACGAG
Source organism: Porticoccaceae bacterium (assembly GCA_002691825.1). Classification (GTDB taxonomy): domain Bacteria; phylum Pseudomonadota; class Gammaproteobacteria; order Pseudomonadales; family Porticoccaceae; genus TMED48. Next base: position 1,121 of record NZIZ01000022.1, read on the forward strand.
CGGAAAAGATTGGACTTGTAAATGATATTTATGGTTCTTTTGAGGACGCATACAAGGGTGCTATGGCGATTGCCACTGATATTGCATCAAATTCTACTTTAGCGGTGAGGGGAACTAAGTTTATTCTTCAGCAAAGTGAAGATCTGACCACAGAGCAAAGCCTATTGCTTAATGGGATGTACACGTTAATGACAAGCATGAAGTCAAATGACTTGAAAGAGTCTATGTCTGCATTTTTGTCAAAGCGGCCTGCAGAATACACCGGCACCTAAAAGTCTCAGGCTATTCTGGAAAATCATACATGTTAAGAATAATTACATGATTAGGTCACGAGTCCAATTAAGGATAAACGGGAACTTCTCTCCTAGCTTCGACATCCAGAATATTCCCCAATACTCAAGCTTCTGTAAGTAAGACATCACTAATTTGTCGGGCAGTTCCTGCTGCTTTTTATTGAGAAACTCATGAATATTTTCAACATCCGGCGCGGTTAACGTTTCATGATACCCTAACATTCCATGCTCTGATTTGGAGCCTCCAAGAACAATAGCCATAAAGCCANGGTGGGTCTCTTTGTCCATATAGCGTAAATCTGGTAGCACACCATTTCCCTTTGCACTAATTCCATGGCACGTCGAACAATTTCGACTATACAGCATTTCACCCCGACCGATGTTCTTCTCATCGATGCTTGATTCATTTTCCAGCNCCAAAATTGGTGCGAGGTTTTGAGCAGGTCGCTGCGGGCTTTTGTTAGACTCACCTAGTCTGAACACTAATAGTTTGTTATGGTTTTTTTGTTCATATTTCAAGTCGTCTCCTAGGGTTAACATTACTGCCCCACCTCCCCCTTGGGTAACGGCGATATATTGATTATTATTTATCGCATAGCTGATTGGTCCGGCTAAAATAGCACTATCTGTTTTATACTCCCAAAGACGCTCACCATCCTCGGCATCGTAGGCGGCAAATTCCCCATCCTGCGTGCCTTGAAATACAATACCGCCAGCNGTGCTAAGGACTCCTCCATTTGATGGTTTTGGGAGCCTGACTCGCCATCTGCTAATGCTTTTNACTGGGTCCCAAGCAATAAGTTCTCCATATACTAGCGCATCCTTTGATNCCTTTGCTGTAACCCAGCTTTTTGCATCTCGTGCCTCGTTTAGATCAACGCCTGTATTCCAGCGGTTAATTTTGTATTCTACTTTTTCTAATTCGGAGAAATATCCAGGGATATTCTGCACCGGTATATAAACGAGGCCTAAATTTGGGTTGAATGACATCGGGTGCCAGTTATGAGCTCCGAAGGGTGATGGCCAGATGTAGCTACCACCATTTTTCTGATAATTCGCATAATCTGTCTCTACTGGTCTTCCCGTGTTCATATCAACATGGCTTGCCCAAGTTATATGAGTGTAGGGATTTGCAGATAGAAGCTCGCCTGAGGCGCGATCGAGGACATAGAAAAAACCGTTTTTTGGTGCCTGCATAATTACATCCCGAGTGGATCCACCAATTTCGAGTTGTGCAAGAACTAATTGTTGNGTGGCTGTATAGTCCCAATTATCCTTTGGGGTAACTTGGTAGTGCCATACATAATCACCGTTATTGGGATTTAGTGCGAGTATTGAGCTGAGGTATAGATTGTCTCCTCCACCCGGGCTGCGAATTTCACGATTCCACGGAGACCCATTTCCAGTGCCGACGAACAGTAGATCAAACTTCGGGTCATATACAATTGAGTCCCAGATAGTCCCACCACCGCCACCCTGCATGTGCCAATAGTCACCATTCCATGTTTTGAGAGCTCTTGAGAGCGCAGAACTTTCTTGAGGCTGCTTTGGATCCCTTGGAACGGTGTATACCCTCCATCGTTTTTCTCCTGTTAGTGCGTCATATGCAGAGATGAAGCCCCTAACGCCTAACTCCCCGCCACTGTTGCCGATAAATACTAACCCTTTTGCAATTCGCGGAGCTCCAGTAATACTGTAGTTTCCTGATGTTGGCGTAGTTTGCGTTGACCAATTTTCTAAACCCGTCTTTGCGTCTAATGCGATTAATCGACCATCAAGGGCGGCTAGAAAAACTTGGAGAGGCTCAGTGATACTTCCCTGCCACAGACCCACGCCACGATTGACAGGCCCACAACAGGTCTTTGCAAGGATGGTTTTGGAAACTTTTGCATCATAATGCCAAATCTTCTCTCCCGTTGTTGCATCCAGAGCATAGACATGGCTCCAACCGGTACTAACGTATATGACACCATCATGTAATAAGGGTGTAGACTCCATTCCTCGAGTCGTGCTGAACGCAAAACTCCAGTCTAGAGCAAGTTTTTCGATATTATCACGATTGATTTTGTCGAGTGGACTAAAACGCTGCTCAGTATAATCTCGACCATAACTTAACCATTCCTTTCCCGGTTGTGCTATTTCATATCCATCAAGAGCTCTGGGTTCAGCCGTATTTATCTTAAATCCGAATAGGGCGATAATCGCTACAAACAAANATTTTCTGTTGACAACTGTCACCTTGCACTCAATACCCTAGTCAGTTAAACGCAGAGTTTGGCATTTTGGTTTTTTGGGCTCACTTAGCGAGTCAGAGTTGAGCGTTGCATATGTCCATATCGATCATCTCATAAGAGATTCCGTCTAAGTTTCATCTTCTATGAGAAGAGTTTCGATCATATGCAAACGATCCTGTCCAAAATACATTTCTTCTCCAACAAAAAAAGTTGGCGCACCGAATACGCCTCTATCTGCGGCTTGTTGAGTGTTTTCAATAAGCTTCATCTTGATGGGTTTACTTTGAGCTAATTGAATTATGGCNTTGTGATCAAGTCCACTTTTTTCTAGTTCATTGGCCACTATCTCCGGATGACCCATATCAAGTTGCTTTACCCAAAGAGCATGGAAAACGCAATTAATGTATTTATTTAGGCAAGTCATTTCTTGAGCGGCGATAGCCCCTCGCATCAAGCTAAGTGTGTTCACGGGAAAGTGAGGATTCGATTTAAAGGACGTGTTATACAGCTTGGCGAACCTAGGCAAATCAAATAATTCCATATATCTTCCTTTTGCTGGAATGACCGCAGGTGACTGATTGCCGGTTAATTTAAAGATGCCGCCTAAAAGCATTGGGATGTATATCAGATTAAAATCATAACTAGACTTCATTTGAAGAAGTTTTTGATAGCCTAAGTAGGCTGTTGGGCTTCCTACATCGAAATAAAAATCTAACGTTCGCAGCATTGAAGATATCCTCTTATATCCTAACTCGTATTATTTTTTTACAGCAAATTAGGGAAAAATTTTTTAGAAATTTTTCAGCTCTTATCCTCCGAAGAAGAGTCTGACACAAGTATTTATGCATGACAATATGATCTTTTGACCCAACGTGAGACAATNCCGTCGGATGCTCCGGAGAGCTAANGATGAGTTATTTCGAGAAATACTATGATTTTTTTTGATTTTGTTTTTTATCTTTGAGCAATATTTAGTGTGATGACGAGACTAGTTTCAGAAGTTTATAGCGCGCTTTCGTTAAGTTTTCATCGGTCTTTTATATTCGGGATTTGAGGCGCCGCACATTTTGTGTCGCGCTCGACAGTGCTTCATTATACAAAACATTGTTTTGATAAAAATGTGCTTCGAGAGTTCTGGGTAGATTTATTGGGTATCGCTGAGATAAAAAACTTTATAAACATCAAAAAAATTTAGGTGAGATAGTTTATGAGGTTAGGGAGGGGGGATCTTGCCGTTGACTTCGATTTGTTCGGGCCGCTTGTTCCAACCAGAGACCTCGGATATCAGAGCTCGCTTTGAACTGTCTCAAGCTTTGTGTTGATGATTTGGAAGAGGCTTATTATTGTTCAAAAGGCCGGTATCCGTTTTGATTTTGGTGGAATAAGTGAAGGTAGTACAGGACATGATATTTGTTTTATACACCTTTCGCTGATTTGAATAATACAAGATGCAGAGAGGATATTTTACTCGAGCCGGTGAAAGATCCAGATATGGTTCTTCAGGCATTTTGGGAGCCGAGTCAGCAAACTCTCGACATGAGCGAAGATTAGTTTTGCAAATGTTGGTAGTTTGATATCACATCACCGACAATAAAGCATCCATTGAGGTTGAAATTTTTATTCAAGTCCCCATTTCTCTAACATCGCTAATTCTTTGGGAGATTCGCGCAAAATGTCAACCTCAAACAACGCAGAAACCAGAGCTTTTCAAACTGAGGCAAAGCAGCTTCTGCACCTCATGATTCACTCGCTATACTCTAATAAGGAAATATTTTTGAGAGAGTTAATCTCAAATGCTTCTGATGCCGCAGATAAATTACGTTTTGAAGCGCTCGAAGATCCAACTCTATACGGAGATGATGGTGACTTGAGAATTAGAATCGAGGTGAATGAGGAAAATAAGTCCGTAACAATTTCTGATAATGGTATTGGTATGTCAAAGGACGAGGTAGTCGAGAATCTTGGCACTATCGCGAAGTCAGGAACCAGCGAGTTTCTTAATTCTTTGACTGGTGATCAACAGCAAGATGCTCAGTTGATTGGTCAATTCGGCGTTGGGTTTTACTCTTCTTTTATTGTTGCAAAAAGAGTGGTCGTCGAAACAAGGCGAGCCGGTGGTGCTGATAGCGACGGAGTGCGATGGACATGTGAAGCTGAAGCGGATTATCAGATTGAGCAGATCGACATCGCAGAACGCGGGACAAGGGTCACGTTGCATCTTAAGGACGATGAACATGAGTTTGCGAGTGATTGGCGTCTGCGAAGTATTGTTAAAAAGTACTCTGACCACATTGCTATCCCAGTACAGATGATCAAAAAGGAGACTCCTGCACCTGCCTCTGAAGACGATGAGACTATTATCGAAGATCCGGATAAGGTTCCTGAGTGGGACTCCATTAATGATGCAAAAGCTCTCTGGACGCGTTCGCGGAGTGATATAACTGACGATGAATACAAAGATTTTTACCGGCATATTTCTCATGATTTCTCTCCCCCTTTACACTGGAGTCATAACCGTGTTGAGGGGAAGCATGAATATACCAGCTTACTCTACATCCCCAGTATGGCCCCGATGGACTTGTATCAAAGGGACGCGGCCAGAGGGGTAAAGTTATACATAAAACGCACTTTTATTATGGACGATGCTGAGCAATTCATGCCGATGTATCTGAGATTTGTAAAAGGCGTTATAGACAGTGCAGACCTTCCATTGAACGTTTCACGAGAGCTGCTTCAAAAGACCCCGGTGGTTGATAATATCCGCTCTGCGATTACCAAGCGAGTTCTTGATATGTTGGGAAAACTCGCGTCAAAGGAATCGGAAAAATATGCAACATTTTGGAGCCAATTCGGGAGCGTCCTCAAGGAAGGGCCCAGCGAAGACCACGCCAATCGCGAAAAAATTGCGAAACTACTTAGATTTATGAGTTCGGAGAGCGGCTCCGATTTATGCTCCGTTAGCCTAACGGATTATGTAGGCAGAAAGAAGGCCCATCAAGACAAAATCTATTATCTCACGGGCGATAATTATTCGGTGATAGCAAATAGCCCATATCTTGAAGCGTTCCGAAAACATGATATCGAGGTTTTACTAATGACGGATCGGATAGATGAGTGGATGATGGGCTACCTCACGGAGTTTGATGGGCTTAATTTTCAGGATATTTCTCGAGGCGAATTAAATTTAGAGGAACTCACAGACACCAAGACAGAAAAATCTGAGGAAGAGAAGAGCGACCAAGAAAACGTAAATAAAATCGAAAAAGATCTATGCGACCGCGTGAAGGAACTACTTGATGGTAGGGTAGAGGACGTCAGGACTACCCAACGACTGACAGACTCTCCGGCATGCCTGGTGGTAGGAGAGCACGACATGGGGGAGCAAATGCGAAAAATCATGCAGGCCGCAGGACAGAGTGTGCCTGACTCCAAGCCTGTTCTTGAGATCAACATAGAACATCCACTTGTTGCTAGATTAAAATCTGAAGATGAGACGGAGAAGGCTTTGACACTTGCTGGTTTGCTATTTGATCAGGCGGCGCTGTCTGCGGGGCGTCCGCTTGATAATCCTGCTCAGTTTGTTCAGCAACTGAACAAGATGATGTTTGCTTGAGGATGTTGCCCCTTGCTTTCTAAAAAGTGGATAAGTGAGATGAATCTTGTCTTTTAACGTTTGTGACTGTCACAAATGAATGCTAACTTTATAATCTAGAATTATGTGTTAACTGGAATAAGCAATGTTCAAAGAAGGCAAGGTCGTTGTTCTTGGGGGAGGAAGTTTCGGCACTGCGATAGCAAACATTGTAGCGCTAAATAAGTTTAACGTTGCCTTGTGGATGAGGAGTGTTGAGCGAGCTGATCGCACTGCCCTAGATAGAGTCAACGCGGACTACCTCCCGTGTTACAAGCTGGCGCCACATCTCGTTATAACCAGTGATCTTGCGCTAGCTTTGAAAGAGGCTACAACTATTTTCTTTGCAGTTCCAAGTTCTGCCATCGGCGCTTTGGCTCAGCGCATCGCTGATAAGGTTATTCCGGGATCAGCGATTGTGAGCACAGCTAAAGGGATATGTGGAGATAACTTTGATATGCCAAGCGAACTTCTGAGCCAGCAGATACCTCACGCCAGAGTTGCTGTTATTAGTGGTCCAAATCTCGCTAAGGAGATTGCTAGTCAGCAAATCACGGGGACTGTGGTCGCAAGTGAGGACCCTATATTATGTAAGTTAGTGCAGAATATGCTTGGCTCAAAGTACTTTCGCGTTTATGCGAATCATGATCAGCGGGGAGTTGAATTAGCGGGAGCCTTAAAGAACATATACGCAATAATTGCTGGCGTTGCGTCGGCAATGGAAGCAGGGCAAAATACTAAGAGCGTTTTTCTGACCCGAAGTCTTGCCGAGATGTGCCGTTTTGGAACGCATTTGGGTGCCAATGCTTCGACTTTTCTCGGTTTAAGTGGGGTAGGTGATCTTTTTGTGACATGTACCTCGCCCTTGAGCCGGAACTTTCAGGTTGGGTACGGAATTGGGATGGGGAAGTCGCTTGCTAAGACGCTCGGCGAGGTAGGCCAAGTTGTAGAAGGTATAAATACCACCAAACTTGTTAAGAATAAAGCGGATCAATTGGGAATATACATGCCACTAGCCTCTGCATTGTACGCAACTTTATTCCAAGACCAATCGGTAGAGGTGTCGTTACAAAATATGATGAGGGCTGAACAGAATTATGATGTTGATTTTATGGAGAGTTTAAATGACTGAACTAAAGACGTCTTTAATGAACACTGATTCCTGGATAAGGTTGGGCTTCGTATTGCTGTTCTTAGTTTTCTTGGCTGTGGCGCGCGGACTATTATTTTTGATTGTTCTGGTACAGTCCGGCATGATCCTGGCAACTGGGACTACGAATAAAAAGATTCGAGATTTTTCAGGGGATTTGAGCCTTTGGGTTTTGGACACATTGCGGTTCGTGACATTTACTAGTGAGCATAAAGCATTCCCTTTTAGCGACTGGTCAAAATGCTCAGAAGATAGCTCTGATAGCGCTATTGGTGAACAGCAAGACTTTGTTGATGACCCTGTGTTCACGTCAGTTGAGCCTGTTGATGCATCGGATGACGTGCCCTCATTCACGGCTGATCAGGGCCCTTCCGACCGCGTCAAGGACAATGATTAAAAAAAAGATAATTAAGACTAAGTACTTTTTTTCAGACGATACATCGTAATGCGAGATTGAGACTTAAAAGTCCGAATCAGTATGGTTGTGGGATAAACTCTTTTAGGGATGAGAAAACTTGTCGCTACAGTATGTTGGTGAAAAAAAATTCTATTGCCGGGGGTTGTCTCTGTCGGCAAAAGAATGGGGGGTCGCCGGATCGATTCCGGTGATTGCTATTCATGGATGGCTCGATAATGCTGCCACTTTTGACCGAATGATTCCTTATATCAAGGACATGCACATTCTAGCGTTGGATAGTGCTGGACATGGTTTAAGTGACTTTCGCTCTCCAGACGCATGCTATGATCTCTATCAAGAGGTCCATGACGTCATCTCCATCGCAAAGCAAATGAAATGGGATCGATTTTCCTTGATTGGTCATTCACGCGGAGCCCTAATAGCTGCACTAGTCGCAGGTGTTTTTCCCGGCCTTATAAGACGCTTGTTTATGATTGATGGACACATATCAATTGGGGGTAAAAACCATGATGCGGCGAGACAATTTGGGAAATCGATTCGGGAGGAACAATTGTTTACTTCTTCAGATCCGACGTTTTTTTCAACTTTCAGAGAAGCTGTAATTGCAAGAGCTAACGGTTTTCTGCCTCTTGAGGAGAGTGCCGCTGACGTTCTTGCTAAGAGAGGTGTTCGCAAATGTGGTAGGGGATATTATTGGCATAACGATCAACGCCTAAAGTGTTCCCCCTCATTGAGGTTGACACGCGGGCAGATTGAAAACTTTCTTGAAGCTATCACGGCACCAACAAAGATGATTATGGCAAATAAAGGTATTTTTGTGGACTCTAACAATAGTGGTCGGCATATGAAAAAGTATATAAATCCAACAAATCACATTGCAAATTTTGTCAAGGAAGAGATGGATGGAGGGCATCATTTACATTTAGAGTCGAGGGCAAAAGATGTGGCGTGTTCAATCTCGCAGGGCTTCGGTTTAATCATTTAAAACTATTTAGGCCGTTCATTACATACCTTTTTATCCTAGTTAGAAGTCAGTGCTGTTTCTTCATTTAAAGTTCTCGATTCGCTTTGATTAGCGCCATCGTAAACAAATTGTTTGTTTGAAACTTGTCAAATTAAGGCAATCGGGAGAGTATTTCGTGAGATATTGGTGTGTTTAGTGCGGGTTAAAATGCTAGAGTCAAATTAACTACCGTCAAGTACAAATTCTAGAAGGATGTGTCATGAACATTAGGATTGAAAAAGATAGTATGGGAAGCCTAGATGTGCCGAAGGATGCGTTGTATGGGCCTCAAACTCAACGGGCAGTTAATAATTTTCCTGTAAGCGGAAGGACGATGCCTGCAGCGTTCATTAGAGCGCTTTTGTTGGCAAAAAGATCAGCCGCCGAAGCGAATTATGCTTTGGACCTAATGCCCAAAGATATGTCCGAGGCTATTGTCAGTTCTGTTGACGACTTACTTTTGGATGATCGATTTATGATAAATTTCCCTGTTGATATTTATCAAACAGGGTCAGGCACGAGTTCGAATATGAACGCTAATGAGGTGCTAGCTACGCTGGCCTCCCGTCGATTGGCTCGTGAAGTCAGTGCAAATGATCATGTTAATTTTGGACAAAGTAGTAACGACATCATACCAACTGCCATTCATATAAGTGCATCGATGCAACTGCAATCTGGTCTCTTGCCGGCCTTAGATCATCTCGCCACTACTATTGAGCGTAAGGCGGAACTAGTGCATCGACACGTTAAAACAGGCCGAACACACTTGATGGACGCCATGCCGGTTCGAATGAGTCAGAGTCTTATGAGTTGGGCAACTCAAATCCGACAAAATGTTGATTTCTTGGAGGCGATGCTTCCTTCCATAAGAAGCCTCGCTCAGGGGGGGACTGCCGTTGGCACCGGCATAAATGCACACTCGGATTTCCCAGAAGTCTTTTGCGAAAAGTTGTCGCAAAAGACAGGNATTTGTTTCACTGTTGCNAANAATTTTTTNACNCATATTGGNACACAAGATATCGCTGTAGCATTATCAGGAAATCTNAAGACNGTANCTGTCTCTNTAATGAAAATTTCGAATGACCTCAGNTGGATGAATTCNGGACCNNTAGCTGGCCTCGGAGAGATAGNATTGGAACCCCTNCAACCNGGNTCCTCAATAATGCCAGGNAANGTAAATCCAGTTATCCCAGANTCNNCAGCNATGGTTGCCGCTCAGGTTATGGGTAATGATGTNGCGATATCNATTGGTGGNCAGTCAGGTAGCTTTGAGTTGAATGTGATGNTGCCGATGATTGCAGATAACTTGCTGAGAAGTATNGAAATGNTNACAAANGNGTCTCGACTTTTAGCGGATAANGNTATNAGTANNTTTAAGGTTAANGANNANCANTTGNANGCNTCTTTATCTCTGAANCCCTATTCTTGTTACTGCNCTGAATCCNGTCATTGGCTATGCAAAAGCNGCTGAAATTGCCAAAAAAGCGTATGCACAGAGTCGNCCGNTANTCGANGTTGCTATTGANGAAACTGAGATGNATCGAGNGGNTCTNGAGANNNTACTNGATCCGATNTCTTTAACTCGNGGCGGTCTTGGNAANACTTAAGNTNTANNCCNNNATNAANANAGTNNNNTAGATCTNAGTNNACAGGANGANCNNTGNTNNNANNTNAGCGNTNNCGACNGATTATGGANTTNATATGGCAAATTTAAANGGAAAAACNTTNTTTATTACTGGNGCGAGTCGAGGNATTGGGCTGGCGATTGCAAATNGAGCAGCGCTTGATGGAGCTAATGTCTCTATTGTAGCAAAAACGGTTGTACCTCATCCAAAACTACCGGGGACAATTTACTCAGCTGCAGAAGAAATAAATGCTAACGGCGGTAGGGCGTTATCTTTACCAGTCGATATACGTTTCGAGGATCAAGTGGAGATGGCCATCAGAGACACTGTAAGTTGTTTCGGTGGTATTGATATCGTGGTTAATAATGCTAGTGCCATAAATTTGATGAGCACTGAGATGTTAACAATGAAAAATTACGATCTGATGCACTCTATCAACACTCGCGGTACATTTTTATGCTCAAAACTAGCAATTCCTCACCTCAAGCGGGCTAAGAACCCCCATGTCTTGAATCTATCACCTCCACTAAACATGGAAGCGCGTTGGTTCCAGAGTCATGTCGCTTACACAATGGCAAAATTTGGGATGAGTATGTGTGTTCTCGGGATGAGTGAGGAATTTGCGAACCAAAAAATTGCTTTCAATGCTCTTTGGCCAAAAACCACAATCGCCACCGCGGCAGTTGCAAATGTCTTAGGTGGTGAGCCAGTTTTGCGCCGTTCTCGCTCAGCGAAGATAATGGCGGACGCTGCTCATGCAATTTTGATCCGAGAAAGTAAAAGTTTTAGCGGGAACTTTTGTATTGACGAGGACATATTGCGGGAGGAGGGCCGTCAAGACCTTAGCGAGTATCGCTTGGATTCCGCCATCACTGAGGAAGAACTTTTTCCAGATTTTTTTGTATAGCCTTAGCTTTATCCATTTTGGCATTGAGTTTGCTCGTCGCACTTTTTAGTATTGTGTTTAGTGGTCTCCGAGAAGTGCAAGGAACTCAGTCCTCGTAGACTGGTTACTACGAAAAAGTCCTAACATAGCCGAGGTTTTCATGGAAGAATTCTGCTTTTCGACACCGCGCATCATCATACACATGTGCTTCGCCTCAATAATAACTCCAACTCCTTGGGCACTAGTTACTTTCTGAATCGTTGAGGCTATTTGTTGCGCTAACGTTTCCTGAATTTGCAGACGCCTTGAGAACATATCCACGACCCGGGCAATTTTTGATAATCCAAGAACTTTTCCGTTGGGGATATACGCAACGTGGCACCTGCCAATGAATGGAAGTAAGTGATGTTCACACAGAGAGAAGAGTTCTATATCCTTCACCATTACCATTTCCTCGGATTCTGAGGGAAATAGAGCGTTGTTAATTAGCTGATTTAGGTCTACTTTGTATCCGCTGGTTAGATACTCGAATGCTTTAGCGGCGCGAGCCGGTGTTTTTTTTAACCCAGGACGAGATAAATCTTCACCGGTATGGAGTATAATTTTTTCGAACGCTTTTTCCATGATAATTCCTTTTGTTATCGTTGAGAGCGTAATTTGGAGCGGGACCGCATTCTGTAACAAAGTTATTCGAATTACCAGCATCGTGGTTACTATTGATGTGAGTTTGAACTAACATTAGACCTTTTATAAATAGTTGGGATAAGGGGTAAATAAGTGGATTCAGTCATTACGCTCGAGGACCTTTTGTCTGAGGCAGAGCGGCTTTTTTCTTTACATGGTCTTTACTTTGGGCACGGAACGACTAATGCATGGGATGAGTCTGTATTTTTGGTAAGTCACGCTTTCTGTCTCGGGCCGGATCCGCAAATCGATGTTTTAAATCAAGAGGTCACAACAGATCAAGCAAAGGTTTTTCGCCAACTGTGTGATCGTCGTGTTGCTGAGCGTATTCCCGCGCCGTATCTGACCTCGAAGGCTTGGTTTTGCGGTCTTGAGTTTTTTGTGGATACAAGAGTGATAATTCCCCGTTCCCCTATTTCAGAACTGGTTTTTCACCAGTTTTCTCCTTGGCTAGTGAATCAACCGGACTCCTTGCTCGATTTATGCACCGGCAGTGGCTGCATTGGTATCGCATGTGCTTATGAGTTTGATGAGGCTGAAGTAACAATTTCTGATATTTGCGGCGAAGCTTTGGAGGTGGCACGACGTAATGTTGAGGCCCATAGTCTGTTAGACCGTATCGAGATAATAAAGTCTGACTGTTTCAATGACTTAAATGGTAGGAAGTTTGATTTAATTGTATGTAATCCTCCATATGTAGACTCGCAAGAATTTGCGGCGATGCCCAGTGAGTATCGACATGAGCCAGCTCGGGCAATGTTATCTGGTGAGGATGGGCTCGAATTTACTCGTCAACTGCTTCGGGAAGCAATTGATTATCTGAACCCTCACGGAATTTTAGTCGTGGAAGTTGGGCACTCTGCTCTTGCATTGCAGCAAGAATTTACAGCCGTTCCGTTTATTTGGCCTTCGGTTGGTGAGGGTGATTCGGGTGTTTTCATTTTAAGTCACGATCAGCTGGATGAAAACCGCAATTTTTTTTCATAATTTTCGTATAATCGTGGGAGTTAAAACCGGGAGTTTACAGCGATGTCTGGTAATACATTAGGAAAACTGTTTTCAGTGACCAGCTTTGGCGAGAGCCATGGCGATGCCTTGGGCTGTATAGTCGATGGCTGTCCCCCGGGGCTGAGTCTTTGTGCGGGAGACCTGCAGTTGGATTTGGATCGTCGAAAGCCTGGTAAGTCTAGGTATACAACTCAGAGACGAGAGGCGGACGAAATAAGGATTCTTTCGGGTATATTTGAGGGCAAGACGACTGGTTCGCCTATTGGTATGATAATAGAAAATACTGATCAAAAACCGAAAGACTATCGAAGAATTAAAGATTTATTCCGTCCATCTCATGCAGATTATACGTACCAGCAAAAATATGGTATCCGAGATTACCGCGGCGGTGGTAGAAGTTCGGCTAGAGAGACTGCTATGCGCGTCGCTGCCGGTGGGATAGCAAAAAAATATCTGAATGAGCAACTAGGAGTTAACATTTATGGGTATGTTTCGCAGCTTGGTCCGATTGTAGCAGAGCGTTTTCAACAATCTGAGATTGAGGAAAATGCCTTTTTTTTTCCCGACTCTGAGAAGATTCCTGCTCTTGAATCTTATATACAGGCACTATTAAAAGCGGGAGATTCGGTCGGCGCAAAGGTTAAAGTGGTAGCGGAAAACGTGCCCGTAGGGCTAGGAGAGCCAGTTTTTGACCGACTTGATGCTGATTTAGCACATGCGTTGATGAGCATAAACGCCGTGAAAGGTGTGGAAATCGGCGCAGGTTTTTCCTCTGTAGATCAAAAAGGATCTGAACACAGGGATGAATTGTCCCCGGAAGGATTCTTATCTAATAACGCGGGTGGCATTTTAGGCGGTATTTCAACCGGGCAGACCATTCGCTCATGTTTGGCATTAAAACCAACCTCGAGCATTAGAATTCCTGGTAAGTCAATCAACACAAATGGTGAGTCGGTAGAAGTGGTGACGACTGGCCGTCATGATCCATGCGTTGGTATTCGTGCCGTACCAATTGCTGAGGCTATGATTGCGGTTGTTATAATGGACCACTACTTGAGAGACATTGCACAGAATAACCGTGTAACCAAACAGCTTACTCCTATTGAGTAAGGCACAACGATTGGTTTTTGGTTTTCTTTTCGACAGAGATCATACGTCATTTAAGCAAGGGTCTCTAAAGAGATAGTTAAGCACTTTAAGATATTAGTGATAGTATACTAACGTACTGATAATGCTTCGATTTGGGGATTATTGAAATAAAAAAGAGGTTTTGCCAACATTGACTGGACAAACGCTGTACGACAAGTTGTGGGAGAGCCATGTGGTGTGTGATCGCCAAGATGGCGCAACGCTGATATATATTGATCGGCACATTCTTCATGAGGTCACCTCGCCTCAGGCCTTTGAAGGCTTGCGGCTTGCAGGCAGAGTTCCGTGGCGTCTTGATACCAACATTGCAACACCAGACCATAATATCTCAACGGATCCTAGTGAGCGCAAAGCAGGTGTAGTAGGGATCCCTGATGAAACGTCCAGAATTCAGGTAAAAGCTTTGGATGACAATTGCGAAGAGTTTGGAATAAAAGAATTCAAAATGAACGATATGGGTCAGGGTATTGTGCATGTGATGGGTCCTGAACTTGGAGTCACTATGCCGGGAATGACCGTTGTGTGCGGCGACTCCCACACCGCCACTCACGGAGCTCTTGGCTGTCTTGCGCACGGGATAGGCACATCCGAGGTGGAACATGTGCTGGCGTCTCAGTGCTTGGTTACAAAAAAAATGAGGAATATGCGCGTAACTGTAAATGGTAAGCTGGGATTTGGGGTGACGCCCAAGGACGTTATTTTAGCGATTATTGGTAGGATTGGCACCGCAGGCGGAAATGGGCACGCGATTGAGTTTGCTGGCGATGTTTTTAATGATATGTCGGTGGAGGGTCGGATGACGGTGTGTAACATGGCGATCGAGGCCGGCGCGCGCGTTGGCCTAGTCGCGGTCGATGATAAAACTATAAATTATGTAAAGGGTCGAAGGTACGTTCCAAAAGGTGATTTTTTTGAGTCTGCCTCATCCTACTGGAGATCACTTGTTAGTGACGAGGATGCGCAATTTGATAAAGAAGTGTATATGTCTGCCAATGAGATCGCTCCTCAAGTGAGTTGGGGCACATCTCCAGAAATGGTGGCAGAGGTATCGGGGATGGTCCCAACAATGAGCAGTATGAGGACTTCCAGCGAGAAAGAAGGATTACGTCATGCTTTGGATTATATGGGTCTTGAGGAAGGGCAACAAATCACATCAATTTTGGTCGATAGAGTATTTATTGGTTCGTGTACGAATTCTCGGATTGAAGACCTTCGCGCAGCTGCTGCAGTTGTAAGAGGGCGTAAGAGGGCCAGTACTGTGAAACAGGTGCTAGTGGTGCCAGGCTCGCAAATTGTTAAGGCTCAAGCTGAAACTGAAGGTTTACATTCTATCTTTGTTGATGCTGGAATGGAGTGGCGAGAACCAGGATGTTCGATGTGTCTTGCTATGAACGACGACAAATTGGGGTCTGGAGAACATTGTGCTTCGACTTCGAACCGTAATTTTGAGGGTCGGCAGGGTAATGGTGGGCGAACGCACTTGATGAGTCCAGCGATGGCAGCAGCAGCAGCGGTCGCGGGGCGGATTATCGATGTAAGGACCTTTGCCGAGAATTTGAGATGATGGAACCTTTTAGCCGTCATAGAGGGCTAGTTGGACCCATGGATCGGGCGAATGTTGATACTGACATGATTATTCCCAAGCAGTTCCTTAAATCCATTAAAAAAACCGGTTTTGGTCCAAATCTTTTCGATGAGCTGCGTTACCTTGATCAGGGAAGTCAAGGTTCAAATCCACAGGAACGTGAGGAAAATCCCGATTTCGCACTAAATAATGATCGTTATATCGGGTCCTCTATTTTGTTAACGCGAAATAATTTTGGTTGTGGATCAAGCAGAGAACACGCTCCCTGGGCGCTCAAAGATTTTGGTTTTCGTGCGATTATTGCGTCAAGTTTTGCAGACATTTTTTATAATAATTGCTTTAAGAATGGGCTGCTGCCGATAGTTTTACACGAGGATTTAATTGATAAATTATTTACGCAACTTTATTGCGAAGTTGGATTTTCGATGTCCATTGATTTACGTCTCCAAAGGGTATTACTGGATGATGGTCGCAGCTTTACTTTTCAAATCGATCAGTTTTACAAGAACTGTCTTTTAGAGGGCTTAGATGAGATTGACGTGACTCTACGTGACAAAGAGGCTATCACTAGATATGAGATGGAGCGAAAAAAGTTACATCCCTGGATATTTGGTGCTATAAAATGACTTCTGCTATTCTTGTTTTGCCAGGTGATAATATAGGACCGGAGATCATTGATGAGGCAGTTAAGGTTCTGAGAGCCGTGATTGTCAAGTTTGGTCTGGACGTGGAGATAAAATTCGCTGATTTGGGGGGTGCGGCCTTTGACAAGGCTGGAGAACCATGCCCGTCAGACACAATGGCACTTGCCCATCAATCAAGAGCAATATTGCTCGGAGCGGTTGGTGGTCCTAAATGGGATGGTTTAGAACGAGAGTTACGGCCGGAACAAGGATTACTTAAGCTCCGGTCTCAACTCGGTCTCTTTGCTAATTTGAGGCCAGCGATCATGTATCCGCAGCTCTGCACTACTTCTTCACTTAAGCCGGAGATTGTATCAGGATTGGACATCCTTATTATACGTGAATTGGTGGGTGGTATTTACTTTGGTGAGCCAAGAGGTATTCGTGTTCTTGAAAATGGAGAGCGTGAAGGTTTTAACACATATAAATATTCAGAATCTGAAATACGTCGCATTGGCAGGGTAGCTTTTGAGGCCGCTCTCATACGAGGTCGGCGGTTATGTTCTGTTGATAAATCGAATGTTTTAGAGGCCACAGCCCTATGGCGAGAGACCATAACAGAGTTGGCATCTGAATATCCCGCTGTGGAGCTGGCTCATATGTACGTTGACAATGCGGCAATGCAACTCATTAAGGAACCAAAGCAGTTTGATGTTGTTGTAACTGGCAACATGTTTGGAGATATCCTTTCGGATGCTGCTGCAATGCTCACCGGATCAATTGGTATGCTGCCCTCAGCCTCCTTGGATAAGAATGGGCGAGGGCTTTACGAGCCTTGCCATGGATCAGCCCCGGATATTGTGGGCACACAGAAAGCTAATCCTTTGGCTACAATACTTTCGGTAGCTATGATGATGAGGTACTCTTTTCACCGCACAGACATTGCTGACACAATAGAATTAGCAGTTAATGAAGTGTTGGATAATGGTCTTCGTACTCCCGACATTATGAGCGACTCAATGACCATGGTAACCACCCGCGAAATCGGCGACGCCGTTACTGCTCGGATATAGATGAGAGATTGATGATGGCGGCATTATTATTGGAGCATAAATAATGCTTAAGACTGGCCTGATAGGATGGCGTGGTATGGTTGGGTCAGTGTTAATTGAGAGGATGCTCTCAGAGAATAACTTTCACTCAATATCTCCTTATTTTTTTAGCACTTCTCAGGCAGGTTCTCGCAATCCTCTAAACATATCAAATAACGCATATTTGATAGATGCGTTTGATATTTCGTATCTTCAAAGGATGGATATTATTGTTTCGTGTCAGGGCAGTGAATATACAAACCAAGTTCACCCTCAGTTGCGCAGTATGGGTTGGGCGGGTTATTGGATCGATGCTGCGTCTGCACTGAGATTGAATCATGATGCAATAATTGTTCTGGACCCCATTAATCGTGCTGTGATCGACGAAGGTCTTAAAAGAGGGGTAAAAAACTTCATTGGAGGTAACTGTACAGTTAGTTTGATGCTAATGGGTTTGGGCGGTCTTTTTAAAGAAGACCTAGTAGAATGGGCTTCATCAATGACTTATCAGGCCGCATCCGGTGCAGGTGCAAATAATATGCGAGAGCTCATTGCCCAGATGGGTATGGTTAAAGGATCAGTCAGTGATTTATTAACTGATCCTAAATCCTCCATTTTAGAGATTGATAGGCTGACGCGTGAGTGTATGGCGTCGGAAACGTTTCCGATAACTGAATGGAGCCAACCACTAGCAGGGAATCTTTTACCTTGGATTGATAGCGAAATTGGCAATGGTCAGAGTCGAGAGGAGTTTAAAAATCAAGTTGAAACCAACAAAATTTTAGGCCGAGGTGACAATCAGATCGCTTTGGATGGACTATGTGTTAGAGTGGGAGCGATGAGGAGCCATAGTCAGGCAGTCACATTAAAGCTGCGCCAAGATGTGCCTCTGGCCGACATTAACGCTATTTTGGATAATACAAGTGTTTGGACAAAAGTAGTACAAAATAGAAAAGATACCTCAGTCGCTGAACTCACGCCTGCTGCCGTGTCTGGAACCTTAAAGGTGGCTGTTGGTAGAATCCGAAAAATGAATATGGGAGCACAGTTCCTTTCCGCTTTTACGGTTGGGGATCAATTGCTTTGGGGAGCGGCGGAGCCGATAAGGCGTATGTTAGAAATAATTATTAGTTTCGAGGCATAGCCAAATTCGCTCGTAATACCAATTTTTTTGTTTGTCGCTGTAATAGGCTCACGTCTACTCCTCTCTTGCAGCGGTGTTTTCAAAATATTTGAAAAAATAACATTTAGAACGAGGTGCTCCTTTGTTGTCTGAAACGCTTGAC
This sequence comes from Porticoccaceae bacterium, assembly GCA_002691825.1. Classification (GTDB taxonomy): domain Bacteria; phylum Pseudomonadota; class Gammaproteobacteria; order Pseudomonadales; family Porticoccaceae; genus TMED48. The sequence goes on from NZIZ01000022.1 coordinate 19,787, forward strand.
TCGCGAGCCATAAAGTCTTCAAATACATCAATATACATATCAATACTAGAATGCTAATCAATAAAGTATAGCTTGTAATTGTTGTGTCGAGTTTGAAAAAAACCGCTTGGTTATCATTCGGGAGAGAGGGTAGAAGATGCGAATCCAAAAAATATCTATGAACAGCCGCTGCATTAGTGCAGTTTTTGTGAGTGGTATTTTAACCTCATCGATTGGTGTGTGTTCTATTAGTGTTGCGCAGACAGTTATGGAAAAACGAGCAAGTGAGCCAGGACTATTGCTAACTGAAATAGATGATCAGGATAAGGACATCGGCCCGATAGAGCGTGATTGGCGGGCTGTCACAGTTTCGGAGGTCACCGAGCTGCCATTAGTTCCCGGTCAATACGAGGTTGCGCCAGATGATACTCTTTGGAAAATTGCCAGAAGGCTCAGGTTTACTGGAATTAGTGTCGTTCAAATTATGGAGGCGATTTTCAGGTATAACTCTGCAGCGTTTGAGGAGGGCGACATAAGTGAAATCGTCGTTGGTTCAGTTATTTTGCTACCTACTGAGGAGGAAGTTAGATCGGAATTTGGGGCTTTTGTCAGTCCGGGAATAGAAAGAATCGAGCCGGATAGGATTCAATCAAGAGCCTTAATTAGCTCAATAAGAAGAAGTGCTCTTGAGCAAGAGCGGACTGCTAATCTTCTAACAAGAAAGGCCTTGGATAGAAAAGAAAGATTTGATTCATCTGAATCCTCGAAAAATAATGTAAGCCCAGCATTCGCTTTAGATGATTACGATACCTCGTCTCAACAGTCCTCTTCAACAAAATCTCAATCTAGTAACGTCAGCGTGCTTCTCGGTGCTTTCCTATTTGGATTAGCTTTGTTTGGAGGTCTATATGTGTATTCTCGACGTGCAAAAAAGCCAGAGCAAAACAATGATCTGGAAAATGATGAAGTAACAGGTCTTGATGATTTAAGTTTTTACTTTGATGAGGAAGATGGAGTAAATATCAAACTTTTTGATGAGAGCGATAGGGAAATTTTCCCCAATACCGCTGACGAAGTGTCCTCTCGATTCTTTGATTCTATGGTAGATCCTATGATAGACGCTGAAATGTACTTATCTGTTGGGAAAATCGATGAAGCGATAGATGTGCTTCAGGAGGAACGTTTTGCCAAACCTTTGGATGCCTCTTGCAGAGTAAGATTGATGCAGATTCTTTATGAGGAGCGCAGGTTTCGTGAGTTGGAGACCATATACTCCGAAATAGAAAAAACTGGTGACCATGATTCCGTTGCTGCAGCATCTATAATATTGCAGCAAAGTCTTCTTGATGAATCTGGATCGGGTGGTCAAGGCTTTGTATCAGATCTAGCTAAATTTGAAGATGAGCAAGTCAAGTCTGGGTTTGTGCCTGATGGCAGTGAGGGCACTTCGGACGCTAAACAGCGGGAGGGAACTGAGGTTGTTNCGGGCAATCAATCCGAGCAGCTTGAAATAAAATCATCGGCGCTTGATTACAATCAAAAAAGCATTGTAGGAGGATTGGCCCATGACACGGATTTCGATGAGCACAATGAGCGCTTAGCAAATCTTGAGCGAACTAACAGAATGACCAATTCTTTAGCTCAAGATCTGCCCCATTTTGATCTACCAAAAGCTAGTGAGGTATCACCGGACATCAACCTAGATGATACTGTTTTGCCATCGGCTTCTGCCCACTTATCTGTTGGCTTAGACGTTGCGGCTTATGAGGGCAACGCTTCGCCCAAGACTCCTGATTTTGAAATTAGGGCTTCCGGGCATGATTCGGATTCTCGCCGCAGTGTTGATGCTAAGGTCGATGTAAGCGAATCTCAAAGTCAAAGTGCGTCAGAGATCCAAGAACCTCAATATGCAGGAGGCAAGCCCACTAGTTCTTTGAAAAACGAGTCAGAAGCCAGCTTTTTTGATGGCAGAGGGCCACAGGATAAGCAATCGAGCTTTGATTCGCCAATCCAAGATTCACATGACATTACGGAACTAGCGCGAGAAAAGACGGTCGGTGATGCTAATAGGGAGAATGTTGCAGACGAGAAAGAAGAAATTTCCAGTGGATCGCACGAGAGACCCTTGTTTGATGAGTTACCGGCTAATGATTCTACAGCGGGCGGTTATCCCTCGGAGCAAGAAATAGTTGACAGATTCTTAGATCATCCGCCAAAAGAGGACGATCTAAAAAACGCACAAGATAGTCTAAAAGATCTATTGACAAGCGAAACTTCTTTGGAGGAGTTAGTGGTTGGCGATTGCTGTCTTGGTGTTGTAACTAGCTTGTCACCCTTGGGTGCACACCTTGACATAAGAGAGTCAATTGGAGTACTTAACGTAAACGATATTGCTTGGAAACGAGTGTCTGATCCCTCGTCAGTTTTAGACATCGGTGACGTAATAAATGTTAAGGTATTGGCGAAAGACTCATACACTGGAAAGTATGAGGTAGGGATGAAGCAACTCGAGGATGACCCATGGAAGTCATCTAATGTCTCCAAGATAAAAGTGCCTCGTGGCTATTGGAAGGGCCAAGAGAACCCTGAAAACTTTGATAATAGGGTAGCCGGATTAGAGCCAGAAAACAGTGTTGTTAGTTCAAGCACAGTAGACGCAGATGAAAATGAAAGCTTAATCAGAGTTGATTGCGCTGTGAATCACAACCGTATTAGCGAGAGTGAAGCGCAAAATAAAAATTCTGTAAACCGGCGAAGCGAAAAACCATCGTTAAATACTGATGAGTTGAAGCCCGCTAAAAACTCTAATCCTATTCAAACTGATCCGATTCAAAAAGTCATTAGAACAGATTCTTCGTTGGTCAGCGCAGAGTTAGATAGTACTGAAAAACATTTAGCTTCATCATCCTCCTCGGAGGATGATGGCAGTTCTGACTTTTTTGATGGCGCCTCTTCGCTTAAGCAAGAGGTGATCAATGAAAATTCAAAGCAGACTTTGACATATGACCCACAAACCGGCAACGAGGGATTTGACGGTGAAATTTTGGATCAACCTAACCTAGAGCACTTCCATGAGATTCATGAGCAGGGTCCGAGCGGGAAAAACGTTTTGTCAAAATTTGATAATGCAAATATCGAAAATGATGAAGCGCGAGGTCAAAACATGAGTGATGTCATGAATGTTACAGCAAATGAATTACCAGATTCTGCATTGGGAAGATTGGAGACGGTTTTAGATCTTTCACCTAACCTTGTTGAAGAGGTTGATGATAACGTTGATCTCATGAGAAATATTCATGCTTCGTCGGAAAAGCATGTAAATGACATCTCAGAAGGGAATAAAGATTTTTCATTGGAACAATTCGCGAATTCAACTTATGAGAGTGTTGCTTCAGAACTTGGTGAGGATGGTTCAGATGAAGAGGTTGGTAGGTTGAAAAAGTATGGAGTTGGTCTGCGGCAAGATCGAGATGAACTAAATTTGGTTGGCGTTGATTTAGTTCAAGGCGCTAAAAATACGACAGATGGTTATAACGAGATGGAAAAAAATAAGTATGAGGCAGATTTGCGGGAGGATGTTGCGCTCGCTGAAGATAAACGCTTTGACGGGTATGGGTATGAGGAAAAGGTGTTAGAAGAGGTCGCTTATGAAGATTCAAAAGATGAACCATCAGAGGAAGAGTATGAAGATTTAGAGGGTGAAGATGAGGAAGAGTATGACGAAGAGGATATGGAGGAAACGGGTGAGGTAGAGAATGAGGATTTAGAGGAAGAGTATGAGGAAGAGTATGAGGATTTAGAGGATGAGGATGAGGATGAGGATGAGTATGACGAAGAGGATATAGAGGAAAGGGGTGAGAAAGAGCATGACGAAGAGGAAGAGTATGAGGAAGAGTATGACGAAGAGGATATAGAGGAAAGGGGTGAGGAAGAGTATGAGGATTTAGAGGATGAGCAGGAGTATGAGGATTTAGAGGATGAGGAGGAGTATGAGGAAGAGGATTTGGAGGACGAGTATAAGGATCTAGAGGATGAGGAAGAGTATAAGGATTTAGAGGATGAGGATGAGGATGAGGAAGAGTATAAGGATTTAGAGCGAGAGGATAACGTCAAAAAGCTTGATGAGCTGGACGGATATGCGCGAGCAAGATTGGAAGATGACTCCGCTATCGTCGCGTCTAGAGTTCATTCGTCTCATCACGAGCAAGAATTTAATGCGTCTGTTGACGACAGGAAGGAAAATATTCCTTTTGGTTCGGAGTTGGAACCGGAAGACTTAAGTGACGCAAGTAGCTTAGTGGCATTTAACCATGATACACATGAGCGGCCTTCTGTAAAGCATACACAAAGTGATAATTTATCTGAAAACAAAAACGAAATTGTGGAATTAAGTGCTACGCCTAAAACAAAAAGAATTGGTGTGTTCGGTAGACTTCTTGGACTGTTCAGGCCGGCGTCGTCGGGCGCGATGGAGAGTGCTGTTGAAAAATTACCAACAGAGTTAGATGACTCTGTACAAGCTTTCGATAACGCAGGCAGCTCTCTGGATAATAAGAATAAAGGCGATGAACTTTCTGAATTTATCGGGAATACTTTAACAACAACACAAGCTCCGATGAACGGAGAAAAAGTAATTGACATGACGCTTGATTCTGACGACTTTGATCATATTTTCGAGAATGAAAATCGAAGCGAGGACTTGACGGTTAAGGATGAGCCATCGAGTATGAATTTACAAAATGCGGCACATTCGATAACGGATTCAACGGGTTTCGAAGACAATAGTCCCGGCAGCCAAGCACCTCCGCCCCTCGTAAACCCCGAAGATCTGGGTTTGTTACAGCTTTATGATGAGAAAGAAGCATCTAAAAATAATGTGGCACCCAAAATGGTAGAGTCTGAGGAAAAGTCTACCGATTTGGTGGAGGAATTAGAGGATCTAGAGAATTTTCTCGAAATTCAAAACAAGCTAGTTGGACATACGGAGGTTCATGATAAAACTAGCCTAGGATTATTGAATATAGATAGTGTCGAGGTAAAATTTGCAATTGTGGAGGCTTACATTGAAGAGGATAATAAGGCTGCAGCACTAGATGTGCTTGAGGGTATAATCAACCAACAAGACGAATATCAAGAAAGAGCAAGATTAATGGTTAAAAAATTATAGTGGTGTATTGAACTATGTCTGAGTGGCATTACACGCCAAATGCGTTGGTTCATGAGGAAGCAGCGTTTCCTTTAGACCTTAAAAGATATGCCGCTATTGTTAGTTACGACGGTAGTAATTATTGCGGTTTTCAGAGACAAAAGCATAGTCATACAGTGCAGGCGGAGCTAGAGAGTGCACTGAGTTTTGTTGCGGGAGCACCAGTTATTGTTGCGCCGGCCGGGAGAACAGACAGTGGCGTGCATGGTGATTATCAAGTTGTACATTTTGATTCACAGGCCGTTAGATCAGGTCAAAGTTGGATCAGAGGCGGAAATAGTAAACTTCCCGACAGTGTAAATATAAAATGGGCGGGGGAGGTATCTCCTAAATTCCATTCGCGGTTTAGCGCCCTTTCCAGAACCTATAGGTATGTAGTAGCTAATACACCGACAAAACCGGCGATATTGGCAAACTTTGTTACTTGGGTGAAATCTGACCTTGACGTGCAGTCAATGGCAAAATCCTGTCACTTTATCTTGGGTGAACGAGATTTTTCTTGTTTTCGAGGAGCAGCATGTCAATCGCACTCAAGTTATAGGCGAGTTATATCGGCTAACATATTTGATTGTGGTGATTTGCTTGTCTTCGAAATCAAAGCAAATGCTTTTTTACTTCACATGGTCAGGAACATAATGGCGGCCTTGTTAGAAGTAGGTGCCGGAAGAAGATCTGCGGATTGGATTTCGCGGCTCATAGAGCATGGAGACCGGTCAAAGGCGCCGGCGACCGCTTCGCCTAATGGTCTTTTTCTTGTAGGTGTCGAATATCCAACGACGTTTAGGCTTCCTGAATTTCGTGCTGGGCCTATTTTTCTCAATGGGTCATTGGACGTGCCTGTTTATTAAAAGGATCACCGAAAACATCATAATGAGTGTAAAAGTAAAGATATGCGGCATCACCACCCCAGAGCAAGCCGAGCACGCCCAAAGAGCAGGAGCTGATGCGATCGGAGTTGTGTTATATGAATCGAGTGTGCGGCAAGTAGGGTTTCAACTCGCTAAAGATATTATATCAACCGTTGATTCAGGAGTTTGTTCCATAGTTTTAGTTGTAAATGCATCTACGAGCCGTATTTACAAGATTATCGAACATTTGAAGCCGACTTTTCTTCAATTCCATGGTGACGAGTCCCCCGAATTTTGCAATCAGTTTAATTACCCATTTATCCGTGCGATCCGAATGCGGACCGATTTGGATATATCATCTGCGATTAGAAATTATGAAGCGATAGGAGGGTTTCTTTTTGACTCATGGGACGATAAGTTATACGGCGGTACTGGCATTCGGTTTGATTGGTCTAGACTACCAAAACAACGCAATTTTCCTCTAATTCTTGCGGGTGGGCTTACGTGCGGAAATGTAAAAGATGCCATTAAAACGGTTCGACCTTATATGGTGGATGTAAGTGGAGGTGTCGAATCTTCACCTGGAATAAAAGATGCTTATTTAGTTAAGTTATTTATACAAAAAGTTAAGGAATGATTTAATTCAAATTTGCTCGCATGACTATACTTCTTTGCATGTTAAACTGGAGCTTTCTCATAATTTGGGGCACATTATGAATTGGTTGAGCCGAATGCGACCAAGGGGTCCAATTTTTACAAGTCGCAGTAGCACTATTCCTGAGGGTCTTTGGAAAAAGTGCCCGAAATGTAATATTCCACTTTATCGTCCCGAACTGGAAAAAAATCTTGATGTGTGCCCCAAATGTGGCCATCACATGAGAATTGGCGCGCGCCGCCGTATCGATATCTTTCTTGATGCTGGGGCACGAAATGAAATTGGAATAAACATTGAAACCATTGATCGTCTCAAGTTTAAAGATGTAAAACGATATAAAGACCGCATTGTTGACGCTCAAAAAGTTACTGGAGAAAAAGATGCCTTGATTGCGATGGAGGGTAAGCTAAATAATATTAATGTTGTTGTGTGTGCTTTTGAATTTGCTTTCCACGGCGGCTCAATGGGGGCAGCAGTTGGAGAAAAGTTTACTCTTGCGGCGAATACGGCATTAAAAAAGAGTCTTCCACTGATATGTTTTACCGCAACTGGCGGTGCTCGTATGCAAGAAGCTCTGATATCGTTGATGCAAATGGCCAAGACAAGTGCTGTGTTGGAACGTTTGAGGATCTCGGGTAATCCTTACATATCGATTATGACGGATCCTGTTTATGGTGGTGTATCAGCGAGCCTTGCTATGTTGGGAGACGTCAATGTTGCCGAGCCGGGGGCTCGCGCTGGATTCGCAGGCCCCAATATCATTGAACAAACAATCCGACAAAAACTACCGCCCGGATTTCAACGAAGTGAATTCTTATTATCTAATGGCCATATTGATATGATAATAGAGCGCGCGCACTTGCGTTCTCGAATAGCAAATCTTTTGTCCAAACTGTTAAATCAAACTTAAATTCATGGATCGTAAAAGTGTTCTTGAGTGTTGGCTCATAAAACTCCAATGCATGCATAGGAAAGAAATCGATTTATCCCTGAATCGTGTTGCAGCGGTGTGGAATAGAGTAAGTAGCAGACTTGGAAAGAGTAATGCTTGGGTTTCAGATTCAGCGTTAACCTTCACTGTGGCAGGTACCAATGGCAAAGGATCTTGCGTTATGGCGATGGAGTCCGTTTTGCAAGCACATGGTTATCATGTTGGCACCTATACATCGCCGCATCTATTCGCTTTTAACGAGCGTATTCGGGTTTCCGGAGTACCCGTGAGCGACGAAATTATTATAGAGGCCTTCGAATTCATAGAAAGCGAACGCAACAATGTGGCATTAACATATTTTGAGTTTTCTACACTGGCGGCGCTATGGATTTTTGAGACTCTTTTGGTTCAAGTCCGTATTTTAGAGGTCGGTTTAGGAGGGCGTTTAGATGCTGTGAACATTATATCACCCGACGTGGCTGTCGTTACTAGCATAGCATTGGATCATGAATTCTGGCTTGGATCCACAACGACAGAAATTGCCATTGAAAAGCTTGGGATAGCTCGTAATAATAAGCCGTTAATTTGGGGAGAGAGGAGCTCTGACGAGCTCGATAGGCTTTTGATACCGACCGGAGCAGTTCTCTTTAGGTTGGGCATAGAATTTGATATTTCTACAAAAAATAGTGATTTCGCTGTAAGCTGTTCTGCTGGTAATATAAACTTTTGCGTTTCTGGGTTGCTTGGAGACTCTGGCTTCGCAGAAAATAAGGCAATAGCGTTACAATCTCTGCTTGCGGGTGGAGTCCCTCTTGATTCTAATACATGCCGATTAGCTTTGTCTAAGTTGGAGCTTGTAGGACGTTTTCAGCGTACATCGATTGGCGATGTCTCTATCATCCTGGATGTTGCTCATAATCCGGCGGCGGCGACATTGTTAGCCAAACGCTTGTCTTCGCTTGGTGGAAGCCTCTTTGCGGTTGCATCAGTTCTTGAAGATAAGGATTGGACAGGAATTACTGCTCCTCTCTCAAAGTTAGTAAGTTATTGGTATGTAGCACAAATTCATGATTCGAGCAGAGCGACTGACGCCCAAAAATTACGAGGTAATCTCATAGCACGGGGGTTAAAATCAGACTATTTTTCCTCTCTGGAAAATGCTTTTCTGGCTGCTTACGAAAAAGCTATCGCGGGCGATACTATCGTAGCTTTTGGTTCTTTTCACGTGGTTGCTTCTATTTTAACGTTTATAGCTAGATGGCAGGAAGGATAGAATGTATCGCTGGCAGAACGTGTGTAAGGTTATTTTTGTCACAATGGTACTTTTCGGATTGTGGAGAGTAGTTGGCAACTGGTCAGTTGTTACGCAGATAGACTCAAAGCCAGATATTCCAAAGTCACCTAAACTAGAAAAGTACTTGAGCGAAATATTTGACGATTTCTCTTATTCTGATCTTACTACACAAGCCAAAGAATTATATGCTAGTGAACATCTTCACTTGATTGATATGATGGAAGCGCTCCCGTTAGAGCTTGTAGAAACTAATAAGCCAAATCTATGGTTTCTATTAGTAAAGAACGTTGAGGATAAACCTGCCGCTAGAAGTATACTCGAAGCTTTAAGTAAAATGGGTGAAAGAGGATTCGTTCGGCTGGAAGATGACAGCAGTTTTTACGATATTTATGTTGGACCAATACTTGACTTCCGGCTCGCTGAGACAAAAAAAATAATGGTTGATGAAAATTTGGGCGTCGAGTCAAGGATTTACCTTTATGCACGCGAGTTTCCCTCATAGAGGAATAAGCTGATGTCATTTATGACTGTGGATTATGCTATTGTCTTTTTCATTTTTTTAACCTCTACAGTAAGTGTATTTAGAGGATTTGTCGTTGAAGCACTTTCCCTTGTTACTTGGATCTGTGCCTTTATTGTCACGATGTCCTTCGGTGAGATAGTGGCTGATATGTTGGCAGAGTATGTTCCATTTCAAACGATAAGATCAGGTGTCTCAAACGCTCTTCTATTCATTACTACTTTAATTATGGGTCACTTTCTGAGCTCTGCGGCAAAAAAAATATTTAAAAACATAGGGTTGGGGAGTATTGATTCATTGCTCGGTTTTGGATTCGGATTTCTGAAAGGTGCGTTGATTGTCCTAGCACTGGTGATTATGCTTCCGTTTTTTTTTATGGTAGATCAAGAAGACTGGTGGAGTTCTTCAGTGCTTATTCCAGTATTTAAAGAATTCGAACAGTGGGGTATAGACACGTTTCTTGAGTTATCAAAATATTTGTCTTCGTGGAGCAAATAGATGTGCGGAGTTATAGGAATTTTTGGAGTAAATGACGTTAATTTGTCGTTATATGATGCGCTAACGGTTTTGCAACATAGGGGACAAGATGCCGCTGGAATAGTCACTGAAAAAAGTGGTCAATTCTATCAGCGCAAGTCTGATGGTCTCGCGAGAGATGTCTTTCACCGGCGGGACATGGTGCAGTTGGTTGGAAACTTAGGAATTGGACACGTGCGTTACCCAACAGCAGGAAGTAGCGGGCCGGCTTTGGCTCAACCACTTTACGTTAACTCCCCTTACGGTATATGTATTGCTCATAATGGTAACCTAACTAACGCTGATAACTTGCGACGTGATATCAAAGGAATGGATTTACGTCATTTGAACACCGATTCTGATACTGAAATATTGCTTAATGTATTTGCGCACGAGCTGCAAGTGCGAGGCAAGTTGCTGCCAGATAGCAGGGATATTTTTAGCGCAGTTGAGCATGTTCACGCTCGGTGTAAAGGTGCTTTTGCGGTAGTTGGGCTAATAGCTAATCAAGGATTATTTGCTTTTCGAGATCGCTTTGGTATCAGGCCGCTGTGCTATGGGCGAAGGAAAACCTCAGAAGGCACGGAGTACGCAGTGGTTTCAGAAAGTGTTGCGTTGGATAGTTTAGGCTTTGATTTTGTGAGTGATCTGAAACCTGGCGAAGCCCTTTTTATAGATAAAGCAGGAAACTTGCATCTCCGACAGTGTTCAGATGATGCGATACTGTGTCCATGTATTTTTGAGCACGTTTATTTCGCGCGTCCAGATTCTATGATGGACAATATTTCAGTTTATAAATGTCGGCTTAGAATGGGAGAAAGATTGGCGGAAAAAATTCTAAAGTCATGGCCTGATCATGATATTGACGTCGTAATTCCTATACCGGACACTAGTCGCGTTTCCGCTCAGGCATTAGCAGAGCGGTTAGGTGTAAAACTCAGAGAAGGTTATATGAAAAACCGATATATTGGCCGAACTTTCATAATGCCCGGGCAAAAAGAGCGTAAAAAGTCAGTGAGACAAAAACTAAACGCAGTACGTTTAGAGTTTACAGATAAAAATGTTCTCTTGGTAGACGATTCGATTGTTCGTGGAACAACGTCAAGAGAAATAATTCAAATGGCTAGGGACGCCGGAGCAAAAAAAGTGTATATCGCTTCAGCGGCTCCGGGTGTTCGCTTTCCAAATGTTTATGGAATCGACATGCCGGTCGCTTCAGAGCTGATTGCTCATGGTCGAACAGACAAATCTGTTTGTGAGGCTATAGGAGCAGATTGGCTTGTGTATCAAGATTTAGAAGACCTAGTGGCGGCGGCATCAGAGGGAAACCCCGAGATATACCGATTTGAGTGCTCAGTATTTGATGGAAATTATATCACTGGCGATATTGATGAAGAGTATTTGGATAATTTAGAACGTCTTCGCAGTGACGATGTGAAAAGCGCTAGGCAACTAGCGATGGACTTTGGAAAACCGCAAGCAATCGGTATTTTTAATGCGGGTCTTGAATATAAAAGTTGAGCGAATAGTTTTTTGCGTTCGATAGGACTTTGACACTTCTAGAATACTTAAAAGATAAATATTCAGCAAAAACTCACTTAATTATTTGATTTGAAATCAAAGGAGGCGGTATTGTCACGGGATGACATGTGGTTTCCTGACTATAAATTCTCTAAAAAAGCTTACCTATAAGCTTCGCAGCTGAATCGAACGGTTAGTGCAATAGCTTATTCAGCTGAGAGAGCTCTTCACTGTATGCGAAGGCTTAACCGATTGAGAGCACTATGGCTTACAAAGATTATTTATCTATAACTTTTTATAACAGGTGTTTCGGAAAGCGTTTTCCCTTTTGAAAAGATTGGGCAGAATTCGTTGTTGTTTTACAGCTTATATCTGAAAAGATGATTCGTTTTGTTGAACCAACACTTTAGATACTTTGAACGCAGCTAAGCTTTGTCAATTTGGCATGGAAAACGCGGCGCGATGTATCTAACTTCAAGTTATTTAATTGCTTGGAGCTTCCAGGGTTGCCAGCTGGTTGCAACACGTTTAAAAACTATTGATAATTAGTGTTGTAATGGTGGCTCCCTGAGGTCCCCTTGCAAGCGCTAGCCGCGAACCCCGCCAGGCCCGGGAGGGAGCAACGGTAGTGGAACAGCGCTGTGCTGAGTTTTGGCTTTCGGGAGTCACCTCCATTTTTTCGGTATATTATTATGCTTGTCAGGATTACTGCCGCTTCTTTCGATTTGCGATCCGCTAATATTATTGCCTTAGTTTCGATTATATTTTTCCACATACTCGGAGATTTTTGATGGGGTATCATGTGCTGGCAAGAAAGTGGCGGCCTAAAGACTTTTCAGAAATGGCTGGTCAAGAGCATGTGCTCCGTGTTTTGAGCAATTCACTTAATAATAATCGTTTGCATCATGCATATTTATTCTCCGGTACTCGTGGTGTTGGAAAGACAACTATTGCTCGAGTATTGTCCAAGTGCCTCAATTGCGAATCCGGAATTAGTTCTAAGCCATGTGGTAGTTGCTCATCCTGTATAGAAATGGATGAAGGTAGGAGTATTGATTTCATTGAGGTCGATGCTGCATCAAAAACCAAAGTTGAAGACACCAGAGAACTGCTTGACAGACTTCATTTCGCGCCGAGCAAGTCTCGTTTTACGATTTACTTAATCGATGAAGCTCATATGCTATCCAGTAACAGCTTCAATGCTCTCTTAAAAACTTTAGAGGAGCCTCCACCTCACGTAAAGTTTTTACTTGCAACTACCGATCCCAAGAAGCTCCCCGTCACAATTCTTTCGAGATGTCTGCAATTTAACTTAAAAAATCTTGCAGTGGAGAAAATATTTGAACACCTCAAGTTCGTCTTGGCAGATGAAAAAATTCCATTTGAGAATGAGGCAGTGAGAAGGCTCGCGCGGGCGGCGAATGGAAGTATGCGTGACGCGCTCACATTAACAGATCAAGCCATCGGGTATGGAGACGGACACGTTCTTGCCGAGTTTGTTAGTGCTATGTTGGGATCCATAACAAAAAATTTCATTGTTGATATTTTCTCAGCTCTGATTGAACGAAATGGTAGGGAATTGCTAAAAGTTATAGGGATGATGGACGAGCATGCTCCGGACTATGACTGCGCCCTCGAAGATATATTGGTGCTGCTCCATCAAATCTCTATCTATCAAATCGTACCCGAAAGCTATGAAGACGGTGGCGATAATCATCACGTAATTGAGAACTTGGCTAGAAGGGTTAGTAAGGAAGACGTTCAACTTTTTTATCAAATATGTTTATTGGGACGGAATGACCTTCAAATGGCTCCAGATCCAAGAATAGGCTTTGAGATGATTATACTTAGGGCGCTTGCGTTTCGACCGAAAGAGGAATTAAGTGACAATGAAAGCGAAATAAAGCGCTTGAGCGAGGATCAAAAGTGTATTAAAAATGAAACCTTGGTTGAAGAAGACAAAAATTCCAAATCTGCAACCAATACAAGACAAGATGGTCAAATAATCGCGGAGCAATCAATATCTAGTCGAGATGAAGAGGACTGTTCAGGTTTGTCTTTGGAGTTATCCTCTAATAAAAAAGTTGATCTTCCACTATTAGAGAGATTCGAGGGTAGACATTGGTCGTCAGTTTGTAGACATCTGGATATTGGAGGGGCTCTTGGTGAAATAGCTAAGAATTGTATTTATTCTCGAATAGAGAATGATAAAATATTTTTTATACTAGATTCGGGTTATGCCAATTTACTCTCAAAGAAACATGAATTAGCGTTAGCTGAGCTGTTGAGTAATTATTTTGGCACGACCCTTCGGGTCTCAATTGATGTTGGAATAGTTAAGATAGATACTCCGAGAGTAGAGGCATCTCGTAGCTTTGAGGATAATAAGAAGCGTATGATTATTGCATTGAATAAAGATGATCAGATTAAGCAGTTTAAACAGCTGTTTGATGGTTCCATTGATTTAGATAGTGTTGTTCCCAAGGAGGTCCAATGAAATGAGTATGGAAGAGCTTCTTCGACAAGCTAAGGAAATGCAGCAGAAGATGGCCGATTTACAGCAAGAGGCATCAGACAGAGAGGTCATTGGTGAATCTGGGGGCGGCTTGGTTAAAGTCACTATGACGGGTCGCTTCGATGCTCGCAAGGTGGAACTGGATTCTGATCTGATTAAGGAGGAGAAATCTATTATAGAGGATTTAATAACAGCTGCTATTAATGATGCAGTTAAAAAAGTCGAGAACGGTCAAAGTGACTCCTTGTCCAAACTCACAGGGGGAATAAACTTGCCGCGAGGATTTAAAATCCCACTTTAAGAATGTTGGATGTATAAAACCATATGCAAAGCCCACTTTTTTATCAACTTATACAGAGTTTATGCTGCCTTCCTGGTGTAGGAAAAAAATCGGCACAGCGGATGGCTTTATTCTTAATAGAGAGGGATAAGCTATCAGCTAAGCGACTAGTCAAGGTTCTCTCCGAGTCAATTGAGAAGATCGATAGGTGCATTCGCTGTAGAAATTTAACAGAAAACTTATTGTGCGATCTTTGTGGAAGCGAGCGCTCGAAGAAGGGTCTATTGTGCGTTGTTGAGACGCCAGCTGATCTCTTAGCAATTGAACAAGCTAACTGTTTCTTTGGGACTTATTTCGTTCTTCACGGACACCTCTCGCCAATTGATGGCATAGGTCCTGAAGAGTTGGGTTTTGATGAATTATTCACACAACTGCACGAGCAAGATTTGAAAGAAGTGATTTTGGCAACGAATTTGACTCTTGAAGGTGAAACCACGGCTCAGTTTATCGCTGATAAGTCTCGAATTTTAGGAAAGAAAGTGTCTAGAATCGCGTATGGCGTGCCCATGGGTGGGGAATTAGAGTATGTTGACGGCGGTACTTTAAGTCTTGCACTAGATCGTCGAAAAACTATTTAGTATGGTCTCTTGGATTAAAGACAAAAATGCGTTAGTAAAGCTTACGCAAAGACTCGCTAATAAGAAAACATTATTTCTCGATACAGAGTTTATGAGATCGCATACCTTTTACCCGAAGCTGGCGCTTATACAAATTTTTAATGGTGAGCATTGCTGGTTGATCGATGCGCCAAGTATTAATGATTTAACGCCGTTAAAGCGATTATTGGAAAATCCAAAATGTACATTGGTCCTCCATGCTTGTGCCGAGGATCTTGAAGTTCTAAGGTATTCTGCCCAAATTTTTCCGAATTGTATTTTTGATACGCAAATCGCCGCTCGCATAACAAATATCGGATATTCAACTAGTTATGCTGGACTTCTAGAATCTTTAACGGATATACGATTAACGAAGTCTGTTACTCGTTCGAATTGGTTAGCTCGACCTCTCTCGGCGGCGCAACTAAAATATGCAGAAGATGATGTGGCACATCTAGCAGATTTACATAAAATCCTTTGCAGTAAATTAAGTGCGTTGTGCCGCTGGTCTTGGTTTCATGACGAGATTGCCGCACTGATAGAGACCGTTGCATCGCGTGAGAGCCCCGAGTTTTATTTTCAACGATTCAAAGGTAAGCATCGTTTAGACTCAAGATCACTTCGACTACTTAAACGTCTAAGTTATTGGCGGGAGCTTACCGCTAGATTACATGACAAGCCGAGAAAGCATATCCTGTCTGATGCTATACTATTTAAGCTCTCTACTAAACCTCCGCAGGTATACTCAGATTTATTTTTAATAAAAGATCTTCTTGTGAAAGACATTCGAGTTTTTGGTGAGAGTATTATGTCTGAAATTCAAAAAAGTTATGATGACCCCGAAGTTGTGGTAATGCCGAGGCCACTGAATAGCTCAGCTAATGGCGTTGTAAAGAGGCTTTTTCAGTATTTGACTAAATTTGGTGAATTGCGCGAAATTCCGGTTGAGTTGTTGGCTTCAAAAAAGGAGCTAGAGGTTATTGTGAGAAGCGCATTAAGTGGCGACGTTTGCTGGCCTCCCCGATTAACGAACGGTTGGCGTGCAGAGATCGTCAAGCCTATAATTTCGGAGTTTATCTCGGAAATCTGAGAACTTTTTTNTTGAATGGAGGGAATTGTTCGAATGGTTGCCGGGGGTTTTGAAGAGAGATTTTGGAAAAAAATGTCTTGAGGAAATGACAGAATTATAGTGGGAACTACTCTGCGATGGTTATGGTAAGTGCTGCTTGGTGAAATTGGAGGGTACGTATACTGAGCGAGCTTAACTTACAGAGGTGTGCACATCTGGATCAGATTACATGTCATTGCACTTATTATGAAAATCGATATAAGGTAAAGGACTGCGTCAAACTTGATGCGAAAAAAAATAGAACTAAGCTTTGCTCGTTGCAATCGAATGATTCCTATGGGTTAGTTGCAAATGGTATGGAACTGCCGAGCTGGCATCACCTTTTGAGCGGTTCCTAGAGGCTTGTTCATTTAAGTGGAGTATCTATTATGTGGAAGGTTTTCTCCAAACATCTTATTAAAGAGCAAGATTTGGAAGACTTCGTCTTACGTTGGGTGGATTAGTAGTGTATTCAACTGAAAATTATTTTTGGGGATGGATTGCTTATTCATTCGGCGTTTTTTGGTTGCTATTTTGTCTTTGGTATATGATCAGAGGGGTCAAGAGTTCAGCGTTTCGGCAAAGTTCGGTACTTGTTGCTGTAGTGTTTTTTATGACGCCGGTCACAGCTTATTATGATGATTTCCACTTGGCGCCTGCTTTTTTTGTTAGCTTGTATGAAGGTTTACTGTTAGATGTAGGTTTCCAGCGAGGCCTTGCTCCAATTTTGGCAATGATAATCGTAACTTTGACTCTTTATGGGGCTGCAAGATTCTTGTGGAGCAAAATGAAAAGACCACCTCCAGTTAGGGTGCGACCCGCATTTTCGTCGGATAAGCGTCGTCGGTCCAATACGTAAATTGCGGCATTTTCCTCAAAGAATTTAATAAAGAGTCAGTCGTTGTAGCTGATCGATTTTTCTTTTAAGTAGCTGTGG
Source organism: Porticoccaceae bacterium (assembly GCA_002691825.1). GTDB lineage: Bacteria > Pseudomonadota > Gammaproteobacteria > Pseudomonadales > Porticoccaceae > TMED48. The sequence continues at coordinate 36,753 of NZIZ01000022.1, forward strand.
AATTTCATTATAATGCTGCATCGAGGCATGGATACTAACGATCATGAAATTTACTGGTACGAAAAACTATGTTGCTACAGAAGAGCTTCAGCTTGCGGTGAATGCTGCGGTAACTCTTGAACGCCCTTTGCTGATAAAGGGAGAACCGGGAACGGGAAAGACAATGCTTGCGGAGGAGGTGTCAAGGGCTTTGGGGAAAAAAATGCTCTCGTGGCACATAAAATCGACAACTAAGGCGCAACAGGGGCTATATGAGTATGATGCGGTTTCAAGGCTCCGAGACTCACAGCTTGGAGATAAAAAGGTACATGATATAGCCAACTATATTGATAAAGGAAAGCTTTGGGAGGCTTTTACCTCGCAAGAGCAGGTTGTTTTGTTGATTGATGAAATAGATAAGGCAGATATAGAGTTTCCGAATGACTTACTGCAAGAACTGGATAGAATGGAGTTCTATGTTTATGAGACGGGCCAGACGGTTCGAGCAATACAGAGACCGATTGTTATTATTACCAGCAATAACGAAAAAGAATTGCCTGATGCATTTCTGAGGCGCTGTTTTTTCCATTTCATAAATTTTCCTGATAAATCGACAATGCAACAAATTGTCGATGTGCATTTCCCCGATATTAAAAAGAAACTTGTCGATACGGCGCTGGAAATATTTTTTGATGTTAGAAAAGTGCCTGGGTTAAAGAAGAAACCTTCCACTTCTGAGCTGGTCGACTGGTTAAAACTTGTCATGTCTGATGACATTCCTGACGACATTCTTACAAATCGAGATCCAACGAAAGCTATACCGCCGCTTTATGGCGCGTTATTGAAAAATGAACAAGATGTGCATCTGCTGGAGAGATTGGCATTTATGACTAGACGAGAAATGAGATGACCTAAATCATGCTAATTAATTTTTTTAATACGGTAAAGCGCTCTGGAGTGCCAGTCTCAATTAAGGAGTTGTTAGACCTGATAAATGCAATGGATAAAAATCTCTCGTTTGGATCTACTGATGAGTTTTATCTGCTCGCACGGCTTTGTATGGTTAAAGATGAACGATATTTTGATCGTTTTGATAGAGCATTCGGTGCTTACTTTAAAAATCTGCAAGATATAGATCAAATTTTGGAACTCCTCATACCTGAAGAATGGTTGAAAAAGGAATTTGAAAAACACTTTACGGACGAAGAAAAAGCGAAAATTGAGAGTTTAGGAGGTCTAGAAAAGCTTATTGAAGAATTTAAAAAACGCCTAGAGGAACAGTCGGAGCGGCACCAAGGGGGTAATAAATGGATTGGGACCGGTGGGACGTCACCATTTGGACACGGAGGTTATAATCCAGAGGGCATCCGTATTGGAGGGCCCGGTGGATCAGGTAGTGCGGTTAAAGTTTGGGACGAGCGCCAATATCGAGATTTAGACGGCTCTATAGAAATAGGCACTAGAAACATTAAAATTGCATTACGGAGGTTACGAAGATTTGCGCGTGAGGGAGCCCCAGACTTTTTAGATCTTGGTGATACCATTCGAAGTACCGCTCGAAATGCTGGATTGCTTGACTTGAAGATGATTCCTGAACGGCGTAATTCGGTCAAAGTACTTATTTTTTTTGATGTTGGTGGGTCAATGGATCCTTTTGTCACCCTCTGTGAGGAATTGTTTTCGGCTGCTAAGACTGAATTTAAACATATGGAATATTTTTATTTTCATAATTGTCTTTATGATTATGTGTGGAAGGAAAATCGAAGGCGGAAAGATCAACAAATTAAGACGCATGATCTCTTGAACAAGTACTCATCAGATTACAAGGTGATCTTTGTTGGAGATGCATCTATGGCTCCTTATGAGATAAGTAGTCCCGGCGGCAGTGTTGAGTATCAGAATGAAGAGTCCGGGATGGTTTGGATGCAAAGAGTGGCAAGCACATACAATAAAGTCATTTGGATTAACCCCGTAGAGGAAAATTACTGGCACTATACGCCCTCAATATCTATGTTACGCCGTTTNGTCGAGGATAGAATGTATCCTCTCACGTTAGATGGCCTTGAGCGTGGCATGGAGGCGCTCTCTCGTTAGTTACCAAAAAAGTGTTTGCACCTCCCTAAATACTAAAACCTTAATTTTACCATAGTGTCGCTTTTCAAATAGTGATTTTTTAAATCATGTAAATAACTGCTACGAACCCAACCNCTGTGAGCACTAAAGTATAGGGAAGTGCCATTATGACCATCCTCATGTAAGAGAGTTTTATTAAAGGAGCGAGTGCGGATGTTAACAAAAATAAGAAGGCTGCCTGACCATTTGGGGTAGCGACGCTTGGAAGATTAGTACCAGTATTTATTGCAACTGTAAGTTTATCGAAATGTTCTCTACTTATTTCTCCAGAATCAAGTACCGCTTTTACCTCGTTTATATAAACCGTTGCTACAAATACATTATCACTTATCATAGATAATATTCCGTTTGCCAAGAAAAACATCCCTGGCTGGATACTCTCATCCATGGATAGAACCACTGATATTACCGGTGAAAAGAGGTGTTGCTCATGAATAACAGCCACGATCGCAAAAAATACGACTAAGAGCGCTGTAAATGGGAGCGCCTCCTCGAACGCATGGCCAATCTTATGCTCGTCTATGACCCCATTAAAAGCCGTAAGGAGTACAATAATCATCAGCCCTATTAGTCCAACAGGAGCTACATGCAACGCCAGTGCAAACACTAATATAACGGCAACTATGAATTGCACCATGAGAGCCGCTACATCCTCTTGAGTTCGATTTGATTGCTCTTGTGCGTTAAAGTTTTCCAGCACCATCCGGACTTCCTTTGGGAGTTGCGCGCCATACCCCAAAATTCCGATTTTTTCGATGACAACACATGTTATTAAACCGCAGATTAAAACCGGCATGGTTACTGGAGACATGATCCAGAAAAATGTCATAAAATCCCAACCGGCCTTCTCAGCGATTAAAAGGTTTTGCGGTTCACCGACTACTGTGCACACTCCGCCCAAGGCGGTGCCTACTGCACCATGCATTATTAAACTTCTCAAAAATGCGCTAAATTGCTCTAGAGTCTCCTGATTTTCAGCAAGCACTTGCTCATCAGTGGTGTGGTCATGGTCAGCACAATTACTGTCTCTACCACTCGCAACTCGGTGGTACACGCTATAGAAGCCTACAGCGACGGAAATAAGGACCGCAGTGACCGTAAGGGCATCGAGAAATGCTGAAAGAAATGCGCCGGCAAAACTGAAAAGAAGCGACAGTAGTACCTTCGACCTTACGGTAAGTAAAATTTTTGTGAACACGAATAGTAACATGTCCCTCATAAAGTATATTCCTGCTACCATAAACATTAGTAGTAAGATTACTTGAAAATTTGAGACTGCCTCTTTATATACGCTGTCGGGGGACGCCAGCCCGAGGACTATGGCTTCAATTGCCAGCAGCCCTCCTGGCTGCAGCGGATAGCACTTTAACGCCATCGCAAGGGTAAATATAAACTCTCCTATTAAGAGCCATCCTGTGACGAACGGCCCCAATAGGTAAAGTATAATCGGATTTACTATTAGAAAACCGATGATTGCTTTTTGATACCACTGAGGAGAGTGGCCTAAAAAATTTTTNTCGAAAGCTGATGGAAGAGACGTGTTCATTCTTTAGACCTTTTGTNATCAGTTATTATTATTTTTAGAAGAAGTATGTGTACTACGGCCGTAAACTTTATATATTGAGATCTTTTTTTGCAAGGGAACAAGAAATCTTTTTAATATCGGAGCTTTATTTTGGTTAGAGAGCTAAAAAATAAACAGTTTACAATCACTTTTGCAGAGCGTGAAAGCGCTGAAAAAATAGTTATCGGTGTCGTCGATGGTTCAATTCTCATAAGGGAGCGCGAATTTATTTTCGCTGTCAATGATATTGAACCNGCAAAAAAGTATTGTATATCAACCTTGCTCCTAGGTGCTTGGGGAAATTTTGACTGCGAGGTTTGGGACTTATCTGGCGATATAAGCTGTTTAGATGATTTTTCGACGATTAATTTAAGAGCGTTACTATTAGCAAGTAATGAACTTCATTTTGCTGTAGCATCCCGCGCGGTTCAACTTTTAGAATGGAAAAGAAGCCACATGTTTTGTGGAGTGTGTGGTAATCCAACTGAAATTCAAGATTCTGTAAACACTTTGGCATGTATCAGGTGTTTAAAACCACATTATCCACGGATTTCTCCCTGTGTTATTGTTGTCGTGACTAAGGGTGAATATTGTCTGTTAGCTCGGCAATCAAACTGGGCGGATGGTCTTTTCAGTGCAGTTGCAGGCTTCATTGAGGCGGGGGAGAGTGCTGAGGATGCTTTACAACGGGAGGTTTTTGAAGAAGTTGGAATTCACATTAAAAATCCAGTATACATCGGAAGTCAGTCATGGCCCTTTCCGAGTCAGTTGATGTTGGGTTTTATGGCAGAGGCTGCTTCAGAAAGCATTACCGTAGACGGGCACGAAATAAGTGAGGCACGATGGTGGCACTGTGATAACATGCCTTCCGCAGTGCCGCCACCCTCAGTACTCTCGGGACGGTTAATTGATAGATTTCTTACTAATGCTAAGCGCTCGGAAACTAAGAAAAGTGATGTTATTTAAGTTACATACGGGCTAAAAACAACAGGAGACAGCTTTGGAATTTTTATACGATTATGGGTTATTTTTTGCCAAGCTCGCCACCTTCACACTAATCTTTTTGTTCGTCGTTACCTTGATTACGTCACTCCGTAACAAGCGAGAGAGAACCGCCAAGGGAGATCTTATGGTCACGCGACTTAATGATCAGCATGAGGATACAAGTGATGTTATGCACTTGGCGGTGCTTAATGACGCGGAGAAAAAGATAGAACAAAAGAAGCTTCAGGATAAAAAAAAGCGCGAGAGAAAAAATGAAAGAAAAGTAGCCAAAAATCAGAATTCTTTAGATTGTGCGGCACGAAAACGCGTCTTTGTATTGAGCTTTGAGGGTAATATAAATGCATCCGCTGTTGTCAATTTGAGAGAGGAGATAACGGCAGTGCTCACAACCGCCACAGCTACTGATGAGGTATTACTTCGTTTAGAGAGTGCGGGAGGAATGGTACATAGCTACGGACTAGCAGCCAGTCAACTCGATCGACTACGCAAGAGAGATATTCCCGTTACCGTTAGCGTGGACAAAGTTGCGGCTAGCGGGGGTTACATGATGGCATGCGTTGCTGATTATATTATAGCGGCTCCATTTGCCGTCTTGGGCTCGATTGGAGTGGTTGCTCAATTACCAAATTTTAATCGTGTGCTAAAACACAACAAGATTGATTTTGAATTACTTACAGCGGGAGAATACAAGCGTACGTTGACACTATTTGGAGAAAATACCGAAAAAGGAAGAGAAAAATTTGTCAATGAGTTAGAAGAGACACATCAGCTTTTTAAGCGTTATGTTAGTGAGCGGCGAGAGAAAATAGAGATTAATCAGATCGCTACTGGTGAAGTTTGGTATGGCAGCAGAGCCTTAGAGCTCGGGCTGGTCGATGACTTGAAAACGAGCGATGAGTATCTGGTTTCATCAATGGAGAAGGCTGATGTTCTTGAAGTCAAATATATTCTCAATAAATCGTTAACGGAACGATTTGGTATATCAGTGGAAAGCGCAATCGATACTCTTCTGGTGAAATGGTGGCAAAGACTTACTTGTAATTCACGTAACCTTCCCTGAGCCAGCCTAAAATCACTTAGTCTCGCCGAAGTCTCTCATTTGTGGAAATTGGGGTAGGGAACTTCAGTACTACAATATAACTCGAGAATATGAATGTCATGATCGCTACTGCTTGAATGAGATGAGATGCTTCGGTCCCAATAAGATTACTGCTAAAAGCCATGTAGGCTATTAGCAATGAAAATTCACTATTTTGTCCTAGTCTAAATCCAATATCCCAGGCTAGAGATGGCGATTCACTCTGCGAACGCAAAAGGTAGAAATAGATTAGCGGCTTAATTGCAAGCATGACACCGGTGAAAAATACAACTGCTACGCCTATTTCGGGAATTAGGTTTATATTGAAACCGCTACCCAGAGAGAAAAAAAACAAAATCAAAAAGAAGTCGCGCAAGGGTTTTAGGCTGAGAGCAATATGTTTTGAAAGGG
>NZIZ01000023.1 GCA_002691825.1 Porticoccaceae bacterium
GCGTTTTTATGTTGTCAAAAGAACTTTCGCACTGCTCTTTAGCAACGCATATTCAATTAATGAAATTAATCCACACATGAAACTTGTCCGTACAAACGTCAACTTACTAAATTAAATGCAGTATGATGCACATTCCAATCAAACAGGTAAAATTGTCTACTCAGATGAGCGAAGCAGTTTCTGAAATCGGATCATCGATAAAGCGCTCTGATCAGTGGAGCACGCTTCTTATTGATGTAGGAATGAACCGCAGCAAGGAGTCTTTCGCGAAACTCTTTAAGCATTTCGCTCCCCTTATCAAAAGTTTTGCGCAATCTAGCAAGCACGAGGGATGGTTTCCAGGTCTTAATGAAGATCTTGTACAAGAAGTTATGATAAAGGTTTGGCAGAAAGCTTCGGGCTTCAACCCAGAAAAGGCGTCAGCAACGACTTGGATTTACACGGTGGCTCGAAACTGCAGGATCGATATGCTTCGAAGAAAAAGTAACACACAGCATTTGCCGCTTGAAAATGAGGATTATTGGCACGAACCTGACGAAGAGACACCAGCTTCGTTATTTCAACAAAAGAGAAGCGAAAGCAAATTGCAGCAATCGTTGTCGAAATTACCAAAAGAGCAGAATGAGATTCTGCGGAAGGTGTATCTTGAAGGGAAGTCACATGCAGAAACGTCTGCAGAGTTGGGGCTTCCTTTGGGAACGGTGAAGTCCAGAGTTCGGCTTGCACTTCAAAAAATGCAAATACTGGTGCCATCAGAGTATCAAGAGAACAATTATAATGAATAACAAGCCTTCACACTGCCCTAGTGCAGATATGCTAGTTGAATTCGCAGCTGGTACTCTCGAAACCGCAGAGTCGATTTGTGTATCCGCCCATTTACATTTTTGCCCACACTGCAGGGGTACATTGCATAGGTTAGAACAAATTGGCTCACACTTCATGGAGAAAAACTGTGAGGCGGTTTCACACAAGTCGAGCCAGACCTCTGGCCTCGAAAATCAAGAGACACTCCTCGAGTCAGTAATGGCCAAGATCGATGCAGTCGGCGTCGACGAACCCGCTCAAACGACATCCCCGAAAGGGCAGTTTCCACCACTTGTAAACAAGCTCATAGCAGCGACTTATGAAAAATTAAACTGGCGCAGACTTTCTAAGTCAGTAGACGTGGCTGGGCTCAAAACCGGACAGAATAAGTTTGAGGTCGCTTTGCACCGAATATGTGCCGGCGGCAAGACCCCAAAGCATGACCACAGGGGGCTGGAGTACACTGTAGTATTAAAAGGAAGCTTTTCTGACGAGAAGTCAGTTTATAAAGAGGGCGATTTTATCTTACGTCAACCAGGCGACACGCACCAACCAATGGGGGCTCAAAATGGTGAGTGTATTTGTCTTTCTGCCCAATCCGCGCCGATCAAGCTGCAGAGCTTCTTCGGATCCATGTTGAATAGTTGGTTACGAATTAGGCCAAGCTAAAGTCGTACTTCTACACCATTTTCGTGCATAAAGCGTTTTGCCTCATAAATGGAATACTCCGAAAAGTGAAAGATGCTTGCTGCAAGTACCGCATCTGCGCCGCCGTACACAATTCCCTCTACCAAGTGATGTAGTGCTCCAACCCCACCAGATGCAATAACGGGAATCGGAATGGAGCTTGTCACGTGGTAAAGTAACTCAAGATCAAATCCGTCTCTAGTTCCGTCCCTATCCATGCTGGTAAGTAAAAGCTCACCAGCACCATAGTCGCTCATTTTTATGGACCAATCTACAGCATCTATTCCGGTGGCTTTCCTTCCACCATGAGTAAAAATTTCCCATCTATCTTCTTGAGGATTTGCAGATCGTTTGGCATCAACTGCTACCACAATACATTGCGAACCAAAACGCTTTGCAGCGCTTCGAACAAATTCCGCATCATTGATTGCGGCAGAATTAATGGCTACTTTATCGGCGCCGGCATTCAATAAATTTCGAATGTCACTTATGTTTCGAACTCCACCACCGACAGTGAGTGGAATAAAAACTTCACTTGCCATACGCTCTACCATATGCAGTGTAGTATCTCGCGCCTCATGGCTCGCTGTGATATCAAGAAACGTTATCTCGTCAGCACCCTGCTCATTGTATCGCCTTGCGACCTCTACTGGATCCCCAGCATCTTTAATATCGACAAACTGAACCCCCTTAACAACTCGGCCCTTATCAACATCCAGACAAGGAATTATGCGTTTTGCTAATTTAGATTCTTCTTGTACAGACATATTAAATTTCATCATAGTCATCAAAAATATGTCCAAGTTTCCCTGCCTTAGTCGAAAGGTATGAACTGTTATGAGGGTTACTATTGGTTTTGAGCGAGACTCTTTTGACTACGTCAATACCGAGCGCCGAGAGAGCTTCCACTTTTCTAGGGTTGTTAGTCATCAGTTGAACACGTCTGACTCCGAGATGTTGCAACATCGGCAAACACACGGAATAGTCTCGCATATCCGCACCGAATCCAAGACGTTCATTTGCCTCCACGGTATCAGCCCCGAGATCTTGCAACTGATAGGCTTTAATTTTATTTACCAGTCCGATACCTCGCCCTTCTTGCCGAAGATACAAAATAGCTCCTCGACCAAGCTCCGCGATGCGGCGCATGGCAATGTTAAGTTGCTCGCCACAATCGCAACGCAAACTTCCCAGGGCGTCACCCGTCAAGCATTCCGAATGGATTCTCACCAGAAGAGGAGAATCTAGGCGACTGTCTCCCATGCTGATCGCGATATGCTCTTTTCCTTTAAATGGGTCTTCAAACCCATGAATATCAAAATCACCCCAACGAGTTGGCAATTTAGATGAATCGATATAACGCAGAACCACAAAAACACTCCTAAAAAACAAAACTCAGTAAAATTTTATTCTTGTTATTTGAAACGGATTGACCGCGTCGTTACAAAGTCAATCATGATTCATCACCTATTTTTAAATGCCTATAGAAAATGGATTACTCTTAAAAACCAAATTATCGAAGCTGCAAAAATCCCAGCCACAACATCATCAAGCATGATTCCGATCCCACCATGGATATTTCTGTCTATCCAACTAATCGGCCATGGTTTCACTATATCCAGTACCCGAAAAAGAAAAAAGCCTATGGCTAGGCCAAGCCAACTCACGGGTGCTGTAGACATAGTAATCCAGAAGCCGACAAATTCATCCCAAACAATGCCTTTGTGGTCAGGTTCCCCAACTCTTTTTTCTGCATAACTACACACAAAACAACCTATTACAGCGGCCACATAAACCAAAACAATATAACTAGAAATCGAAAAATCGCTGACCAGATACCAGAAAGGTATCGCAGCCATTGTTCCGATGGTGCCAGGCACCACTGGAGAGCAACCGCTACCGAAACCAAATGCCAATAACAATCTTGGAGATAACCATATATCGGAGATTGTCGGATTAAGCAAAATGATCATACCCCGAGTAATCGGTTATTTCTTGAGTAAAAGTATTTGCTTTAGATGAATCAATGACGTTTACACCATCGCCAGCGGTTATCAATCCAATTCGAGTTGCGTCGATATGGCCTTCAAAAATCATCTTTTTTAAACTTTCTGTTGCTCTTTCCGGCACTGTGAAACAAAGCTGATAATCATCACCACCGGACAATGCCCAGTGCAAAGAGTGATGAGGATAATTTCGTTTAGTATGCGCATGAATTGGTATTAAGCTGCAATCGATCTCAGCCGCCACCCCGCTGTAAAAACAAATATGGCGCAAATCAGCTACCAAACCGTCCGAAATATCTATACAAGAACTCGCTATTTCCCTGAGGCGTAAACCAGATTCAATACGCAAACGAGGGGCATAGAAATGCTCGGAAAGCCTCTCACAGAAAGAGTTTGTATTACCTTTAGAAAACATGTCTAGGGCCGCAGCTCCATCTCCTAATGTGCCAGTTACATATATTTGGTCGCCAACTTCTGCCGTATCTCGCCTCAGCGCGGCCCCACTCGGCACTTGTCCAATAACGGTAATCGTAATAGCGAGGGGGCCACATGTGGTATCGCCACCCACCAGAGCGCAGTCAATTTGATTTGCGATGTAGCTTAAACCGTCGCTCAACTCAGCAAACCATTTTTCTACCGCGATATCTCGGGGAACACTTAAAGCAACTGTGAACCAGCGTGGTTTCGCACCCATTGCGGCCATATCGCTGAGATTTACGCACATTGCTCTCCGCCCCAGATCCTTAGGCCGTGTTCCAACCGGAAAGTGAACGCCTTCGAGCAAACTGTCGGTGGATACCACCAAATCTAGGCCGGCGTCAGGTTTGATAACCGCGGCATCATCGCCAATACCTTTTAAGACTCCAGATTGCTGAGTAATTCCTTTAAAATGTCTTTCGATGATTGCAAACTCGCCATGAAGCAAGTCGTTTGATTCATAGTCATCTAACACGAACAGACCCTTTCAATAGTTCTGGAGCTCTAAAATTCTCCGCAACTCCCTCCAATACCGCATTAATAAATTTAAAGGCATCTGCGGGACCAAAAGTTTTTGCCAGATTGATTGCCTCATTAATAACTACTTTAAAAGGCACATCAATTCGATTTACCAATTCAAAGGTCGAAATTCTTAATATGGCTTTTGAAATCGGATCAAGTTGATGCTGGTGTCGATCTAGATATGGCTCATATGCACCATCTACCCTCTCCACATCATTCACCACACCCACCAAGATGGATTGAAATAATTCTGAGTCTACTTTAGCAAAGTCATTTTCGGATCGCAGGTGCGTCTCTATTGATCCGGCGTTTTCTCCTGCAAGGTCCCAAGAATAGAGCGCCTGCACCAAAAGCCGTCTCGCTTTCTGACGCTTTCGAAGTAATGACATCTAATCGCGATTCCAAATGAGTCGTAGNGTATTAATCATCTCCAAAACTGCAAGAGTGGCCTCTTCGCCTTTATTTGAGTCATTTTCAATAGACCGAATTACAGCTTGGTCATGAGTATCAGTCGTCAACAGTCCAAATGCGATAGGCACAGATTCCTCCAAAACAACCTGGCCAATGCCTCTTGTAGTTTCAGCACAAACATAATCAAAATGCGGGGTGTCCCCTCTGATAACACTACCAAGCGCAATAACACCATCAAACCGTCCGGTTCGGACCGCTTGCTGCACTCCTAAAGCCAACTCAAACGACCCAGGGACATAAAAAATACTCAACTGTTCCTCGTCCAAACCTTGAGAAATACAAGCTCGAAGTGCACCGCTTAAAAGTCCTTCCGTAATNTCAGAGTTCCACCTCGCTACTACCGCTGATAACCGAAGTGTTTTAATGTCGAAGCGTCGCGCCCCTGGTCGAGCTGAGCCCATTTGATCTCCTCCTAATCAGAATAATCAACATAACCTGTTACTTCCAAATCAAATCCAGAGATCCCAGTAAACTTAAATGGTGCACTCATTAACCGCATCTTATGAATCCCCAGATCATTCAAAATTTGTGACCCCGTACCAATTTGGAGGTACACACGATCGGTTGCTGATTGATGTCGGTCTGTGGCCGGCGTAATTAACCGGTCGATATTTGAATCTATGTCATCCGCTGTCTCCGGATAATAGAGTAATACCAATACCCCTGTCCCCTCACGCTGTATTTGCTTCATCGCTCGCTGGAATGACCAAGCCTTGAAATCTCGAGCATCCTCGATAGACATTATGTCTCTCGCAGTTCGATTTATATGGACACGTACCAGCGGCTCTAGCGAAGTACGAATGTCTCCCAAAACAAATGCAAAATGCTTCTCATTGCGTACTTGATCTAAATACGTTTTTANTAAAAATTTGCCATATTGAGTGTCGACTACGCGCTCGCTTATACAGGTGGTAGTCTTTTCATTTACTAAACGATAATGGATTAAATCAGCGATCGTACCAATTTTTAAATCATGCTTTGCCGCAAAAACTTCCAGATCGTCCCTCCTTGCCATCGTGCCATCATCATTCATAATCTCCACGATTACCGCCGCCGGCTCGTAGCCGGCAAGCCTTACAAGATCACATCCGGCTTCAGTATGCCCTGCACGACTGAGCACACCACCAGGTTGAGCCCGCAAAGGGAAAATATGTCCAGGTCGAACAATATCTTCTGGCTGTGCATTTCTACCAACCGCAACTCGGACAGTGTGGGCGCGATCAGCCGCCGAAATACCAGTCGTCACGCCTTGTGCCGCCTCTATTGAAAAAGTGAATGGAGTACCATGGCTGGCGCGATTCTCCTCGACCATCATCCCAAGCGAGAGCTGATTGCATCTTTCCTCAGATAGGGTAAGACAAATCAAACCTCGCGCATTTTTTGCCATGAAATTTATGTCTTTGTCGGATATGAGAGGGGCAGCCATAACCAGATCACCCTCATTCTCACGATCCTCATCATCCACCAGAATTATCATCTTCCCGCAACGAATATCATCGATAAGCTCTTCGGAGGTATTGAAATTCATTGACTTATCCTTTGCACTCAGATATTTCGTTCTGACCTCGAAAACCTCCATTTTCACTACGCTCTGCTGCTGACTCGCCCAGCAACAAGCGTTCCAAATAACGTGCTACTAAGTCCACCTCAAGATTTACCGATGTACCCTCACGATAATCATCAATCACTGTATGTGTTAAAGTTTGAGGAATAATATTCAATTCGAATTCATTGCCATCTACACGATTTATAGTCAAGCTAGTACCATCAACGGTGATCGAACCCTTGCGTGCAATATATTTTGCTAAATCACTAGGCGCNCGAACACGAAGCCACTCTGAGCGGGCATCTTTCCTCCTTTCCGTTATCTCACCCATTCCATCAACATGGCCGGATACAATGTGTCCACCAAAACGATCTGAAGCCTGCATCGCTTTTTCCAAATTAATTCGCTCACCAATTTTCCACAATCCCGTTGTAGTGAGAGACAACGTCTCTCTGGACACATCAACAAAAAAAGTGTTTTCATTAATCTCGATGACCGTCAAACATACTCCACTACAAGCCACGCTGTCACCAAGGGAAAGGTCATGAAACCCTAAATCATGCGCAATGATTCCCATTCGGATATCACCAGAAAACTGTTGTAGGCTACTGACTTTGCCAATGGAACTTATGATGCCCGTAAACATATTCTTACTCCAAATTCTTGCTTAACCCAGTTATTGACCCTGCAAGCTCCCGACATTACCACTCTCAGTAGTCTGAATCAGGGCTAAGCGTGATACGTATATCATCTCCAACCCGACGCATATCTCTTATAGACATTGCTAAATGCGCATCCATCGTATTTATTGGCAACCTAAATAAAGGTCTTGCGTCACTACCCATTAATTTTGGAGCCATATAGTAAATAAATTCGTCAGTTAGACCTTCAGCCATAAAAGAGCCGGCAAGAGTCGCTCCTGCCTCCACAAGGACACTGTTGCAGCCGAGTTGTGCTAAATGATGTAAAAGTTTCAGCAAGTCCACCTGTCCATTACTCTGAGGGAAGAATACAACTCCCGCTCCTGCCAAAATCAGTTTTTCCGCTCTTTCTCTCTGTGTGTTGCCATCCACTGTTGCCACTAATATCCTTCCGGTTTGAGACAACATTTTTGANTTGGGTGCCATTTCACAATGGCTATCCACAATTACCCTGAGTGGTTGTCTCAACTCACTCTTCGCCACCGCAGGATCAGAACCAAGAGCCTGATAATCAACTCGTAAATTAAGGGATGGATCATCCATCTTCTGAGTTCCAATGCCAGAGATAATGGCACAGCTTTGTGCCCGCAGTCGCTGCACATCAAGCCTTGCAGAAGGCGAAGTGATCCATTGACTTTGCCCATCTGCCATTGCAGTTCGTCCATCAAGACTAGCAGCCATCTTTATGGTGACCCATGGTAGGCCATTTTGATGGCGTTTGAAAAAACCACGATTTAAATATCGGGCTTGGTCCTCTAGCAGGCCTAATTCTACTGATATACCTGCCGATTGTAATTTTTCTATCCCACTTCCGCTTACCAAAGGATTCGGATCCTCACTACAAATTATAACAGTGCCCACTTGCGCTTCTAAAAGAAGGTTTACGCAAGGACCGGTCCTACCGAAGTGCGCGCACGGCTCGAGAGTGATATAAACTTCCGACGACCGCGCCATATGCCCCGCCTGTCCAAGAGCTATTGCTTCAGCATGCTTTTCTCCTGCACGTAAATGCCATCCTTCTCCAACAATTTTACCTTCCTGTACTACCACACAACCAACCATAGGATTAGGACTGGTTGTAAACCGCCCTCTCGCTGCAAGTTGTAACGCATGAGACATGACTGAAACACTATATTCATGCTTATCCATCAACTCTTTCAAACTCAACTATCCTTACTTGTCAAACGATTAAGCTCGGCTTGAAACTCACTCAGATCTTGAAAACTCCTGTAAACTGACGCAAAACGTATGTACGCTACTTCGTCTAAATGTTGCAATTTTTCCATGACTGCCTCTCCGATTAATCGCGAGGTAACCTCCCTCTCACCGAGGCCCCTCAACAACTGTTTGATCTGTCCTAAAGCATTTTCTATTTGATCAATAGATACAGGTCTTTTCTCCAACGCTCTCTGGAAGCCAGCCCGAAGTTTAGACTCATTGAAAAATTCTCTTGATCCATCGCTTTTGATTACCCTTGGCATAACAAGTTCAGCAGACTCATAGGTAGTAAATCGTTCATTACACGTCACACACTCCCGACGACGACGAATTTGATTACCGTCGGACACCAAACGTGAATCAAGTACACGGGTGTCTTCGGCACTACAAAAGGGGCAATACATAGGCGGCAGTCATTGGGTATTAATTAAAAACCCCAAAAAAAATTAGACAATAGTCTATCATATCAGACGAATTTGCATATTATAGGTGCGCGCGCCACACTGTTGACCACCGAAATTTGTTCTTGGGCTTCAAACTTTTAAGTCGAATAGTCTCTTAAAACACACCGTCCTAGGGCAATAGTACTACCCAACGCCTTTATCCCATTTAGAAACGAGATACAGATAACTCAGCAGTAGACGGGGTACCGGCCGCAAATTTCTAATACTTTTTCTTTTACTTCCTCAATAACAATGTCTGACACACCAGTCTCTAAACTATCCAAAACGTCGCATATCCAATGTGTTAATTGCTCACACTGTTCTTCACCAAATCCTCGAGTGGTAATTGCTGGCGTACCGATACGCAGACCAGAGGTAACAAACGGCGACCGAGGATCGTTAGGAACGGAATTTTTATTGACGGTAATAAATGCTCTCCCTAGCGCTTCATCTGCGTCCTTCCCCGTGTACACCTTACCAATAAGATCAACGAGCATGAGATGGTTATGAGTGCCATTTGAAACGATTTTAATACCGCGCTGGATGAACGTAGACGCCATCCTTCTCGCGTTTGCCAAAACTTGTTTCTGGTAAGATATAAACTCTTTAGTCGAGGCTTCTTTAAAAGCTACGGCCTTTGCCGCTATAACGTGACACAGAGGCCCCCCCTGCACACCAGGAAAAATTGCTGAATCACATTTCTTCGCTATATCTTTGTGATTCGTGAGAATTATCCCCCCTCGGGGACCCCGCAACGTTTTATGAGTCGTAGAGGTAATAACGTGAGCATGACTCATCGGACTCGGATACACTCCTGCTGCGATAAGTCCAGAAACATGCGCCATATCAACTAAAAGATAAGCGTCTACTAGGTCCGCTATTTCACGAAATCTACCCCAATCTAAAATCCCCGAATACGCAGAGAATCCGGCAATAATCATTTTAGGGCGATGCTCAAGTGCTAAATTCTGAATTTGCTCATAATCAATCAGACCAGTTTCTTTGCAAAGACCGTATTGAACCGATTTATACAACTTTCCGGAAAAGTTCGGTTTTGCGCCGTGAGTAAGATGACCGCCATCCGCTAAGCTCATACCTAGAATCGTATCTCCTCCAGACAATAATGCGAGGAATACTGCATTATTAGCTTGAGAACCGGAGTGAGGTTGAACATTTGCAAATTCTACTCCAAATAATTCTTTTGCCCTCTCAATCGCCAGTTCCTCAGTTAAATCGACGTACTCACAACCACCGTAATATCGTTTTTGAGGATACCCTTCAGCATATTTATTGGTCATTTGACCGCCTTGCACTGCCATAACAGCGCGACTAGCATAGTTTTCCGATGCGATTAGCTCCAAATGCTGCTCTTGCCTCGTGTCCTCCAACATAAGAGCGTCATAAATCTCTGGGTCAGCCATTTTGAGCAAATGTTTTGCGTCATGCATAATTTGTTTCCACGGTAATAATAAGTCTCAAGTTTCTAAAATTTTCATTAGGATTTTAAAAGTAAATGAAGTAGGCGAAACCAGTTAAATTTTGATTTTTCTCAAGTGCTCTAACTCAACCGACGTAAGCACGACATAAACTGCCGAGCGTCACCAATCTATAGGCGCACCTGCCCAGTCCAAGTATGCTAGTTCTCCATCAACATCAGTTTTTCTCATCAGATCCATCAATTTGGTTGCCACAAAATCAGGGGTGAAAAGCTTATCCCGAGAGACCGATGATTGAAAGGGCCGCGATAGTTTCGTGTCTGTTGTTCCCGGGTGAAAACTGATCAATTTAACATTTTTGTGTTTTCTATTCAGCTCAATGGCAGAAGTCTTTAATAGCATATTCAGTGCGCACTTTGACGCCCTGTAAGAGTACCAACCTCCTAGCCTGTTATCCGAAATACTACCAACTCTCGCAGACAAAATAGCAATCGAGCAAATATCACGCTTTGAAAAAACTTTTTTTAGTTCCTTTACCCAAAGAATTGGAACAATCGCATTCGCAGTAAATACTCTATTTAGCGTTTCCTCTTGTATGTCATCCATACGCTTTTCAGGCTTTATACCATTATCATGCAGAACACCGTTACATATAGCGCCCATGACTAGGTTGCAGTTCATTAACAGTAAGCGGCTAGCTGTCTTGGCAATATCCACCGAAGAATAATCACACTGTATCCAGTTTAATTTTCCGTTGTTTCTAAGATCTTTTGGTGCTTCTTTCGAGCTACTAACTGCGAAAACCCGCTCCAAGATTGGATCGGTCAGCATGGTTCGGACCATTGCGTCTCCAATACCGCCGCTGGCAGCGGTAACAAGCCCGTCCTTCAACGCGGTCATAAGTCGCTTTTAAATTCACATTTTGTAACGGTACTTGAAGGCATGATGAGACGTGATATCTGCTCCCGGTTTCTGGCAAAAAAAATGTAGGCTACATCTGCTATCTGCTTAACGATGGGCCATCTAAGTGGCGCTACCCATTTTCCTTTTCCAACTAAAGTCCAAGCGAGTACCGTAACGTCTAGCCCGTAAATGAGTTCTCCGGTATCTTTCATGCCGTGTAGGACTCTGTTAGCTTCCTCAACATTGACTGAGGCATAGTTTTTAGCGAAGTCGTGTGCAAAGATATCGGCGAAGGTAATTCGATTGTTACGGTCAAGTTCTTTTAAACTCTTAATCTCTTTTGCGCATAATGCGCAGCGTCCATCGTAGAAAATAGTCAGCTGACTCACCGTTCTAAATGCTCCATAAAAGGCTTATCAAAAGCGTAATGTGCAAAGCAATCACAGAAAGTGTTAAACGAGATCGGATTGCAAAGTAGTGCGAAGAAACACTCGGCGATATTTTTTCTGCAACAAGAGCCACAACATAGCCGGCTCCCAAAATGATAATTGCAGTTAGGACCAAATAGTGAGAGATATGAATGACAAGCAAACAAAGCCAGCTAAGCAATGCTAGCAGGTTACTAACCAACAGCAGCTTAGAGCCATCTTGACCGCTATCGAATTGCCCGCGCCAAAGTGTTCCCGCTAGGAAGCAAAGAATGCAAGCGCTGTACGTTATGAAGACATAAGGAACGTAGAATCCTAAAAAGGTCGAAGAATTGGCATTACCGGTATCTACCAAAGAAAATACAACTAACATGGTGGAGAGCGCGAATGGCAATAGACCCATAAAGCCAAGTAATGAATACGTTCTCTCAAATTTGGGGGAATGAGATTGCGGATGTAAACAAGCTTCAGAGGTTGACACCAATACCGCTCCTAAATCTTTAGAAAAATTGCAACTTTGGTTGATGTTACGTTTTTTTATCTATGCTGGATTGTCCTTGTGAGCTGATATACCTTAACCCCTTTCAGAAAATAGTGCGTATCATGCTTATTTACTCGGTTTAAATAGGAATTCCATGGAGCTGTTTGAATTAGGATGCGTTTTTTTTTCGAACGATTTGAGAGTTAACGACAACTTGTGTCTAACTTCTGCTGCCAGACAATGTAAAACTTTGGTTTGTGCATATCTAGAAGCGGAAGACGATCTCAATCAGCGATATGGTATAAATGAAAGTGAACTGCGCAAACAATTTCGCTCCCAAAGCTTNAGTGCGCTGAATACGGAACTTAAACGATTTGGACAGCACATAGATAGAGTTATTGTCAAATCGACGTTGGAAATCCGTTCATTTATCGACGAAATCAATCCAAATGTCATTTACAGAAGTTGGGAGCCAAAACAGTCTCTTGATGATTACTGGGAAGCCATAATAGAAAGATATCCCGAAATCGACTTCCAAGAGAAGTTCTCGTCAACTCTCTTTGAAGAGAGCCAACTCCCTTTTGAAGAGCATCAGTTCCCTACAACATTTTCAAAATTTCGTCGATCAGTTGAGCATCTAGCCATCCAACACCCAACTGGTCGTCCCACATCGCTTCCGCCGCCTTTAAATAGAGCGAAAACTTGGCAAAAAGAAGTCAAATCAGCTAATAAATCTCTCTTTATTGGTGGCGAACTGGAGGGGGTAAAGCACTTAGATGATTACTTCATGGGCGAACATGCGAGTTCGTACAAACAGACACGAAACGCCTTAGACGGATGGAAAAATTCAACCAAATTTTCAATTTGGCTCAGTAATGGCTGTCTTTCAGCACGCCAAATATTTGATTGTTTGAAAAAATATGAACGGAACACAGGGGCAAATGAGTCTACGTACTGGATTTACTTTGAACTTCTTTGGCGAGAATACTTCCAATGGTACGCGAAAATTCATCCCATGACGCTAACAAAGTTTTCAGGAACTTTAAATCGCTCTCCAATGACTTTTTTCAACCCCCAACGATTTAAAAAATGGTGCTCAGCAAACACGCCGTTTCCAATTGTGAATGCATGCATGAGCCAACTAAACGCCGAAGCTTACATGTCAAATCGCGGCAGGCAAATAGTGGCAAGTTGCCTTGTTAATGAGCTCTCACTGGACTGGCGGTACGGAGCTGCATACTTTGCACAGAACCTTATCGACTATGACTTCGCCTCTAACTGGGGAAATTGGCAATATATAGCTGGCGTTGGTGCCGATCCGAGAGGTGGAAGACACTTCAACTTAAGCAAACAGACAGCTATCTATGATCCGCATGGTACTTTTATTGAAAGGTGGCAAGGAGAGAAATGTGACCAGGAACTCGACGCAACCGATATAGTAGATTGGCCAATCGCTCATCGTTAATCTCAAGATTTTTAGACACTCTATTTCTGCCTCACAAATCAGCAAATGCGTCAACTATGGCAGGGTAATCTGTGAAAAATTCTTTGGAGATTCCATCTTCAAAAGTATAAGGAGTAGAAAAGTCGCCACCCACATCAATCAGGCCCATCGATGTCAATCGTTCCCCTAACTTCCGCAGTAATGTAAGGTCTCCAATCCATGAGAAAAATCTCATAGTACCCAAATTTTGGACCGCTCCCCCAGTGGGGCGATAACGTGTAATTCGCGTAAAAACAGTATCATTGTAAGGGTCGACAAAGACGAACTGGCCAAATTTACCACTCGCATTAAAAATGCTTGAGTGTTCATCATTTTTTGAAACCCACCAATGCATCCCATAACCACGATTTTGATTAATTGTTTTGCTTTTTATGTTTGACCAAATTTGTTTAAAAGTCTCGGCTACAAAATTAGACGGTAAAATTTTTTCATGGCCCCAAGTACCCTTTCTTGCGAATAACAGACCCAATCTTGAAAAGTCTCTTGCTGACATATCGACGCAGCAATAACTGAGGGGATTTCCAGAGGAGTCCCTCCATAAGGTGTAATTCTTAATACCAATCTTAGAAAAAATACGCTCCTTCATTAATTGATCTGCTGGCTTTCCGGAGGCGTTGAATAGAATTGCCGACAGAAGCATTGAATTTACATTGTTGTACTCAAATACCTGGCCAGGCGACTTTTCAAATTTAACGTTTAAGGCATATTCAAGATGATTTTCCTGCAAGAACATGAGTTCATGCTCATGAGCCGGAAAAGCAAGGCCGCTCGTCATATTCAACAAGTGTCTTATCGTGATATCACCACGCTCATCACTGAACTCCGATAAATAATCAGAAACTAAATCATCCAAACTGTCAATCTCCCCACGATCGACAGAAATGCCGATTAATGCAGCATAAAAACTTTTTGCCATCGACCAACTCGTACCAAAGCTCTCAGAATGGAACCCTTTCTGATATCGTTCGCCTACAATTTGGCCGTTTTTAACCAAAACAGCGGCTTGAGTTGCCGGATCTAAAAACGATAAATCAAAAAGATGTCGTACTTTACGATCGCTTATTCCAGCATCTGCAGGCTCAATTTTTATCCAGTCATCCATAGGTACTATTTTGGTGCCGCTTACTTGTCCAACTGAACTAGCATCAAGCGCCAAGGTACCTATAAAAATTCCCTGAAAAAAAGCTATGAGTCGCATTGTTACCTCCTGAGACAAAAATAAAATTTTCTTGACACAAAAAAATTAGCTTCTGAAAGACTCAATCAAATTAATAAAGCTGATTACTTATTGAAATATTTATGCACTTAAAGGAACGCGAACAATATTTAATTTTTACCCAATTACTTTTGACTCACACGGATGTGCATGCATCTCGGCGTTTATACGAGCTTAAACTCTAGAATCCTATCAACCATGAAAATATCCCAGCAATTTATACTAAGGCATACCTAAATTATTTAAATAAAGTCATGTCGGACGAATCAATTCGTCTGAGTAAAAATTTTTTAAAAAAACTTTGACTCAAGAACATTAACGACTTTTGTCCGATTGTAACCCGACAATATTCTTTGCCTTGAGACAAAATCGCCTCATTATAGTGCAAATATCGATATAGTTGGAAATGAGTATATCAATTTGTCCAAATTAATCGCATAAAGTTGTTTGCACTTTTTCAAAATAAAGGATAAATTACACT
Organism: Porticoccaceae bacterium; assembly: GCA_002691825.1. Taxonomy (GTDB): domain Bacteria; phylum Pseudomonadota; class Gammaproteobacteria; order Pseudomonadales; family Porticoccaceae; genus TMED48. The sequence goes on from NZIZ01000023.1 coordinate 15,325, forward strand.
CAGTTGGAGATTTATGTTGTCGATGCGCTTCATAATTTTCGCTTCTGAGTGGCTAGATACGGTAAGACCAAGTCACTTTCAAATAAAAATTTCGGAATAATAGGGTATAAAACAATGACTAATTTAGAAGCTAACGATCCAGTTGGCATTTCCTTTTGGCTGATTTCGATGGCCATGGTAGCGGCAGCTGTATTCTTTTTCATCGAGCGCGATAGAGTCAAGTCGCATTGGAAAACCTCGCTTACTGTCGCTGGTCTCATTCAACTCATAGCAGGCGTGCATTATTTTTATATGCGAGGTGTTTGGGTAGAAACTGGTGAGACACCGACAGTCTATAGATATATTGATTGGTTGCTCACAGTTCCTCTGCAGATGATTGAATTTTACTTAATTCTTGCTGCGATTGCTGTAGTTGCCTCCGGGGTGTTCTGGCGGCTGCTGCTGGGAACAATTGTCATGTTGCTCGGTGGTTTTGCTGGTGAGGCTGGGTTCATGGATCCAACGCTAGGCTTCATTATCGGGATGGCAGGCTGGATATTCATTCTTTATGAAATCTTTGCGGGTGAAGCAAGCCAGATTAATGCCGCCAGCGGTAATGCTAATTGCCAAACGGCTTTCAATGGCATGAAATGGATTGTAACCATCGGATGGGCTATCTATCCCTTGGGATACTTCCTGGGCTATCTTGCAGGTGGTGTGAATGCCGACGCCTTAAATGGTATATACAATATAGCTGACCTGATTAACAAGATTGGGTTTGGTCTATTTATCTGGGTCGCAGCAGTCGCTGATTCCTCGGAATAAAAACATAAAAATCACGGGATTAAAAGAGCCAGAAATCTGGCTCTTTTAGTCTTGATAAAGCTTAAAGCACTGTCATGTTTTGAGGGTTGGTGCAAAGCAAGTTGTAAGCTCATAAAATAAAGGGTACTGTGATTATGTCCCCAATAATAAGAAGTAGATTAGGCGTTGAGGTTTTTCTAAACCAACTTGGCGACTTATACCAACGGGAGCTTCCGTCCCGAGAGTCAGGTCTTCTAAATGCTGCAAAATATCATTTTAGAAATCCCGGCAAGGGATTTAGAGCACAGTTAGCATTGGCCAGTGGCGCTGCCCTTAGGTTACACCCTCGCGATATTTTAAATTGGGCAGCTGCTTGTGAGTTAATACATAATGCCTCCCTTGTACATGATGACATCAGCGATGCAAGCACACATAGACGTGGCCAAAAGAGTATTCACGAACACTTTGGGATTGATACAGCATTGTGTTTAGGAGACTGGATGGTTGCAAAAGCATTTGAGCTGGCCTCCAGAAATCAGGTTCATGGTGGTCGACTGGTTAGCCAATTAGCAGCTGCTATGCAACAAACCTGTGTCGGTCAAGCATCTGATGTTGGACAAGATCAGTGCATCACAACAAATCATTGGAAGCGAATTGCGGCTGGTAAGACGTCCCCGTTCTTATTGACTCCGATCGCGGGAGTCGCTTTAGCGTCCAATTTTGACCATTCATTAGAAAGTCTTAAAAATTTAGTTAGCCTTTGTGGCCTCGTCTACCAAGGAAGAAATGATATCGATGACATAGTGCCCTCAAGTCATCGTTCGTGTGATTTGGACGGGCGTAAACCCAACCTTGTTATTAGTTTGTTTAACGAAAATAATTTTGGAAATGAGGACTTCACTCGCTGGTATAATTCAAAAGATACCTCAAAAGTGAGTCACTGGCAACAACGAATTGCCTCAAGTCAAGCTATCGTCAGAGCAAATCACGTTTTAGATATATGGCTTGCAGAGGCGGAGCTTCTGGCCCCTAATGTTCCTTCGCCTCTACGAGGAGTGGCAACTCAGTTAGTAGCATCTGTGAATAATCAAAAAGTCACAGAAACTAAGCATGGTAGAATCGCATAAGCTCTCAAAAGATTATTACTCGCTAACCACTAATTCACCGCGCCGACAATTAAGCTGGGACTGTTCTTTTTATATGTAATACTTTAGAAGCGAAATAATAACTTAAATGTTGCCTAATCAACCGCTCACGCATCATCAGTACTCGATACCCGAGTCGAAACCAATCGCAGTCCTGAAAAAGCATGGTAAATCATTTTATCTTGCAAGTCTGTTCTTAGGTAATGATCATGCAGCGAGTGCAGCAAAATTGTATAAATTCTGTAGATTCGTGGATGATTTAGCAGACGGCACTGATATAAATAAAATTGAACGTCTACAAAATATTTACTTATGCCTTCCCCATGAAACGTGCCAACATGAAGATATACTTGAGATTGAAAGTTTTCTGGCCTTAGCTAAAGAGAAAAATATCCCACTGGTAGCTGCTCAGGAGCTCTTAGGAGGGATGATCTCTGATCAAACTCCTGCCCGGTTTGATAATACAAAACAACTTCTCCGTTACTGCCACGCGGTGGCAGGTACAGTAGGCCTTATGATGTGTCATGTCCTAGACTGCTCCCACAAGGATGCAAATAGTTTTGCGATTGACCTCGGAGTGGCCATGCAATTAACAAATATTGCAAGGGATGTCCTAGAAGATGCACAAATGGACAGGCGCTATATTCCGTCAGAGTGGCTGAATTTAACGGAGCTTCAGTCCGAACCATCCGGTTGGGTAGATGCCTCGATCGGTATACGCACTAAAGTTTCTTCGGCAATCGAACAACTACTTAACCTCGCTGAACAATACTACGAAAGCGCGGAGCAGGGAATCGCACTTCTTCCTTGGAGATCAAGGTTTGCAATCAATGTAGCTCTGAGGGTTTATCGACAAATTGGAAGGCAAATCAAAGAAAAAAAATATTGTTGGTGGCAAGGACGCCAAATCGTTTCAGTATTTAAAAAATTTCAGCTTACAATACTCGGAGTAACAGTGTTTATACCCAGGAAAACTCCAACTCACCAACGAAAATTACATGAATCACTAATAGGTCTTGCTGGTGTCGACGGCAATTGACATAGCAATCATTGGAGGCGGCAATGCTGGATTAAGTCTTGCCTCCGAACTTTCCAGACTGAGTGTGGCGGAGACTGTGTGCATCTTTGAGCCAGCGCACAAAATGAAGAAAGAGCTTCACTGGAGTCTATGGAGCGACGAAAAACAAAGACAGAAGCTCAAGCAAGCGATAAAAGGCAGCTGGAGTCAATGGCAATTAGTGGACTACAGTCGCAGTGTTGTTAGAGACAGTCCATCCTACGATTACACATGTCTCAGCTCGGCTAAATATTTAAGTTTATGCGAACGCCAACTCAGTGAAAAAATGCACATAATTCCTAAGGCGGTAGAATCTGTGAGAAAAACTCCAAGCCGATATGTTATAGAAGCTGGCGAGCGATCTTTTTCTGCAAATAATGTCTATGACAGCCGACCACCATCTGTAAGACCAAATAGCCTTCTACAGCACTTTTTTGGAGTTGAGGTAAATGTTAGAAACCCTATGTCGAGTCAGCAAATTGCTACTCTTATGGACTTTCGAGTGGATCAAAGCCGTGGGCTGCATTTTATTTATGTCTTACCATTTTCTTCTACTCACGTTCTTGTAGAGTCAACAATGATCTCTCAGAGCGTGGAACCCCGGAACTGGTACAGAAATGCTATAGAGCGCTGGTTGAATGAACGGGAAATTATGGTCGAATCGTACCTCAGCGAGGAAGTTGGCGTAATCCCTATGGACGAAGTTATTCCGTGTGACAAAAATATACCTACGATTGGCGCAGCAAGTGGTGCATTAAGAAGGTCATCGGGATATGGATTTAGTTATATAAACCAGCAAGCTTCTAAACTGGCGCAGCAAATCAAGCATAATGACTACAATGTCCCTAATCCTATCTCTAAACCTATTGTACTTATGGATAGCTTATTCAACCGAGTCATGATCGAATATCCTGAATTAGGCCCTAGCCTATTTATGAGGATGGCCGAGGCGTTGAATGGAGAGCAATTTGCGCGATTCATGCTCGGTAAAGCCACTCCATATGACTGGGTTAGAGTTATAGCGGCAATGCCCAAGGTCCCTTTCTTGAAGCAACTGTATCATGTCTAGCTGGGACTACATTGCGATCGCTTTTGTGATGCTGATTGGGATTCCTCATGGTGGACTCGATGGGGCAATTGCAAGGCGTGCCGGGTGGTCTAAAACGTTTTTTGAGTGGCTAATTTTCCATGCGAACTATCTTTTTCTTGCAATAATGGTCGCAGTTATTTGGTGGTATTTTCCGGGTATAAGTTTAACAATATTTCTGCTCTTATCTGCGATTCACTTTGGGACAAGTGATATCAAAATTGTCACAGATCCTTGGAAATGGTCGAATTTGTTACCTCTTATATCACACAGCGGACTCATCGTGATTGCGATTCCAGGACTACACCCATCAGATGTTCAGCCCATTTTCGCTACTCTCGCGGGAGAAGAAGCTGCCAACTTACTAATTTCCGTTTCTAAATTTTTGCTGGTTCCTTGGCTAGTTACGCTACTCATCTATCTCTGTTATAGCTATTTTCGGAATATGTGGGCTCCTACTGCAAGCATAGCAGCTGGGGTATTTATAAGCGCATACATCCTAGATCCCCTAATAAGTTTCTCACTTTATTTTTGCCTGATTCACAGTCCGATTCATAGCTTCCTTGTCTGGTCTAAAATCAAGCCTGAAGATCGCATGCGGTCGTCAGTAGAGGCGGCTAGTTACACGTTGATTACTTGGTTAACAGGTACATTACTATTAATCTTTTTCTTGAATACTCCTAGCTTCGATTTAGAACCGATTTTGATTCAAATAACTTTTATCGGCCTCGCCGCACTAACGGTGCCTCACATGATCTTAATTGATTTGCTTGACAAACATAGCGGCTGATATCCAAAAATGCAGAGAGGAACATATTAATCTAGCAAAGGATCAATCTCATCAGTCGTAGGCGGACGAAAACTTCGATAGAAACTGTTTCGAACCCTTGGCAGTTCCAGAAACCGATCTTGCCTCTTTGAGTACAGAATAAAAATTTAAGGCTACCAATGTAGTGCTCCGATTATTACAGACGTAATGACTGGTAGATACGATTACAGCGATATAATCAATAAAAACATTACTATCTCCTCGGAGATCTGCACAGTTTTTATGGCTCTGGGAGCTCAAAAAGCATTACTTGAGTTGGAGCTAAGACAAAAGATTTTCAGTTGGGCTCCCCCGACAACACTACTCGAAAATTTAGAGGGCACGCACATTGCGAATGGCGGAATAGAAGTGGCTAAAAGGCGATCGAACGTATTCAGGCGGATGGCACAGTGAGTAACTTAAACCCGCCACAAAAACTCGACCAAACTAATCAAGATCACAATTGGTGTGATGTTTTGGATGTAATAGAGAAATGCTATCGCCAACATAATTTGCAAATCCTCGTGAGGGAAGTTAGCGAAGTTTTCGGGCCCACCGCCACAAAATACCCCTTAACTGCCGGAGTGAAGTGGTTAGAAAAAACCAGTTTTGGTGGCACCAACTGTTCAACCATAGAGCTCGCTCGTCATAATCCACATAGAAAACGTGAAATTTTGCAACCTTTTCTCACTTTGGGAAAGTCAACTTGTGAAGCTCTTTCAAAATTAAGCCCGTTTGAGGAACCTTTAAACTTGATTGCCTCTGGAGGCGTCCGGCATAGTCTCGATGTAGCACGGTATATCCGTTTTGTAGTTAAAATGACGGCTTTGGCACAGCCAACTTTAAGTCCAGCGATAGAGTTTTCATCGGCTGTAATTGAGGAAATCAAAATCGTGAGTGAGCAACTCACAAGGACCATGTTTCTGACAGGAAAGCATTCTTTAGAAAAACTAAAAGAAGTCAATCTTTTGAGTTCACCAAGATTCAAACAACGTTAACGTGACCAAGGAGAATTAATATGTTTGAAGTGATGGAACACATAAAAGCAGAAATTAATGCGGGTGTAGGTTGCGTTACGTTAAATCGTCCAAGAGCCCTTAACGCGTTAACTCTTGATATGGTACGCCAATTAACCAATCTATTAATTAAATGGCGAGATGAACCGGAAGTAGAGGCAGTCGTAATTCGGGGTAGCAATAAAGCCGGTCCTTTTGGCGACTTCTGTGCGGGAGGAGATATTCGCTTCTTTTATCTTGCAAGTTCTCAAAAAGACGAGTCTTTAAGCGACTTTTTTACTGCTGAATATCGTTTAACATATCTAATTCATACTTACCCTAAGCCTTTTATTGCATTTATGGACGGAGTTGTAATGGGGGGAGGAATGGGTCTCTCACAAGGAGCATCTTTTCGAGTTGTGACGGAACGTACCAGAATGGCTATGCCTGAGACTAACATTGGTTTTTTCCCCGATGTTGGCGCGAGTTTCTTCCTCAATCAATGTAAAAACAACATTGGTAAATATATCGGGATCACTGGACAAGTATTATCGGGTTATGACGCCGTTGCAGTAGGTCTAGCTGACGGTATTCTGATGAGCAGAGACTTGCATGATCATTGGGATTTGTTAACAAGTTCCAGACTCTTGAACGTAAATGATCGGATTAATAAATTTCAAGCGCAGTGTATGAGGCCAAAAGACAACGCCCTAACACCATCATGGTTTGATCGCCATCTAGCATCAGCTTTTGGGCAAGCAACTTTAGATAAAGTTTTGGAAAGGCTCGCCAAATTGAATGGACAGTGGGCAGCAACGACTCTCCTAAAAATAAAAGAACGCTCTCCGATTATGCTGTATGTCACATTCAAACAACTCATGCTCGGACAATTTCTGACATTGGCTGACTGTCTCAGGATGGAAAGGGCCCTTGCTCAGCATTGCTTTTATTCAACTCATGGCACCCGAGTTGGCAAGAATAATGAAACCGTCGAGGGTATAAGAGCTCTAGTTATCGACAAAGATTTCTCTCCTAATTGGAATCCTACAAACCTAAATGACGTAACTTCTGAAATGATCGAACCGTTCTTTAAAAGCCCTTGGTTACCCTCCGAGCATCCTCTCGCTGACTTAAAATGATTGCAAAATTTAAGAGGAAAAATTAACCGGGAGGTGTCTGAATGTCTATGAGCCAGTTAAATCACTCTTACGTAAAAAAGAACGTACGTAAAGTCAGATTTTTAAAAAGTGAGACGTACTGAGAAGTGAAAAGTGCAGTTGCAAGAACTTAAAGAAATTTGCCCATTTTGTTGGGAAAGCATTTGGCTCTTGGTTGACCCTTCTGAAGAACAGACCTACACAGAAGACTGTCACATATGCTGTAGGCCTATCCTTATCAAAACCACAATATCGGATAATCAAGTCACGTTAATAGTTGCGCAAGAGGATGTTGGCTTTTAGTTCTACCGACTGTAAAAAACGACGCTTCATTAACACAGAAATTTACTAATTCTGGAAGAAATGTTTTTGGAAAAACAACGAGTCAATATCGTGTGGTTAAAAAGGGACCTTCGTACTCAGGATCATGGTCCTTTGGCCGAAGCAGAAAAGCATCAGATACCCTATGTCGTCATATTCATAATAGAACCGAGTTGGCTGAAAAGAGGAGATTTTTCACTACGCCATTTGCAGTTTATTTCCCAATCAATATCCGCTATGTCGGAAAAATTCGAGTCACGCAACATCAATATTAAAACCCTTTATGGAGAAGCACTATCGGTTTTTAAGCATCTCTCTCAAAATTTTCATATTCAGTATGTGATGAGTCATCAAGAATCGGGGACATACGAAAGTTGGAAGAGAGACAAAGTTATAGAAAAGTTATTTAAAGAAAGATCAATCAAATGGCTCCAATTCCAGTCTAATGGCGTCATTCGCGGCATTCAAAACCGAAAAGGCTGGGATGGACTTTGGTACAAGCATGCTAGGGATGTTTCCCAGAAGAGCATATCTCGTATGCAAGAGCATATTCCATTCACAGGCTGTTTTTTACTGCCTAAAAAATTACAAAATTCGCTCCGAGAACATTCTAAACAATTTCAGCCTGCAGGCGAAAAAAATGCATGGAAATACCTCAAATCATTTGCGTCTGAGCGTCACCAAAACTATCTGATAAATATTTCCAAACCCTATCACAGCCGGTTCAGTAACGGAAGAATTTCTCCATATCTTGCATGGGGGAATCTTTCCTCTCGTCAGGTTTATCAATTTATAAAAAATCACCCTAACTATTCTAAACAAAAAAAAGTTTTTGACGCATTCTTAACCAGACTGAAATGGCGGTGCCATTTTATCCAAAAATTCGAAATGGAATGTAGTTATGAAGACCGTTGTATAAACCGCGGTTTTGAAGAATTAGAGAAGCCATTAAACGAATATTTCGTAGCCAAATGGAAGACCGGACATACCGGATATCCCCTTGTTGACGCATGCATGAGAAGCGTAATTCAAAATGGATGGTTGAATTTTCGAATGCGAGCAATGCTAGTTTCATTTCTTTGCCATCACCTATATCAAGACTGGAGAGTGGGATCGCATTTTCTCGCTCAACAATTTCTAGATTATGAACCGGGTATTCATTTCCCTCAATTCCAAATGCAGGCTGGGGTGACAGGTATTAATACTATTAGGATTTACAATCCGGTAAAACAATCTTTCGAGCATGACCCAAACGGAAGCTTTATCAGGCGTTGGGTACCTGAGTTAACGAATCTCCCAAATCAATACATTCATGAGCCCTGGACCATACCACCAATTGAGCAAGCGTTTTATAACTTTGAAATTGGCAAAGACTACCCTCTCCCTATTGTAGACATCGCGAAAAGCGGCAAATACGCTCGAAAGGCGATGTGGTCACACCGAGCACATCCCAAAGTTGTATTGGAGAAAAAGAGACTTTTAGAAAAACACGTTCGACCTCAAAATCAGCTCCCATAGCTCTTAAGACAATTCGAATCTAGGTTAACAGTTCTTAAAAAAATACAGCTATATCACACTTAAAGTTGAATAAAAAGACTTAATCAGCGGCGTCCTAATTCTAGCTAAAAGTGGTACTCAAGCCACACATTGCTGAACTGAGTAAAAGCCTTTTAGGTTCATTTCGTGCTCTCATAAACGGGCACTCTTACAAAGCCGCTCTCGATACCAAATTTTCTAACCATTACGGATGTCTGTTCTAAACTATGTTCTCCCGTTATTACTGCGAGAGCAAAAACTCTAGATAAGGGCGATCGTCTAATGTTTTTTACCGACACAAATATTGTCAAATAATGTTTTCCCTCTTTCATCGAGCGAAGATTCAAATTTATATCATGAGTGTTCTTATCTTGCATCGTAAAAAAATAACTTTCGCTGCTAGGATCAATAGCCAATCCATCATTTGTTGCAAAAGTTATTATGAGGTCTCCAAAGTCATAATGTTCTTCGAATGTCAGTGTCACATTTGACGACTGATTCAACTCGGTGAAACCGTTATAGTTGTGCGAAAACGAGACCGCTGCACCCGGCTTCACTTGGACATAGGCTTTGTTATTTGATCCTAATTCTAATCCTTCATAGCCATTCACGGAAAACGACAAAAAAAATATAAGCTTTGCAAAAAAATATAATCTAAATTTAACATCAGTAAAAATATGACTCATAAATTATTCACCCACTTTGCTAATCTTAAGATCGAAACAAACATCTCTCCTGCCGTCATACGCATAGATTGCCAACCCATATAAGCCGTTGTCTAAATTAAGACTCAGCTCTTCCGATCCTAAAACTGGACTCTCCGCTTTTCTCTTAGGCAATCCTGATCCAACTATCAAAAAATCTACGTCAACCAAAAAATTTGTTTGCTCCGGTTGCGTCACTAAAATTTGGTGTAAGCCAGATTCAAACACCTCAAAGTTTACAAAGATTGTGTTTCCTAATTTATTAAAGACTCCCGCATCCACAACCGAACAAAATCCACTCATACCCATGTCATTTACTTCAGCCATCTTATAAATCGGCAAAACAGATGGTATACCACCATCGTTTGTCTCATATTCTCCAAGTGGGCCAAAACCAAAGATATTCTGATTCCTGACCAAGTCATCTATTTCTGAAAATTGTGCGGGTCGTTGAACTTTTAGCTCATCAATGAAACTATAAACGCTGGTAAACGACGGCATTGTCCTATAACTTTCAGAAACCAGAACTGAATACAAGGGTGCAAGGCCAAGACTTATATTGTCAACACCGTCTCCATCAGAGTCATAAAGATCATAGATTACCGACTGGATGGAGGCTTCATTGTACCAACCACCGTTAGGTATCTGATTATTCTCGATATCAATGAAAAATCCATCTTGCTGACTAATTCCCGAGCTATCTTTGTAAAGCGAGTCATCAGTGATAATAGCCGCAATAGCGTTACCCCATCCCTCTCCAAAAGCGACACGAAAGTCTAGCTTATCACCATTCCCATGTTCACCCCCAATAGAGTCTGTTCGGGATAAGTTATCCTCAAAATAATGTCCCCACTCATGAATAATGACATGCCTGTCATACTCATCTGTGTCACCATTTTCAGCACCGAGGACATAAATTTTATCTGATTGATAGAAAGTTGTTCCGATATCGCCTTCACTAAAATTGCCTGATGCCGAGGTGTTTTTCTCGCTCCAATATATTTCCAAGGTTGGAAATTCAATTGTGGCATCAACTTCGACGAACTTTCGAGAAGCGTCATAAACCGCATCTAATATTGCAAAAGGCGCTGCAGCCCTTGTGTCTGTGTAATGTCCATCAGACCATCCAGATTTGAAATGAAAATTTCGCTCCAAATAATTTTTATCTGCAATAAAAAAATCACCATATCCCGCATATACAGATCCCGATTCCGTGTTATCAGCGACCTTCACATCCCAATACTGCTGATTCCGCATTTGGGAGGAAACTCTAATTTGCAATCTTTTATTAGTACCGATCGTTAAACTGTACCTTCCAAGCTCATCAGTTGTTGTAGCGCCAATAACAGTATCTGATTCGTCGAGCGCCTCGACTAGAATACTGCGAGCAGGAGATATTTTAGTATTGTCATAATCCAACCCAGCACCGCTCTGATGGAGAGGCACTAAATCAAAAGTCACTTCACCCGAAATTTGAATTTTTTCAGAAACAATCAAAGAAAAATCCTCCACCGTTGCAGCGCCGAGATTATCAGTAGCTTCAAGTCGAAAACTCAATTCCCCGTCACTATCAGGAGCGATAAAATTTAACATTTTAGAATCTTTTCCAGAGAGATCTACAGTGACACCACCAGTTTGTTGCCACGAGTAACTTTCAACCGTACCATCAAGATCCTGAAAGGTACCAATTATCTCAACCAACTCTTTCGGAGCTACCACGTCAGGGCTCGTAATATCTAATATCGGTCTCGAATTTGAGTATGCGACTCGGACTCTCTGAATAGTTTGAAGATCTTTGTTATCCGATACGATAACCTCAATTACTATATCAGTTAAAGAGGATAATGCCGGCATCACAAAACTTGCCTCAGGTCCATCTTGGCCACTCAAATCCACAATGTCGCCAGAGATTTGCTGCCAACTGTAAGACTTAATCGAACCGTCTAAATCGGTTGCATCAGCAGTAAGTAGGACAGTAGATCCGGGAATCACAACGTAATCGTCAATAATACTGACCTGTGGGGGTGAGTTTTGATGAAAAATTGAGACCGTATCAGACGCAAAACCACCGAGGTTATCTGATACTTCAATAAAAAATGTAAGCATAGATGACTCTGGCCTATCCGGCATGGAGAACGATGTAGATACTGAATCTGGACTACTTAATTTAACAGTGTCGCCCGAAGTCTGTATCCAGGATATGGTATTAATATATCCATCCGGGTCAGTCGCAATAGCTACCAATTCCACTTTGTTCCCTGATTCCGCAAGTTGATCATCGCCAGCGTTTACCTGAGGAAGTTGATTTTGAGATATCAGGGAGTCTTCCCCAGACCCACCCCCACACGCATTCAAAAACAGGAAAAAATAACACAGTGTGTGCTTACTTACTTTTCTTCTAAAGTAACTTCCGACCATGCTCACAAATTCTGTACTCATCCTCTAAATACCAATCTGCTTAAGCTTGAAAAGTGATAATAAAACAATAACATTTAAATTATCGGAATAAACGTTAAAATCATGCTATCTCTAAATTTACACCAAGAGGGTTTCAATGCCCAAAAACTAAAGGATATCGCTTACCCTCGGCTACCATCAACAATAACTAGTCGGTGTCTGGAGCGTCAATTGTCTCCTCGCAAAAAACATTTTAGACTTATGCACTCTATATCTGCTCCTAACAAAATCTACTCCATTCAATTCAACGTAGAAACTCATAATTAGTAATATTACATAAACGATTCCAAACTAATATTATTAGTAAACCAAAAACAAAATGTCTCAAGCTAACTGGTTAGACAAGAAAGCGTGCGCGATCTCAGAAGGATTTCCAGAAAAGATGGTGCTTTTGGATTGCGAGACCACCGGCTCAATTTCGACCCATTGTAAGATTATAGAAATTGGGTTACTCGTTATTGAAAATGGCGTGTTAATTGATCAATGGCAATCACTTTGTAACCCGGAAACAACAATCCCTGAAAAAATTCAACGCCTCACCGGCATTAATAAAAGCATGCTCGAGAACGCCCCCATCTTTTCACAGATCGCCATCACACTGAGAGAATACTTGAAAGATCGCGTTTTAGTGGCTCATAACATCCGGTTTGACTATGGATTTTTAAAAAATGAATTCGCACGAGAAAAAATCAAATTTCACGAAAAAACATTGTGCTCTGTAAAATTTAGTCGACTTCTATATCCACAGTTCAAAAGTCACAGTCTTACGTCCATCATAAAACGGTTTAAGTTTGAAATTAAGAATCGACACAGAGCCATGGATGATGCGTTTGTCATCTACAAATTTTTCTTAAAATCGTCCGAATTGTTTGAGTCGGAGGAAATCGCCGCGATCTGTAACACACTACAACGCACGTCTTCTTTGCCACCATTGTTGGCACCTAAGGAAATCGAAAAACTACCAAATGGTCCCGGTGTTTACCATTTCTATGGCCAACTTGGCGAACTCCTCTACATCGGTAAAAGCGTTCACATAAGAAATCGTGTGATGAGCCATTTCACCCAAGATTATCAAAATCCTAAGGGTATGCGACTTAACGCAAAAATAAGCTCAATCGATTACACAGCAACCCCATCAGACTTTGGCGCGCAACTATTGGAGAATGAACGAATCAAAATGCTAAATCCACTATACAATAGGCGGCTGCGAAAAATAAAAAGTCTCTTTTCTATTCGAAAATCGGAAAATCACAGAGGCTTTACTACTTTAAAAATAGAACGCATCGAGGCTAACTATGCTGATTCTGGATCAGGACTTTTCCGCTCTCCAAGGCAAGCCAAAAAGAAGCTTGAAGAGCTCGCTGATATTCATCATTTGTGTCACCAACTTTGCGGGTTGGAGGCTACAAATAACAAGCCTAACAATAAGAAGTGCTTTAGAAGTCAGCTTAAAAGATGCCATGGCGCATGCGTTGGGGATGAGTGCCCCAAATCATATAACCAACGAGTTGCATTAGCGCTCGCTGATTACGACATAAAAGTGTGGCCTTGGAAATCCGCTGTTCTCGTTAGAGAATGCGATCCATCAGATCAAGAACATGTGTCCTTTCATCTCATTGATAAATGGTGTTATCTATCTAAAATAACAGATTTACAAGATCTTTTTGAAGCTGGTTTCCAACCCAAAAAGACGAAGGCGCTGCGTGCAAAACGGGCAAAAATATCGAGTGGTGGAGAATATCGCCGTGCTGAGGCATTCGATTTAGACACCTACTTTATTTTGTCAAGATTTATCTGTGATGAGAATAAACTCTCTATTCATAATCTTAAGCTTTTTCCACTAACACCAATTTAAATGACCTATCCGAACAACCGTTTTATTAAAGTCACTCTAATCTCTATGACAAAATAGCCGTCCCCATAGTCAGAANGACAATTACATATGTAATATCCTGCCACGTACCGAATGATGTTTTTTTCTTCGCCAGTTTTCCATAAATTTTCTACGAAAATTAATGGTAAGGCGTAACGCACTCATCAAAAATAAGGTTTGAAGATCTATGCTCCTTTTATGACTTAATCTAAGCATCGTACCAATGTTCGATAGCAAAACCGTATAGCCAGCAAGGAAATTTATTCTCCTTAATGAAACGACAGTGAATAAGAACAACATATGAACGCTTCTCTAGACACGGTAATTCCTGCGGAGAATCATCAAGTATCCTGGCGGTAGTGTCGGCTAACACGCACACTGGTCGAGCAACCCTAATTATGTCTCCGGCGCAATGACTCAGAGCCTCACACATTGATGTTCTGTTGCGAAAACCACTCGTCACCATCAACGGAATAAAAACTCCTGTCACATGGCCCTCGCAAAATGAACAAAATACTCTTCTCTCTTTGTGATGATTTGAACACCTGCCTGCCTCTCTTCCGGAATAGATCACGGTTATCCTAATAGTTTTGGTTGTTCATGAGTGCCATCAGAGCGCTCTAAGATATTCACCGCCGAATCCTTCAACCATTCTGCTACTTTCAATCTATCNTAAAAAGAGGAACCACCATGGTGAAAATCAGTATTGTTTAAATTAACCGAAATCGGATGTCTATTGCCCGTGTTGCCACACATGGAAGTAAATGTATCCAACAAGCCTCGAGACTTATTCACGAGAGTATCGCCAAACTCATCACTACTCAGATTACTGCGCGGACTTAGACACTGTAAGAGCAAATAGCAATGCGCTGCATGCAGTTAGATGTCACCAAATCAAGCTAACTTAGCAGCTACTGCGCTTATTATGAAACCCTTAATAATCTGCATTATCGAAGGTTTTGATAACACCTGAGACTGGCCAAAGTTCTTACTCGCCAGCTTCAGATCAATCGCTGATGGGGCAAATGGCTAGGGATTAGAAATATTTGGTGTCTGCCGGCCTGCATGATTTATTTGAACCCAAAGTTGAGCACTCATTTTTGTAGCCGCCGTGACCCAATTTCTTTATGAAATTGCAAAACAATTGTCAGGCACGCAATCAATAACAACATTGCCGGGAGTTTTAGACAATCCATATCCATTATCATATGGCCAAAAATTAACAAACCCGCGCCGCCTGACCCCATAGCTTATAAAGTTTCAAAAGAAATTCGGAGGGACTACCATCAAGATTACTAATCCGTCAGTCACTGCACCTGTAGCCTTTATAATTCGATGCGACATTGTTACGCCACATGGTAATTCAAAAGGCTGTTAGGCGTTCATACTTTAGGCTCATCAGGGATACTACTTCAATCTTCAATTTAATCTCCCTATTGAGGGATATCCGCAGCTGTCCGAAAACCAATATGTGAGGTCGCAAGCGTAACATCCTGTCCCTGACGCGCCGATGGTCTGTAACGCCTACAATAATTATCGGCGCACAAAAATGATCCACCTTTAATCGTCTTAAGGCTGATACCAGGCTGTCTCGGATCATATCCAGTTTCCCTAAAGGGCATTTGACGGTCGAAGTGATACGCGCTCTCGGTCAACTCCCAAATATTTCCTGCTGTATCGTAAAGCCCGTATCCATTGGGTTCGTAACAGCCAACAGGCGAGATCCCCTCATAACCATCACTACCGTCGTTAGTGAAAGGAAATTGTCCTTGCCATGTGTTCGCCCGAGCAACCGCCTCATCAGGAGGTTGGTCTCCCCACGTGAATTTTGCTCCATCCAAGCCACCACGAGCGGCATATTCCCATTCAATTTCAGTAGGTAAACGACGCCCTATCCAATCGGCATAAGCCACAGCATCGGAATAGGTCACTTGTACCACAGGAAAGTTATCCATGCCCTCAATAGAACTATCGGGACCTTGAGGATTACGCCAATTCGCGCCAGCAACAAAACGCCACCAATCTCCATCGGTTGTGGCGTCAATCTTTGTGGGTGGGACGAATACGACTGAGCCCGGAACGCGAAGCTCTGGAGGTAATGCAGGAAATTCTCGTTCGGACAAGCCCTTTTCAGCATCCGTTACATATCCGGTCGCTTCTACAAACCTCCTAAACTGGCGGTTAGTAACTTCTGTCGTATCAATCTCAAAGTCTGACACCACTTCACGACTTACCGGTCTCTCGTCCGAATAAAATCGATCGTCACCATACTGAAACTCTCCATGTGCTATTTTAATCGAGCGATTAACTTTTTTAGCGTCTAAACAACTTGATTTGGAGAAAACAGCGCGCTTTTCCCCTGAACAGCTCTGTAATTGTATTACGGTTAGACACAAAAACAACACAAGCACGGTATTCTTTGTGTAAAATCGAAGCAAAAAACATGTGTTACTCATTAATTAACAACACCCCCTGTGTTGGTTGTGAGGTTAGGCGCGGAAGCGACCAGCTTGCGGCTGTATTCGTGCTCGCAATGCAAGAGNACATCCTCAGCAGTACCTTTCTCAACGATTTTACCATCTTTCATTACTGCAACGTTATGCGCAAAAGATGGAATTAATGATAGATCATGGGTAATAAATAAGTAGGAAATGCCATATTCCTCCTGTAATTCGCGAAGCAAAGCCAACACCTCGGAACGAAGGGCAACATCGAGCGCGCTTGTAGGCTCATCACAAATTATGAGTTTTGGCTTCACTGCAAGCGCTCGAGCAATAGCTATTCTCTGACGTTGACCTCCTGAGAACTCGTGCGGATACCTAGCCAGATATTCTTCCGGCAACCCTACGCGATCTAAGATTTCGCATAAATATCTATCCCGAATCTTTTTTGGAATCTCATATGTCAAAGCCCGCATGCCCTCTTTTATAATGTTGCCCACTGTCATACGCGGGTTCATGGACGAATAAGGATCCTGAAAGATTATCTGTATTTTTCTCCTAAAACGTCGATACTCTTGGTTTGGCAGACTGTGAATCACTAAATTTTCGTAACTTATTTGTCCTTTTGTCATTGGACAGAGTCGAAGGATAGCCCTACCGGTCGTTGTTTTCCCACATCCTGACTCTCCAACTAAAGCTAATGTTTCACCCTGATTAATTTCAAAACTAATCCCGTCTACGGCCTTTGTATATCCAAAGACATGTTGAAAAATTCCACGTCGCTGAGGAAACCAAACATGTAAATTATTCACCCGTAACAAAGATGTTCTTGTATTGTTTGGTAGGAATTTTCCATCATTCGGAAGACAGTTAAGCAACTTTTGGCTATAGGGATGTGATGCCGCACTAAAAAAATCACTACATGCGGAAATTTCAACTAGTTTTCCGTCATGCATAACTGCGACTCGATCAGCAAAATCTGCCACCACATTCAAGTCATGTGTGATAAAAAGAATGGAAAGGTCTCGTTCAGACTTCAACTTCAAGAGAAGCTCTAAAATCTGTTTTTGTACTGTTACATCAAGTGCAGTTGTCGGCTCATCAGCGATCAGTAATGTTGGATTAGATGCTAGCGCAATAGCAATCATAACTCGTTGTATTTGTCCACCAGACAATTGATGCGGGTACCACTTCACTCTACTTCCTGCATCCGGTAGCCCTACTTCAAGTAGTAAATCTACCACCTCAGATTGCGCCTCTTCGGAGGATAGTTCTCTATGTAGTCTCAATGCCTCGAATATCTGGTGCCCGATAGTTTGAACCGGATTCAAGGACGTTTGAGGCTCTTGAAAAATCATGGACACGCGTCGGCCACGAATGTCATTCATTTGCTTCTCAGTCAAACCGAAGAGATTTGTTGCCTCAAGTACGACATTACCCTCTCTCACGACGAGGGAATTTGGTAAGAGACGCATAATAGATAAAGCTGTGATAGATTTCCCAGATCCAGACTCACCCACTAGTGCCAGCACTTCTCCAGAATTTAGAAAAAAAGATATTCCATCCACAAGAGTTTTCTCGACATCTTTGCNGNNTATTNTTANTTNNNTNACNNTTAANATTGGCTTTGTCAAAGGTNAANNCTCATTNTTCGNNACCCTCNTGGATCAAAAGCATCACGAACCTTGTCGGANAANAAGTTCGCAGACAANACNAATATAAACATAAAAACAAANGCNGAGAGNATTGACCACCANACAGCGGGATCNCGTGANAACTCNTGTCTGGCAGAATTTANCATGTTGCCCCAACTNTTCATTGANGCGTCCACACCNACTCCNATGTATGCCAGAACCGATTCAGCAAGAACGAAGCCGCTAAAATTTANNACCGTTGANATGATTACCAAATGCATNACATTTGGNAAAATGTGTCNNNNAATNACNCCNGNNTGGNTNACTCCAAATNCACGAGCNGCGCTCACATANTCNAATTGACTNACCTTNAGTGTCTCTGCACGTAACAANCGGCANAAGCCNGTCCAGCTAGTCAACCCAAAAATTGCNCANAGNGCTAAAAATTTNAAGTCGGCACGNTNTATAAGTAAATTAAACTGNTCTGNATGATTTTCGATGTATACATCTATCACCAGAACCGCAGCAGCAATCAATAAGATATCTGGTATCGAACTCAGCGTTGTGTACAAATATTGAATTGCATCATCGATTTTTCCTTTAAAGTAACCGGCCGAGATTCCGAATCCAATNGCAAAAGGTACCGCAAANAGAGCGGCTAAAGTCCCNAGTAAGATACCGGTGCGGATNGATTTAATNGCTTGATAGAGNACATCTNCGCCCACTTTATNNGTNCCCAAAATATGNTANTAAGCTCCTANCTCCAANATCCAAATCCAACCCGTCACAATAATTCCNAGNAGNANACAGGCAGAATTNANAGGNAGGAAGGTCTCAGAGAAATANNTTCGTCGAACTAGCANGAGGCTNCCAATCAAAANANNACTTAACNNANCNCCCTTCGANAGCGCTAACAANGATCTACTTATNATNTCTCCGATNCGCTCAGNATCACCCNTCAAGTGACTTCCACCATGCANTAGCCNNGGNTAANCCCTNTATANNTGNCCNGANTCAGAGAACATATTCTCCTTTGANTATNAATACATNGCAAANGGNGCNGAATAGGTTTTCTCTNCTTTNNCGNGTANGCNTNCATGTANNAGGTCGAGGANGCTNAGCACCTCATTACTNTAAAAAACCNCAGNNCTTTCCGAGGTTGNAGGCAATGNTNTCTGGAAATGGAGCGAGTCCAGTAAGGCGATAAAAATATANAAACANAANANAATGAAGGTACAACAACCNATTCTACTCTCTAAATACNTNCCTCCAATTAGCTCGNGTTTCAGNNCTNGGCTTGAGGTATGTAAACANANCTACAAGNCCTANCACGAGTAGAAAAATAAAAATNTCACTCCANANAANAATTGGTTTTATCAAGTGAGNCTCACNCTNGGATCAGCNATNGTNTAAGAAATATCTGTNAGTAGTAATCCCAAGATGTAAAGCACTGAGCTCAAAAATACCATAGACCTTACGATAGAGAAATCCTGTGCCCTTATACCATCGATTGTAAAACTACCTAGCCCAGGGATTCCAAAGAAAGATTCAGTCACTAAACTTCCCAAAAATAAGGTGGGTATTACCACTACGATACCGGTCAAAATCGGAATTAAACCATTGGGGAATAAGTGCCCGAATAAAATTGCTAATTCTGAAACACCTTTAGCCCGAGCAGTGCGGATGTAGTCTTTATTTGCTTCCTCAAGAAATATAATCCGATACACTCTCACACCGCCACCAAACCCCGAAATTACACCAATTATGATAGGTAAAATAAGGAACTTTATAGCACTTTTATCCGCGATAAATCCTGAGACAGGTACCAAGCTCCATAGCTTACCAAAAAGAAACTGCCCACCAATTATGTAAAACATAGAGGAAATAGAGAACATTGCCACGCAAAGAACCATCGCGGACAATTCGAATAAGCTTGCACGAAACATAACGACGATCAGAGACACAAAGATTGAGACCACTAACCCCACCATAAATACTGGAAGCGCTACCGCCAAACTTGGCCACATCCGTTTCTTAATCTCGTCGAGAATGATTCGCCCTTCGTCAGTTTTGCCAAAATCAAAAATAAATAATCTAACTGATTTTTCATAAAAAATCGTCTCAGTGACTTTGTCGAACCCACTCTTCTCATCGTTTAAAAATAGTGGCATGTCATACCCGCGAGCTTTTTTCCATTCATGAACAGCCTCCGGCGAGATATGCTTGATCCCGAGCTGCGCCTGGGCCATTTGATCCGGGGAATTGATCATAAAGAATAACGCAAATGTAAAGAAATTCACTCCGATGAGTATCGGTAGTGCATAAACACTTCTTCTAAAAATATAAGACCACATAATTAAATAATTTTCTGTGTTTGCCGTCGCCTGTATGCGAGATAACCGGGAAAAACAATTAAGAAGCAGAAAGTTAAAAAAAGCCATAAAGGCCACACTACTGGTTTATTCCACTCACCGCGGCGATTTTCCCGAAGCTTTATATCTATATCCTGATACTTCAAGGTCACCTGTGACATCCCGTGTGGCTTGAAGTTTTTCACCCAAGCATTGTTCAGGGTAAAGGTCCTTGGGTGAAAACTTGACGCCCATGGCCGATCTTTCCGATAGATCTTTAACATTTTCTCTATAATTAGCAAACGCTCAGGCGAATTTGGCATCACTTTCATTTCATCAAATAATTCATTAAATCTTTGATTATTGTAATTAGTAGAGTTCACGCCTGAGCCACCACTTCCGGTTCTACTGTTGGGTCCGTAAAGTAAAAACAAGAAATTTTCAGGATCAGGATAATCCGCAAACCAACCCCAAAAAAATATTTGTGCTTTGGCACTCTCCATCTTATCCTGAAAACGATTATAATCGGTTGCACGTATATTAAGCTGAATACCTAACTTGTTGAACTGCTTTATTAACCAGCTCTGCCGAGCTGCGTCACCGGTGCTTTTAGTTGTGTCCAAATTAAGTACCAGGGGTTTTCCAGTAACCCGATCCCTGCCCTCAGGGTAGCCAGCCTCGCTCAATAACCGAGCCGCTATATCAATCGGTTTCCTAACGGGTTTACCATCTACCCAATCAAAAACTTCTTCATCTAGGCCCCGCTCTCCATCTTGATATCCAAAAATTCCGGGTGGCAGTGGGCTCATTGCTATCTCACCGCGACCATTGCGAAAAATAGAAATTTGTTCTTGTTCATCATAAGCTATTGCAATCGCATTTCTCAATTTCTGTTGCTGCTCCGAATAACCCCCGACCACAGGATCAAGCATATTAAATCCCATATAATAAGTGGCCGGTTCTACTGTCATGTTAAGGCTGATCCCTTTTCTGCGCATTTCATCACTCAGCGCTATTCCATCAACGCTTACGTCAACCGCTTGGTCGAAGCTGTCACTACCAACACCGGATCGATCATAGTACCCTTGCAAAAATTTTGTCCATATCGGTATTGCCTCTTTCTCGAGGCGAAAGATAATTTTGTCCAAAAAAGGTAACGGTTTACCGGCATCCGCCAATAATCCAAGTGATTCGTCCTCCATTTCACCCTCTAAAGGATAAAGAGTTACGCCAAAATTTGGATTTTTCTCGAGAACAATCTCGCTACTTGCGTCATGTTTAGTCATCATAAATGCGCCGGTTCCAACAGGATGATAAGCAAGGCTAATGTTTTTTTCCTGTTGCCCTGGAAGATTATAAAATCGATCTAGCTCCATTGGGATAGGCGCAAAAAAATGGAACGCCAACCAATATTTGAATTGCGGATATTTTTTATGCAACGTTATTTGGAATGTATATCGATCGATCTCTCTGACACCGGCGAGGGGGAAAGTATCCAAATTTAACCAACCTGTAGGATTGTCCCGACGGGCTTGCACAATCTCCTTCCGCAAATCTTTCATACCAACGAGATAAGTAGACACAATGTCCCAAATGGGAAATTGTAGCCTCGGATCCGCCATACGTTTTATTTGATAAATGTAGTCGTTAGCAACTAGTTCTTTGGTACCGACATGCTTGAAGTCAGCTAAGATCCTATATTTTCTGGCTGAGGATTCATCGGAAAAAAAATAGTAGGGCTCCTCACGATCGTTCATAGCAAATGCGGGATGCGGTTGATATTGGATCCCTTTTTTCAGCTGAAATGTATACCGCGAATATGCCACATACTCTGACTTCTCTGACACGATTGTCCCATCGGCACTAAGATACTCAAGATTAGGTAAATCTTGCAGGGTCAGTGGCTTTAATTGATAAGGACGTTTTAGATAGTGGTACTCAAGCGGAGGCTCATAAATTTGATCGATCAAAGTCGCCTCATCAAGATTATATGTACGGACAGGATCTAAGTTTTTGGGTGGGGAGGTAAATACAGAATACATTACCTTCATATGCTCTTTTTCAGGTGCATGGGGATTATTCCAATTACCATTCTTATCAGCACATCCAACTGTAAATACTATTAAACAGAAAGCAACTAAACCAACTCTTGAGGACACTTAAACACTCATTTTATCAATGCAATACCAAAATTTAGCAGCCTGTAGAGTATCATCCAATGGATGGAAAGTCGCCAAATACATTGCAGCATTACAGTCTTAAATGAATCAAAGCACTTTGATAATTGCCCAAAATTACTAAAAAATATCTACGTTTTACTTTTTCTAAGTCATCAAAGTTCGCAAATCTAGCAGAGTATATGATTGATCTTTTCTACATATATATCTACACTGAGATGAGTCTATTTGAACAAGTAAAGCCGTAGATATTTTTATACAAATAAGTAGCTGCTGCTACACTTTCAGATCCGAGAATTAAGAAATGCCACCACAGGGAGAAATAATGATCAGGTCAATGTCTACTATATTTTCGTCACTAACACTCTCTACAACATCCATAGCGCATGCAACCACAAATTTTCATACTCATGAATTCGTCGATCCATATATTTATTCATTCATTTGCACATGCATTCTCTTTGCCGCAGTAGTTTACATATGCAACCGGAGTAGCGTCATTAAAGAAGCTAGGTCCTTGATCTCTAATAAATCGAGTGAAAAACGAAAATCCCTCTAATCCCACAACGTGAGAAAAACAACGATGTTCAAAATACCGACAGTAAAAGCACATTGCGACATTCCTTGTAAAATTTATGACCCAGCAGTGGCACAAGTTGCCGCAGTTAGCATAGTAAGGTTAATGGATTTGATCGCCGAAGTAGGCAGTGCTGACCAAGTGCCCGGGATTACCCAAATTGCGCGACTGGTCGCCCAAAAAGAAACACATGCTGCTGGAGTCAAGCACGAGGTCGTAACAATTTGGGGAGATTACTTCAAAGCTCCGCAAATCGCAGAGTTCCCGAATGTGCACTCTCTCGCACACTCTATCATGATAGC
Source organism: Porticoccaceae bacterium (assembly GCA_002691825.1). GTDB lineage: Bacteria > Pseudomonadota > Gammaproteobacteria > Pseudomonadales > Porticoccaceae > TMED48. The sequence continues at coordinate 38,730 of NZIZ01000023.1, forward strand.
GGCCTCAAAGTGCAAACAGGGCAATAACCGGCAAGACGGAGTAGATCTATTGGCGAAGCTCAATGAATTTACTGAGATGTTCTGGCATAGCAAAGGTATAAACACGCGTAGAGTAATAGCACCATATCCACCATCATTAGACATTGTGCAGCCTGTTCTAACTGATGCTTAAAGTTTTTCGTGTGACGGGCGACAGCATGTTTCCGACGCTTTCGCATAATGATATTCTTTTCGCTTATAAAAAAAAGAGAGTAAGTGCTGGCGACATAGTTGTAATGCAGATTCCGATCTTTGGAAGAATCGTGAAAAGAGTAAAATCACTCGGTAATGACAGTTATATTCTCACCGGCGATAATCCGTCAGAGCAATCTTCGTGTTGCTCTAACCCTCATAGCAACAAATATATGATAGGAACTCTTCTGTTCGCCTTAAAAACTGGATGCATAATTCGCCACAAAAGCAGCTGGATGAGAAAATTAAACCAGGTAAAAAGACATGTCCACACTTGGCGTATCCTGCGAGGTGGTAACACCAAGTCCTAAGCAATCAATGAAGCTCCTCACATTAATCAGAGGCCACTCGGCTATTTTCGGTCGAGACATGTCATCACAAAACTTTTTGATTATGTCCCCTTGAACAGTTCAAACTCATTTAGAGAGCCAAATCCCTTGACCTTTATATTATTGATCGTCCGAATCATGACAGACTTCAGATCATTATCAAGCTCCTCTGGCGGAGTCAGAAGCAGCAGCTCATAAGACTTCTGATGCAGAGTCAAATAACTTCCTAATACCGTGTATTCGCCATCGTCCATCATCAACATGGCCTTGTATGCCAGTTGGTGCCTTTTGTTGACTGTCATTAATTGTGATGAACGCAAGAGACACTCTTTAACGCCCTCTAATTTCGCGACATTGGAGCGAATTATGCTTTTTATGTCGGTAAGGTTTCCACCTCCCAAATACTTGACCCGCATCGGGTCACTGCGATCCTCTACAACAATCAACCGACACGCCATTTTCGCGCCTCCAAGCGCACAAAAAATTGTAACGCTCGGCTCTTTCTTCTGCTCCTCTGAACTCGCTGATCCGAGTGACCATATAATGCTTTCGGAATCGGGGATAAGCATAAAAAACCGATCCAATATACAAATTAAATTTCCATTTAAGCGTCTGGGCTCGACTGGTTTATCCGTTAAAGAGAAGACTTTCAAATCTCCACTCTGAAATCGATAAACGTCATCGAAGCAATTAAAATTGTTTAAGTACACATTTTCATCAATCACCTTATTACGAAGGAAAAGATAGCCACTCAAAAAGGGAATACATAAAATAAAAGACAAAAGTATTTGAAAAACTAATCGCAAATTATTGGATGGAGGCGCAAACGTATCAACCACAAGATACCAACCGCTAAAGAGTTTATTTAAAAACTCATATATAGTAATCCACACCTCAGTATGTACAAGTTTTAAAAAATAGTCTGATATATCGAAAACAAGAAAAGTCATGGCTAAGCCAACGAACATCAGGAGTGTAAACTCCGCTCGACCGCTACCTACTTTGCCAAAAAAATTTCTAACGTTGTATAAAAAAACTCTCAAATCTCACCTCGATGAGCCAACATTTCAAAAGCCTTATAAATAGTAACAAAATCCTGAGTAACTCGGTCGAAAATAGTCTCTACGAAATCAAAAATTTAATAATCCAAAATTTTTTTCTGGCATATTATTTCAGTTCTCAGGGGTTTTTATAAATAGGCTTTGATAAGCAATTTAAAAAACCAGAGGATAAGGTAACAAATAATATAGTGTTATATGATCTTTAAGCTATAAATTAAAAAAGGGCTTCATAAAAGTGAAAAATAGTATAAATTGATAATAAGTGGGTATGGTCAATCATTAAATTAAAAAAAAGGGTAATACAATGTCTCGAGTAATACCGATATTTATGTTCTTGATGATAATAGCGTGTGGCAATGGGCCCGGCTCAACCTCAATTCCCGAGATATCCTCAGGTTTAGACGCATCAAAGCTCTACCTCTTTCATCGATTAGGCGGGATCTCCGGAATACAAGACTTAAAAAAGAAACCACCAGCGTCTAACGATCCATCAACATTAGATGAATTTTGGAAATGTATGCTAAAGGCGATTCCCAAAAAACTTTCAAATGAAATCTTAGAAACACTAACGCAGGAGTTCTCCGCTCGGGAACAACTTATTGAAGGAGAAATAAATAGGTCGAGATATACCGCGATTCTTTCCGAAGTTGAAACATTCAAAAGCTCGATCTCAAATCGCGAAAAAACGTATCTATCGGCGATGGAGGGCGGTCTGGCAAGATGCAAAAGAGCGTATCAGTGAGAAACGCAAACTTCTTGGATACTTCGTGAAGGCACACCACCCCTCAGAATCATGCGCTGTACCTTTATTTGCCTTATGGCTTGCCAAGTTCACAAATTTTATATCGTCGGTGACGCAACGATTACTGCGGTCCCATAGACTAGAANTTCGGTAGCACCCAAATCGATCATAGATGTGTTAAAGTGTGTGGACACAACTGCGTTCGCCCCTTGAATGAAAGCTTGAATTTTCATCCGATCGACTGCTTGTGCTCTAGCCTCCGACAGGTCTGCGGTAAAAGTTACTAACTCTGCACCCGGCAGAGTAATATGGTCACGACTCAACTCCGCTGGAAGACTCTTAGAGCGGACTGTGCTGCCTTGAACAACGCCAATTGTTCTCAATATTGTTCTATCTGCAAACTGTGCATCGGTAATAAAAGGCATGTTTAAAGCCCTAGCACGCTCCTCTTCATTGAGACCGTCTTGTAACTCTGCCTCATGCTTCCTTTCTTTGAAGGCATCTTCTTTTTCTTTTTCGATAGCTGCTAATGCCTCGAGCTCAGTTTCAGCCAGCTCCTCACGAGCTAAAAGATCTTCTATGCTCTCTAAAATGTACCACTCACCATTTGAGAAATATCCCTCCAAAGACTTGTCTTGAATCAATTTAAAGACTTGTTCCTTTTCCACGCCATACTCTTGCATGTACTCGCCAATTTTTATCTTTCGCCGCGCTTCTTGACGCCTTTGAGCCTCTCGAAGCGCCTCCTCTGCTCTGAGCTGTTGTTCTGCCAAAGCAGCGCTCGCTGCCGCAGAGGCTTTTCTTTCTTTATGCTCTTCATCGTTATCTATTATGTACCAGGATCCATTAATGAATTGCCCATCCACTTTTTTCTGGGTAATAAGTTTAAATGCATCCTGCATGCTAATACCCTTGTCCAAGATATAATCGTCTATCTTAGTTTTCCAGCGCTCTCCCTCTTTGGCCTGATCTACATCATCCTCAAACTGTCTTGCAATAAAGGTTGGAGGCTTAGTTTTTTTCCGACTTGAGATAGTTTTAGCGTCCAGTCCATTCTTAGAACCAGTCGCGGCGATGTCATCATGTAATTTGGCCAAGTCGCGCGCCTCAGCAAGAATGCCTTCAGCAAAACTGCTATTTTGAATCGGCGTATTAACAGGTGCTGACGCTTTCGACTGAGTACTCATAGCCAGCTCACGTGCTTCTGCCAGAATCGATTTGGCCATTCCCGACTTCTTAAGATCTAACTTACCGCTGCCCATCGGGCCAGATTTAGTGTCAGGAGCATCTGAGATTGGGGCCTTTAACACCTCCGACTTACGTCCCTCACGCGGGGAAGAAGATATCGCACCGCCAGGAGAACCTTTAACGGAGGCGGCTGACTTGTTTTTTTTCTCTGAAGAGTTCCGCGCTTCTGTTTGGGCCGTTTTAGCCATAGTCTGAGCCATCGCTATCTTGGCAATAGCCTCCTCTTTTTCTCTTACTAGTCGGGAATCAGAACGATCATCATTTTCTTTACCGGCTTCTAACCCTGCGGAGAAATTCATTTCATCGTCAAAAATCATCCATTCACCCGCTAAAAAGCTACCCGAGATTTCTTTTCTCGATATAGCTTGGAACACTTGCTCCTTGGTCATTTTTTTTACGACCATATAATCATCTAGTTTCATTTTTGTTACTTTTTCTGCCATCACACACCCTCAACGATACGCAATTTGTAAGCCTTTCAAATTTACTATTGCTTAATTTCAAGATTTGATCATAGATGTAACAATCTTTTACAAAAAGCGGAACCCTTATTACGCCTCCCACTTTTATGGGTTTCCAACAAGCTTGTTGTAATGTTAGCGCACATTCTTACATTACTTAATATACGGCCAGATCAGTATAATTAAACAGCTTCTTAAGAATTTCTAGTTTTTTTGTCGCCGTCACACTAAGCTATTTATGTTTTTTATGTATTTAACAACTGAAATGAGAATTAATTACTCAAAAAGCTAACCCACTCAGGTTATACTATGGTGAGCAATAATGAAATTTTATGCAGCGTACGGTTCGAATTTAAACCTCCACCAGATGAAACAAAGATGTCCATCCGCCACATTGATATCGGCAGGGACATTATTCGGCTGGGAACTATGTTTTAGAGGTGTCGCTGATATAGTTCCCTCAAAAAGTACAACAGTACCAGTAGGAGTCTACAAAACTACGCCCGCATGCGAACGTTCTTTGGATGTCTACGAAGACCATCCGAAACTTTATCGAAAACAAGATGTTTCGGTACAAATTGAGGAAGAGCTATTAGATTGTTTCGTGTACGTCATGAACCCAGGATTTGGTTTAGGGCCCCCGTCCGGTTGCTATTTCGATACCATCCAAGAGGGGTATGACAACTGGAAACTACCTTATACGCCGTTAATAAAAGGTTTGCGGCTCGCGTTTGAAAAGAGCGAGAAACATACTTTTATAACTAAAAGCTGGGGTCAACATAACGCACTCGATCGGCTTGAGGCTCATAAGAGACTTAATCTGCTTAAAAAACAGAGTTATACGACCTATCCAATCTAAGAACTAAGGATAGCTTCTCTCAGCAATAACGACACCACTACAAAGGTTGAAGTATTGCACGATTGTACGGCCCGATAATGCAAATACCCGCTTTTCTACTTCACAGGCACCTGTAACGGGAACATCTATCGGCAGAGTTCCATGTTCCACAAAAGGCATATCCATATAAGGAAAACTAAAATTTTTCTCCGAAAGCTCCTCCCTCGCTAGCTTTGCAATAGCTCCATATCTTACCCATTTCGCAATTTTTTCCGCTACAATTTCCTGCGATTCCAAACAAAACCCATCCAAAGAGAACAATAATAAAAATATCAAAATCCTGTTTTTCATAAACATCTCGTTTTGTATGAGCCCTGTATGCTTCGAAACATGGTTATGGTAACGCTTTAATATCTCATGTTGCAGCTTTTTCGACCTCCAGTTGGTAAAACCGCCGTCGAGAATGGAGACCCTCACTATGAGCAACACAAGTACTTACAGTTCCGTCTCCTGCAACGTTCACAGCGGTTCGAAGCATATCTAAAAGACGATCTACGCCGATAATTAATCCGATTCCTTCGACAGGCAGACCCACCTGATTGAGTACCATAACAAGCATAACCAACCCCACGCCTGGAACCGCAGCAGTCCCTATTGATGCTAACGTGGCGGTCAAAATAACAATCAGATATGCCTCCAAACTCAAATCAATGTTGTATGCCTGTGAAATAAAAACAGTCGCAACACCCTGCATAATAGCCGTGCCATCCATATTAATTGTTGCGCCTAAGGGAACAGTAAAAGATGCGACACGGTTATCAACGCCAACATCATGTTCCACCGTCCTCAAAGTAACCGGCATTGTCGCAGCACTCGAGGCTGTGCTGAAAGCAAATGTCATGGGTGATCGCATGTGCATGAAAAATTTTATAGGATTCAAGCCGGTCATTGTTCTCAATAATATTGAATATATTCCAAAACAATGTAATAAAAGAGCAAACACAACAGTAAAAAAATAGGTCGCCAAACTGACGATCACGCCTATCCCAAGGCCAGCAAATAATTTTGCAAGCAGACAAAAAATACCCAGTGGCGCCAATTCCATTAGTAGCATGATCATTTTCATGATCATAGTATTTATATCTTGGAAAAAATTAAGTAGTTTATTTCCAGAATCTCCCATGTGACCTAACGCCAAACCCGTTAATAAAGCGAAAATAATGACTTGTAACACTTTTCCCTCTGCCATAGCGGAAACTGGGTTACTCGGGAAAATATTTATTAAAGTAGTTTTCATTTCCGGGGGCTCTACCGTTGAGAAATTTGATGTCGCTGCCAAGTCTATCCCCTGACCTGGCGCCATGAAAATTGCTAGAATTAGCGCAGTTGATATGGCAAGTGCGGTAGTGACCATATATAGAACTATAGATTTACCCGCCAAAAAACCCATTTTCGAATTACTGCCCAAAGATGCGGTACCGCAGAGCAGAGAAAAAAATACTAGAGGCACTACCATGAGCTTTAAAGAGCGAACAAATATTTGACCCACAGTGTCAAATAACCCCTCAACGAGATATGAATTTATAAGCTCTGAGGTCGTGTTTGAGAATAGTTCGCCCTGCATCATAGAATTTAACATTACACCGACGAGTAGGCCAAGTAGCATAGCCAAAACTATACGCCTAGTTAAATCAACCTTAATATTATCTTTATAATTCGAATTCGCCATAATTTTCCTCAATTACATTCTATTTGCCGATTGTAGATCTTAACTACTTTACGCTCATAAATTTAGCATCCAACATCCAAAAAAAACATCAAGCGACCGAGCACTTCAACAAAATTTTGAAAGGAAATTAGAATATTCTTGATAGAAAAAATAGGCAACCTCATCCATAGATTGTATGGGTAGTTCCTCGGAGAGATCATTAAGATTAACATGGGCGTCGACATCTACTGTCACGTTATCTTCACAATCTTGATAAAACTCATTCAGTGCTCGCGTACTCTCAACCAAGTCGTGATCAACTAAAATCAAGGCATGAGCGAATAGCACTGCTCTCGACACGCGGCCTTTTTGCCTTGATCTTCGCTGCGCAGTGCCGGCAAGTTTTCGCGACCGGCAGACTACATTATATTGCCCGTCACAAAAACTACCATTGACATAGCCACAGCCAGCCTCCTCGCCAAATTTATTTGCCAAGCGGATAACCGGGGCACATATTTCAGAATAACCGTCCGCGATAGATGGGTGTTGATCACAAACATAAGCATAGGTAACGTTTACAATTCCATTCCCCTGAGGAGTCGCACCTCCTCCGCTATCTCGAACAACGACCGTCCAACCCCTTGCCCTCGAATTCATTTCCGCACGAGCGAAGTTAGAATTATTTTTCAAGCGGCGAGGTACAACAAGCGAACGGCTAGTGGTCCAAATACTTAGCGCAGCTCGGCATTTGCCTAATAAAACATCGGTAAACAAGATCCTCTCCTGTTCAAGAGCTTGAACAGGACTTATTATGACCTTAAGATTCGAATCTACTTGATTCATATTGCCCAATTAAAAAAAACAATTCTATTTCTGCTGAGAACTTAAATTTAAGCTCATGGTTAAAACAATAAATATTTAAAAGTTTACTCAAAAAAGGTTAAATTTATGGCGTACTTATTTTTGGTCGTGGCGATTATAGCAGAGGTCATTGCTACCAGCGCGTTAAAAGCATCTGCCGAATTTACAAAAATCATTCCATCCGTTTTAGCGTTATCTGGCTATGCGTGCTCGCTCTATTTTCTGACTCTTGTCCTTCGAGACATTCCGCTCGGGATAGCATATGCAATCTGGTCTGGAGCAGGTATCGCTCTAATTTCCTTAGTTGGGTTTTTTATATACAATCAGCAATTAGATTTCGCTGCGGCAATCGGTATCATCCTAATCATAAGTGGCTGTGTGGTAATTAATATATTTTCTACCTCTGTATATTTAGAGAAATGAACTGAAAGGGTGGTGAGGTAACAAAGTAGAATAATTGGATCGCGCAACATTGNTTATCCACTTATTGCCTCAACAACGAAATAACTTACATTGGCGTCTGAGGCGGCTCTGCCTCCGATATCTTTTAGCTTGAACCCCAAGCATTTCCCCTCCTACGCGCCATCTAAATTAGGTAGCATAACATATCCCGTACTAAGCTTTTATAAGTCGCACTCGCCAATTCATGTGTCCGGCGATGTAAGATATCAATCAATGTTTACCATAAAGCAAAAAAACAACTCATTTTAAAGTAGAATTATTTGCGTAGATTTTTCAATGTGACACGAATATGTTTAATTGATTTAAGGTGTGCGCTAAAGTATGGGGTGAATCTCCCGATAATCAGATAGATTCGGAGAATTTTAATGTTGTTTAAAAAAANNAAAGGGGCTTCCACTTGACAAAACTCACGCGTCGCAAAAGAAGTAAATCTTTCGCCGCACTTTCATTGGTTGCACTTGTCTATTTTTTGCCCGCACAATCTCATGAGCCGTTAGAAATGAAACGTCTTCAAAAGAGTGTCGACATGCTCACCAAACAACTTGCAAATGCGAATACCAAAGTACGTAGACTTGAAGCCGCTATGACTAAGAGCCGGCGTGGACAAAACCCTGGCCGCGTGGAAGGATGCGATGTCGGTGACGCTCGGGCGAATGTCTCGTTAGCATCTGGTAATCGTGGAAAGGGCAATGCTTTGGAGAGCTGGCTTCGTGCTAATGGGAAATCTTGCTCACCCGGTGAATTGACACAGCTCAAAATTCTAGCGAAGGAGTTATTTTATGATAGGCCCGCACTTGAGCTGATTGAGCTGTTTTCAGGGTCAAGGTAGAAAAAAAGTTAAGGAGTTTCATAGTAGAGCCATTGGAAACTCCTCATAAGATAGAAAATCGGACTTACTCAAGGATGCGATTTTTATTCGNAAGCAGTGCGCCTCTATTCTTCATGATGCTCTCTCGGCGCTCAGCTATTTCACTCTTGTTCTGTATCAACGCATCACTGTTGTCCAAAGACGTATTTATAACGCTATTCATACGTGCACGATTCCTTTCGGCCGATGCCATTAGGTCCTGCATGGCTTTCTTATTTTCCGCAATCAGGACGGCATTTGTCTTTGGTGTAGCTTTTTCAGGTAAATTGTCGCCCTCGATTAAATCTATATTGGTAGTTATGTGTTCCGAGTTAAACTCTACAATATTTTCATTTGCTGCCATTATTGCTTTGTTTATTTCGATCAACTGTTTATTGATGGTGGCCATCTTTTCGCTAATGTCTAGAACCGAAGAGTTTAGCTTTGATCGATGGGCAAGATAATTTAGCCTCGCCCGATTTCTTTGCGCTTGAATAAAATTTTCCTCTACATCACTTTGACAATCATACCTATTCAAAATAAGCTCTCGGTTTTTAAAGATGTCATCAGTATTCTGGTTTGCCAGCTGACGATTTCCCATGAATGATGCGGCGTAATTACTTAGAATCATTAAACGATTCTCTTCAATCATCGCCCTTGAGGTGTATACCAACGCTTTATTAGTCATAACCTCAGTATCAATTTTAAAAAGGGTAGTTTGGTCGTCATTTAAGTTAGCTTTGTTAAGTTCCGTCTGATTCATTACCATCTCCGCATGATGTGTTGTTTAAAATAATTTTTGTATTCGAATTAACTTTTTAAAAAAGGAATCTGGGGTAACTGATTCTTTGCACTGATAGAAAAACCCTTGTAAATAAAAGACCAACCCAATTTTTACGTGACAAAAAACACAAGCACCAGATTCCGTTACATGAAACGAGGAGCCCATAATAGCGCAACAACCATAAGTAAGGCGATGGCAAAACAGTTTAGATAAATCCCTGCTCGAGCCATTTGAGGAATAGTTAGAATTCCCGATGAAAACGCGATCGCATTTGGTGCAGTTGCCACCGGCAACATAAAAGCACAACTGGCAGCCAGAGTAATTGGGATGCAGAGAATCCTCGGNTCTAAACCTACTTCGATCGCCAGTGAACCGATAATGGGCAAAAAAGTCGCAGTTGACGCGAGATTACTCGTTATTTCAGTAAGAAAAACAACCAACACTACCGCTCCTAAAATTAAAAAACTCACCCCGAATCCACCAAGGGGTGACAATCCCTCTCCAAGCCAATGCGCCAGCCCCGAATTTGATATGGCCGCCGCGAGGCTAAGCCCTCCACCAAAAAGAATTAAAACACCCCAAGGTAGCTCCTTTAAATCTTCCCACTTCAATAAGTGGGGTTGATTTTTGTCTCCACTGGGAACAAGAAAGAGTAAAACCGCGCCGATAAGTGTAATTGTGGTATCAGAAATGCTATTCAAATCCAAAATTGCGCCCACTGGTCGTCGCAATACCAACCCTAGCACCACAAAAATAAATATCCATACAACTCGCTTTTCTGCGGTACTCATGGAGCCTAAATTGTTCCGTAGCATAGCCAAATGCTTCGTCACATCTTCATCAGCAGAAATTGAAATATTAAAGACTATTTTTGTTAAAACGATCCANGCACTTAATAATAAGATTGAGCCGAACGGTACCGCAATTAACATCCAACCCATGAAACTTATTTCAACACCATAATTTTCAAGTAAAAACGCAACCAATAGCGCGTTTGGAGGCGTACCAACTAAAGTAGTCATTCCCCCGATGGTGGCCGAGAATGCCAGACCTAGCAGCATTGCTACCTCAAAGTCTCGGCCATGATTTGTTATTGATCCTTTAGCTTTTCGAGAAATAATAGACGCAACCGAAATAGCTATTGGCATCAACATCATGGTTGTGCTGGTATTTGTCATCCACATCGAAAGTAACGCAGCAGTAACCATAAATCCGCCGATCAGTCGGGAACCATCAGTGCCAGTTTGTAATAAAATTGATAGCGCAATTCTTTGATGAAGATTCCAACGCTGTATTGCCAACGCCAATATAAAAGCGCCCAGAAATAAATATATAATGGGGTGGGAGTAAGCCGATGCTGCCTCCTTTGTACTGGAAACCCCCAGCAAATCAAGACAAATAAGTGGTAACAATGCGGTAGCTGCAACGGGAATTGCCTCTGTCGCCCACCAAGTCACCATCCACAGCCCTAAAGCCGCAGTTCGCCAAGCAGAATCGTCCATGAACATTTGCTTATCGCTAAATAATAACATAAGCATAAAGACAATGGGACCAAGCACTAAACCAACAGTTTGGTAAGTCGCAAGCCTATTCGAGTAAGCCATCGAACTTCTCCCCAACTGGTTCACAACCATAAGTTTTGTTATGAGTACCAAACGAACCCAAGATTCGTTTTTTTTGAGTATAAACTAAGTCGTCAAATGCAATGCAGAAAACTTTATGGTCAGTTAACGCGTCCACCTTACGATAGCGAATGTACACAAAGCTTTAGTAAAATCATAAATTGAATCAGCATAAATACCCAGATTCTCCTACACATTTAAATGGTCAGAGTCAGGTATGTGACAAAAACGGCTTGATCAGACGCTTTTCTTTAGTTTCAACGGATAGTAGGATTTTCTCTTCCGCAGCAGGGGATCGCGCTTCATGAGCTCGTTTTTGACTGAATTTAACAGAGTACAGGTCATAGACGTGATTTACAAAAAGTTAATAGCTACCCAAAAAAAGGTTGATCGAACATAAGTGTCCTACCCCTCCGTAAGCAAATTCATCTTTCCACTAAAACTACGAGCTAGGGATAATTGTTTTTTATTTTTGTCCGACTGCAAACCTCTTCTCCGCCATATGTTTGTAATGTATTCTATTTAACTCTTTAAGTTGCTGGGTCTTGCAGTGATATCGGTTTCCAGTCGCTCACTGATACAAACCGGTCATCGGGTCTTATAAGACGCCGAAATCCGGGATTTGCGATCACTCGGACGCCTTAGTTTGATAACTAGTATAAATATCAAACAACTCTGTTAAGGAATCATATTATATCGTTTTGGCGATCTAACCATAATCGCTGGAGCCAAGTCCAACCAACTTTTGTTTAAGGGATCGCACGGCTGAGAACCATGAAAAGAGCGAATTACTAGTTCTGGATTATCACTAATAAAATAGTCACAAAACGGTAGCTCCACCATCATGGCCAACAAACTATAAACGCTCAATATCCAAATTGAAAACGAGCCAAAGTGCAGTTGCTACTTGATTTAGTGCCTGAATCGAGTGCCGATCCTTTGATCAGTAAAATCTATTCCATCATTAAAAAGGAGTCCCTTGTCTATATGAATAAGATATTTTTTAAAAAAATGATAGCTGAGTATCGCTTTCAAAAAGCGTAAGTTAAATAATTACACAAAGAATTTTTGGATCTAATTCACAGAAAGCGACCGCGAGCCAAAAGAGGTCTTGCTAAAGTCGACTTGGAATCTACACATCAAAACCAACATATTGCCTGCGCTAACATCGGAGCCCCAGTTTCCATGTCAAAAAAAATCTATCCGGTAGACTCGTATATAATCTGCAATAAACTTTACTAATTCCGATTTCTCTTTCGTCTCTATTTCGGAATTAGGCAAATTTAAGAAGTCAAGAAATTACGATAGGTTGTCACAGAATGTCCGTTACCAAAACAATACCAATTTCGGTAAAAAAAATCAGTAATCGTTGTTTTTAGCCGTGGTAGGAGGGAAAGATGCCCTCCCTTGAAGGCTAAATGGTGAGTATATTTCTTTTTGATAAAAAAATTGTTTTAATTCAACTCTGGAAAATCTGAGGGAACCCAAAATTCAAGACAAGCTCATTCTACTACTTTTGTTTCTTTTATTACTCGGACTGATGATCTCTAGAAGGACATTGATAGACCCCAGACGGAAGCTTCCTAATCTACAGCAGTCATCAAAGCATAATGCTCGCTTCGATCATGATTTTCTTTGGGGAGCAGCGTCCGCTTCTCAACACGTTGAACACCAGCAGCCCAGCGACTGGACAACCTTCGAGCGCCAGGCAATCAACTTGGGGAACACTTCCACAGATACACGGCCCGGTTACGCCCTGCCAGGGCATATTAATTCTCTAGATTCGGTTAGCGCCAATGTTAGATTGAAAAAGACAAATTTTGACTTTGTTTTCGATGAGGACTTCTCTCTAGCGTCCAAGCTCGGGCATAACACGCACCGTTTTTCCATCTGCTGGGCACGCCTTTTCCCCACTAGGGATTCAATCACTCCGGCCCCTGAGGCCATAAAGTTTTATCATGATATTCTCGACAGCCTTGAAAAATATCGAATCACACCTTTCGTAACGCTTTTCCACTTCTCCAGTCCTCATTGGTTTTGGGATGAGACTGATGGCAAAAGAGGCTGGGAGCGAGAGGACGCCATTGAGCATTTCGAAAAATTCGTTCACTCCGTGTTAGATGCTTATGGCGATCGCATAACGCACTGGACAACATTAAATGAACCAATGACATATATTTATAATGGATATATGCAAGGAATTTTTCCTCCACTTGAAAAAAGAGATATTAACGGTGTGGTAACGGTTATTGAGCAACTGCTAAAAGCTCATGCAGTGGCATACAAACTCATTCACGATCATGCGAATCGTAAAAATTTAAGTGCGAAAGTTGGCATTGCAAAACATACGCGTACTTTCCAAGCACTTCGAATTTGGGCTCCGTTAGATACAATCTCGAGCAAAGCCGTAGAACAGGCTTTTATCTGGGATTTTATGGATGCCATTAATACCGGTATATTAAAAATTACAAACACAAATATTAAGAAAAATATAGCTGGTCTGGCTGGGACTCAAGACTATATTGGCATTAATTTTTATGGACGGTTTTATGTTAAGAGCAGTTTGTTAAACATATCGCAGCCAGAAATTCATTTTTATAATCCCAAAATATCTGACGAGACAAGAAGTGATTTAGACTGGGCAGTATATCCTCGTGGCCTTTATGAAATCCTGCTCGCAACCCATAAACGATATAAAGTCCCTATCTATGTTCTCGAAAATGGTCTAGCTGATCGCGAGGCTGATGATCTCAGACGACAAAATTTTCTTGTCGACCATATTGATCAGATGTGGCTTGCAAAAGAAAATGGGGTAGATGTTCGTGGCTATATTCACTGGTCCTTGACAGACAATTTTGAGTGGGCGGAAGGTTTCACGGCTCGTTTCGGTCTAATCGGTATCGAATATGAAAACAACTTTAAACGAACACCGAAACCAAGCGCAGCGCTTTATCACCAGATAATAAAAGATAGGGGCGTAACTCCTCAAACACGTTACCGATTAAAACGAATATAAACTTTGGAGCCTAACTACTGTCAAATGAATTCTAACCATGGGGACTCAGAAATGAGTAAAAAAAGCAACTCGTTTGAACTCTGGGACTTTTCAATCGCCGCATATGGCAAGCGTGGCATTGAGTCTGTGTGCCTGAAACTGCAACAAGAGTTTAATGCTGATATTAATGTATTGTTATATTTACTCTGGCTGTCAACTTTCAAGCGCCAACTTAAAAGCGACCAAATATTAGGTGTTATAAACGTAACTAAATTTTGGCAATCGCAAGTCGTTCAACCAATAAGAGAGACAAGGAAAATCTTAAAAAAAACTCCCGTACTTTCAGATAATGCCTATAAGGAGGAAACTTACTCGGATCTTTTAGAATTAGAATTAATGGCCGAGAAATTCGCCCAAAAACAATTATTCGGGGATGGTGTCACAAGAAATATAGGTGATTTGGCATCTACTAAAGAAGCTGCGGCGAAAACTAATCTAAAAAATTACATCGAGATACTTGATGGGACCATTAACACCGCAGATATTGATGGATTATCCTCCATTCTAAAACAAGATTACAAAATGTAACTTCACCATACCTAAAATTTGTCTAATGCAAAGGCACATGTATTATGGCGCCATGTCGAGGGAATTTTTTAAGATCGATGGGAGATTTCGCAAGTGATAAATAATATTTGGAAGACAGAAATAATTGAGATTAATGGTGTCCTTCAAGGGCCACCGAAAAGGCCTCGACAAATGCTGGCTGAGCAAGAATATGACGGCCATCTCTCGATTCATGACAATCAACAGGCTCAAAATCTCGGCTTCCTAGGAGCTCCAATTGAGGGGCCTACGCATTTCTCACAGTTTGATCCAATCCTGCATAGTATTTGGGGAGACAGATGGTTTGAGGTAGGNTGCATAAGTGCGCACTTTAAAAATGTTGTCATAGAGGGTGAGTCTGTAATTGCGTTCGTCCAACGTCCAACCAAACAGGATAAAATTACCCGAGTTTGGGCTATTAAAGACTCTGGCGAATTTGTATTAGAGGGAACCGCGTCGCTCGGTCCAACTCATCCTGCAACAGAGCTTGATAAACTTTTAGACTCTCGTCCAACAGCTAAAAAACTAGTTATTTTAGAAAATGTAAAAATTGGCGATCGATCATCACAATATGATCGCGTAAAAATGGGTTTTCGATCTCACCTCGGAAAAAATTATCCCTTTACCCTTGCGCAGAAGTTAAAAAATATTACTGAATTATGTGATTGGTATTGTGAGACTATAAGCGTAAAAACACCATGGGGTGCCCCAATAATACCATTCGAAATGGTAAATCCTCTTGTCAGGTATACTCCAGACGGACTTCCATCAGCCAAAGGTCCATCAATAGGACTGTTTGCAGATCTTGAAGTTAAAATGATTAATGGTCCCCTACTAGTCAATCAAGAGTACTTGTTAGATCGAGAGGTCGTGGGTCTTGGCGAAAGCAAGAGAACAGAATCAATGTGGATAAAAACACAGATTCGATCGATAAAGACCGAAGAGGTTATTGCAACCACCCTATTGAATACTGCTACTTTAAAAGACTCATATGAGCTATACAAAAGTGAGGCAAAGCGCCTTGAAAAATGTTAATTGCTTTCCAAAATCCAAAACAGCAAAAACTTACGTCTTAACGATTAAATCTCTTCAAAGTCACGCTATCGAGATCTTTTAAGCAACTCGATAACTTAACCAATTTATTTCAATCCTTGGCGACACAAGTTGATTTTCGTAGAATTTTATGTTCAGGTACCATAGTTATTACTGAAAGACATCTATGTCATGTTTGCATACGTATGCACATTGGTGTTTAACAATTTCACAAAAAAAGCTAAAACAAAAACACGCGATATATACCGATGACAATGATGCCGGTCCCTTATAATGAGAAAAGCAGATGGTTTGAGCCATTTCTGTGTGGGACCTGCCTTATTATTATCGCAGGATCCCAAGGAGAGATGGTATAGAGAGTTCTAGTACCGAAATTTGGCCTCTAGCCGTTTACACCCTCCTAGTCATCCTTCTTGTAATTGCTATGTTGGTGGTCTCTTGGCTGTTGGGCCAACGAAGACGGGAAGATGCGACAAACGATCCCTTTGAATCGGGCATTGTTTCAGTTGGTAGTTCCCAAGTGCGTATATCAGTTGAGTTTTATCTTGTGGCCATCTTTTTTGTTATTTTCGACCTCGAGGCTGTTTTTATCTTCGCTTGGGCTGTAGCATTTTTCGAACTTGGCTGGAAAGGTTACATATCGATGCTGATTTTTATCGGAGTGTTGGGGCTAGCGTTAATTTATGCATGGAGAATAGGCGGGCTCGACTGGGGCAACAAGGTCAGGGTGGGTTTGGACCGGGCAAAAAAAGAAGACAACAAAATGAGGAAGCAAAATATTGAAATGGAGTCTAAGTAAACCTGAAGATATTGGTGGCAGTGAAGGCACCAACGTTATCGAGGAGCAGGTCAAGCGAAACGTTGCTTTTGCCAAGCTTGAGGACCTCATCGCCTGGGGGCGCGCCCATTCCTTGTGGCCGTTTAATTTTGGTTTATCATGCTGCTATGTTGAGATGGCTACATCCTTTACTAGCCGACATGACATAGCAAGATTTGGATCGGAAGTAATTCGTGCCACGCCAAGGCAAGCTGATTTGATGGTGATTTCTGGGACTTGTTTCCTCAAGATGGCTCCCGTAGTAAAACGGCTTTATGATCAACTTTTAGAACCAAGGTGGATAATATCGATGGGGTCTTGCGCCAATTCGGGCGGAATGTATGATATCTATTCAGTAGTGCAAGGTGTTGATAAGTTTATACCAGTGGATGTTTACGTGCCAGGCTGTCCTCCTAGACCCGAAGCACTTATGCAAGGCTTGATAATGCTTCAAGAATCTATTGGAAAAGAACGGCGTCCCATTAGCTGGGCGGCAGGAGATCAGAGGGTAATTAAACCGCAAAAAATTAGTAAAAGAGATCAATACACGGCTAAACGAATCAAATCAACCGAATTAAGAGAACCACACAACAGCTAAAAAGAACCAAAAATTAATAAGGATGCAAAATGCAGCTGGCTCTAAAAGAAGCACAGCTATCCACTTTAAAATTACTACACGATGAGTTTGGTAAAGAAATATTTTTGACTCAAAAGTGTATTGATGAAATAACCACGATTTGGGTATCTCGGCAACATCTAATCGACGTGTTGCGATTTCTCCGCCCTCACTTCTGTATGCTCTATGATTTATTTGCAGTCGATGAGCGGACTCGGGAACATCGCCAAGATCAACCAGATTCTGAATATACTGTGGTTTACCAGCTTCTTTCGATGCGCCGCAATGAAGACCTGAGAATAAAAGTAGGAGTTTTTGAGTCTCATCTAATACTCCCTTCGATTGTGACTGTTTGGCCTAATGCCAACTGGTACGAGAGGGAGGTTTGGGATATGTTCGGGATTTCCTTTGACGGCCATCCCTCGCTCTTTAGGATTCTTCTTCCCCCCACATGGGAAGGCCACGCATTGAGAAAAGATCATCCGGCTCGAGCCACTGAGATGGGAGAGTTCATTATGGATGCTGAGCGAGTTGCTAAGGAACAGGAAGCGCTTCGTTTTAAGCCTGAAGACTGGGGGATGACATCTGAGGGCGAAGACAACGAATACATGTTTCTAAACCTCGGGCCTAACCACCCAAGTGTCCATGGAGTTTTCCGGATCGCATTACAATTAGATGGAGAGGTAATCATAAATTCTGTGCCAGATATTGGGTATCACCATCGAGGCGCTGAAAAAATGGGAGAGCGTCAGACCTGGCACACCTACATACCCTACACTGATCGAATCGATTACCTCGCTGGGGTTATGAATAACCTCGCGTACATACAAACAGTCGAACTCCTCGCGGGGATTAAAGTTCCAGAGCGTGCAAAAATCATAAGAATAATGTTAGCTGAACTGTTCCGAATTTCTAGCCATCTAGTTTTTTATGGGACGTTTGTTCAAGATGTAGGCCAAATGTCGCCCGTCTTTTATATGTTTGCTGATCGAGAGAGATTATTCGGAATTATTGAGGCTATCACTGGCGGCAGGATGCATCCCGCTTGGTTCAGAATCGGTGGAGTAGCTCAGGATCTCCCTAATGGATGGGATAAACTGGTAATTGATTTTATTGACTCAATGCCTGCGCGGCTCGATGAGTGGGACAAGATGGCGATGCAAAACAAAGTGTTAAAGGATAGGACCGTTGGAATTGGAGTCTACACGGAAAAAGAGGCGTTAGACTGGGGTATAACAGGTCCCGGGCTGAGAGCTACGGGAAACGACTGGGATGTTCGAAAAAAACGTCCATATGGCGGATATGAACAGTTTGATTTCGAAGTGCCCACAGCTAGTGGCGGCGATTGCTACGACCGCGCGGTGTTACGTATCGAAGAAATGCGAGAGAGTATCAAAATAATACGCCAGTGCGTAGATAATATGCCCGGAGGTCCCTATAAGAGCGAGCATCGCTCAACCACACCGCCCCCGAAAGAACGCACGATGCAGGATATAGAAACGCTCATCCACCATTTTTTAAATGTGAGCTGGGGTCCAGTTATTCCTCATGGAGAAGCCTCAGTAATGATCGAGGCAACGAAGGGTATCAACAGCTACCACCTAATAAGCGATAATGGAACAAACGCTTATAGAACCCGTATCAGGACCCCATCCTTTGCTCATCTGCAGCAGATCCCTCTCATTAGTCAGGGCCTCTTGATTCCTGACTTGATTGCAATCATCGCGAGCATTGACTTTGTAATGGCAGATGTAGACCGATGAAACATAATATTATCCAGTCAGACACATCTTCCACTCTGACAGTAGAGGAAGTTCGACTCATAAATATAGAGCTCTCTCATGTTCCTCAGAAATCGGGAGCAGCCATCGATGCCTTAAAAATAGTGCAGGAAAAACGTGGTTGGGTGTCCGATGAATGTTTAATCGCTATCGCAAAACACCTCGAAATGTCTGCTGAAGAATTAGAAGGCATAGCAACTTTTTATAATTTAATCTTCAGAAGACCGGTGGGTAAAAAAGTCATACTTTTTTGCGACAGCGTAAGTTGTTGGCTTTGTGGGTGTGAGAAACAAAAACACAAAATCTCAGAAATTTTAAAAATTAATTACGGGGAAACTACTGAAGACAAACAGTTTACTTTCCTTCCCGTCCCATGCCTAGGCGCCTGTGACAAAGCTCCAGTGATGATGGTCGGAGATGACTTATTTACAAAATTAGATTCACTTAAAATCGAGCAGATATTTGCAGATTATTGTAAAGGAGGTAGACAGTGACCGAAAAAGTTCTTACTAAAAATATCTCTAAGGTTAATGATACCACTCCGCTACATAGCTATGAGGCTAATGAGGGCTATTTGGGGCTCCGAAAAGCGCTCAACTCCATGTCACCTGACCAGTGTCTCTCGGAGGTAAAGAACTCGAACCTCCGTGGGCGCGGCGGCGCGGGATTCCCGACAGGAATGAAATGGAGCTTTGTGCCAAAAAATGAAAATTGTTTGCCCGGACATAAATACCTTATCTGTAATGCTGATGAGATGGAACCTGGAACATTNAAAGACCGTCTCCTGATGGAGCAAGATCCGCATCAACTTATTGAAGGTATGATTCTCTCGGCCTACACCATCGAAGCTAATATAGCCTATATCTTTATAAGAGGAGAGTATCGATTAGCGATTCAACGTCTAAATGAAGCAATTAAGGAGTGCTACCACGCGGGTTATCTGGGAAGAAATATTCTAGGCTCTGGGTTCAGCCTTGAGATGTATGTTCATCCAAGCGCGGGTCGGTACATATGCGGCGAAGAAACTGCGCTTATCAACGCTTTAGAGGGCAAACGTGCAAATCCACGAGCAAAGCCACCTTTTCCCCAAGTAAGTGGTCTATGGGGTCGTCCGACAATCGTCAACAATGTGGAAACGCTTTGCAATATACCCCATATCATCCACAATGGTGCAGAATGGTTTAAGGCATTAGGCGTTGGAGAGGATAGTGGGACAAAGTTGTTTGGAGTGAGTGGGCGTGTAAATAACCCCGGATGCTGGGAGCTTCCTATGGGTACACCCATTAGGCAAATCCTCGAGGATCATGCGGACGGTATGCAACCTGGTCTAAACTTCAAAGGGCTTTTACCTGGAGGTGGCTCAACCGATTTTTTAACGGAAATTCACCTAGACCTAGCTATGGACTACAACGTAATTGGTGCCGCTGGGAGTCGTATGGGCACTGGCACTATGATTGTCTTGGATGACCAATCTTGCCCTGTGGGAATGGTTCTGAATTTAATACGATTTTTCGCGCAAGAGTCATGCGGTTTTTGCACACCTTGCCGAGATGGACTGCCTTGGACCCGCCAGGTCCTAGAGGATCTCGATAATGGAAAGGGTAGTGAAGAGGATCTCGAAACACTAGCGTATCAAATAAAATATATTGGAACACCCGGAAATACTCATTGTGCTTTAGCGCCGGGCGCTATGGAACCCCTCCAAAGCGCGATGAAATATTTCTATGAGGACTTCAAAAATCACATTACGCTTGGCCGATGCCCTTACGAAATTAACGGAGTATATTAAATATGCCTACTATAATCGTTGACGGCAAATCATATGAGGTGGGCAGCGGGAAAAACTTGCTGGAAGCTTGCCTCGATGCAGGTCTAGACCTCCCTTATTTTTGTTGGCACCCCGCAATGGGATCTA
This sequence comes from Porticoccaceae bacterium, assembly GCA_002691825.1. Classification (GTDB taxonomy): domain Bacteria; phylum Pseudomonadota; class Gammaproteobacteria; order Pseudomonadales; family Porticoccaceae; genus TMED48. The sequence goes on from NZIZ01000023.1 coordinate 59,707, forward strand.
TAGGCTCCTGTAGGCAATGTGCTCTCGTCCAATATCGAGATGATAATGATCAACATGGACGGATAATCATGGGATGCATGACCCCTGCTACTGACGGCACAAGAGTATCGCTGGAAGTGGAAAAGGCGAAAGAGTTCCGAGAGGCTGTTGTAGAGTCGCTTATGCTAAACCATCCTCATGATTGCCCTGTGTGCTCAGAGGGAGGAGAGTGTCATCTCCAAGACATGACCGTGATGGTGGGTCACAGAGATCGACGTTATAAAGGAAAAAAGAACACTCATCGTAACCAATACTTGGGGCCTTTAATAAATCATGAAATGAATCGCTGTATTACATGTTATCGTTGCGAACGTTTTTACCGTGATTACGCAGGCGGGAAAGATCTCTCCTCTCAGGCATCACGCGACCGGATCTACTTCGGTCGCCATCAAGATGGGGTTTTAGAAAGCGAATTCTCTGGAAACCTTGTGGAAGTATGCCCCACAGGCGTATTTACCGATAAACCTTTCCTTGCAGATTATACAAGAAAGTGGGATCTGCAGTCCTCTCCCTCTATATGCGGCGGTTGCGGAGTGGGGTGTAATATCTCTCCCGGCGAGCGATACGGAAGGTTGAAACGAATTCATAATCGCTACAACCAAGAAATAAACGGATATTTCATTTGTGACCGAGGGAGGTTCGGTGCTGGATATGTAAATGGAGACAAACGAACCAACTACGTAGGAGTCAAAGAATCGAACAGTGTATTCAAGGCAATTAAAAAGGAAGAGGTTTCTCGCCACATTAGCCAATTGGTGGGTAATGGAAATATCGTAGGCATTGGCTCACCGAGGGCATCCGTTGAATCAAACTTCTTACTACAAAATCTTGTTGGTCCGTCCAAATTTTCATCGGGACTATCAGATACAGAGGATAGTATATTAAAGCGCCAAGTCTCAATTCTTAAAACAACTAGAGCACTCAATCCCTCTGTGAGAGACATAGAGTTGGCGGATGCCATACTGATACTTGGGGAAGATTTGACGAATACAGCTGCTAGAATCGCTCTAGCTGTAAGACAAGCGACTAGAGGCAAGGCGATCGTNATGGCTGAACAGATGGGTATTCAGGAGTGGCAAGACGGAGCTGTGAGAAACCTTGCGCAGGCGGAGCGCTCTCCTCTGTTCATTGCGACAGCCGCTTCGACAAAACTTGATGATATTGCTTTGAAAACTTTGACTCTGGCACCCGAGGAGATAGCCGAATTTGGACTAAATTTAGCTAGCCAATTAACCGAAGGAAACTCTGAAGACCGACAAATTATAGAAATAGCAACTTATCTCACTAACGCCAAGAGACCACTCATAATAAGCGGTCCGAGCTTACTGAATAAGAACATCGTGGAGAGTGCCGCAGCAGTTGCAGAGGCACTGGCAGTGTCTAATAAAAATACGCAACTCAGCTTCACTTTCCCGGAGGCAAACAGTGTTGGTTCGATATTAGTTGGTCAACCACAAAACCTTAAACTATCAGAAATTATTGAGAACATTAATCAAATCGATGCGCTTATTGTGTTAGAAAATGATTTATCTCGGCGGTTGAGTGCGTCCGAGATGACTCAGCTTCACGAGTCACCAACAAAAATTATTTCAATCGACCTTCTCGAACATGATACGCTGGAGATATCAGACGTGATACTTCCCGCCGCCTCATTTGCCGAGACGCAAGGTACGCTTGTCAATTATGAGGGCCGAGCTCAACGATTTTACTCTGTATTTCCGGCCCTGCANGACAGATTACCCAGTTGGCAATGGCTTGTGAAACTTGCAGCTGTAACAAAAAATAAGAAGCTATCGGGTATAGGAAGTTTCGACGAAGTAGCTCAGCTGTGCGCAAAGAATAATAACTTCCAAGCTATGTCTTCTGCGGCGCCAGATAAAGACTTCCGAGACCATGGATTAAAGATCCCACGGCAAACACACAGAAATAGTGGCCGAACAGCTGTCACCGCTGATGTATCAGTGCATGAAGTACAGCAGCTGCCTGATGACGAAACTCCCCTCACATATAGCATGGAGGGACTCAACCGTGACCAACCATCGGCCTTAACTCCCTTTGTATGGTCTCCTGGGTGGAATTCAAATCAGTCTCTACAGAAATTTCAGGCCGAAACTGATGGGCCTTTGAAAGGGGGCACTTCAGGGGTTCAATTAATAAAATCGTCTAGTTCAGGAGTGAACTTTGATTTTTCTCAGATGCCTAGCGTTAGTATAAAAAAATATTACTGGCGTTTGGTGCCCATTTATTGCCTTCATGGCTCAGAGGAGCTGTCTTTGCACACAAAGGAAATTGCAGAGCTTGCGGGATCACCCTTCATTGTGTTGTCCGTTAAAGACGCTGACAATATGAAAGTTTCCGATCGTGATGGGGTGATCATTACTGGAGACAACCTGAAGATGTCTCTATCTGTCAGGATTTCGGAGAGAATGGCGGAAGGATGTGCTGGTTACAGTGCTGGTTATAATGAAATTAGGCACCTCACCGTAGACACTTATGTTCATATCGACAGAGACAATGAGTGGCAACCGCTTAAGCCGGTCGTGATAGCAACGGATAGAATTGCTTCATTCAAGTCCGAGGACAGTCAGTATGTTTGATTGGGGACCAATAATACTAGCACTGGGATTACTGATGTTTGGGGTGTTAGGTGCAGCGGTCTTGACTTGGTGGGAGAGACGATTACTTGGATTTTGGCAAGATCGATACGGCCCTAATCGAATCGGGCCATTCGGTGCGGGTCAAGTAGTGGCAGATATGATAAAACTCCTGCTCAAGGACGACTGGGTCCCACCTTTCGCTGATCGTATGGTATTTATTTTTGCACCCACAGCCATTGTTGTGGCTATGATGATGGGCTTCGCGGTAGTTCCGTTCTCCCCCGGCGTTCAGATCATAGATGTGAACATCGGATTATTATTTTTCTTGGGNATGACCTCGCTCGCCGTCTACAGCGTTCTACTCGGTGGCCTTGCATCAAATAACAAGTATGCTCTACTTGGTGGCCTCCGCTCTGCCTCACAAATGGTTAGCTACGAAGTTTTTATGGGCTTATCGCTGATGGGTATAGTGATGATGACAGGGAGTTTTAGCCTTGTCGAAATTGTGAAGGCTCAAGAAAATGTGTGGTTTTGTTTTTCGCAAGTTTTAGGGTTACTCGTATTCGTAATCGCGGGTATTGCAGAAAGTCACAGATTACCATTTGACCTGCCCGAGGCAGAACATGAGCTGACAGCTGGATTTCATACTGAGTATGGTGGAATGAAATTCGCNATGTTTATGCTAGGAGAATATCTTGGTCTTATGTTGATTTCTGCAATGATCGTTACCCTTTTCTTTGGTGGATGGATGGGACCATCTCTAATAATATTTGGTATTAATTGGCTCCCACCAGCGGTGTGGTTTTCGGTAAAAATAATCTTTGTTATTAATTTTTTCGTTCTACTGCGTGCTGCAATACCCAGACCAAGATATGATCAGTTGATGTCATTAGGTTGGAAAGTTATGTTACCAATCACACTGTTTAATCTTGTGATTACCGGTGCTGTTTTACTTTGGTTACAGGAAGGAGGGCTCTAGGTGTTAAGTTCACTGAGGACAATGTGGCATATTTTTAAACATCTTTTTCAAAAAGCGGAAACAGTACAGTATCCGGAGCAAATGCCCTATCTCGCACCTCGATATCGGGGACGAATCGTTTTGACTCGTGACCCAGATGGTGAAGAACGCTGCGTAGCGTGTAATCTTTGCGCTGCCGCGTGTCCCGTTGATTGTATCGCACTTCAAAAAGATACTCGTGATGATGGCACATGGTATCCAGAATTTTTTAGAATAAATTTCTCTCGGTGTATCATGTGCGGCATGTGTGAAGAGGCTTGTCCAACCTACGCAATTCAACTCACTCCTGACTTCGAGATGTGTGAATATGACCGGCAGAATATGGTCTATGAGAAAGAGCATCTTTTAATTAATGGCGTAGGAAAGTACCCTGATTACAATTTTTACCGCGTATCAGGACTACAAACTGCAACAAAAGACAAGGGTGAGGCGATTAATGAAGAATTGCCAATCGATACAAAAAGTTTGATGCCATAATAATAAAAGGTATAGCCTTAATATGCTTGAGCTTACACTTTTTTATATCGCTTCTATCGTTGCTTTGAGCGCCACAGTGCTTGCAATGACCCGAACTAATGCAATCCATGCACTTATTTATCTTATCGTCTCACTTTTGGCTATAGCTGTAATTTTCTTTTTAATTGGCGCTCCATTCGCCGCGGCACTAGAAATTGTTATTTATGCAGGTGCCATAATGGTACTATTCGTTTTCGTAATCATGATGTTAAACCTCGGAGAGAGAGGTGATGCACGTGAACGTCAGTTACTTCAACCGAATGTCTGGCTCGGACCTGCGATTTTATCTTTGATTTTACTTGTCGAGCTTTTGTATCTTATCTCCACAGTTGAGGGGCCCGCATCATCAGGTTCAGTCTCGCCGAAAAGTGTTGGACTCGCACTTTTCGGGCCCTACGTCATTGCTGTTGAGCTTGCCTCCATGCTACTGCTTTCCGGACTCGTTGGCTCTTACCATTTAGGCCGCCGCTTTTTGGAACGAGGCTAGCCGACCGTGCAGGAGCTTACTGTACCTTTAAACCATGTCCTTTTTGTATCTACCCTACTCTTCACCATTGGGATGTTAGGACTCATGATACGAAGAAACATTATCTTCATTTTAATGTCTCTGGAAGTAATGCTTAATGCATCCGCACTCGCATTCATAGCAGCCGGTGCCCACTGGGGACAACCTGATGGACAAGTCATATTTTTACTAATTCTTAGCGTCGCAGCAGCCGAGGTAGCCGTCGGACTCGGGTTAGTTTTACAAATTCAAAAACGCTTCAAAACCCTTGACATGGACAATGCAAACCGGATGCGAGGTTAATTATGCAGGAATTTATCTGGCTTATTCCCCTGCTACCTCTTTTGAGTGCAATTTTTTTAATGGGTTTCTCATCAAAACTTCCACCGAACCTCGTGGCTTGCTTCGGAACTGGTTCGGTAGGTTTATCTGCGTTTCTGACATGTAATCTGACTTTGGGATACCTCAAAGATCCTGATCTCCTCACAGTCACACTTTGGACTTGGATGAGGGTTAGCGACTTGAATGCAAACGTTGGATTTCACATCGACGGACTTACCATTGTTATGATGATGATTATCACGTGCGTAGGATTCTTGATTCACCTCTTCTCCTGTGAATTTATGGCCCATGACAAAAGCTATGCTAGATACTTCGCCTACCTGAATATGTTTGTCTCAGCGATGTTGGTATTAGTAATGTCGGACAATCTGCTTCTTCTGTATTTAGGTTGGGAAGGAGTTGGAGTCTGCAGTTATCTACTTGTAGGTTTTTGGTATCAGCACAGTAGCAACGGACGTGCTGCTAGGAAAGCTTTTATCGTAACAAGGATTGGCGACACAGCGATGATGCTGGGTCTTCTTGTACTGTTCACAGAATTCAGGACGCTAGATATTCAGAGCCTCGTGTCATCCGCACAAGCTCGGTGGCAGACAGGAGAATTTATATCGACACTAGCTTGCCTTTTGCTATTAGCAGGTGCAGCCGGTAAGTCAGCACAATTCCCTCTGCACACTTGGTTACCCGACGCGATGGCAGGACCAACACCTGTTAGTGCTCTTATTCATGCAGCTACTATGGTCACCGCAGGAGTCTATCTGATAGCGCGTATGCATGGTCTTTTCATTATCTCTCCTCATGCTTTGTTGGCGATAGCTTTTATTGGAGTTGGTACTTCTCTAATGGCTGCATTTAGTGCATTGGTACAAACCGATATAAAGAGAATCCTCGCGTATTCCACGATTAGCCAAATCGGTTATATGTTTCTAGCTCTCGGCGTGGGTGCTTGGGGCGCTGCAGTTTTTCATCTGATGACGCATGCGTTTTTCAAGGCACTATTATTCCTTGGCTCCGGTGCCATTATTCATTGCCTCCACCATGAGCATGATATTTTTAAAATGGGTGGCCTTTGGAGGCGCATGCCGATAACGTTTGCAAGTTTCTTAATTGGTTGTTCAGCCCTTGCGGCTCTGCCGTTTACCTCAGGATTTTTTAGCAAAGATCTTATCCTTTTGAGTGCTTATCAGCTGAAGGAGTTTGGACCTATACTTTGGGCTGGAGGTTTACTAGGTGCCCTGGTTACTGCCCTATACAGCTTTAGACTAGTTTTCATAGTTTTTTTCGGCCCAATCCAAACTTTCCCAGACAAGGAGAATGGATGGAAGATAAGCTTACCTCTCATTACATTGTGCATTCTATCGCTGATAGGAGGATATTTTACGCTGCCGTTAAATAGTCTTTTTCCAATAGAACAGATGCGTCACCCTGCGCTTTGGGTGGAAGTAGTGTCTATAATCACGCCTTTGCTAGGAGTTTTAATCGCATATATGCTATTCATTAGAGGTCCAACTCGCGTTCCGAAGTTACTTACCTCGCCCCACGAGAATAGACTAAGTCATTTTTTATTTTTGGGCTGGAAACTCGATGAGCTTTATGATCGTATCCTAGTCTTACCCTATACCCATTTAACATCAATCCTGTTACATGAGCCCATAGACAAGCTCTACAACGCAGTGGTGCTTTTAAACCAGAAACTTCATGCCTTGTTTAGCCTCTCTCAGAGTGGTCATATGCGATGGTATGTTGTTAGCATAGTTATTGGCTTTATAATGCTACTAGGAATCGCTATTACTATTCCGAAAGGACTTTCGCAATGGTGATCGTAACACTAATAGCTATACTTATAATCGGTGGCGTTATAGCACTTCTGAGCGAAAAACTCAGTGAGGAAGCGCCTAGATTTGCTGCGTTGATAGCCATATTAGTCGCATTATTTTATCTTGTGTTCCAGCTCGGAAACTCCGGTTACGCATCCCTTACTACACAATCAAGCCTATCAGATCCGACAAGTTGGTTGATGCACCTAAAGCTTAATTGGATCCCTGCATTTGGCATCAGTATTGAGTTCGCCTTGGATGGGTTAAGCCTTCTTATGGTGGCACTTACGCTAATTTTAGGTGCCGTTGCGGTGAGTGCCTCTTGGACAGATATAAAGAAGCATCAAGGATTTTTCGAAGCAAATGTGCTTTGGACTTTAGCCGGCGTCATCGGTGTTTTTACGGCTTTGGANCTCTTTTTGTTTTTCCTTTTCTGGGAAGTAATGTTAATCCCTATGTACTTCATTATTGCAATATGGGGTCACGAAAATCGTGGTTATGCTGCAATGAAGTTCTTTATATTTACGCAGGCTAGTGGCTTACTGATGCTCGTTTCGGCAGTCGCTCTCGCTATAATTTATAAAGAAGCTAACGGACACTACAGTTTCAGCTATTTCGATCTGATAAATCTTCCAATGGGATATGTTGCCGAAAAGTTATTAATGGTCGGTTTCTTCGTCGCATTTGTGGTGAAATTACCAGGATTCCCATTTCACACATGGCTACCAGACGCACACACCCAAGCCCCAACAGCTGGAAGCGTTATACTTGCTGGAATTCTTCTGAAGACCGGCGCTTACGGCTTAATAAGGTTCGCAGTGCCATTGTTTCCGACGGCAGCTAACGACTTCGCTCCTATCGCAATGGTTCTGGGTGTTTTTGGGATTATTTATGGCGCAATGGCTGCTTTCGCCCAAACAGATTTCAAGAGACTGGTAGCATATAGCAGCGTAAGTCACATGGGTTTTATTCTGTTAGGAGTCTATGCCTGGAATGAATTAGCTCTGCAAGGCGTTGTGATACAAATAATTGCTCATGGCTTCAGTAGCGCAGCTCTTTTCATGATCGCGGGTTCTTTACAAGAAAGATTACATACCCGAGACATGCGCGAGATGAGCGGCCTTTGGAAATTTATGCCAAAAATGGGAGCAAGCGCAATGTTTTTTATTATAGCGTCTTTAGGCCTCCCCGGATTAGGCAATTTCATAGGTGAAGTTCTCATACTACTTGGGCTTTATCAGGCATCTAGCTGGATGGCAGTGGCAGCAGCATTAGGCTTGATTACGGGAGCCATCTACTCATTAATATTGATGCAAAAATCATTTTATGGAGAACCTAATGCTCACTGGGGAAAGACAACTGTGCTTCACGACTTCAAAAAACGTGAAATGCTGACGATGTATATAATGATGGGGGCCTTGGTTGCACTCGGCATATACCCTCAGCCAATCATGGACGTCGCACAAGCCACGCTCATTGGTCTCATAGAGGCTGTCCAGCTTGGATTAGTCATATGAAAGTGACTGAATTTTACGCCCTAGCGCCAATTATAGTGTTATCTGTCACCATTATAGTCGTGATGACGCAAGCCTCTATAAAACGTAATCAAATATTAGCATGGTGGATAACCATTTTGGGGCTGATGATAACGCTCTGGTCCACTCAACTTGCAACCAGCTATTCGCAACAGGTAACCCCTTTATTTTTAATAAACCCATCGGGACTGTGGTTTAGCTCTCTTGTTACATTGGGAACCTTAGTTACTCTGATTTTATCAAATGATAATGAAAAAACAGGTTGTCAAATTACTGAGGAGTACTATCTATTATTGCTACTCTCGACTCTTGGGGCAGTAGTTCTGATTCTTGCCTCTCACATGGCATCTCTGCTACTAGGAATGGAGTTATTGGGTATCTCTCTTTATGCATTAATTGCTTTTCCTGAAAAAAATCCCCTCCCATTGGAGGCGGCAATAAAGTACCTTGTTCTCTCTGCTGCGGCCTCTGCAATGTTACTTTTTGGNTTCGCCCTTATTTATGCGGCCACCGGTGATCTTAGTTATACCGGGATCGGGGCTAAATTGAGCTCAGCAAGCATCAAGAACCCTTTACTTGTTATTGCCGGCACATCAATGTTATTGGCAAGCATAGGTTTTAAACTATCTCTCGCTCCATTTCATATGTGGACTCCTGATGTCTATCAAGGAGCACCGACACCCGTAACAAATTTTTTAGCTACCGTCTCCAAAGGAGCGATGCTCGTCGCTTTGTCGCGATTTACGATAGATGGACAATTGCATCAGTACACAACGTTTACGATCTGTTTGAGTGTTTTAGCAATTATTTCAATACTGGTTGGAAATTGGCTGGCGCTCCGTCAACAACAAATCAAGCGGTTACTTGCGTACTCCTCGATAGCCCATTTCGGTTATCTTTTAGTCGCCCTAGTAGCTCTCCGACAACTGCAAGNGAGCGAGGAGATCTTTTACTTGAGCCTCGAGGCAATAAATTTTTATTTAACTGCATATATTATTACCTCGTTGGCCGCCTTCACTGTTGTTGCAAATATTGGGGGAGAGGACGATCCTGATATGAGGTCATTTGATGGGTTATTTTGGCGAAAACCTGTGCAAGCCGCCACACTCACAGTAGCCATGCTCTCCTTCGCAGGAATTCCACTAACTGCCGGTTTTCTTGGAAAGTTTTATCTAATATCGCTTGCCCTGAATACGGATTTGTGGCTTCTTCTAATCACCTTAGTCATAGGAAGTGCGATTGCTATTTATTATTACTTGAGAGTCATCTATTCAATGCTAAAAACAAGCTCAGAAGATAATAGTTGTGAGCTTTCCTTTATATCTTCGCCCATGTGGCGGGATGCGTTAGCTATTATTTTGATGTTATCTGTAATTCTTCTTGGCTCATGGCCACAACCATTCATTAATTTTATAGGGCATTTATAGGAGCGAATTTAATACGATCTGTAATTAATTTTAGGGGATAAAGCAATGTTACGCTCAGTTGATTTATGTGATTATATGCAAAAAAACCCAATAAAAATTGGCGAAAAAGACGGCATTACTAAGGCGGTGGATCTGATTTTAGAGCATCGAGTTTCGGGTCTGTGCGTAGTTGATACTGGTAACAAACTTCTCGGAGTTTTATCAGAGATGGACTGCCTTAGAGTTGGCCTCTCAGAGACATATGCAACATCAGATAAAACAGAAGTAAGCAGTTTCATGCAGCCATACCCAGTGAAAATTTTTCCTGAAAATGATCTCTTTGTCGCAGCCAACTCTATAATTGAAAACCGCGTGTCCGGTCTCTGTGTTGTAACTAGGCAAGAGGAGCTAATCGGCGTACTCTCTGAAATGGATTGTTTAAGGGTGATTCTGTCCGCGATTTATAATGATCACAGAGAAGTAGGAAAGGTCAAAGAGCACATGACGGATGTCGTAGAATTTTGCGATGTCAATGCAAACCTACTCCAAGTTGCGGAAGACATGTTAAAAAAAGGTCGAAGACGCCGACCAGTTGTCCACAAAGGGCGGCTTATTGGACAAATCACTTGTCGCCAAATTCTCAAACAGCTTTATCAGAGAAAGAATAATGTGGAAATTGTAAAAACACATATGAACAATATCGTCGAGTCATGTGACCTACACTCTGACATCGTCGGAGTGTCTAATGATATGGTAAAAAAAGGTCGAAGGAGACGGCCTGTCGTGGATAATGGACGCCTAGTTGGGCAAATCACATGTCGTCAGCTTCTTAGAGTGATAAGCGACTTTAATCGAAATCAGGTTGCCGCGAACTTCGATCCCATATATCGAGATTTACTTTAAAAAGATATGCTTCTGCAAATTTGATAAAAATGTAGAGTTTTACACTGCCACCAAATATTTTTCATAATTCACTCCAATAACCGAACTATCATTTACCTTTGATGTCTTAAAAAGTACCCGATGTGTCTGTTGTTCGTTTACACCCCCTCATTGACGGGCATCAGGCACATCGTGGACCAATTGGGGCTTTGTAGTTGCGTTAACTACTCAAAGGTCCCTTTCGCGAGAGAACTGTGTTTGTAGGAAATGTTTTTGATCTCCCGATATACTTTTGCNATTGATCAGAGTCAAAAATTCGGCATTATTAGGTCGATAGGGCAGTCTTATAAGACTCATTGACGCCTCATCTGGAGTTCTATTAGACTTAAACTGATTGCATCGCCTACAAGCAGTAACAACATTTTCCCAACAGTCTCTCCCTCCGCGGGAAGTTGGTAAAAGATGATCACGAGTTAGAAATTCGCGCTGATGAGAGCGACCACAATACACACAGGTATAGAAGTCTCGGGCGAACAAAACCAAATTATTTAATCGGTGATTTTTTCTTGGCCGCGCCAATTTTTTCCCACCGCAAGCGATAATGGAGGGGACAGCCATAGTGGAGGNTTGCCCCGTTAATCTGCAAAATCCCCCCCGAACCTCACGCACAATATCACCGAGTGTCCAAACCACCAAATCTCTTGCAAAAAGGCACACTGCTTGCTGCCAAGTTAACCACTCGATCGGTTGCCCTGCCACATTTAGTCTGAGAATTTTCATGTAAACCCACGGTAATATGCTGTAAAAGCTACGAAATCTTGTCGGTAAACGATCAATTCANAGAGATAATAACAATGCTCAAGCTATATTTCATAAATTTTTCATTGACTGATTGACCCAGAGACAATGGTTCGATAGGGTGTGACTATAATAAAATTGCAAACCAATATAGAAGGTGGTTTAACAGGTGTTGGTAGATCCTCAAAAAGTAGACTTTGAGCGTCAGCTAAGTAATTTAGAAGCCCTCGTGACCTCACTCGAGAGTGGAGACCTAAGTCTAGAAGATTCTCTAACTTGTTTCGAAAAAGGCATCAAAATAGCTCGAGACTGTCATAATGCGCTCAGAAATGCCGAACAGCGTGTTGAGCTTCTTACTCACGAAGGGAACGCTCTGGTAAGTCATCGCTTCGAGCCGGACCAAAATTAGTTGGATCTGCTATGGAAAATTTTATCCTTAATTGCCACAAAGACGTCAATACCCAACTTGAGCATATTCTCCCAGAGGCTACTGGATCGGCGCAGCGGCTATATGGTGCTATTCGTTATGCTGTGTTCAATGGAGGCAAACGGATCCGTCCTTTACTATGCTATGGTGGAGCATGTGCTGTTGGAGAGATAGATGACAACACCGCAAAGATAGCTGCTTCCATTGAAATGATGCACGCTTATTCTCTTATCCATGACGATCTGCCCTCTATGGATGATGACACTCTTCGTCGTGGTAAGCCTTCGTGCCACATCGAGTATGATGAGGGCACCGCTATTCTCGCGGGTGATGCTCTCCAGTCACTTGCTTTTCAGCAATTAACCGAACTAGGTGACCTTGACACAGTTGTAAATTTAGAACTCATCAAATTATTGGTTCGAGGCAGTGGTTGCCAAGGTATGGTTGCAGGACAAGCTATTGACCTCGCATCAACTGCCACAGAAATTGATCTTCCCGCCCTAGTTGAGATGCATCGATTTAAGACAGCGGCAATGATCGAATCAAGCGTTCTAATGGGTGCTATGGGTACAGGTAAAGCGACAGACGATCAATTAAAAGCACTACGAACCTTCGGAACCTCAATCGGCGTAGCCTTCCAAATTCAAGATGATATTCTGGACGTAGAAGCCGCTACAGAAGAAATCGGAAAGAAACAAGGATCCGATAACGAGGGTCGAAAAGCGACGTTCACTAGCCTTTTAGGGACACAAATGGCGAAGGACAATGTAAATGAATTATTTGAGAATAGTATAAAGAGCTTGGAAGATTTTGACTCAAGTGCAGATCGGCTTCGAAGTATAGCCAATTTTATCGTCACCCGAACTTTTTAAGACTATCAAATACCCCCCAAAGCGTAATTCTTTATTGGATTCAGAGCGATTTGCTCCGTCTTTAGACGACTGAAGTTAAGAGTTAAACTCGATGACCAAAACATTTAATAAGATCCCTGAGTATCGACCCGATACCCCGCTGCTGAATAACGTCGATGACCCCTCTCAGCTTAAAGTACTTAATAGTGACGAACTCCTCGAACTATCCAACGAAATAAGAGAATTTGTCCTTTATTGTGTAGGCAAGACTGGTGGACATTTTGGCGCTGGACTCGGAGTCGTAGAGCTTACTATAGCTTTGCACTATGTGTTCAAAACACCTGAAGATCGATTAGTCTGGGACGTAGGACATCAAACATATCCACATAAAATACTGACTGGAAGACGGGAGGAAATGCTCACGATCCGTCAGTATAAAGGACTTTCGGGATTTCCAAAACGAAGTGAAAGTGAATACGACACTTTTGGAGTCGGCCATTCAAGCACGTCAATGAGTGCAGCACTGGGCATGGCAATAGCTGCAGCACAAAATAAAATTACCCGAAACACAATTGCGGTTATGGGTGACGGGGCAATGACTGCAGGAATTGCGTTTGAAGCAATAAATCATGCAGCTCATGTCGACGCTAACCTATTGGTCGTGCTAAACGACAATCAAATGTCGATTTCAAAAAATGTGGGCGGTCTGTCCACTTATTTTGCGAAATTATGGAGCAGTAAACTGTATAACCAATTAAGAGAGACTGGCAAGAAGGCACTTCGAACGATGCCCGGCACGACAAATTTCGTTCGCCGAACAGAAGAATACATGAAAAGTATCGTTTCGCCAGCAACCATCTTTGAGGAATTGGGATTTTATTATGTCGGCCCCATTGATGGCCATAACCTACCTCTTCTGATCCAGACTCTATCTAATGTCAAAGAGATTAAAGGTGCAGTTTTACTCCACGTTATTACGCAGAAAGGCAAAGGATATGAGCCTGCTGAAGATGATCCGGTTGGTTACCATGCTCTGAGTAAAATCGAACCTAAAATTTCCGAAAAAATACCCCATAAAACCCTAAAGGTACCCAAATCACCAAAATACTCGAAGGTGTTTGGGGACTGGTTATGTGATATGGCTGCGTCCGATGAGAGATTAATCGGAATCACACCGGCGATGTGTGATGGATCAGGAATGAATGAGTTTGCGGAAAGATATCCGGATCGCTTTGAGGATGTAGCAATTGCCGAACAACACGCTGTAACACTTGCCGCAGGCATGGCTTGTGATAATCTAAAACCAGTAGTTGCTATCTACTCTACATTCCTCCAACGAGCATATGATCAATTAATTCACGACGTTGCCCTTCAAAATCTAGACGTCTTATTTGCGATCGACCGAGCAGGGTTAGTTGGAGAAGACGGTGCAACACATGGCGGTGTCTTTGACTTAACCTACCTACGATGCGTCCCGAACATGATTGTGATGACTCCCTCGGACGAGAATGAGACAAGACAATTACTTTATACAGGGTACCAGTTTTCTGGACCTGCCGCNGTTCGCTACCCNAGAGGNNTNGGACCNGGNANCCNNATAGANNAAANTATGNTNGAAGTCCAAATTGGCAAAGGGCGAATCGTGCGGTCAGGCACCCGTGCTGCCTTACTTAACTTTGGTACATTGCTTAGTTCCGCCTTTGATGCTGCAGAAAAATTAGGTGCCACTGTTGTCGACATGCGGTTTGTGAAGCCACTGGACGAGGATTTGATTCGTGAACTGGCGAAAACACATGAGCTACTGGTTACGATCGAAGAAAATGTCGTCGCAGGAGGGGCGGGTGCCGCGGTAAGTGAGTACCTTGCAGCGGCCGCGATTTCAGCACCGATTTTACATTTAGGGATTCTGGACCAATTTATTGACCACGGAAAACATTCTCAACAACTGGAATCTGTGGGACTTGACACTGCCGGCATACTCAAAAAGATAGATGCGCGATTAGACCTATTAAAGGTTTCTCAAAAACCATAAGAAAACTCAAAATATCTCTCTGAAGACGTTACCCTCAATGATAAAAATACAAACTAATGCAATATTTCCCCGGCGATTGGAACTTCCAACATAGTCTTCCCACTCTGGTCATTCAACCCAAGAATAATATCTACACCTAATTCATGCCAAACAAATTCGACGGACCCATAATTTGGAGTAATAACAGGCTCACCAACCCGATTTGCGTTTTCACTAGGCTTATCGCAAGCCTGATTTAATCCGCTCGAAGTAATGTCGTTTAAAAGTTCTCCTTCAGTCGTCACATGCGTGCTAAGTTCGCCAAAATGTCGATCCCCGGAAAGGAAAACTACAGCTCCACCATTNCGANATGCAATCAGATTAAGNAGCTTTGTCTTTTCATGTGGGAANAACGACCAGCCCTCCCAGCCGCTATANGCTGNCANNACTTGGATNCTAGANACTATAACTCTAACCTTTGCAGGTATCTGAAGTTGAGCATCTAACCATTCCCATTGTTTGAGACCCAGAATCGTGCTGTCTGCGTTCTCTAAAGGATTATACGGGCCCAACTCGTTCCATTTATGAACGAATGACTCTAGCCACGTAACACGCATTATAGAAGACCGATTCCAGCGAGTATCTAAAACTATGATCTGGACCCTCTCTTGGTCATCACCAAAGGTTTTGGCCGTATGAATCCCACTTTCTTGAATCCACCGATCCGATGCCATAGGCTCATTAAAAAAATCTAAAAATGCCTTTCTGGAAATTTCCTTTGCCGGAAAGTCTCCACCACCGTCATTAACACCGTAATCATGGTCATCCCATACAGCCATTATGGAAGTGGATTGGCGTACCCTGTCAAATCCTTCTTTCGCAGCTAACTGACTATCTTTTCCCCGAAAAATCTCTAATTTTTTGGTATCCGCATAAATATTGTCTCCAACAAAAATAAATAAATCAGCCTGCTCCTTATTGATGGCATCCCATACAGGTTGAGGAGAACCCTCATCGGCACATGATCCGAATAGTATCTTTTCAATACGAGGTGGTTGGCCAAAACCACCTCCATTCGCCATGAGAGAAACTAAAAATGTTGCAAAAAACCCACTGAGACAGAACCAATTCTTAAAAAACATTTTTTCCAGCACTCCAAAAAAAAACCCTTTCGAGGCCTTCCCCATCGTACTGCAGTTTGGATCTTTGTTATAAAAATACAAGGTTATGGCGCTAGAGTAGACGATCCGGGAGAGTCTATTCTGGCCGGTAGTCTGCAGTGAGCCCGGATGCAAAGCACCCACATAATAAGTCATATCAGAGACAAAAGTGGTACATGACTGAGTCAAAGCAGTCGGGATTATAGATCTTACCTTAGCCTCTTCATTCGTAAGCGCTTCAACACTGTTCACCGTACGTGCAACAGCTTGCGTGACCCCCACCATTGCATCAGGAGCTTTATGGATATAGTTAGCAGTCGCCGCAGTATCACACATAAAGTTATTAAAAATGATATCGGACTAAATAATCGTAGTACCTCGACTGTCATCATCNATAGCCGCATAAAGATTGTCTTTGACAAAATTAAAGGGGAGCATCCTACTTGTTAATGGTATCACAGACCGGCTGAGGCGCACTTTCATCAGCNCATGACACGAATAGTGTTTTACCGCTGGAGATCGTCTCAGCTATCGTACTCAGAGCGCAGCTCAACGCAAAAAGAATCGCAAATACTAGCGTAAAAAAATGTTGCTCAACTTTCTGTTTTCTTGAAGTTGGGAAGTAGCGTAACGAAAAAAAGGCCCCAATATTGGGGCCTCTCTAGGATAAGTCTAAAACTTAGATTAGTCGTTATAACCCGGGACAGAGCCGGGAATAGCCCACTCGGCAAACCAAGGTGTCTCGCCCTCCTTAACGGGACCGACATAGTCCGTCTCGTCAAAGACAAAACCTGAACCGTTGTCAGTTGCAGGGATCGTGGTANTACCCACCGATGCAGAGGCGTCTGTTATGGCATAACCCGCCGCACGATCTACCGAAATCGGCCCTTCAACTACTGTTGATCCTGCNACCGGCTGCTCTTTGTTAAAGGCAACACCGATGGTGTCACACAGGAAATTCTGTAAGGTTATCGGAGTATCAATCTTCGCAGTGGTAGAGTCACTATCGTGATCAGAGTCATCGATACGTGCACAGGTGACATCGTATCCAGTTACCGCTGAGTTATGGATCTGGGCAGTGACCGAACCGCGCAGACGCATACCAAACTCACTCGCAGCATTTGCCGCGTCGCCACCAACAACCAGAGCGTTAGCGATAGTTCCTGCCGTCTCAGGCGTGTAGTCGTCGTCGGAAGAGTTCAGCTCAATACCTCTCGGATCGTTCGAACCGACCGGCGTGGCACCCGGTGTTTGATTCTTAATAATCAACGCATACTGGATATTGCCCTGGTAACCCTCATCGAAATCAATATCATCGTCGTCGTTGTGCGTCAGCAGCGCATACTTTACGTTAGCTGTTCCACCAAACCACTCGATACCATCATCAAGGTTAGCGTGCACTTGAACGTATTCAATCACAGTACCATGACCCACTCCCTGCAGCGTCAAGCCATTGATCTCATCGTTGGGACCGACAATAAACCCGCCTTCAGCGATGCGGACGTAACGCAATATACCGCTATCGTCAGCCGGTAAGTTACCGCCGTAGCGAAAGCCTCCGCCCTCGCCAAGAACATTACAGAAGTTCTCTCCAGCAGCGAAACAAGCACCAGTACCGCCCTGACCATACTGCGGTGCAAACCCTTGAATAACTACTCCACCCCACTCACCCATACTAGAGTAATCGGGATCGATTGAGCTAAAGGTAATTGGACTAGTCGCAGAGCCGTTGGCTATGAGCTTTGAACCACGCGTTATTATCAGTGCTGCATCGCTAAAGCCTTTGACTTCGACACCTGGACGAATTGTAAGTGTTACGCCGGCATCAATCACCTCCTGCATTTGCTCGTTCGAGGTAATTTCAACGTTTCCGCCACCGACATAGACAGTGGCATCCAAACGGTACTCGACTCCTGCTACCAGCGTGTAGTCGGTGTCAATATTGCCGTTGAACGTACATACGGTATTGGAGGCATTGCATGAAATAAAGCTAGCTACCTTTGGCTCTTCTTGAAAGCCGACAGAGCCAGGTATAGTCCAACCTTCCCACCAGCCAGTGGCGGCCGTTGGGTCAACCGCGCCGATAAACCGCGTCTCATCAAATACAAACGATGAACCGTTGTCTGTAGCGGGAATCACTGTAGCATCACTGAGCAAGGCCGAAGAATTGACTATGGCCATTTTTGAGTCAAAGCTGACACCCTCTTCGATAACGCTAGAACCTGCGACCGGCTGCTCTTTGTTAAAGGCAACACCGATGGTGTCACACAGGAAATTCTGTAAGGTTATCGGAGTATCAATCTTCGCAGTGGT
>NZIZ01000024.1 GCA_002691825.1 Porticoccaceae bacterium
TTAGGCTCGCGATAGAGAGCAGTTGGGGTGTGCGGCATATACCCTTGTAAATCGCATCCTAAATGCGGCGAGCCTCTCGATGTTTGGCGTTTTGAAAAAGTCACTCCGAGATTGCAGTACGCTTGGGTCATAGTTGACAGAAGTTGTCCCCCCACCTTGGTCGTGCGAGAGGATGAGTACAAAGTTTGGGGATTGCTAGGTAGTCCACGAATTTCCTACTAAAAAGCAGCCGCTCACAAAAAAAGGTACGAGACCACATATTTTTCCTGTGTGTGTCGATATCACCTGACCACCTCATGAAAGAACTACGTTATCATTGCAATACAGTTATTTCAGAGAGCCTAATTTCTTCTTCCCATCTTGCCATAGCTTTTTTTCGTTGCGCCTCTAAACCGGGAATGAGTTCTCTGCCGGCGGGCAGGACTTTACCCTCGGGATAATCGGCCCCGAATGCGCTCCGGCTAACAGATAAGCTCCATTGATCATATGCGTCTCTAAGACGTTTAGCCACCTCAGGATACAGTTCTATCAGGTTTTGCTGTTCGCTCGGGTCTCCAATAATGTTATATAATTCAAAGGATTTAGTAACCCACGCCCCGTCGACCGTTTCTACATTTTGTATGAGCTTCCAGTCGTTATCTAACCACATTCTTCCCTGGTTGGCCCTAAATCCCATAGGTTTATCTCTTCTTCTGGGTTCGTTTTCAAAAACTTGCGCTAACGATATACCGTCGTGCACTTCATTAATGGATTGTGGATCAAGGTTTGCGATATCAATCAATGTGGGAAAGATATCGACAGTCCCTGACGGGAAGTTTGATACCCTCGGCTTTATACCAGCCGGCCACTCAATTACCGTTGGTACGCGAAGACCTCCCTCATAAAAGTCTTTCTTGAATCCGCGGAGGTGTCCCGTACTATCAGGATCCACACCCCTATAACATCCATGTAGTTTCCGCGCCTGAAGACTCGTAAGATCTGGATCAATCTCGTCACTGCAGTTAGAGGGGTACTCCACGGTTACGCCGATATTTGGACCTTTTTTAGAGGCATCTTTTACTTTCATTTTTGTCTCTGGCAAAACTTTAGCATCTACATTGGCTGTTCCACCGTTATCGCTGGTGAACCAGATTAGCGTATTTTCTGCAATCCTAAGGTCTCTTAGGCCTTGCTTAAGGCTACCAATTGATCGATCCATTGCAACGATTTCGCCATGCATGTTGGCTGATGTGCGGTCAACTTTTCCTAAAAAGGGTGCTATATCTGAATCAGAAGCTGTCCAAGGGCCGTGGGGTGCAGAATACCAGATGACGATAAAGAACGGTTCACCCGCGTCAAGCTCGTTCTCAATAAATTTTATGGCCTCTGAGACGATTACCTCAGAGCCATCCCCAACAAACTGCTCTCTTTTTCCGTTTCGGCTTAACTCGAACGTTCCACCATCATCTTTGTGCTTATCGAAGCCGGTGTGATTACTCAGCCAATAATCGAACCCCAGCTCTCCCGGATTATGTGGGTCAGATCCGGGTAGTGGATGGCTGGTATCATCATTAGCTTGACCATTGAGGTGCCACTTTCCGAAGTGGGCCGTTGCATAGCCAGCATTTCTGAAGGCTGTGGAGAGCGTCTTTTCCTGTTTGTTGATGTAACTTCCAACTCGGAAAGCACCCGTTCGGTCGTTTGTTCTGCCGGTCAATACAGAGGCTCTAGTTGGTGTGCAGCTTGGTGCTCCTGCATAAAACCGGTCCATCCTGAGACCATTACGAGCCATAGCATCAAGGTTAGGTGTCTTCATGAGAGGGTGACCGTAGTACCCCGTTTGGGCCCAGCCCATGTCATCGGCCATCAGGAGGATCACGTTGGGTTNCGTTTTNGCGACTTCACAACTCGAAAGTGCGAGCATACAGCAGATCANAATAACTGCNANGGTGGCCGATTCAAAAGCTGATCTTTTTAATAATAAGTTATTTTTAACGTTCATAAGGTGTCCACCCCTTTTTTCTTTTAAGACTATCAATCTTGCGGTGGCGCGGATAGCGGGTCTGTTAGACTATTTCACCCATAAACTAGTGTGAAGTACTANCCGAGAACCGGCAGCAGATCGGCCCTATAGGGGATAGAATCGGCGGCGCCGGCCTTCTTGATGCAGTGAGAAGCTGCAGTGCATGCAAGCTTTAGGGTACCGTGGATATTATTATCTCGACAAACTTCNGCTAAAAAGTATCCAATGAACGTATCACCTGCTCCTGTAGTGTCGAGTGCTTCGGTCGGTATCGCATCAATAAAAATTTGTTGTTTTGCATCCTGATAGATAGCCCCACGTGGACCCAAGGTAAGCACTATTTTGCTGTGGGGAAATTGTTTCCGAAGTCGTTTTAGCATCTCATTTGGTTCACCATACCCAACAATTGCCTCCGCCTCGGACTGATTTAAGATGAAGCAGTCCACGTTTTGGAGTGGATAATTCATTACTTCCGTGGACATTGGAGCTGGATTAAAAAATATCTGACATTTCATTCTGGAGCCCTGTTCGATAATTTCAGCGATACCATTAATCTCATTTTGCATCAGAAGGATATCTCCCTCCGATATATGTTCAAAAACCCGTGAAATGCTGTCGGCATTATTTTTCTGATTTGCACCACCATACAGTAGTATGGAGTTCTCGCCCTTTGAGTCGACCTCAATTATGGCGTGTCCACTTGGACCGTCTACTCGCTCGACAAATGAGGTATTAACGCCATTTTCCTCAAGCGTCTGTCGAAGAACATCACCATCCTTACCAATACACCCAACATGGCTTACATTNGCGCCCGCCCGAGCGAGTGCTATCGACTGATTTAGTCCCTTACCGCCAACAAACATTTGATAGTCGTNACTCGCTAATGTCTCGCCCGGCTTGACAAGGTGTGAGACTCGATAAACATGGTCGATGTTAAGGGAGCCGAAATTGAAAATATTCAAAACGAAGTACCTGTGTTGTAACGATCGATAGCTACGACCGCTGCGTCGAGTGACATGGTAATTCGGGCTCGAAGTTCTTCGAGGTCTATACCCTTGGTGCTTTTTTTCCCTTCAAGATATCGGGCATAGACCCCATGGACTATTGCGGCTGATTTCCAGTGGTTGAAACCGATATAAAAATCCAGCTTATTTATCCTTAGTTTGGTTCTCTCTGCATAGCGGCTCGCTAGGGAGCTCCTCGCGGGGAATCCTCCTGCCGATGTTGGGGCTGCCGGACTTGCTGCGATATCTTCGACCGTCTCTGGCCAGCTTTTGAGTGTGTATGCGAGATCTGCTAGCGGGTCTCCAAGTGTAGATATTTCCCAGTCAAGCACCGCCGAGATGGTTGATTCAGCTCCTACAAGGCAGTTGTGGAAACCATAATCACCATGCACCACTCTGGCAGTGCCCTGTGCAGGAGCATTTTCGATAATATATTCTTTTAATTCGTGGGCTCTAGGGTCGTCATACTTGGCGGGTTCGATCGACGATAACCATGATCCGTACCAGCTTTTAACTTGGCGGCCGATATAGTCTTCTTTTTTCGATAGAGAGCCAAGACCAATCTCGTCTGGATCAAGAGCATGCAGATCCGCGAGTGTATCGATAAAAGAATTGGCTAGAATCTCCCTTCTGTCTAGAGGAACCCACTCGCTTGTTTCTTGCGCGCTGGTTAGTGCCCGCCCGTCTGAAAAGCCCATTACATAAAAGATCGCTCCTGTAATATCCATGTTGTGGCAGATACTAAAGGCTTTGGGAACAGGAAATCCTGTGGGACCAAGGCAGGAGATTAAGGCCCACTCTCGACTCATGTCATGGGCTTTGGGTAGGAGTGTTCCTTTAGGGGGTCTTCGTATCACTACTTTTTTATTATTTTTATCACTCAAAAGATAGGTCAGGTTTGAGTGTCCGCCTTCAAGACGTTTCCATTCGAAAGGAGGTAGAAGGCCAGAAATATTTTGTTCTATCCAGCTCTCCACGGCGGGAATATCATAGCCCTCGGCTTGTCTTTCTGTTGGGTTATTGGATTGCTTAGACATTTAGCTTGTGTACTCCGCTCTAATCGTCAGTTGGTCAATTTTTTCTGATGCACCGCGTGGAAGAGGTTGGTNGCGGAGCCAAATTTTAGTAGGAATCTTATACTCGGCAAGGTATTGGCGCAAAAAAGAACGTAATTCGTCTCCGGACGTTTTTGTGCTATTAGATATAAAAACCGCGGCGCCAACAGTTTCGCCTAGGCGATCGTCCGCTATCGGAAAAACGCATACCTCGACGACATCTGGATGATAATGAAGCACTGTCTGCACCTCAGCACATGAGATATTTTCCCCTCCTCTTATAATTATGTTTTTCTTNCTNTCAACAATATAAANGATGCCCTCTTCGTCGATNTTAGCGAGATCACCNGTGGAGAGCCANCCATCTCTGAGTGTNTGTGCTGTNTCTTCGGGTCGNTTCAGATAGCACCGCATNTTTGCAGGGCTCTTTAANAGCAATTCNCCTACCTGACCAACCGGAACCTGTTCATACTGTTCNTCTACGANCTTGATNTCGAGCANGGGTGGTGTTGGTCTTCCTGCAGCNAGNGGATTNTCGAGATANGCTGNACCTCGCATTGTGATACCTAGCCCGCCTGATTCTGTAAGGCCATAGGNAGTTCCTGTGAGGATATGTGGAACCGCTTTCACAACCTTGGCGGGATGTTGTTCTGGGCGCTGAGCTCCGCCGGTGTCAAGGAATCGAAGCGATTGGATGTTTGCCCCAGTTTCAGTTGCTGCATCGATGAGTTCGGCAGCCATCGTAGGNACACCCCCTACTCGTGAGATTTTCTCCTTTTCNACAAGCTTCGCAGCNTGANCCGGATCCCATTTGTGGAGNATTATGAGCTTTCCTCCTATGCTTAATGCCAAAAAAAANGGAAGTGTGCCAGACACATGGAAGAAAGGTGTNGCNACAAGTANNCCGCCTTGNTACAGCTTCCCTGTCTCGTCAATCATCGGCGCCGGCCTGACTCCCANTATGTCCTGCACATGNAGACCGAAGAACCAGGAGTGGATAGTTGAGGCTATATTGCGATGTGTNAGCACAACACCTTTGGGGTAGCCNGTTGAGCCAGAGGTGTATAGCACGACAAAGTCATCGTCTTTGTCAATTGTGACNTTNGCGGCTAGGTTTTNGCTTTCCCCCGCCAGTTGGTCCCAAAAAACTTGANTTTTGTTGGTNTTTGCATCNCGAACCTNAACCAGNTTTATGCCAAGNTCGGAAGCGAAAGANCTAATCTTTTCACTTCTTTCTTCATCGACGAAGGCTAGCNATGCACCNCAGTCCAAGAAGCCATATTTAAGCTCTTTTTCTGTCCACCAGCTATTCAGNCAAACCGTAAGTGCTCCCACNGAGGCAAGTGCCATCATGAGCATNGGGTATTCTGGNGTGTTTCGCATNACAAGGGCGACGGGATCNCCGGNNCNNATCCCATAGNTTGTTATGAGAACGTCCGCAATTCTGTTGGTGATATTGTGTACTTCTTTNAATGTNTATCNTTCGTCNTGATAGACAAGGAATTCGGCATCCTCATATGTGAGGCANANGTCGAGGACCNCTCGGAGATCATGCGGGGCATTTNTAAAGGTTTTGAACGTTGCCCCTCTTATTGTTTGATNCTCTACCGCATATTTTTCCTCGGTGTCGATTANGCGCTGGATNANNTCAGCNAGGGGTCTAGGTGTCATCTTGNAAACTCTTTCTCTTTTTCTCTCGAATCACCTCCAATTCGGAGAGGATCCTCGNATGGTATTCCTTGTCTATCTTGTAAAATGCCATGAAGACACAGGCGAGCAGATATAATCCCAAATAAATTGGTCCATTGATGATTAGTAAACCGTCCATGGTCGCTTCCTCCAAACCTCCAACCTTGGCATTTTCAGGGAACCCTATGATCTCAAGTCCGAAACCCGCTAAAGCGCTACCAACACCGGCGGTAGCTTTGTTTCCAAAGCTGCGCACAGAGAATATGACTCCCTCAGACCGACGTTTTGTCCGATATTCGTGGTCATCAGCAACGTCAACCAGCTGAGAGTCGATTATAATTTGAGTCACAGGAAAGATTGCAAAACCCAGTGCAAGGGGTCCATATACAACCCAAAGTTGGGCAGCGGTACCAGGAGGAGGCAGAAGATCGAACAAGCCAAAGAAGAAAGGACCGCTGACCATGATTGCAGTCCAGGCACAAGCAATAATGAAGGTCGTTTTCTTTTCAAAGAATTTAGACATAAATGCAAGAACGGGAAGAGCAACGATCATACCCGGCATTTTTGCGAGGCCGCCCCAAATCATATCTTCCGTTGGGATCTCAAATACATATATATATGCGTAACTGCTGCAGACAGTAATAATCCCTAATGAGGCATAACAGGTTAGTAAGCTCAGACACGCCGCTATGTAATTGCGGTTGGTTATTAAATCGGTTAGCTCTCGGACATATTTTTTAAATGTAATTTTTTCTCTAATTTCTGTGTCGTGAAGATGTGGTATTTGGTCAATTGTACCTAGGGCACATATAATTATAGAGAAAAAGATAGTTATCGAACCCGCAGAGGCTAGGATTATGTATCGAGGCTCATTTAGGAGACCATTCTCATATCCCTCGGTAGACGGAAAGATCAGGAAATAGGCAAACATAGNNATTGAGGCNGCAAAAACTGAGACTGCAACAGCNTTATATCCGAAGATGGAAGATCTNTCTTGGTAGTTGTCTGTAAGNTCTGCACCNAGGGCNTCGTGCGGTACCAGGTAAAATGTTTGNGATACCCTTACAAGAACCAAAAAAACCGTCAGCCACCAGAAGTANCCCNTCGCCGAGAGCTCTTGGGGAGGTTGGTANAAAAAGAANAAGGAAACTGCAAGAGGTAAAGCNGAGAAAAAAATAAACGGGTGTCGTCTTCCAATCCTGCTCTTGAATTGGTCTGAGTAGGTGCCTATTAGAGGATCCGTAATGGCATCACTGACACTTGCTATCGCAAAAGCAATCCCGGCCATGGCAGGCGACACTCCCAAGACCTGATTATAAAAGATTAGAGTGACAATTCCGCCAGCTGATACTACACCTTCTTGAATGGCACCAGAAGCAAAAAGAACTTTTGCTTTTACACTTAACTTCCGGTCACGGTTGCCGGAGACCCCATTATTTTTTCCGATTGATGAGGGTGAAGTTGACTGTCTCTTACCCATGAAGTAAGCGACCAAAAAGTTGACCCAGCGTTCGACCCAAGACTGGTCGTCTGGTCCGGATTTAGAACGTGGATTCTTTGATGGTTCAAAGTCCACTGAAGGATGGATCTCGTTTTTCCATGAATGCTTTCACAGCATTTTTATGGTCCTCGGTCTTCGCGCAATGCACGTGGTGCGTACACTCTAGGTCCATACAATCATCTACATCACCTGACGATATAGCTCGATTGAGGTTCTCTTTCATGTACCTATAGGCTATCGGGGGGCCGCTCGAGAGGCGGGCCGCAATTTCGTGAGTTTTAGTTGAAAGTTCTTCTGGCTCGACAACCCAGTTTGTCAGACCCAAACTTAGAGCATCCTTAGCGCTTAATCTATCAGACAGATAGTACAGTTCTCGAGCCTTAGCCGTTCCTACCAGCTGCGACATGAAGAAGGTCCCACCAAAATCTCCAGCGAATCCAACGCGTGCAAACGCTGTGGTCATTATGGCATTAGATGCCATTATCCGAAGATCACAAGCTAGCGCTAGTGCTAGCCCTGCCCCCGCTGCCGCTCCCGGAAGAACAGCAATTGTTGGTTTTGGGATTTTATAGAGCTGTCCTGCGGTAGCGCGTTGATCTATACGCTGCCTATGGATAGCTTCATCGATAGTCATGGGCCTTGCGGAGCTATTCATAGCAGCCATTGCCTTAACATCTCCCCCTGAGCAGAAGCCTTTACCGGCCCCTGTAAGAATGATGCAGCGTACATCAGTATTCTGTGCCGCATCAGCCAGCTGTGTACTAAGGCCATGAAGTAACTCGGCAGATAGAGCATTGCGGGCCTCGGGCCGATTCATTGTGAGGGTCAAGATTCCGTCACTTAGAGACGTTAGAAGGTGTTCTTGGGCGTTCGGTACTGTTTTCAGAGACATTTGAATTCTATCCTCTTGTAAAAATTATTAGTATTGCTTTACCAGTTCTGAGTATATCGATTGTTATTATCTATCTGTTCGTGTCTTAATTGGAAAGCACCCATTTTAAATAAGATTCAAGTTAATTCCGCAGGCAATCACAGAGTTTCCTTTTTTAGGGAGGCCCAATCGCTCAGCCTGATCCAATATAACATTCTTATCGATAACCTCAATATCAATGGCGCTAAGAGAGGGACCTCTATTGTCCTCGGCTTTGACAAATCGTACCTCGCTGGATTCGAGTGGTAGGCGCGGTACTTCTTTAGAGTAATCGATAGGGCGGTTATAGGCGATGCCCCAGAGCTTTGCGACTCCATCCGGATCGTCGCTTTGGATTTCGGCGGCCGTTATTGATTGAGCATATCTCGCCTTTCGCTTGTCCCAGCCTTCACCAGCCCAGTACCATTCGTCCGGAGGCACCATCCAGTCCAATGAAGCGATTGCGCCAGGGACATCCTTTGGGTGAAGGTGAATCGCGGCAGCTCTCTCTGACTCTGTCTCCCATATGATCCTAATATCTGTCTCAGTTAGTCGATTTTTTTCAGTTTTGAAATCATTTACTTGAACAATCACCATATAACCCCCGTCTCCTCCTCGCCGGTCCAGGAGACGTCCGGCTGTCGTTCCATGCTTGATTGGACTTACGACCTCAAGGAAGGTATCGCCGATGGTGAATATGATATTCTGGCAACCAAAAATTACCATTTTAGGGTCTGCAAAAATTTGTTCCGCACCCAATAGCGATGATAGTGTGGATTTTACTTGTTCTATTTCTCGAGCCACAAGCGCAATTTGCCTGATCCTCATTATGACCCCCCCTTTTGTTGTTGTTGGTCAGACCTACAAAAGGAGCATCTCTTTGCATTGTCCGAACAATTCTGCCTCTGTACAAATGGCCAATCCTGCGGCATTGTTCCCTTAATTGGAGCATAATGTCAACGCTCCATGTTGCGGCGGATATGTAGAGGGAAACGCGAATGAATGGAGCAGAGGCACTAATTCAGACATTATTTAAGGGGGGTGTAAGGGTGTGTTTTGCCAATCCCGGTACCTCAGAAATGCAGCTCGTGGCGGCAATTGACAAACAGGATGGGATGGAAGCCATTCTAGGTTTGTTTGAGGGGGTAGTTACGGGCGCGGCCGATGGATACGCGCGTATGACGGATACGCCGGCGGCGACTTTATTGCACCTCGGACCAGGATTGGCAAATGGCCTCGCCAATATACACAACGCGCGGCGTGCGCACACGGCGATGATCAACATTGTGGGTGATCATGCGGTCGATCATCTTAAGTATGACGCACCATTGACGTCAAACATAGTTGGTGTAGCCTCACCAATGTCTCATTGGGTTCGTACCTCGACTTCATCCTCTGATCTTGCAGTTGCAGGCGCAGAAGCCGTAGTTGCGTCTCAAATTTATCCGGGGCAGATTGCTACTGTGGTTGCCCCTGGAGACCATGCCTGGACTGATGGTGCCATGGTAGCCGCGTGTGAAAAAATTCCAGATGTGCCAAAGGCAAGAGAGCTTGATGTTTTAAAAGCTGCCGCTATTCTGGGGAATAAGACGCGGAAGAGTGCTTTATTCCTCGGCGGAAGGGCTCTTCGAGAGGCAGCTTTGTTTCAAGCGGGTCGAGTCGTTGCAAAAACAGGTGCGCGAATTATCTGTGAGACTATAAATGCCAGATGGCAGAGGGGTGCTGGAAGAGTGACGGCGGAGCGATTACCGTATTTTTCCGAAATGGCAGTTGAATATCTTGACGGACTTGAGCAGATTGTTTTCGTTGGTTGTAAACCACCTGTGGCTTTTTTTGCATATCCAGGAAAAGAAAGCTGGATATCTCCGAAGAATGCTAAACTTGTGGAGTTGGCAAAAGTGTCAATTGACCCAGAGGATGCATTGCGCAGGTTAGCTGATGAATTAGATGCGCCAAGTTTACCCGCAAATGTTCAAGACGAGACACCTACGAATTTTGAGTGTGGCAAGCTTACTCGAGAGTCCGCGGGGATAATTATTTCAAAGCTGATGCCTGAGAATGCAATAGTCTCTGATGAGTCCGGTACAAGCGGTGGCGCGGCATTTCGATATAGCGCAGGTGGACCGAAACACGATTGGCTGATGATCACAGGAGGGGCTATTGGACAAGGCCTCCCAGTGGCAGTGGGTGCAGCTGTGGCGTGTCGGGATCGGAAGGTTATTGCATTACAGGCAGACGGATCAGGTATGTACACCGTCCAAGCCTTATGGACTATGGCAAGAGAGAATCTTGATATATTGACCATAATTATGAAGAACAATAGTTATGGAATTCTCAATATCGAACTCAGTCGTGTGGGCGTTACACATCCTGGACCCAAGGCCCTTTCTCTCTTAGACTTATCCAACCCAACCTTAAATTGGGTATCCATATCCGAGGGCCTCGGCGTCAAGGCGGTAAGAGCAGAGACTACTGACGAGTTTTTTGAGGCAGTTTCACAGGCAATGGTCAGTACAGGGCCACGTTTGATTGAGGCTCAATTGTTGTGACATCACAGCGTGATGCAGAGCCGTCATAGGGTTTCTGCAGGGACAAATTGATTGATTGTGGTATAGAAATCTTTGACAATAGCCTCTTCGTTAAAGTTCTCTTTAATGGTAATCGTCCTTTTGTTATTAGGGCGATTAAGCCAGTTACCGTTGTCGAGCATTGGCGCGGGTATTGTTACTTCGCTAGACCATCTAGAGTTTTTTACGATAGCCGCTGCTGCCATGTCGTAGAGAGCCCTCGATGGGGGGTCACCGTAGAGGTGGGTGTTGTTAAGAAGATTTATTGAGTAGTCACCAAAATAGTGGAAAACGCCGCCATGGCGACCCACTACACCATCCTTTATCCAAGGACCCTTGCCAGCGATATTTTTTTTAAGCGCTTCTGGAGTAACTCTCACAGCTCCTGTTCCTGACTTGGAAAAATATCGGACAACGGCTATCTCAAGGTCCACTTTAGAGTCTAAGACAAACTTGACTGATTCTTGATCATTTATGAGGTTATATTCTCCTGGCTGGGGATAATTTGAGCCAA
This sequence comes from Porticoccaceae bacterium, assembly GCA_002691825.1. Classification (GTDB taxonomy): domain Bacteria; phylum Pseudomonadota; class Gammaproteobacteria; order Pseudomonadales; family Porticoccaceae; genus TMED48. Next base: position 11,243 of record NZIZ01000024.1, read on the forward strand.
GCCAGACGATTTTGAGTTTATCCGCTATTGTAGGGTTTTTTTTAAGTGCTAAGGCAACGTTGGTGAGCTTTCCTAAGGCAAGTAGCACTAGTTTTTGTTTTTCCGGTCTGGAGGCTCTCTCAATTATTAAGTTGACCGCGTCAATCCCATCGAAGTTTTCTTGCAAGACATCCTTGGAAATTTTTTCAAAGGAACCTGAGGCGCCACGCGTTACTCTTAACTGATCATCTAGCCCACAGAATTTTACGATTCTTTCTGCCTCTTCGGCTTGGGCCTCTATATCGCCTCCGTTGTCAGTGCGGTTGACTGTTATACCCTCGATAAGGAACGATTCCCCACTAAGAAGAAGATAAGCAATTGCCTGCTGGTCATCTATCTCATTGTTTGCATCGGTATCTAAAAGAATCCTCGTTTTCACGCTTATCCCTTATTTTTTAGAAGATTAGTGAGTAAAAATCTTCGCAGGTACCGGTTTTTCACCCCGAATCGTTGCCCTGTAGCCCAGTCTTAGAGCCGGAAAATAGTCGAAAGAAGCATAGTGCTGAACACAACGATTGTCCCAGAAAACGACGGTATTAGGTTCCCAACGGATTCGACACTGGTGATTAACAGAATACGCAATATGGTTATAGATCATCCGAAGAACTGCTTTGCTCTCAAGAAACGTCAGGCCCTCAATTTTTTCTACGAATGCAGCATTTACAAAAAGGGCTTTGCGATTGTTTAAAGGATGTAGTCTTACGACAGGATGCAATGACGATTCGAGTTCGTCCATTTTTTTCATTCCACTTGTGTACAGGTAGTGCGCTTTTGGCACATGCAGGGCCCTGAGTTTTTGTAAAAATGTCTTCATGGATACTGATAACGAGTTGAAAGCTTGGTACATATTTGCAAAGACTGTATCTCCACCCGAACTGGGTGTTATCTCCATGCGAAGCATTGATAGGCCAGGTGGTTTAGAGTCGCTGGATACGTCTGAGTGCCAAAGTTCCCCAGCCGCATACTTAGAATGTTGGTCTGCCTTAATCTGAACTAATTCCTTCGGGATATCGTCAGGATTATTAGGTTTAATGAGGGGATCTCCTAACCTGCGAGCAAATAAGGCTTGCTCTTGCCTGCTCATGATAACGTTTCTTACCACTACGATGCACTTGTCGGCAGCCAGCCGCTGGACTTCATCCAGCTCTTGATCTGAAAACTCAATGAGCTGCTTTTGGGTGTCTAGTTCGACACCCAAATGGGGAGTTACCTCCCTTGATCTCAATAAATCCATCGAAAGATCATCATAATCAGCGATCTTCAGCCGCGAAGACGAGCTTTTACCCTACCAGAGATCATACTTCCTTACCTCGTTCCTTCCGACAACCATGTGATGAACCTCATCTGGACCATCGGCTAGCCGAAGTGTACGCTGAGATGCATACATTCTTGCTAATGGCGTCCACTGGGAGGTTCCGGTTGCTCCGTGCATCTGTATTGCGTCGTCAATGATCTTACACACTTTCTCGGGAACCATAGCTTTTACAGCGCTCACGTACACGCGAGCTTCTTTATTACCCAGGACGTCCATAGCCTTTGCCGCCTGCAATACCATTAGTCTGCAGGCATCGATTTCAATCCTCGCTCGTGATATTACCTCAAGATTTTTTCCAAGCTTTACGATCGGTTTTCCAAACGCGACTCTGGTGCTGGCACGTTTAATCATCATCTCCAGCGCGACCTCGGCCGCTCCTATAGACCTCATACAATGATGTATTCTACCTGGGCCAAGTCGAAGTTGTGAAATTTCAAAACCTCGTCCTTCCCCCAATAGAATATTTTCTTTGGGAACGCGAACGTCTTTAAAGCGAATATGCATATGACCATGCGGCGCTTCAGGATCCCCAAAAACATGCATTGGTCCCATGATTTTTACTCCAGGTGTATCAATTGGGACTAGGATCTGTGACTGCTGACGGAAGGTTTCAGCTTCCGGGCTGGTTTTCACCATGGTAATCATGACCTTGCACCTTGGGTCACCAGCACCGCTAATGTAATACTTCTCTCCGTTTATCACCCATTCATCGCCTTCAAGGCACGCTAAAGTACTGATGTTTTTTGCGTCTGATGATGCAACATCAGGTTCGGTCATAGCGTAAGCAGACCGGATTTCACCTGCCAGCAACGGCTTTAACCACTGTTCCTTCTGTTGCGGTGTCCCGACTCGCTCTAGTACTTCCATATTGCCAGTATCTGGAGCGCTACAATTCAAAGTTTGTGACGCAAGATAAGTCTTGCCGAGTTCGGTGGCGAGATAGGCATAATCCAGGTTCGATAAGCCTTCTCCAGTCTCAGAATTTGGGAGGAAAAAGTTCCATAAACCGGCTGCCTTCGCTTTATCTTTGGCCCCCTCAAGCAATTCGAGCTGTCTGGGGTGATAACTCCAAATGTCTTCTTTGTTTTGATCATAAGAGTGGTATTCCTCGAGCATGGGCGCTACGTTTTCCGCCACATGTTTTTTGATTGCCGCAAAAAGCGGTTGTGATTCTTCAGACATATTGAGGTTGAAGAGTTCCGGATTTGGTGCGGATATCAAGGAGTCAACATCCTGTTTGCCGACAGAGGATAATTTCGGCTGACTCTCCGCCGTGTTATTTAGGTCACGGAACTTTGCATTTGGGTTAGACATTTGGGTACTCCTAATGGGATCTGTCAAAGCGATAACTTCTCATAATATCTCCATTTACGACATTTTTGTAATCAGAGATTTCCAAGTATACCTAGCGGATTTTTATTTGGGGGGTTTTCTTGCGGGGATCCCCCCATTTTGTTGACCAATAAGCACTGAACAAGCAAGGTACGCTGTCTAATAACGGCATTTTGGGACTTAGATGGTTATGAAAGATATATTTGATATCAGTGGTCGGGTTGCGATAGTCACTGGAGGCTCTCGCGGAATTGGCAAAATGATTGCAACAGAGTTCGTGAAAAGAGGTGTCAAGACATATATCACATCTCGCAAGGCTAAACCGTGCCATGTGACTGCAAAGGAGCTGTCTGATTATGGAGAATGTATTGCGATTCCGTATGACTTATCAAGTGTAGAGGGAATAAGTGGTTTTATAAGAGAAATTTCGGGGCGAGAGAATCATCTTGATATTTTAATAAATAATGCTGGAGCTGCATGGACTGCGCCGTTCGACGATTTTCCGGAAAGTGGTTGGGATAAGGTAATGAACATCAACATCAAGTCTGTATTTTTTCTTACTCAACAATTTGCGCCTCTGTTACGGTTGGGCGCATCTGAAGATCAGCCATCAAAGGTAATAAATATTGCGTCTATTGATGGCCTTCGTACACCGAGACTTGAGACCTACTCTTATGTGGCGAGCAAGGCTGGATTAATAGGTATGACTGGGCTGATGGCGAAGCGGCTTATAGATGATAATATCATTGTAAACGGAATTGCACCGGGGGCATTTTCCAGTAACATGAATATCAGTGCTAGGGATGACCCTGACCGAGTTGCTTCGGTAATACCTGCTAAAAGAATTGGACGAGCAGATGATATAGCTGGGACAGCTGTGTATATGTGCTCGCGCGCAGGTGATTATCTTGTTGGCACAACGATTGCTGTGGATGGCGGCCTTGTTTATGCGAGGACTGATTAGTCTGATAAGAGTTAATATATCAGGGAGGCTGCTTCCGATTAATTACCAAAAATAACTAATTGGAGAGATAAAAAGTTTGGGAGAAAGGTCATGCAGGGAGCGATTGAGAAGCGAGGTTCGATTGGTGTTATCTGGATTGATAATCCACCGGTTAATGCTATTTCGTTTTCGGTGAGGATAGGATTGATAAATGCGATTCAGTCCGCTTCGTTGGACGATAGCATAGACGCGCTTGTGCTCGCGTGTCGGGGTAGGACTTTTATGGCTGGGGCGGATATTTCAGAGTTTGCGTCAGGTGTCAAACCACCACACCTCGGGGACGTGGTTGATAAGCTTGCCGCAAGCCCCAAAATTGTGGTCGCTGCCCTTTTTGGCACTACCTTTGGAGGAGGCCTTGAGGTAGCGCTTGGGTGTAATTACCGTATTGCACTCGCCTCTGGAAAGGTCGGGCTCCCAGAAGTCAAACTTGGAATCATCCCGGGGGCGCAGGGCACACAACGGTTACCGCGACTTACGGGCGCAGAGTTCGCTTTAAAACTTATTACATCGGGAAACCCCATATCTTCAGCCGAAGCTTTGGCAGCAGGCGCGATCGATCGGATTACAGAGGAAAATATTGTCGAGGCTGCAGTAGAGTTCGCGGAAGAGCTGGTGTTATGTAAAGCCCCGCTTAGAAAGAGTCACGAGTTAGTTATTGATTCCTCAAAGTTTGATGAGGCCTACTTCAATACGTTTCGCACCTCTATAGCGCGACGCACTCGCGGAATGGATGCGCCCGAGTGTTGTATACAGGCGGTAAAGGCGGCTGTTGAACTACCATTTCTTGACGGTGTCAATCGAGAGCGCGAGCTGAGCCGAAGTTGCATTCAGAATCCTCAGTCAAAAGCTTTGCAGCATGTATTTTTTGCGGAGCGTGCCGCGACTAAGGTACCTGGATTGAAAAAGGATACCGAGCTTTCTCCCATAAATCGAGTGGGTATTATTGGGGCCGGAACGATGGGAGGCGGCATCGCAATGAACTTTGCCAACGTTGGACTTCCGGTCACAATTTTGGAGTTGGAGCAAGGAGCATTAGAAAAAGGTCTGGGAATAATACGCAAAAATTATGAGGCAAGCGCGCACAAAGGGCGCATGAGCTTTGAAATGGTAGAACAGTGTATGAGTTTGATCGGGGGCACTACTANCTATGGGGATTTGACNGAGAGTGACCTTGTGATTGANGCGGTNTTCGAAAATNTGAGCGTAAAGAAGGAAGTTTTCTCTAAGCTAAATTCTATCGTTTCAAACGACGCTATTTTGGCGACAAATACCTCGTATCTTGATATAGACGAAATTGCGTCAGTTGTCACAAATCCGGGACGAGTGCTCGGAATGCATTTTTTCTCA
>NZIZ01000025.1 GCA_002691825.1 Porticoccaceae bacterium
ATTTAGGGGACATGTGGCCGGTTGGATAAAGAAACAGGGTTCTAATCTTAATATCGATGTAACAACCGAGAATGGGTTTTCTCGGAGGGATACGGATAAGAGTGGTAATCTTGATTTTGAAGAGTTCTCAGCACCTTAAATTTTAGAATTGGTTTTTAACCATGAAACTCAAATTGGTGGGCTCATTTCTTTATCTAAGTCAAGTTTATTAAGGCTAGGATCATGTATGCTATTAAATTTTTTCCATGCTTTTAAAATTAGAAAGACCAGTACAGCACACTAATCTTTTTTTGTTTCTTGTGTAATTCTTAAAATTTATTTTACGCATTTAGATCTTTTTGACCACCAATAATCATTACGAGAAACGCAACGAGACTCAACTGGGCAGGGCAATGATCGTTACGATTTCAAGGGGTATCTGAGTCCGTCTGTTCGGCAAGATTGTGGAAAGTCGACCAGAGTGGTGCTAAAACGATCACATGATGGGCGCGATCAAGGTAATGATGACTTTCTCTTGGTCTACCAAACTTAGTGATTTGACTGAGATGAATCTTTTCTAGCTTTTCTCTTCATTGATAACCATCACTCTTTCGATATAAGGCTTGTCAAGGGTGGGTATATCAATAAAACCTTTCCAAGGTAGTTGTTTATACCTTTTTAGTTGCGCTCTCAAAAGAGGATATAAATAATTTAGTGTATCTGGAGCCTGCTTTGAGAGCCTCTTTAGATAGTCCTATTCCAAGAGACATATCAGGATTTTCTTACCAGGCAGCATAAAGATCCAGTAGGAGAACTTTAAACCATTTCTTGTAAGGTGGAGTTGGTCTATTTTCTTTACTTTTGTACTTGACTGAATCAGGAAAATAATAATTCCAAATAAGATTCACCAGTGATTTTGCTTCAGGATGATCTGACCGTCGGTGGACAGCTAAAGGTCGAAAGTTTAGTCGAAAAGTCGTCACACTAAATTAATCTTTTATTATCTATAATTTACTTGATATTAAAATAATTTAATACTGATAAATATAGGTTTTAAGATTATTTTTAGTTCTAAAATTAGGTCTGCTACACGGAGATATGACACTGTTTAAAATTAATATCTCAGTAACATTAGTTTTTAGTAATAGAAAAAATTTTCTCTCGTATTATATTCATTATTTAATTTTCTAATTAAGAATTAAGTACATCGTGGCAATACTAATTTCGTAATAAGTATAGACAGGCGTGGTTGATGTGAACAATTTAGATATTTCCATAGAAAGTAGTATCTGTCTTTGCAATTAATGATTAGAGTAAGTTTACTAGTAGCCGTTAACTGTTTATCTTTTTTGACCTCTAGTAAAGTCAGTGATAACGAATTATCGCACTATCGCTTGTTATTTAACTTGTGTGCATCGCACAAATTTTATTTCCAGATGGATCTAGTAGATATGCCAAATAAAAATTAAATTGGCCTCGAGTTCGCAAGCCAGGTGGATCCTCGATAGAGGTACCTCCATTTTCAAGCCCAGTTTTATGCCAAGCATCAACAATATCAGTCGAATCGGCCTGAAAGCCTAAAGTCGAACCATTTCCATGCGTTGCCGTCTCACCATTGAGTGGTTCTGTGATTATGAAAATATTCTTTTTATGAAAATACATGTACCTCGTGATTCCCTTCAACTTATTTGGGATACCATTTTTAGCCCCGAGTTCCTGCATAATTGCATCATAAAATGCCCTAGATGCTTCGATATCATTCGATCCTATCATCACATGACTAAACATTTGCTTTTCTCCGTTACATGTTTATTTGTATATTTAATACTCTTGATATAGCAGTCTTTAGAAGCTCCACCCGTCACAAAGTTTATCAAGGTATCTACTCTATAATGGCATAAGAAAAAGGGGTGGTATTAAAACCTCATTCATTTCTATCTTTCACCCTGCACATCCCATCCACTGATTTGGAGTAGTCTTCGTATTCAAACTACCACAAAACATTCTTTAGAATATAACAGACTTTCGAAATGGCTGAGAAATAACGTTCCTTCGTATCGCGAACTAAATAAATGATAATAGATATAAAACACCAAGACGACATTTATTTTCAAGTCCCCATACAAATTCAAATTCTTCTAAGTCTAAGATACGGGGTAAAAATATATAGGAAGACGTTCTATACCCAGTTAAAGGATATTAATTTTGTTTTTTGTGAGCCTTGATATCCATACAAGTGCTTAAATTTTTCTGGTATTACAAACTCACAGGTTTGCCCACGTTTACTTTCAGCAACTTCATGTTCTCCATGTAAATATGCAAATGCTAGCGGAGGCAACGACTCTTTTTCACTGAGGTAAATTTTTACAAGGGACAATAATCCACGCAGATTTGGCATTAGTCCGAACTTACTTTGTTCTTCGTACTGAATGGGTATCCTCAATTAATAGTTCTATGAAAAATGTTTATATGTATATCAATAAATCAGTCGACAGTAGTAGAGTGGAGTCAACCCAACCTATCTTTATAGTTTAAAGGTCTCGTCTAGAACAAACATCTCAACACCGCCTGTTATTTTATCCTCTGACATTGCCTTCGCGGTTGCAGGGTCATTGAAAATTCTCACAAATTCGTCAACATCGCTTGTTTCAAAAACAGCAATTACTGTTTTATCGTTCGCTGCCCCCATATGGACAAGTAAAACACCTTGACTTTTAAATAAATCAACATGGGATTTAAACTTTGCTCTCCAGTGAGAAACATTTTCAACTTCTGCTCTTACTGCTATCAACATTTTGTGTCTCCTTTTGCTATCTAACCTCAACTTCTCCACCTGTCCTAGAATCTATGCTGAGAGCTTTTTAGACTCATATCTATACAACCTGCCTCAGTAATATCAAAAATCATAGTTAACAGACAAGATCATCCGCTCTTTTTTCGAAGTTATATAACACATTAGTATTGTTTTCTCGATATGGATTAGCGTAATCATTCCCTTTAGGTAACAAAGATACCCTTATAGGTGACTGTCTTTCATTCAATCTCCATCCCTTTCCAGATCAATATTCTTGAAGTTTCAGAGACATATCATCCACCTCCAAGTCAACGATACGGTCATATACTTACTCAATCACAGCAGTTCCAACCATCTAAATAAACTCGCTACCTAGTATTTATAGAAAAGTGAATACTTTTCAAGTAACGTTGATTTTTGGAGTTTTCGGAGGTTGGTGTAAGTTGGAAAAAAATAAGCAACTTGTAACAGTGTGAGAAAAGTAATAAGAAAAATTATTAGTAAATTTATAGATTTAGCTGAGTTACTCTTTTAACCCTTTTTTATAAAAAAAAGGATTTTTTGAATAAAAAGTATGCATAGCCAATAAAGATTCAGCAGATGCGAAAACAAAAAAGCCCCTTTAACATGAAGAGGCTTCAATAAGAGTTAATTGGATTTATTTTTATTTAATAAGTGTTAAAAGGGCGGATCATCGTCCCATGAACTTTCATTTACGTGTTCATCAGCCGGGTATTGCATACAGTAATTAATTAGCTTATTCCGATATCTTTTAGATGTATAGTCGGTTTGAAATAATGCCGCTGTTTTTACTATGCATTCATCTTGAGAATTAATAGTATCTATTGTTGAACGCCATATTGCTGTTATGATTACAACAGTTGCACAAATCATTGTTACCGATATTATCTGTTTATCAATTGCCATATAATTCCTCCTAACGCATTCTCAATCTGCGAACAGGTCCAAGAGCTCCTCCCATTGAATACACGCTTCGCTATCTGTTCCATCGAATTATCATAAGCCCATTTAGTGTAAAAGTCCTCATAGTGACGCTACAGTTGTTCCTTTGGAGTTACTGTAGCTTTTGCATAGTTTTATTGGTCGGTTTAGTAAGGCTAGGCATATGCTTAGTAGATAGATCTCTAGAGAATGTTCCACACTTCAAAAACTAGAAAGACCAGTACTGCATACTAGCCTTTCTAAATCTCTGATGAATTTCTGAAAAGGTATTGTTTGCTTTGAGGTCTTTTTAACCACCAAAGAGTGTAATAAGCATACATATACCAGTAATTACTGCAGCTAGGTCATATGTTTCCATGTTGTTTCTTCTTGAAGTCCGTTACGTTGATGGAGAAACTATATGTAAAAAGATCCGTGTCTTTTTACAAATAAAGAAGTCTAATACCCAAGAGCTAATTCATTAAAAACTAAATTACTATTATAAAAATTCGCTAGTGGTACGCGGGGAGATAACTGGAAAATAGATAAAACGAGGATTATTAAACTTTATTGGAATAAAACTAGACGTTTGCAACAAACATCAAAGTGATAAATCAGAAACTCTAAAAAATACCTGGAATAAGTTTCCTTGGTACGCTCTTCACGTAGACTGAGTAGCTAGGTAGTACATTCCGAAGGAAATTCTCCTCTATCTTAATGCGATATGAATAAGCAGCAAGAGCACATAAACCTCCGGCAAAAATGGATAAATAACTACCTAGCCATATCATTGATCCGAGAATTAATACCAGTGACCCAAAATACATTGGATGTCTCACCAGTTGGTAGGGTCCAGTGGAGATAAGAGAATGATCCGCTCCTTCCTGAAAGTGGACGGTAGGTGCAGCAAACTGATTTTCTACCAAAGTTCGGAAGTTTAAAGTCATTCCAATCAGGATCATTAGAAGGCCTGGCAACTTCAACATCGCTCCCGGAGAAGCACTGCACTGAAATATCATTCTGTCTAAAGGGCCGATCAGAAGACAAAACATAATCGTGACCAGAAGTATTAATGTTGAGCGCGCGTCTGATTGAGGGTGATTTGTGCCTTTAAACTTTAGTCGATTAGAAAGTGCCACGGGATTTTTCCTGTATAAATAGAAGCACCCAACGACTATCGAGGTGTATACCAAGGCTAACCAAAGAAGCATATCCCTCACATAATGTTGATTTTCAATTTGAGACATTATTGTGTANATCATCACAACTCCCAGCAGAAGGAAAATTANAGGAATTCAGTTTAATANTCGNTTCTTCATCATAANAATTNAACACTCTANANAGCGAAAAGTAACATTGGTAAAAGGAAAGTCACCACAGCAACACCGGCAACAAGTACTCCAATGGCCGCTGTAGCTCCAACCGCAGCACCAGCCACTTGACCAGCTGTTTTGAGTGCTTCGACGTCGCTTTGCTCTTCGTCGAGCTCCTCTTTTTTAATTTCGCTCGGAATTTTNACATCTTTGATATCTGCAATATTTAACCTTACAGTTTCGCTTTTTGATGACTGACTTCTCAGTTTTTCTGTTTTTTGTTTACCATATTCAGTCAATTTACCTCTAGTAGGACTCGACGACACCTTCGGGAAGCTTCCCTTGAGTGCCGTGTCTGAAATCTCGGAGATTACCACGTTGTGGGTAGTACCGTCTAAAGTCGTCACGGGTGCTGAGTCACCAATTGAGAGTCCCTTCAACGAGCTTTTTACGTCTTCATTATCAAAACGATTTGCAGGTGCCTTTGCCGCGGTCTCATTTGCCGGCGAGGTTGCACAGGCACTAAGTAGTGATGTCCAAAATATAATTGCTACCAAAGCAGTTCCGTTAGACTNTTTCATTTTGTTTCTCCTTAAAATCNGTTAATTTGATGAAGAAACAATATTAAAAAAGATACTAATATTTTATAGAAACAGAATAAGTGTAGTATTGTGATACTGAAGGGATCAAAAACTAAAGACTAAATAACTCTGGTGACTAAACACTAAGAATCTTGCTTTCAAGATTGTGATTGATATCTTCTATACAGCCCTACAAGCCTAAAAAATCCCACCAAGCCTATATANACCTGACAGGGGACATGGCTTCTCACCTAGCCTTGCAAAGCTGTGAAGCTACAAATATATTANGATTAGATAAAATAGAAGATGTTTTTAAGCNGGTTTTTACATTTAATATTCTCTTTTGTATGTTTAGGTGATTACATTGGATCAGGGTATTTTTGGCTTTTTTATTGTGTGATCTCCTTTGATGCAAAAGCTAGATTTGCTTATGTATTAGTTGNCTAGCTTTTATATTTTTCCGAATACCGGTTTTCAGAGAAAGGAATTAAAAATAACACTTAAACGACGCTCCACCCAGCTTGCTCCCCACACATTATCAATAAATCCACAGTGTCCGCCGAAAGCTTGGATCTCTATGCTCAATCTAGCATTCTTGCCTATCTTTACAATGTCAGCAGTTGGCACTATCGGATCGTCTTTCGAAGCAATTACAGTTGAAGGTACTTTAATTGTTGAAAGTCTATCTCCAATAAGAGCGTATGCTGAAAAATAGCTCTCTGTATTCATAAACGGTACAAAATCTGGGATTAAAATACTATTAATATCGTCAATACTTCTCGCTTGTTGCAACTCACTTTGAATACCGTATTCAGGAAAAATACTGATTTTTTTTATCAAAGATGATTTCCAAAGTCTAAAAAAGTATCTTCGGTAAATAAAAAACCCATCGTTAAGAACTCTCAATCCATTAAAATCATCAACTGGTGGTGAAATTGCAACTACAGCAGTAAGGTTAAGGTGACAGCCATAGTCTGCCGCAATTCTGAGTGCAAAGTTACCTCCAAGAGAGAAACCAGCGATGAAAACTTTTTTGTAAGACCGGGTAGATAGAAAGGATCCTAGACAGTCTGCGACCTCATCGGAACGTGTGGCATTGAATATCTGTTTGTTCAGATGGTGACTATCTCCGTGGTCTCTTAAGTTTAAGCGAAGAACATCGAACCCATTATCTAAAAGTGTTTTTGCGGCACTAATTTGATAGGCCGATTTGCTTGATCCCTCCCACCCATGTATTAATACAACCAATTGATTACAATTTACACTACTCAAATCTAACTCTGAGATTAGTCTTACTCCTGCTGGTGACTTTAAAATGATAGTCTCGCTCTTAAGACTTAGACTCAGCCGATTGGCTCTGACTTTTCTGGGACCAACACTGTTTAAGATGGTCTGGAAATGCCGATTTCTTAGAAATATTGATGGCTGGAAGTCTTTGAGAATCAACATTAATCCCTCATGAACTAAAGAAATTTATAGTTGTACGGCATAATTTTCTTTAAGATTCACGGTTGGTAAAACAAAATGGTTGCTAACGCCCGCCCTGTAGGCCCTCATGTTTATCAGGCTCTAGAGCTATTCAAGATTTGCGGGATGCTTTCTTTCAGGCAAAATTAGCCAAGGCGAGAGAGGGGGATGTTGAAGCTCATTGCTGATAAAATATCTGAAACAATATAGGATATATCTAAATGAGAATACTCGCGCTTTTCTGTTCGGGTTTTCTCTTCTCTTCAACTTCTTTTTCCACAGATTTACGGATGTTTTTACTGATCTTGTTATGGATCTTTTTTATTAAGAAATGAACAACTCGAACGAGAATATCCAAAAACATAAGTGGGAGAAAAATAAGCATTCTGTTTATGCGGATCTGGGTCTAGGAGCCTTATTTTTTATTGCTGGAAAAATCACAGAAGATTTAGCTTTTGCTGCCTTGGTCGGAGTAGCGGGAGGGTTGGCTTTGCTTGTATCACAACGTTTTGTCAAGGTGGATCTCCTGGGTGGCTTCGCCGTATTTGGAACAATTATGTTATTTATCTCAGGTATCTTCTCCCTCGTTTTACAAGACGATTACTGGGTGCAAATGAAAGGTACAGCGCTTGGCTTACTAACAGCATCCGTGTTTTTTTTAGATGGAGTGTTGAGGAAGGGAGCTTACTTTGGAGCTCGCTTTGAACGTTATNTACCCGGTGAAGCGCTTCATCATGATCGCCTTGCCGTAGGAATGAGTTTAACTGGAGCATTCGGTGCTCTCAGTAATTACTTGGTAGCCGAAAATTTTTCAGAGGACTTTTGGCTAAACTACACCACATTCGTTGATTTCCCAATTTTTGTGATATTAATTTTCTTAGTCCTCCGCTGGTCACGAAAGGCTTAAAAAAATCATTCTCTGACTTTAACGTGCATATTCACCATCAGGNATTACTTCTAGGTCAGAGGGGTTTTCGTTTTATTGAATTACGTCCGATGGTTGTTTTAATTCTCTGTTCAAAATTACTCGACTATGGTTGATTTGTTTTGTATGCAATAGTTTTTNCCATAAAAACCAGAGAGGGATTAGAACTCCTAATGGGTTTTCCGATTTACCCTAAATGAGAAACGTCCTTGGCATGAATTTGATGCTTATGATTTTCATCATGGTATCCAATGGGCAAGGGGGGACATAACCAAAATATAATGGGTGAATAGTATCTCCACACCCGTTCTTCTGAATCAAAAAACTTAAAAAACTGATACATTACTGATAATTGTAATGGATGGATNACTAAAACTTTGTTAAAAAAATTTGCCATTTTTATCGCAATAGTCATTTTAATAATGACGCTTTTTGTTGTTCAGACAACTGCCAGTTACATGCTATATTTATATCAGATGGGGATGCCCGTTGACTTAAGCGTGTTTCTTTCGGCAGTCGGCTCCGACCTTATCGGTATGAACTTCCATGGGATTCTGCCCCCTATATTTTTTGTCATTTTTGTAGTTCTTGGTGTTGCTTTCCTTGTAGCCCATCTCGTATTAAGACGGATTTCTCTTGAGAAGAAATATTTTTATGCTTTTGCAGGTGCTTCTGGAATGTTAACTCTAGTAACCCTTTTCCCGGCTTTAACCTACGATTTTGAAATGTATCGTGGAACACTATCAGTTATAGGTAGAGGCTACATAACTGCTACAGGAGCATTAGGTGGTTATATTTTTGGATTAAATCTGCCGAGGCAATCATAATGCGACTCCATTTCTTATTTCCGCTTGTTTTTATACTCTTTGCAGATGCTGTAATTTCTTCTGATAGCGAATTCAAAATGGAGACACTTGCTGAAGGGCTCGATCATGCCTGGGGTATTGCAGTTGTGTCCAAAAACGAAATCTTGGTAACAGAGGGGGTTGGTCGATTACGTCGGATTATCGATGGTCAACTTGAGCCAGTCGCAATCAAAGGGATTCCGTCAGTTTTTCTATATCCAGATGATTTGACGCAGGGAGGGCTCTGTGATGTTGCATTGCATCCGAGATATAACGAAAACCAGTTGATATACCTTTCTTTCGGTGAGGCAGACAAAGACGACCCATCATTGAATGCAATGACAGTCATTCGTGGACGACTAGAAGGCCACAATCTTATTGATATTGAACCGATTTTTAAGGCTGAACCACCTAGAAAAACTGCGGCCCACTATGGTGCTCGAATGTTATTTCTTCCAGACGGTACACTCTTGATAACATCGGGAGACGGGTTTAATTATCGTGATCAAGCACAAACACTCGATAATCATGTTGGTAAAATCGTTCGTCTTAATGATGACGGCTCAATACCAGGTGATAACCCATTTATGGAGGTTGATGGTGCTCTGCCTGACATATGGTCATTCGGCCACAGAAATCCGACGGGTTTAGCGCTTGGTAATGACGGAAAAACTATATTTGAGCATGAACATGGACCCAAGGGTGGTGATGAACTAAATATTGTAAAAGTTGGCAAGAATTATGGATGGCCACTCATTACTTACGGTATTGATTATAGTGGGTCTTTGATATCACCTTTTACCGAGAGTGAAGGATTAGAGCAACCTGCTACATATTGGGCACCTTCTATAGCTCCATCGGCTTTAGCTGTTTATAAGGGAGAAATGTTTCCTGATTGGAAAGATAACCTATTTATTACAGCCATGGTGCCGGGAGACCTCAGGAGATTGACCATGGTTGATAACAAGGTAGTAGATCAAGAAATACTATTGCCGGAACTGGGGAGACTAAGAAATGTGGTTACCGTCCCTGACGGAAGCATTCTTCTGGCAACAGACGGCCCTGACGGAAAGATAGTTCGTTTATACAAGGATTAGAATTTATTTCAAGACTCTCGA
>NZIZ01000026.1 GCA_002691825.1 Porticoccaceae bacterium
CTGTTCACTCTAATTTTACGCCGGCAGAACGCCACAGGGGGATGTATGACGGGAAGGTTAAACTCCCTGCAAATCATAAGGTTGAGGATTATAAAGAAAATACTCCGCGCTGGGTTCGTGANCAAAGAAACAGTTGGCATGGCATGGACTTTCCCTATCATAGTGAAGTTGACATCACGAGATATTATCAAAATTACTCTGAGTCGTTTTCCGCTGTAGATGACAGTATNGGTAGGGTCAAAGACCAACTTAAGAAGATGGGTGTCTATGAGGATACCCTAATTATTTATATGGGTGATAANGGNTTTATGTTTGGTGANCANGGTNTNATTGACAAGCGTGTTGCTTATGAGACATCGATTCGCGTACCTATGGTTATGCAACTTCCTTCGTTGATCAAGGGAGGNCAGACTGTTGAAAACGTCGTTGCAAATATTGATATAGGCCCAACGATTTTAGAGGCNGCNGGNGTCCAGACTCCTCCTCACATGGANGGNAAAAGCTTNCTTCCTNTGGCGCAGAACAAGGAAATTAAGTGGCGGGATTACTTCTTNTATGTGTATTACTGGGAGAAAAATTTCCCTCACTCNCCTACCGTNTTTGCGTTGAGNGGCGATAGGTANAAGTATATAACTTACTATGGCTTGTGGGACACTGATGAGCTCTATGACCTTCAAGATGATCCATATGAGACAACAAANTTAATTGCTAGCGAGGACCACAAGAGNACGATTCGNAAGATGAAGCGTAATCTTTTCTCGATGCTTGCTGAAGAGGGTGGAATGGATATTCCAATGAACGAGCCAACGGGCGACTATAGAAATTTACGTTATCGCGAGCGAGCGGGTGATGAGGCTGCAGATTTCCCGAATAGGTTCGTGGTGGATGAGCCTGAGAATGACGATTCGAAATAAAAACAGGTTTTTAATTTTGTATCTCGAGCATCACATTATGATGAACGTTTGAATAGGAATCGTATGAAGAACATATACTCAGCTTTTTTACTACCAATGACATTTCTCTTTATTCAAGGATGTTCTGCGGATTCGAAACCTTACCTCGACGAATCTTTGGATCCGGCGACGAGGACAGAAGATCTATTGTCTCGGATGACGCTTGAGGAGAAGGTTGGTCAGATGGTTCAATTCAGTTCGCCCAGTAATATTGCAGCCGCAGAGCGAGAAATGTCAATTGATGAAATTGCGATGAGTGATGAGTTTGCATTTTATCCTGGTCTTACGGTATCAGACATACCGGGTCTCGTG
Organism: Porticoccaceae bacterium; assembly: GCA_002691825.1. Lineage (GTDB taxonomy): Bacteria > Pseudomonadota > Gammaproteobacteria > Pseudomonadales > Porticoccaceae > TMED48. Next base: position 1,266 of record NZIZ01000026.1, read on the forward strand.
GAAGCGGGAAAAATTGGTTCATTCTTAAAGGTGAGCAGTATTGGATGGATTCGCAAGCTTCAGGAAAGTGCCAGGAGATCAAGGTTAGGCATACCCTTGCTACTCGCGGAGGACTCAATTCATGGAAATGCTATGGTTTGGGGNAGTACGGTCTACCCATCTCCGATAGGTCTTGCGAGTTCTTGGAACCTTGATCTCGTAGAGAAATCTCAAGCCGAGACGGCATATGAGATGAGAACTATGGGGCTTCACTGGAACTTTACGCCAAACGTTGATATTGCGAGGAATCCGAAGTGGGGTCGGATAGGGGAGACCTTCGGAGAGGACCCACTTCTCGTAACCAAAATGGGTNCTGCGGTTATCAGAGGATTACACACCGGTAATCCTGAGATGAAGGGCGGAGTTTTGACCACGGTAAAGCACTTCGTCGCAGGGGGAGACCCCTCTAATGGTAAGAATTTTGCTCCGATGGATGTGTCAGAGCGAACCCTCCGNGAGNTATATTTTCCACCGTTTCGTGATGGAATTATGAACCAGCAGGCGGGGTCAGTTATGGCTGCTCACAACGAGGTGAATGGGGTGCCAGCACATGCAAGTCGATTTTTGCTGACAGATGTTTTGCGTGATGAGTGGGGTTTTGACGGAATAGTGATCTCAGACTGGCTCGATGTTNGTCGCTTGATGAGCCTCCATCGAGTAGCACCCACCCATGAGGATGCTGTATATCAGGCTGTGNATGCCGGACTAGACATGAATATGCACGGGCCTAATTTTGCGCCAGCACTTCTAAAGCTTGTTAGAGATGGACGAATATCTGAGGAGAGAATTGATTTGTCGGTAAGACGGATACTGAACGCTAAATTTCGTCTTGGCCTTTTTGAGGAAAATTATGATGAGCTCTCTGAGTTTCCTGATGAAAAGGATATGGAAGAACATTTTAATACAGCACTTGAGCTTGCTCGTCAGTCCATAATTCTNCTCAAAAATGAGTCAGAAATGTTACCTATTTCAACCGGACAGAAGATCTTTATAACAGGACAGAATGCTGACAGCGAAGCACTCCTAGGAGATTGGGTTTATTTCCAGCCAGCGGATCGGGTGACCACATTCCTTGAGGGGATGATGGGAGAGGTGCCTAAACCGGAAAATATTGATTTTCTAGACGTGGGAACGAATCCTCGTGAGCTCGATGAAAGTCATTTGGTTGAAGCCACTGAAAGGGCCAGTGGTGCAGATGTTGCTATTGTTGTGGTCGGCGGTAATTCATTGCGGTATGGAAAGAATGCCAAAATTAAGACATCAGGAGAGAATGCAGCGCGGAGTGATATTAATCTTATAGGACGTCAACTCGAACTGGTGAAGGCCGTAGAGAAAAGTGGGACACCAACTTTAGTTATCTTGATAAATGGCCGACCAATCAGTGAGCCTTGGATATCCGATAATGTTGACGCCATCATAGAAGCGTGGGAGCCTGGTGGGCCCGGTGGGAGGGCTCTTGCAGAGATAATATTTGGAAAGGTGAACCCGAGTGGCAAACTGCCAGTAACCATACCGTATAGTGTTGGACATACTCGGGCGCACTACAGTGAAAAATCCTCCTCATACTTTAGAGATTATGTTGATATCTCTTCACCATCAAATGGGATGGTAAACGGCCGTTCGAGGAACCTTTTCGATTTTGGATATGGACAAAGTTATACGACATTCACTTTCGAGAATTTGAAGCTCAGTGATACAGAAATCGCCAAAGACGGCTCTACATCTGTGATCATAGATGTTACCAATTCCGGCGAGATGTCCGGTGCTGAGGTGGTACAGCTTTATATTCGGGATGAATATAGTGAGGTAACAAGGCCAGTGAGAGAGTTGAAAAATTTTCAACGCGTATTTCTTACTCCGGGAGAGAGAACGACAGTTGAGTTTGAGATCACCCCAGACATGTTGTCGTATTATAATTTATCGATGAAATGGGACGTAGAGCCAGGTGATTTTTCCATAATGGTGGGCTCCTCCTCGCGTGTGAGGGATTTAATGACTACCACGCTTTCAGTAATACCGTAGCAGCACACAAAAACGCTCTGATGGCGAGAGGGTTACAAAATATTTTTTCCTCATAAAAAAGCTACCCATTAAAGGCCGGCGCTCCAGGAGCCCTATATTTGTCAATAGGACTCCTCACGCAGTCGCTGCCGAAATAATGGCCAGTGTTAACATCATTCATCAATAGATGGATGCATGACGCTGTCCCTTGTGCGGGAGTTTTCATTCCCATATCGCGAGGACTCCTCCCTTGGTTTTGAGCGATAGGCACAGTCATGTCGGTCTCTATAAAACCGGGTGTACACGCATTAATTTTTACAGTTGTATATGAGCGAGCTTGCTGCATAGTTAATGCATTAGCGCATGCCTTAGAAAAGCCGTAAACGTTTGAGTTTAATAATTCTCTCTCAGAGTCGTTTGAATCCTGATATTGCTGGATGAATTCCTTGGTAAGTTCTTCTATTTGTTTCCAAGAAACTTCTTGATTAGTCAGGATTTTCCGGGTTCGAGCACTGCAGCGAGAGAGATAGTTTGGCCCTGCGGCTGACGTGATATTCACCACCCTGCCAATATCTGGTTCTAAAAGGTGACAAAAATAGTCCAGCACGTATTTGGGCCCCAATGTGTTGACACGAATGACCTCCTCCACTCCAGTTGGTGAGTACATGATACCTGCATTATTCACGATGCCATAAAGCCTTAAGCCTCTTTGCGTCAGAAGGGTTTCTATTTGAGAGGCCGCGTTTTGGATAGAGTTTTGCTTTGAGACATCCAAAATAATTTCATCCATCCGGCCTGTACTACTTGGTATTTTTGATTTTAACCTGTCGATGGCCGCTGCCGATCTATTTTTGTTTCGACAGCCAAAGAGTATATGGGTCTCCGGAAACCGTTCCAAGAGTGCCTCAACAATGGCAAAGCCGATCCCCTTGTTGGCACCAGTAATCAGAATTGTTTGCGATTTTTTCAAAGTGCTATTCATAAATTATCTTTAACTGTTTTATTGCCTAATCCTCTGAGATGTGCGTGCTTTGAGTTAGTTATCTCTTTTAGATGGATGAGAAAATGCCCTAAAAGTTTATCTTCTAAGGACATTTTTATCTATCGTGAGTTTCAAAAAAGCAAAAGACGCCAGATTTTAATATACGGAGTGCACGTAAACTTTAACTCGCTGAATAAATTTGCTGACAAACTTCGATTGTGTCGCTAATTGGTCTCATCATGCCAATCATCTTAGCGAAGGCACTGTCTGGATTTATTTCAGATGCGAAAAAGTTGTCGATGCCAGAACCCATGTCAGATGCTGAAGCATGAACAAATCTTACTGTTAGGGTACCAGTTTCTTCGCTTCCTCCAGCAATCGGTGCGAAGACGCCAACTTGAATATTAAATCCAGCGTTTTGAGCATCACTTTCCATCTCGGTGGCGGCCGCAACGAAGGCGGATAAACTACCCGGTTTTATCCTGACTCGCAGAACTCTTTCATAACCGGGTGCAACATCAAATTTTTTCAATGGTTTCCAAATGGAGCTTGTTTTCACATCGCGCATTGCGCTCAGCTTCCTGGGGGCCATAGCGGGATCATACTTCGTGAGCCCTTCCATTGCGCTCTTAACAGAGTCGAAGGCATTCCATACAAACATCTGGCCCGGGTAATCCTGTCCAGTCTGTGTCACACAGACACCGGCTGCTATCGATCCTATGGCATCAAATAATGCNGGGTTTGAGGCTATATAGTCGGTGTAGGCCTTTGGATNTTTTGCCGATATGTTCAAAGTTGTGAAAGCTCCACCCGGAATATCCGCTGGCAGACTAAAATTAGGCATATGTTTTTTGCCTTTGTGGCCACCCGCCGAGACGGACAACGATAAAGTTAAACAGATGATTGTGATAAGCTTATTTTTCATGATGTAGATCCTTTATAAGAGCATAACTAATTTTCATGTCATATATAATTATACCTTATAACAAAGTGGATACATAGTTATGAGTTTATGAGGGAAAATTCCGATATCAACGTCCAATTTTTAAACCGGCATTGGATAGTGGTTTTATTAAAATGGCCTGTAGTGAGGCTCTATAATAACTCTGGTATCGGTTCTGGGGGTTAAAATTGGAGGTTCAATATATTTTAATTTCTTCTGATGCCGCTAGTGTCCTGTGATGAAAAAGAGCCCCTCTCATATCTCCTTAGCTTGTTTCAGGTCATGATGCGCCCGAGGGGAAACTGTTTCTACACAAGGATTTTCAATCGGACTTCGTGATAAGCCGAAATGTCTATGTTTGGGTGCCCGAGACTTATTACTTCTCTGAAAGCTATCCTGTCATCTATCTCCAACATGGACACGGTTAGTTTCTTCCTGAAAAATTCTAAAAAATGTTTTAGAGGAAAAGAAAGAAAGACTGAAAAAAATACTAGTTAACTGGGCGGCAGACCTCGCTGACAAAACAAAGGATTGGGTTTATATGAGGTCGCATCCAATTTAATTCTATCAGGAGGAATGAAAGAATTTTTCGCCGTTACAATAGATAGAACTACTTTACGCGCTAATGAATATTTCCCCATTCAAATCTGACATTAACTCTCGGCTCACCATAAAAGGATGCTTGAGATTAGGACAGCTGGCGCGTTCAAGGATGGCACAAAGCCAGGTGCCTAACTCAAATTCATGGTGGAAGAGCTAATGCTACTCATCTTGGCAAATTATGCTGTGAAGACCGAGGCCGAATATACATCTCTTATGGGATCAAGCTAAGGCGCGACGATCTCGGTCAATGCTCTGACCCAGTATCCAGAGAGTTTTGAAGGAGTAGCAGCAAAGTCGAAACACTAGCTAGGAAGTTTTGGAATAGATCAGCTATTTGATAGCGATTTTGAAAATCACTTTACGGCGTTATTCTGCAAGTCTCTGAGAGCAAATCTTCCGATATCGAGGACTCATAAGTTTTACTTTGATCATGGAACAGAGACGTTTGATTTCCTCTATCTTCCACATCAAAGAAGGGAAGATAGTATTATGGAGGAGGGGAAGTATAGCGCGGAAAATTGGATGACAGATCTCGACCAAGAGGCCGGGCACACCTCAGACGCTTGGGGGAAAGGACTCCACATACCTATGAATTTTTGCGGGGTAGTCCGGAAAATAAATAAAAAAATAAAAGCCCCATCAACCTTAATATCATCCCCAGCTAGAGGGAAGCTGGGGATGAACCAATTTGGAGACTCAGTCACTTCCCTCGTCGACTAAAATGAAAAAGAAAATAGTGCAGGCTTCTATCTTCACAGGCTGCTAGATCACGCTAGAGGTAAAGGACCGGTCAGAGAAAAAAGTCTGGTGAGCCTATTTCTGAGAAAATATCCGGTCCTCAGCAGAGGAACGGGAGCCATGATTGGGGTATTGCTCTGACTCTGATTTAGCACCAAAAGGGGCTTAGATATCTGACTGAGCGACCAACTTGGACACCCCGACGCGATTAAGGATTGAGAATTTGAACTAGAAACTGCGATTTATCTGTTTTTTATCGCGAGCAAGTCTAACTGCTCCTTTGAGGCGGGCAACTGGTGTTTGTCTTTCCACTCTTTATACGGCATACCGTAAATAGCTTGTTGTGTTTCTTCTAAAGATAGGCATATGCCGCTCTCCTCTGCTGCCTCGAGGTACCATTTGCTGAGGCAGTTCCTGCAGAAGCCCGCATGAATCATAAGGTCAATATTCTGTATATCTTTGTTNTCGNCGAGATGCTGAAGTAANCGACGTAACACATTNGCCTCAAGCNTCTGTTGTTGATTATGGGTTATCATCNTTAAATACCTTCATAAAAACTTTACACAGAGCGGTAGCGGAGANANCAANAANACNTTCGCATTTTGANAAAAAACTTTATCAGGACTTGTTTCTAATTGATNCCCTNAGTTTTTTNAAAATGTATGNCCCNCATATTAATGCTGATTTATTNNGTAACATCTNAGTTTTAATTNAGGGAACGTTTCCTTAATCGTCGCATACCGGCTAACCACCTATCGATGTCATTTCCCTTTCGCCGGACATACTCTCCTACCTCCGGATGCGGTAGGACATAGAATCGTTCTTCGTTTAAAGTATCAACGACGGTTTTTGCAAGTTGCTCGGGTTCAATTACGCCGTCAGTTTGTCCGTCTCCCAGGCTTCTGGGAGCCATCGCAGTGTTAACTCCCTGGGGACAGAGAACGGAAACTTTAATACCATCATCACCATGCGTGATTGCCATAAATTCTGCAAGCTTTACGGCCGCAGCTTTACTCACCGTGTAAGGTCCAGTTCCCATTGCAGCTAAAAGACCTGCTGCAGATGCGGTTATGAGGAAATAGCCATTTCCTCGCGCAATCATTGACGGAAGACAGGCCCTAGCCGCATAAATATGAGCCATCACATGAACGTCCCATTGCGATTGCCAAAGCTCGTCGGGCGCGTCGATCAAAAGCCCACCCTTACTTAGGGCTCCTGCATTTGAGCAATAAAGATCTACTTGGCCATAATGTGACACCGCTGAGTCAACAAGAGCTATCACTTCTGACTCATTCGTTACATCCGCTGCGAATCCCGAACAACCGAGTTCGTCAGACACGTGTTTTACCTGATCCGGGTCAAGGTCAGAAATTACTACACCCCTTGCCCCCTCTTTGAGAAACTCATGAGCCATTGCCCGTCCGATTCCGCCCGCGCCGCCTGTAATTATTGCGACCTTATTTGTTAGTTTCATTAAACACCTCAGTTTAATTGTTGATCATAAACCTAATACCATCGGGTATGCTACGATTTTGTTACTAGTGGGAGCCTATGGGCTACTTTAGCTTTATGGATGGCATTTTTGGTTTTGCGAGGGGACATCTGCGATCATGGAGTATTGCGAGAGAGGTAAATATGATATACACCTCTTACTACATAACATCCGAAATGTTTGAGTGTTGGAATTCATGACAACGGGAGTAAGTGAGGCCTATGCAGAATAGACAAGTTGTAGTCGAAAAGTTACCAAATGAAAAATTGCTTTGTGATAATTTCAAAGTGAGAATGGGGTCTATGCCGAAATTATCGTCAGGGCAGGTGTTGGTTCGTACTATTGCATTTGCTATCACTGCCGGTGCGCGCGCTGGGCTTCAAGGGAGCGCGAGCTATGCAGGCGTAGCAAAAACTGACGTAGTTATGCGAGGCACAGGTGTTGGTGAGGTAATAGCGAGTACAAATGCTCATATTCCCGTTGGATCAAAGGTTTTGGGGCCGACAGGTTGGCAAGAGTATGCTGCACTCAATACCGAATTACTCACCCTTATTCCAGAGAGTTGCGATCCACTGAAATATATCGGGCCATTGGGCATTAACGGTCTTGCTGCATACTTCGGTCTGCTCAAAGCAGGTCGACCTATAATTGGTGAAACTGTTTTGGTTTCCTCTGCTGCAGGATCTGTTGGGCACTTTGTTGGTCAGATGGCTAAGATAATTGGTTGCAAAGTTGTAGGCGTTACGGGAGGCGACAGTAAAGGAGAAAGACTAATAAATGAGCTTGGTTTTGATGCAGCNGTAAACTATAAGTCTGCGAACTTTCGTAAAGATTTAAAACTTGCGACCCCAAATGGTGTAGATGTTTATTTTGATAATACAGGAGGAAATATACTTGGCTCTGCTTTGTTTCGATTAAATGTTGGTGGACGGATAGCGTGCTGTGGAGTTGTTTCACAATATGACACATCATCTCCTGATCCGGGGCCAAGAGGAATTCCTGGATTATTAGTAAACAAACGAATTACAATGCAAGGATTCTTGGTTTTCGATTATGCCAATGAATACCAAACCGCCAGAGACGAGATTAACAAATGGGTAGACTCTGGAAAGTTATTTTGTTGGACAGACGAGGTAATTGGACTCGATTCGGCACCAGAGGCATTTGTAGACTTACTTGCGGGTGGGAATATGGGGAGTCGTATTGTCCGACTCGATCGAGCATGAGCGATCGTTAGGTTAGATCGTTATTTCAAAGCGTCTGTCTTTATTTAAGTCGGGTTNAATACGAGCGGAGATAGCCTCATACTTCTAAAAGATCGGCTAATTTTAACACTCGTAGTATCTATCGTTCTATATGCTCAGTATTTATAATTTGGTTCGTCGATCTAAAAAACTTCCCGCAAGAAATCTTTTAATAATTCCCATGAGCGTCGGTCCGCTTCCTCTGAGTATACTGTACCAAAGTCTGGATTATTTGCACTTGGATTGGTGAAAGAATGCATTGCTTGTCCGTATATATGTAGCTGCCAATCAACATTTTTTTCTGTCATCTCGCCGTAAAACGATTCGAGCTGATCGTTACCTACCATAGGGTCCTGCATACCATGCATAGCAAGTATTTTTGCAGAAATTTTGGTTTTTGGGAGATCAGAATCATGTAAAAAACCATGGAAGCTAGCACTACCACAAAGATTAACGCCGCTTCTAGCAAGATCTAGCGCCACTAGTCCTCCAAAACAGTAGCCGCATATCGCAATTTTTGATGTATTAACCCCCGATATTTTTGAGACTGTTTCATAGGCGCCAAGCACTCTGGAGGTAAGTTGACTTCGATTATCCAGCAGCGGCTGCATGCGAGCGGAATTTTCTTCTACGCTCGTTCCCGTGACACCATCTCCATACATATCAAGGGCAAATCCAAGGTAACCAAGTTTTGCAAGTTTATTCGCAATATTATCTGCGAACTCGTCCCGACCGCCCCATGCATGTGCGACGATCACCGCAGGGAAGTTTTCTTTGTCCGGAAAGGCTGTGTAGCCAATAAAATTTTGAGACTCTACCTGATAATTAACATTGGATGTGTTCATATCTTTGTTCCTATTGAGAGAAAAAATTTTTGAGCACGAATTGGCAATAATATGAACGATCTTTGTTTTCCTGTCTATCAGCCAACACCATTAGTTGTTAAAGAGGAGATTTTTTTAAGCAGGTCTTCAAGCCCTAATATATTATGCAAAAAAAGTATAAAGTAAATTTAAATTATGCATATTAATTATGAAGCTAAAAGTAAATACTTATTCGTANNACAGGCACTTTAATAAAGGAGTTGAGCAATGAGTGTAATGTACGCAATTTTAGCAGTATCAGGTATCTTGGGAGCAGCAATAATTCGTCAGGAATTTGTAAGTTCGAAGCCTCCCGCCCAGCGGACAAAAAATGATGAGTAAGGTATCCATATAGTCCCAATCGCATAATATATCTAATTTCGCGATTGGGACTGTTAGTTGTTTTTTAACAACCTTTTTAACCTACATTAGGTTCTCTTGTAAAAAAGCTGCCCATTGCTTCGAGTGAAGCCCCGTGCAACAGACCTGACTCTCTGCAGTACACATCAAACCTCTTTTGTGCTTAAAAGCTGTCTGTAAGAGGACTAAAAAGTGGTACCGTGTTATTATTTTTACGTGCAAACTGGGTAGTACAGTACAGTACAGTACAGTAAAGTAAAGACGGATAAGGAAGATGACTAATCTGTTGTTCGATTTAAGGCATAAAACTGCGTTGATTACTGGAGGTAACGGCGGAATCGGATTGGGTTTGGCAAAAGGCGTAGCCAAGCAAGGTGGGAATGTGTGTATCTGGGGGCGTAATAAGAAAAAAAATCAGTCCGCAATTCAAGAGTTATCGGAGTTTGCGGGCAGTTTTCATTCAATTGAGATTGATGTGGTTGACGAAGATGCGGTTACTGAGGCTTTTTCGGAAACTTTAAGCGTATTTGGGCGAGTTGATGGATGTTTTGCAAACGCTGGCATTGGCAAGCGCGATTCGTTTCATGAGCAGAATATTGATGCCTGGCGGAAAGTGTTTAAGGTAAACATTGATGGGTTATTTTTCACCTTACGAGCTGCGGCCAAGCATATGAAAGAACGTGCAGAAAGCGGCGACTATGGGGGACGGCTTGTGGGTGTATCATCCATTGGGGCAAGGTTTGGCATGGCAAAGAGTCAGGCATATGCCGGCAGCAAGGGAGCGGTAATCTCTATTATGCACGGACTAGCGGTTGAGTATGCCCGTTATGGGGTGACCGCGAATTCGATTCTTCCAGGGCATATTGAAACTGCAATGACTAAGAAAAATTTGGAAAACGAGAAATTCGTAAACGCTATTATTCCNCGAATACCATCTAGACGATTTGGCACACCCGATGATTTCGAGGCGATAGCCGCATACTTGATGAGCGACTCAAGTACCTATCACTCAGGTGATTGTTTTACGATTGATGGTGGTTTTTCGGTATTTTGAGAAAACTAGATAGAATTTTATGTCAGAAAAGGATCATAACGCCACACTTACTAGCGAAGCGATCATGGGTCACCTCATAGAATCGCTTGACTCCTGCGTAGCGGGTGGTTTTATTTTTGAGGGTGATAAAAAGCTTATATTGCATTTCCTTGGCCAGCCGGACGTTTGCGCGATGGGTGTGCTGAATACAAATATGTATGCCTCCCAGTCGCGAACAAGTTTTATTTATTCTTTGTTAAATCAGGCAAAAGATTTTCTAGATAAAACGAACACTGAACTATGAATGAATGTGTCAACTTGCAGAAGCACCGATTCTGGCGAAATGGAGCGCAGGTGTTTTTTTTGTTGTTCCTTTCATTACCGCTAACCTCCATATTTTCGGATACTACAAATGGAAAAAATTTAGAGGATGACCCTTGTTTTTCTGCGGATCAACAACTTGGTGACTCAGCATTTTGGGCGGTTACTGCAGTGAATCTATATAATGAAAAGGAGTACTCGAAAGCAGTAGCTGTCGTTGATGCGTGTTTCGGTAAGTGGGGCCCTGATGCAGGTCACCAGCAAAAAAAACTATTAGATGAGAAGGTAAAGTGCCCTCCCATCGGCAGAGTTAATAGGCAAGACCGATTGTCCATTGATAGAGATTATTTGATGAATGACGTTTCGTTTGCCCTTTGGGTTAAGGCTCGATCGTTGGATGAGCTCGGTAAAATTGAAATGGCAAAAANTGCCTATGCACAATGTCTATATATGACTTGCGGTCGTGTGTGGGATGTTAATGGCTGGTTTTGGAGCCCTGCGGAGGATTGTATAAAGTATGCGAGAAAGCTTTTATAACCGTTGCATGCAAAAGATTTTGGCTTCTTAAGATGTTTTGCTTGGGTCGGAGGACTTTTGTTTTTTAGCGATGCGGCAAACAATGCATAAAAGGGAGACTACGATTTCTACTTGATTAGAAGATGTGTTGGCTTTTTAGCCTTTGCTGCGTTTATTTTTTTTAGCGGCCCAAGCCTTTCTGTTGGCACCGATGGGGACGATGTTGGTGACTCTCATGAAGTGCTTGATGGCACTAATCCGCGGAATAACCTCGATTGCTTGGTTTGCGACATAACAATATCGGGCATTGTGTACCACTGGAAGAATCACTCTTTAATACAAGCTGTCACTGTGGTTCCAGAAGGGGTCTCCGGATCAGGGTCGAATAATGTTTTTCGGGCGCCGGTTACTGGGACAAATGGAAGATATGACGTCGAGCTGAGAGCTAATGGACCTGACAGGCTTGTTGCTACGAAGAAATTCTTTCTGAATGAAGCCGCTGGTGCGATTAGTTCTGCTGACGCCTTGGCTGCATTAAAAATTTCGGTTGGAGTTAATCCAAATATTGATTCCGATGGCGATGGGCCGCTTGATGCCCTTCCGATCTCTCCATACCAGTTTATCGCAGCAGACGTGAATCGTGATGGACGAGTCACGTCTGCGGATGCCCTAGAAATTTTGAAAATGTCGGTAATGGCGAGTGATGCTGAAGAATCTCAATGGGTTTTTGCATCAGAAGACTATGATTTCTGGGATGAAACATCGCATGAATTTTATACCACCAAGTCGGACGTAATGTGGCGAAGTACAGAGATTTCTATAGAGNCCGAGCAAAAACCTGTCCAAAACTTGGTTGGGATTTTAATGGGCGATGTGGATGGTAGCTGGAGTGCTCCAGAGCAGAGTTTAAACGTAACGAACGAGCATTTCAGGGAACTGGTCGAGTTAAATTCAGGTTCTCTCTCACAGTGGGGTTTAAGTAATCTCAATTTAGATGGCGGAGATAACACTTCGGATAACACATTTCAGATGGTCCAGGTCAGCTGGAAAAGAGGTCTAGGGTATGGCCACCTTACTGAGGAAGATCTCAGAGTAATGGCTGGAAAAGTAAAGTGGTGGTACAACTGGGGCAAGGAGGCAAAAGAACCAGTTCAATCCGTTTATGCAGATTATGGGTATGATTTTGTTCCGATGGCATGGGGAGCAAGATTTGACGAAACTGTTATTAGGAAGTTTGTAGAGGATCACCCTACTGTAAGATACCTATTGGGATTTAATGAGCCCGGGCACAAAAATCAGGCAAATCTAACTCCTGCTCAGGCGGCTGAGCAATGGCCCAGATTGCAATCTATTGCAGACGACTANGACCTCGTGCTTGTATCCCCCGGAGTGAATTATGCCCCCGGCGATGTAGATATCCCAGGGACAGAAAATGACGGGAGCCCTTTAGAATACTTGAGAGCCTTTTTCAAGGAATGTAATGGTTGCAGGGTAGATCATATAGCGATCCATGGCTACATGAGGAACGCGAGCAACTTTAAAGAGTATGTTAAAAAATTCGAGGAATTTAATAAACCGATATGGGTAACGGAATGGGCCTCAATGGGTGATTGGGCTGTTCAGTCTGGTCGAAATCATCCTGGCCTTGAGTGGCAGATGGATTACCTTGCCGAGACAACACGGTGGCTTGAGCAGACGAAATCAGTTCATAGGTATGCTTGGTTCGTAGGGAGGAGCCGGTATGGACTAAATGAGCCGCCTTACAACAGCATCTTGGCTGAGGATGGGGTTTTGTCGCCGTTGGGAGGTCTCTACGCAGCGATCCCATCCACAGACTATCGTTATCCAATTCCCACTAAAATAGAGGCAGAGGGGGCGCATGATTTATCGGGGTTCAGTCATCAACCAACGAATGATGTCGATGGGCTTACAAATCTAGTTGCTACTCCCGGAGGTGAGGCAATGTTTAAGATTTCATCAGAGGCATCCGTCGAATGTGTTTTTGATCTTCGACTCGCATCCGAAAAGCTTGGGAGAGCGTTAATTCAGCTTGATGGTGAGCTTGCTCATCATATTCCTGATGTAAATACTGGCTCAAATGACGCTTGGCTCACCTTTCGGTCNGATCCCGTTNCTATCTCGGTTGGAGAGCACGATTTGTTAATTCGTTCCGAGGGCGAGTTTCGCTTTAACTGGTTGCGTATTTCTGAATGTCTTGCAACTGAGGTGTAGTTACAATGAAACTCAGGTATTTGCCAGTGCTCTTGATAAATATTTTCACTATGAGGCCGCGTTAAGTAAGCAAACATCTCGACCGAGTGGCGGCGATATGTGATCTATCGATTAAGCGAATATGTTTTTAACTTCGCACTTTACTCTGGTTTCGCCATTATTGTCTTGACCCACCAACGAGAAAGATGTTCCTTCATGAAATTTTTTACCATGGATCTTTAGTTCCACCTCAATAAAATTTTTCATGAAATCAGGAAATTTAGGTTTGGAGCAATTTTTAGGCGCTATTAACAATTGATCGCCATTCTTTAGAATTAACACCAGATTATCTTTTGCGTATCCCCATTTATGGATATTATTCGTTCTAAACATCTCGCTAGAAAAAGCAAAGGATGCGAAAACTATCGTCAGAAATGCTATGCTTATATTTTTCATATTTACCCCCTATCCACATAATATTAACTCTGTATATTAAGTATATATTAATAGTATATACGTTTTAAAAAAAAAGGAAAGTAAATGTCGAACACAAAAAAAGATTCTACGCTGCTAATAAAGGTAAACCGCGAGGAGAAGAATACTTTTATAAAGCTGTGTGAGGATCAGGACACAACTGCCTCAAGGGAGATTCGAAAATTTATCAGGCTTTACACGCAGGGGCATGAAAAAAATAAAAAAAGTGTATGACAAAAACTAAATCATCGGAATATGTCTTTATGTTTTGCTTTAGAGGGTTCTGTATTTGCCATCTTTTGGTTAAAAAGCCTTCGTGTGTCAACATAAACCATGTTTGAGGTTGGCATAATTGGTCTCGGTTATATTGGTGAAAGACATCTCAAAAAGTTTTCGGAGTTGAAGCAGGTAAATATTGCGGCGATAGCGGATAAAGATTCTCAAAAGCTCAGAAAATACGCCGATATGTACCCCGCAGCTGGTCATTTTGTAGACTACAGATTGATGTGTGGTACGAAAAGACTCGACCTTGTGGTAATCTGCTTACCTAATCATCTCCACACCGAGGCCTGCATAACAGCATTGAATGCCGGTCATCATGTTCTTTGTGAAAAGCCTTTGGCGACCTCTGTAGCGGCCGCTGAACGAATGATTTCCGTAGCGTCATCTAATAAAAGAATTTTATGCGTTGCAATGAATTTTCGTTGGGATTTCTTTGGTCCTGATATATTTTCTTTAAAGAGGATTATTGAAGAAGGTGGACTCGGCACGCTGTATTACATTCGCATGAAATACCTTCGGCGAGTTACCTTTTCCCCATCAGGCGCCCATCGCTGGAACTTATTTAAAAAATTCTCCGGCGGTGGGGCGCTTATTGACTTGGGACCTCATATGCTGGATCTCGCAATGTGGCTAGCTGATAATTATGATCCGATGTCGGTTAAAGGTCTGGCATACAATGGCTTGATCAAATATGCTGACGTAGATGATTTTGCAAGTGGTTTTATATCTCTCGGAAGTGGGATTGATATTCAATTGGAGGTCGCGTGGAGTTGTCACAATGAACCGTTATGGGAGATAAGCTTGTTCGGGGAAAAAGGAGGCGCAAATGTCAGTGCTCTCAAACCGCCAGGCGATCGAGTTAAGCTCTATTCCAACCATGAAGACCAACCTATAACACTGCCGCTTGAAAAAGAGGTCCATGCAATTTGTGAAGGGGCATCTTTGCAGGAGCATGTGGTAACTCGTCTGAATGCAAGAAGGATTCCTGATTGTTCTGCCGACAAAGCGTTGCAGGTAATGCGAGTTATCGAGGCTTGGTATCGCTCAAGCAAATCTCGAACTGAAAGATTCTTGTAATTTCGATGGTTTTTTTGAGCCTACGTAGCACCGATAAGCCTCTCCGCTTAGAAATAGGACCGATTTTGGTGTATTTCCGGGGAAATCGATAGCGGCTTAAATTGAATAAAGATCAACCTCTCCTGCATATGTGTAAGAACTAGTCCGTCATTTGTTGGACATCAGGAGCTAGCGGGGGTGCGTCTGTTTCGGATATAGAGAGGCTTTCCAGATTTTGAGATAAGATAGAATCGAAATTAAATTTGCTTAACGTAAAAATTGAGTCGATATCAGATCGATTGACATAATATTGATCGTCTTTTTCTAGAAACGTGTAAGTAAATTGATTTGGAGCAAACACTTTGAGGCGATATGCCTCAGAGTCGTCCATGTTGATATCTTCATTGGTGACCGACAGAACCGTCAGTGTTTTAAATGCCATATCGAGTGCAGTAGCGTTATCTTTGTTGACCTCAACGTTAGACTCAGTCGCTAGCTCTTTGTCAGTTTGAACTACTGACCACTCCCTATCCTCGGAGACCAGTTTGAAATCAATTCCTTCGATTGACCTTATGTTTTGCACCGCAATTAATGATTTGTCTAGCCAATCAGCTGGATCAGTGGGAAGATCATAAGTGTTCAAAGGTAGCGCATATATATTTTTTTGCTCATCTAACCTTACGTGAGATTTTTTAAAGCCCGGAGAAGTCCCTACGTAAATACTGCCAACTTTGACAGTTTTTGAGATTAAGTCGACCCGCCTATTAAAATTCTCTCCAGCGACTTTAAATCGTGATTGACTTCCAGCTGTTGAGGCAACTGGCCACCCGCTCTTGAGGCTGAGTAAATCGCTTAGAATAGACGAAAGTTTTATTTCGTTTGCGGATAAACTATCTAACTTGGGTATGACCCATCCGTCAGCGGTCTTATTCAGGCGTAGTTCACCGGAGTCGTCACTTATTATCAGCTCGTCTATAATTTCCGCATCTATTGGAATTAGAAGCTTCGTATCATGAGGTCTGGCATTGCCTTGCGCATATGTGTAAACAACCAGTATTAAGATAATTTGCAAGCCTAGTAGTACAAAGAGCCCAGATGTTTCTCGATTAGTCATACCACCTCCTCCCTAGTCTTAAGCAATCCCTGATATCGACCATTGGCGCTTTTTCGTTTAGCCCTTACTCCCAAAGCGATGCCGATAATTACTAAGCCCGATAAGACATAGTTCAGATACTCCCAGAAAACTTGCGTATCTTTCACCATAGGTGGAAGCGTGCGGTTGAAATGGCCTCGAGAACGAATACTAAGTAAACCTTGATCTTCCAGTGCCCAATCAACCGCATTAGCCATCATCTGGACTGAGTTCACATAAGCCGTTTGTTCCGCGCTCCCGAGCATTTGTAATGTTTGGTCATTGAGGAACTCATTCGAGCTAAATAATATTATTCGGGCAATATCGGGCGAGTGGTCAACCATGTTATCGAGTTCAAGTGGTGTATCACTTGGTGAATCTGTCGTGTCTTCATCGGAGGTCTCTGCAACCGGTTTCGGTGGGTTCCGCCCTGCGAAGTAGGATTCAAAACGACCCTCTATGATGACACCGAGTAAGTGTGACTCCTGGGTTCCTTGAGGCGCAAAGGCGCTTACACCCTGTCCCGTTATCCTTGGGAGAATTTCCAGCGAATCTGATAGCCATGCATTCTCCGAACTTTGCAAAAGTTTGGTTACAGTTCTGTCCTTGTTTGTTACTTCGTCGATGACGATGGGGGATGCCCACGCCATGGTAAGCTGAGGTAGTTCTGAAGTGATCAGGTTGTCACCATTCAGCGAGCTCCCGCGGATATCTGGGAAGTATGGATAATCCAGCATTCTCATTTCTTGAATTTGGAACCCACCAATATTTCTCGTCACAGGAGCTGGAAATGCAGAGTTTTGTGGATCCATAACGAGCTGCCTTCCGATAGATATCCCGTTATGTTCGAGCCACCCATCAAGACCATTTTCACTCGTCACCATTGTTAAACTGCGGTTTGCATAACTTGTTCTGAAGTGCGATGAGGAGGCTATGACCGTGCCACCTTTCATGAGAAACTGGTCAACTGCATAAAGTTCTTGTTCTCCAAGATCCTTGGGTCCCACTAGCAATAATATGTCGGCGGCTCCTTCAACCGATCCATCCGAGAGATCCTCTTGACTCACATTCAATTCAGAATTTAGAAAATCTTGTAAAGTCGTGTATTGTGCGCTACTCGATCCTCCATATGGTGAGCTGTAATCGCTTGAAGGTGATACCATTGCCACGTTCTTCGTAAATCCGGTCGTAAACCGTTTTATCCCCGCCTCTAAATTTCGCTTAAATCCTTCTTTACTTAAATCTTCGATTGGTAGTTGTACAATCTGCCCTCCACTTTCCAGTGTGAGGTAGTAAAAAAATGATGCGTCGCTAAACAAGCCAGCACTCATGGGTCTAAAGCCATATTGCTCTGCAATTTCGCGTGCTACAGCACCATCGGAGTCTTTCGGGTCGACAAATGATGTGGAAAATCGCCCTCCCGACTGAGTTGTAAAATCGTTTGTGACCTCTTTCACGAGTTTGTTAAAGTCTATTAGCGCCGCCGGAAGCTCCGAGTCATTTGAAACGTACCCCATCAATTTGATATCAGAACCTATTGTGTCAAAAAGATTACCTTCCGCCTGATAACTGTACAAAACCTTTTTGATAGCTCTGGTTAAGTCATGTTCTGGATTACGAAGCTTTACATCGATCTGTGATTCACTCCTTGCTTTGATCTCGATTAAGTCACGGAAATTTAGTATCTGGTACTCGTCGCCATATTTCACTAGGACATTAAAGTAAGAGCTGACTATGGAAGACTGATAACGGTCAGCCACTTGGAATGGAACAGGTTGAATGCCATACTGTTGATTAGCTTCCTCCTCCAACTCCGGATCACTCTGTGGATCTACAAACTCAGCACGTACGTTTCCCTTGCCAGCAACTTCATACTCTTTTATCAGATCTCTCAGTTGCGGAACAAGAGGGGACAAAAGCGGATGTGTCTTTGAACTAAAATAAGCGCGAATTAATAGAGGCTCTTGAAGTTGACGAAGATATGTTTCAGTTGACTGAGAAATAGAATATTGGCGGCCTTCTGTCATATCGAGCCTGAGTATACTAATTTGGCTAAGCCAAAAATTAGCAATGAGGGCGTTAGAAACTAGAAGGGCTAATGCCAGTTGCCACTTTTTATGAAGAGGTTTCGTACTATCTGTGACCCAACGTTCTTTTTCCACCGCGTAAACATTTAGTGCCAAAAATGAAACAATAAGGCTGCCATAGTAGTAGAAATCGCGGATATCAATGACACCGCGAGTTATCGACTCAAAGCGCGACCCGGTGCCCACAAGACGCAGACTGTCGCCCACTTGGCTACCGAACAGATCTGTGATGAGGGGAGTGCCGACGAGATAAAACAATCCGCAGAGCGCGCAAGCCGAAATTAAACTTACGATCTGATTATCGCTTTTTGCGGAAACGTAAAGCCCGATGCTGAGATAAGAGGCCCCCAGAAAGAGCGTGGCGAAGTAACCCGACCATACCGGGCCCCAATCGAGTTCTCCGAGCAGGGCTACTGTGAGCGGTAAAGGTAAGGTGATTGCCAGTGCTATGAACAATAGCAATAGACAAGCGAGGAATTTTCCAAGTACAAAATTCCAAATAGGTACTGCTCGGGTTAACACAAACTCAAGCCCCCCGTTTTTTCGCTCTTCGCTCCACATTTTCATGGTCAAAGCAGAGCTTAGCAGCAGAAGAAGAAGAGGCATCCACTCGAAAAGTGGTCGGACATCAGAAATATTACGTGCGAAAAAAGACTCCACCCAGAAAAAGATAAAAAGGGTAGCTGTGGCGAAAGAGGCGAGGAAAATATAGGCAATTGGTGACGAGAAAAATAGCGAGAGCTCTTTTTTTGCAACGCTACTTATTATTGTAAAAGAGTCTGTATTACGCTGCATCTTCAACCTCCTGCACCTCAGAAACCTCATTACCAACCTCTCTAAATAGAGTCTCGAGGTCTCGTAATTCAGGCTTCAATAAAAATAAGGCTTCTTTTTGATGCGATATTTCGTTTGCAATTCCAGCGGAAACATTTTTTAGTTCTGCACTCGCATTGGTTGTGACTCGATAGGTATTAGAGCCGTCAGCTGTAGCAATCAGTGAGATGGATGCAACACCAGATAAGTTTTCCATGGACTTCGCTCTAGCCGGGTCTAGCGTAGACTCAACCAACACAGAATTACTGGCGCGAATTTCATCCATTTGAGCATCGAGTGCGAGTTTACCCGAGTGCAGCATTANGACCCTCGAGCACAACGCATCTACTTCCTGCATAATATGTGTTGAAAGAATTACCGTCGCATTTTCTGCTATGTCGCGTATCAGCGACCTCATGTGCTGCGTCTGTTCTGGATCAAGCCCATTTGTGGGCTCATCAAGNATGAGAAGGCTCGGATTTCCGAGGATTGCCTGAGCAACTCCTAGTCTTTGTTTGAACCCTCTTGACAAGTTTGAAATTGGGGAGAGAAATTTTTCTCTAAGATCTGTAGACTCGGTTACTCGACGGATCTCTGTAGTTTTCTCTCCGTTCCTTAAACCCTTTAGGTCTGCCGAGAAATCAAGGTACTCGGCCACTGTCATCTCCGGATAAAGTGGCAATGTTTCGGGCAAGTATCCCAACACTTTTTGCACCGCTTTTAGATCGTCTTGAATGTGGTGCCCNTCTACTTCAGCACTTCCAGAGCTGGGTTCCAGGTAACCACTCAACATCTTCATGATGGTGGTTTTACCAGCGCCATTATGGCCCAAGAGGCCGACAATTTCTCCTTTACTCACAGTAAAAGAAACACTTTCTACGGCAAGAAACGCACCATATCGCCTAGTAAGATCTTCCACCTTTAACATTTGACGCTCCTGAATTTTTGAAGGACCTGCAAACAGCTTTATCTATTCTTGTGATGTATATGTGGGGTTTTGACGTATAAAGTTCAAGCTTTTTTTAAAATTTTTTTGGCTTCGATTATTAATTTTTTGATTTCCTTTGGGTGAAAATAGTCTTAATGAACTTGGACCATTCGGCTCTTATAATCCATACTAATTTTTCTGAGGTATTTCCTTCCCGCTGAGTCCTATGCATGAAAAACCGTAACTATGCTGAAAATCCTGATCAAAAGATAAATTGGAAAGTATTCAGGGCAATCTCGCCTTACCTGTTTAAGTATAGACTCCGAATAGCAGCGGCTGTGGGGTGTTTGGTGTTGTCAAAGGGAGCAAGCGTTAGCGGACCATTCATACTCAAAAATGTGGTTGACTCGCTCACAGACAAAGGTATCGCCGAGGTCATCTTAATACCCACTGCGTTAATTTTTGCCTATGGTTTTGCCCGATTTTCTATGCTTGTCATGGGTGAGATCAGAGACACGATTTTTGGTCGGGTATGTGAGCGAGCCATGCGTAAAATAGGCCTGGAGGTTTTCCAGCATATGCATCATCTCGACCTAGAATTTCACTTAAACAGGCGAACTGGTGGCCTCTCGCGCGACATAGACCGCGGTATTAATGGCATAAGTTTTTTAATGAGGTTTTTTGTTTTCAACATAGTGCCGACTCTATTAGAAATCATGTTGGTTGCCGGCCTGTTGTTATACAACTATGGCATAAGTTTCGCTCTCGTTACTATCATGGCGGCGGCTTTATTTGTCTTATTTTCAATGATTACAACGGATTGGCGTACGCAATTTGTGAGAGATGCGGCGCAAGCAGATTCCAGAGCGGGGACAGTGTGTGTTGAGAGTTTGTTAAACCATGAGACGGTGAAATACTTTACAAACGAGGATTATGAGAGCAAAAGATATGATCAAGCACTAAAGGAATGGGAGCAAGCTAAGCGCAAAGAACGCCTGTCTTTGTTAGCATTGAATACAGGCCAAGCGTTTATTATCTCGGTTGCTATGGCAATAATGCTCTGGCTAGCTGCTGGTGATGTAAGATATGGAGTAATGACCATTGGCGATTTTGTGCTTATCAATGCTTTCATGATGCAACTTTTTATGCCACTGAACTTCCTCGGTTTTGTTTATCGAGAAATTAGAGGTGCTACCGCGAATATAGAAAATATGTTTTCTCTGATGGGCATGACCTCAAACGTACTCGAGCAGCCAAACGCTCCAGACCTTAAAATTTCTGGGGGAGATATAGTCTTTAAAGATGTTTCCTTCGCGTACCATGATGAGCGATCGATTTTGAAATGCGTCGATCTTACGATCGGAGGTGGTCAGCAAGTGGCAATAGTAGGTGCNAGTGGCGCTGGAAAATCTACCTTGGTCAAGTTGTTGTTTCGCTCCTACGATACTCTTGGAGGAAGTATTCTTGTTGATGGACAAAATATTGCCAGTGTATCGCTACGGAGCCTACGTGAGTCTATTGGAATAGTGCCCCAGGACACCGTNCTCTTTAACGACAGTATATTCGAGAATATTCGTTACGGTAATCCTGCTGCTTCCGATAATCAAGTGTTAGAAGCAATAAAGCTTGCATACCTCGAGGATTTTATTAAAGAGTTACCTGATGGCTTTGATACTGTAGTTGGTGAGAGGGGCCTAAAACTCTCCGGCGGAGAAAAACAGCGCGTAACCATAGCGCGCACTATTTTAAAGAAGCCTGCGATACTGGTATTTGATGAAGCAACTTCGTCATTAGACAGTGAATCAGAGCGATCAATTATGGAGGCTTTAAATGAAATTTCTCGCGGACACACAAGTCTGATAATTGCACATCGCCTGTCTACGATTATCAATGCCGATAAAATTATAGTGATGGACCATGGAGAAATTGTGGAGCAAGGCTCGCACTCGGAGCTTTTAGAGGTAGGAAACAAGTACGCAGATTTATGGACGGCACAACTCAGAGAAAAAGACTAGCCTCGTGTGATACATTGACAATTTGACGAGCCTCTAATTGACTTGATCGACAGTAGTGCGAAATAGACACTCGTATTGATCTTTTGTTACTCTGACATACTGCTAATCAGTGCGATTTTAGGTTTTTGACGTCACTTAGTGCAGATCTTGCTTTGGTGGCACTTACTTTTTTGGAATACGATATGAGATTACACCTGAAAAGCCATGTGGCCGGGCAGGTCTGGAAAGTGGTGACCCAAGTTGGCGATGATATATTAACTGATCAAGTAGTATTAATTGTGGATTGTATGAAGATGGAAATACCCATTGTCTCCACGAAATCTGGGAAATTGGTAGAGATACGTGTTTCTGAAAAGGACTTACTAGCGGAGAATCAGACAGTGGCTGTTCTTGAGACGGGTCAGTGAGATGACTTGGGAATCTGATATCGATCAAATCAATCATCGAAGGGACTTGGCTAAAAAACAAGGAGGCCCCATTGCTGTAAAAAAGCATCATCAGAAAGGTCGTTTAACGATCCGAGAACGGATTCACGAGTTGATTGATGGGGACAGTTTTAAGGAGATTGGAGAGGGAGCGGGGGTTCCTGAGTATGATTCGGCAGATAATCTCATCGATTTCCAGCCCGCGAATTTTGTTCTTGGTTTTGCTAAGGTAAATGGCAGGAACGTTATTGTTGGTGGGGAGGATTTTACGTTGAAGGGAGGTTCTCCAAACCCTGCTGGCCTGAGGAAGAGTGTTTATGCAGAGCAACTTGCGTTGCAGTATAAGGTCCCGCTAATAAGGTTGCACGAGGGTGGTGGAGGAGCGGTAGGTGGTACGAATCAGGAAAAAAAACACCGGCCAGTAGGCGACCCTGTTTTTGCTACTTCAAGATTTTACTCATTAGCCCAAACACTGGGCCACGTGCCGGTGGCCACTGCTGCGTTGGGACCCGTGGCGGGATTGCCGGCTGCTAGACTCGTTGCGTCACATTTTTCGGTAATGACTGAAAATGCAGCGGTTTTGATTGCGGGCCCTCAAGTCGTAAAGCGCGCACTTGGTCATAATTTGACTAAAGATGAACTTGGTGGTCCGCAAATCCACTTAAGGAGTGGCGCTATAGATAATTTAGCGGCAACTGAGCAGGATGCCCTGGATCAGGTGGCTACCTTTCTATCTTTTGTTCCGGACAACGCGTGGCAGCGGCCCAAACAAATCGGTTGTAGTGATCCTGTGGATCGTTGCGAAGATGTGTTGAAGAGTATTGTCCCAGAAAGTTCGAGGCAGCCTTTTCAGATGCGTCGAATTATTGAGCTTGTCCTTGATAGGTCGTCTAATATATCTAGTTTTTTCGAAATTGGACGACAGTATGGCCCGAGTATCATTACTGGCCTTGCGAGACTCAACGGTTACTCAGTCGGAGTCATCGCGAATGATTGTATGTTTTATGCTGGAGCTATGACTGCGCCTGCAGCGCAAAAACTACGTCGTTTCGTTGATTTTTGTAATAGTTTTCATCTGCCAGTGCTTAGTTTTGTAGATGAACCGGGTTTTATGATTGGTCCTGATAGTGAGTCTGCTGGGACCATTCGCCATGGAACTGAGGCAATTTCTGCAGTGATGCAATCCCGTGTTCCCTGGGCTAGTGTCCAAGTTCATAAAGCTTTCGGTGTGGCTGCGCAGGCACACTTCGGTCCGGATGGATTTGTTTTGAGTTGGCCAAGCGCGGCCAGCGGAGCTTTACCAATCGAGGGTGGAGTCGCGGTCGCATTTGCTCGAGAGATTGCCGCGGCCGAGGATCCCTCTGAGCGGCAGCGNGAATTGGAGGCTATGCTGGCAGCAAGTCAGTCACCCTTCCCGAGGGCTGAAGGGTTTTCGGTGCATGAGATTATTGATCCGAGAGAAACCAGACCGAGGCTGATTCAGTGGCTGGACCTCGCGGTGAATTCGCAGGTCGAACCACCTAAACCATTTCTNACGACCATGAGACCGTAACTTCCAAGTTAAGTTCTGCCTAGCGTTCAGAGCACGTTGCTTTTGTAAGTATAATATCTACTGCACATTAATAAGACTTTAATACCGTTTATTATGAACGCGAAGCGTCTCATCCCATCGCCTATCAGAGAGATATTGGATCCCCGCACAAAGCGAAGTGGGCGAGTTGATTCGAATGAGTGTCTCGGCTGCAATAGCGGACGCGTAGCCATTTGGATCTCCTAGTAGTTGTAACGCTATGTCTTCGATTCTCGAGTGTTGGTCTACGACAACTGTGGCATTCAGCAGCACCAGCGCCAGATTCATCCTAATCTGATCTTGACCGGTCCAACCCCTCGGGACGAGCTGCTCTTGCCAGGATGGATAACTAGTTTTTAACAGCTTTTCGAGCACATCGAAGGTATGATCTGTTAGTCCCAACGACATGCATGCCAAAGCGTCTAAAGATTGGCGCACGACTTGATCAACATTACTCTCCAGACGGAGGGTCAGAGCCTTTATAATCTCCGGATTACAAAATCCTAATTCTCCAAGTGCAAATGCAGCATTGATTTGCATCCACGGATCTTCGCCCATAAGAATCTCGATCAGCAAATCGATTGCGTCCTCGCCAAAGGTTACCAGTCTGTAAGCCTCATCTTCCATCACCACTGCTTTTTCGTTCCACCGAGGAGAATTATCATGAGATTTACCTTTCGAGATTAGGTTTCCTTGCTCATCCATAAAGGGCTCATGTACGTGTTTTTCGAGCCCAGCCTTTCGTAAGAGCGAAACCTTCAAGCTTTCGAGCTCCGATGAGTGTCCTGAGGCATATATGTTATTGACCCTGATACCTTGATGTGAGAGATGGTTTGACAAGTTCGGTTTTGAAATACCACTCAACCCGTTTTTGTTTTGGTCCTGACCGCGCATCCAATTCCATACAAAGTGCCACGCCGGCGTTAATTCGTCTTTACAAGAAGTTCCGGTAGGTTTTTTCCATTCATTTTCTTTGTGATTCCAAGAGGCTCTTACAGGATAGGATGTCCTCACAAACACGAATTTGATCAAGAATCGGTCTAATTTGGCTTGATTAGGGAAACCTGCATGGACTGTATCAAAATGACATAGCATAAAGGTTCCTGCAGAAACGAAATCTGGTTGGGTTACTTCAGTAATTTCTGTTACAGACTGGTGCATATAGCTTCCTAGCTTAAATCGGGTCGGTCCCATCTGTTTCGTAACGTCATGAGGACAGTAAAAGCCAATGAGATATTTTGGAAGGTGGTGCCTTGCCCTTGCGAGCGGGCTTTGTCCATCTTGATGCCAGAGTGATGTTGCAGTCGATCCTTTTCCGAGGTGATGCACGTTAGTTGTAAGCGTAAAGTCCTCAAGTTTTTTAGCGACCGGAGTGCTTCTGTGGATGGCCCGGTGAGGATGAATTAAATAATTTGGGCCTAGTAAAGATGTTAATGCACCAGATACTCTTGGGCACCGCAAAATTTTGTAGATATCTGGGACCCTAGACAAAAAATTGTTACCAAGAGGCATCTCGTACTCTGCGGAATATTGAAGTAGCTCATGAATTTTTTTATTGATACTTGGGTCTATGCCACTTTGAAAAGACATCACACCGTCTACAATGAATTTCTGAACCTCTTCGTCTGTCAATAAAACTTGATCCGCCATTTTTTGCTCCTCAGTATACCTAACTGGAAAGGATACATTTGATTAGGTCATTTTTCTCTACATCAGTACGGGAATTAACCCATATTTTTCTGGCTATCTCTTCAAGATCAAATTTCAACTGGAGATCCATCATCACATATGTAAGATGACTTTAATGATAAGAGTACTCAATTTTTTTATCAGTTATGAGGATTTTTTATGCCAAAGTTCATGTTCGAGAGATATACAGCAGTTTTCATGCATTCTCTAGCCAATCTGAGCACTATCCTGAGTAAGGCTGAGATCCATGTGGATGACCTGGGAATTGATCAGTCTATCTTCATCGGTGCAAGGCTGTATCCTAATATGCGTCCGTTATCATTTCAGGTGCAAACGGCATGTGACTTAAGCAAACGCGGAGCAGCCAGACTTGCTTTAGTTGATGCACCTGAAGATCCAGATTCCGAGAGGACGTTTTGCGAGTTACAGAGTAGAATTCAGCGGACAATATCCTTTTTGGAATCTCTTCGGGATACTGTCATTTCACTCGACGAGAATTTGGAGATTTCGTTTTCTGCAGGGCCTTATGACCTTAAGTTTGATGAACAAAATTTTGTTTATTTTTGGGTGTTGCCGAATCTACACTTTCACGTTACGACCGCTTACAATATACTTCGGCACAACGGTGTTGAACTAAAAAAGCCAGATTTTCTTGGGGCATTGAAAGGCCTATAGCACTATAGACTAAAGGTCCTTCCACCTATTTAAGTCATCGTTAGTAACTTTCTGTAGTTTCTTCTCCAATGATTTCTTCGAGGAGGACTCGCTCTCCTAACAGAAACTTCCTTGTATCTTCCTCCTCAAGGTCGGGAATACCATTGCCGTCCGAGTCTGAAATATTTGGATTTGTGCCAATAAGGAGCTCAAGTGAGTCTGGTAACCCGTCAGAGTCAGAATCTACCGGGGTATCGCCCGAATTATCGGGATTGGTGCCGAAAAAGTTTTCTAATATGTCGAGTACTCCGTCGCTGTCACTATCTAGATCAAGAGAACCAAGAAGATTACTCATTAGATCTTGAGGACCTGATTCGCTACCTGACGAGATTTCAAGCTCTATGCTATCAATTAGCTCCCAAAAGGAATTCTCGTCTGCGTTGAGATCAAAGAACACATTTTCATTACCAATTTCTGCGAATATTGAGTTCATCATGCCTGATATACTCGTAGACAGTTTATCTTTGAGACTAGACGACAACTGGAACTCCTGAAAATTCCAATCTTCAATTAAATCTCTGATAAAACGTTCATCTGCTAGATTGATGGATTCGAGGCCATAAGTTTTTATAGCCTCTATTAATTTTAAGTCAAGTAGCTCATCATATCTCGGGATATGAACCCGAATGTCCGAATAGAGTTTTCCAATCAGATCTTTCAAGTGTGTTAGCTGGGCATTGATGAGAGCGACGTTGGAGTCCGCATTATTTTTTATCTCAGCAATGGGATCATCAAACCGGATCATAAAATTTTCATCGATTCCAAGTTTGTCCTTTAGGGAGTAGTAGTCAAAGTCGTCCGAGATAGCTAGGATATTACTCAGTGGAGATAGAATATTATCCGCACTAAATACTGGCGAATATGCATAAATGCGATGAAGGATGTCGTAGTCGTTATCGGAGGGTTTATTCGCTTGAACCTCTGCAACCAATACCCCCGAGCTATTACTGCTGTCGAAATCTAGCGAGAAAGAACCATCATAATCTGTTGTGGTTTTAAACACGGCGTCTTGACAGCCGAGTCCCTGCGATTTTTCTATACAAACTGTTGCGGCTGGAACATATCCAGCAGTGATCACTTTTCCGGTGTATGTTGCAGGGGTGAGTATTTCTATGATTTCTATTTGCTCTTCAACCAAAATAGTAGTGCCCTCTTCAGAATTATTTACCACACCCTCTCCCTTGTCTTGGCCGTCCCCAGCGTGACACTCTTGTGAGTCTGGATCCTCAAGATCACTGACTCCATCTCCGTCAGTATCAGGATTTGTGGGATTGCTACAGCCTATCGCCCATTCGAATAAGTCTGGAAGACCATCGTTGTCAGAATCAGAGTTTGTTGACTGAGCATTATTTGGATCGAAACCCATGAAGATTTCCATATTGTCATGTATGCCGTCCTGATCGCTGTCTAAAACAATATTTTCAAACGGATTTAATCCAAGATTCGGATCTTTCAAACTATCCGGATCCTCGAGGTCGTTTAAATTATCCCCATCTGAATCTTGGTTGTTCGGATCTGTTCGCATGAATAGCTCTAGCTCATCCGGTATCTTGTCTCCATCAGAGTCAAGGGGGAATGATGCAGGATCCTTGGGGTTAGAATTCAGTGCCTCTTCAAACTCATCAGGGATTCCGTCGTTATCCGAATCTTCTCCAATCATATCGGGATCATCACCCCAGGTATCGGGATCCTCGGCATCCACTATTCCATCTCCGTCGGTATCGGGATTATTTGGATCGGTTCCGAGTCCCTCTTCTTCAAAGTCAGGGATTCCGTCGTTATCCGAATCTTCTCCTGTATAGCCCCCACCGTTTTCATTCGGAAGTTCATAGTTCTTGGCATCTGGGTCTTCTATACACCCAAGGCTTATTGCAGCTTGATTAGTCAGTCCTGTACACTCGGACTTATTATATATGACCTTACCATGCACGACAGAGGCGGCACCTGAATTAATCAAAATAGTGGGCTCCGCGCCCAGATAATTGTCTCGGTCATGTGGGTCGTTGAGTACTACTAACAATTCGGTGTCTACAAGATCTGATTTCGCTCCTGAGTAGAGATCAACAAAATTACCTATAACGCTGGGTACGCCAGGTACGCTTCCATCCGCCTTGCTCAACCATTCTTCACCCTCAAGGGCCTTAACTTTATATGCGATTTCAGGATCTGACGCATCCTCTAAGATCCCCCCATCAGGAATGTTGAACCGGTTGAGGTAACGGTAATTTGATTTCCATTCTGTGACGAACTCTCCTACATCCTCACCCGTGTCTGTATTGTAAACAGAACCGGGTAGGCAACATAAATCTCCCTGTCCCCAAAATTCAAGGTCTATTCGCTTACCATGATCATCCCCAAAGACGTAAGATCCATCTACATGCTTTGTGTCTGGAACGTTATAGTAGAGTCGTTTTGGTTTATCTATTTCTACCGGAAGACCCGTTGAGGCAGCAGTAATCTCATAGTTTGGACGGGTAAGCATTTCGATAGAGTATGTGGTCGTTACCTTATTCCAGATCTGGGACTCACAATATCGCTTGTTGTCGGTAGTGTCTCCATACATGGGGTGGTAATCATAGAGCTGGTCTCCCCCGTTTTTGTTACACTCGAGCAAATCCAGATTTGATTTGTCTACAAGCATTCCTGATCGTATACCCCTTGCAATGCTCTGCCGCCAACCATCTCCAAACTCATACTCCACTCCTTGAAGCTTCCATTCGGGTTGATCTTCTAGCATTAGCGCCGCATTCGCGGCCTGTCCCTTCATCAACTCTATACCCTCGTCATCAACAAGCCTTCCTGATTCCACTGTGTATGAAACGACATCCTCGGCTGGAACACCCTCAAAGTACTGTCCCTCTTCAAAGGTCTCGGTCCTAAGTAATTGGGAATCTTCGACAACGATTAAATTAAATCTCATCCGTTCAATAACATCAGAATCATCAGCACCTTGCCACTTGGTAGTCAGATCTGTATCCGCAAAAATCAGTTCAAGTTGATATTGTCCGGGCGTTAAGAAATTGGGAATGGTATCTTCGAGGAACTGACCTAAATTTCCATTTGCATACAGCAAATCAAACAAATTAAGTTTCAGTCCATCAAGACTGTTTTCATCAATTGAGGCAAGTGTTATTTGTGAGCTAAGGTTATAACTGCCCGAAGTCATGTCACCATTTTTTGAACTTGCCGTGAGTGCTACACTGTTTGATACTGGAGCAACGATAGAGAAGCCATCAGCATTAGAAGACCAGTTCGCTAAGACGGAGGCGGTAATTGAACCCTTTTGTGTTGCGGAATCGCTGCCCGCTGAAAGGCTTACAGAAAAGTTCATCGAACCAGATGAACCAGCTTCTGGGATTGAAGTTACGTCAACATAAATTTCGGGAGGGATGCCTGACGGGTCGGAATTTCCTTCAAGGAGCGCAGTTAGGTTGCCGGAGCTGAGGCCGAAATTTTCCCAGTTACCGACCATCTCGAATTCACCTGCAAAAAGGCCAGAGCCTAAAGGATTATATCCTCGAAACTCTAATCTCATATTGTGCTGGAGATTACTCCTGCCCATGACATAATCCGTCACAACGGCTGAACCGATATCGGTTAGTTTGAGTCCAGAAGACTGGATAACATTATCTCGGATCCAGAAAGCTTCCGTTAACTCGCTCTTGTTGATAGCCCCCCACTGCACCTCCTCGACGGTAAGGTCCTGCTTAAGGTAAGGACCTACATCCGCGAAAGGTGATGGGACAATAACATCTATGACCTCTGACCCATCATCTGATAATGCTTTAACCGCTTCTGAGAAAGTCGATTGTACCCGTGAGCCGGAAATACAGTCCCTAATGCAGAAAAGCTTCTCCGGCAACTCTGCGATACTAATAAAACTACTGTCCTCTATTCGGACTCCGGCCTCCTCTGTCGCCGAGTTTGGCTGCTGCATTGCTTCAGGCTTGATGTCATACCACTGATCTGTGTCGGTTGACCAGACACCCATTTCCCGTATTTCCTCGTGGTACCAGTCATCGGTTTCCTGACCGTGGGTTTTTACCATGGTGCTAAGCCACTCGGCTAATGTGAATTTAATTGGAGTTGTGAGCTGTGTCTCTGAATAATCAGGGAAGAAACTGATACCGGTTGTCAGAGTGAATTGTCCGGTCCCATCTTCAGCACCATCCTTTTCAAAAAAACCTCGGTACTCTTCGTAAACTACCCGTCCGTCATCGCCGCTGAATTGCGGGTTCAGGGTGCTATATTCCCTCCACCACCAGTCGTCATTTACGTACATCTGGAGGGACAGGCCATCGATGTCATTCAAGGCTATATAAGATGTGTCTCGTCGCTCAATCAAAAGATCAGAATTGGACAGATAATAGGTCTCATCATTTGAGCTTGAATCTTCGTCGAAAAACTCGTTCTTAAATGGCGTGGCTTCGGTGATCAGAGATCTACCCTCAGGATCTAAATGAACACCCCAGTAGTCGGCGAAGCCATGGACACGAATCTCTTTACCATCTGCGTCGAGCACATCTGCCGCGATGGGGAAACCACCGTTGTTATTCAGAAGGCGGTCGCCGTCCTGAATTCCTCCGTTGTGATAGACTCCATAACTATGGATGTTACGCTTTGCCTTATCTTTCGCTGTCGAGAAACATTGCTCCGATTGCGTCACGTTAACATCCGAAAACTGACTGGGATCATAATCAATAAACAATGTATCTGTAATATCAGTCCTTTTGGGTTCCCAAAAGTCCGCTCCCACCTCCTCGTTGTCGGCCGGCACATCTGAAAAATCCTTGAATTCCAGTTTTTCGGCGGCTAGCAACTTTGTGCAGTAAGCATTAGCCGCGTCGCTAAAGTAAAACTGGTGATAAAGCCACAGCTCTTCAATATCACCGGTTGGTATTTGAAAGTGGTCGTGTGACTCGTCATACATACTAGGATCCATCAGGACCCCGGCAAATTGTCCAAACACACCTCGCTTGTCTCCATTTTCCAAGAACTCGACTGAAATATTACTTTCACCCGACATGCCGAGTTCTTTAAACTTGATCTGACTGCCATTAGCTTTTAAATATCCAGTGGACAATGCCATGCCCTCGTCCATCATAAACTGTGCTTCGTTGGAGGTATCAAATGCAGTGGAGAATCGCATAACAAATTCTCCATTCGGTGCATTCTCTGAGGGCCCAGCAGTCTGCACTATTTCTACGAATACTCTGATTCCGGACTTCATCATCTGACTAAGTTCATCATCCGTTTTGGTGGTGATCCATCCCTTCACCGTCACGGGAGATTCTGCATCTTTCCGGAGGACGTTTACAGTTGCAGAGTCAGCTGTTTTCGCGGTCTGCACGGTTGATGTGCTCGAAGCTTTGCTGGAAGAAGATGCACTTGTTGGTGTTGCGCTAGCAAACTCTGAGGCACTATCCGCGGTACTGGACGCGCACTCATCCGGATATATGGTTGCAGTATAGTTACCTTCGTTGACGAATGAGTCGGGCCTCATTGCAGACATCATACAAATGATTTCATTTACAACTGCCAAAGACTCGTTGATTGGTTGTCCCTCAACATAAAAGTCTTGAGTATCGTTTTCATAGTCTGAGGGGTAGGCCGCGAGGGCAAAAAAACTTGGTAAGACGAAAAACAGGAAGATATGTATTCGCATTTTTTACTCCGTTTCCAGAATAGTAATTGCGGCAGGAAGCTCGAAACCTAATAGGTTTGTGTTAGCACTTATAATCTGGTCCTGCTGTGATACCGTTACCGTGCGTATAACTTGAGTCGAATTTCCGGCACTATCTGATGCAGTATATGACAAGGTATACGTGCCGAGAGCACTGCCAACGATACCGCTCGAACTCACTGACACGGTACCGTCAACTAAATCAGTTGCGCTCACCCCGGGCTCACTATATGTNNTTCCAANGGCGATNGCCATCGTTGCACCTCCAGNAAGCTCTATNACTGGAGAGCTGNTGTCNGTNACNGATANCAGCCGTTGAGNGGAGGACNTATTGCCNGNTTTATCGATTGCNGTATAGTTNATTNNGTAGNTGCCGGCNNCCGATCCTACTTCNCCNGNNNTAACAACCGACACTTCACCGTCTTGGTCATCGGTTGCTNNAGCACCCTGATCAAGGTACCTNANACCTTGCTCNTGANCNATATTNNCGGGACCTNTCAGTGTTATGACCGGTGGTATGTCGTCTNATATGACTCCCCATTGGCCNAGAAGNCC
This sequence comes from Porticoccaceae bacterium, assembly GCA_002691825.1. Classification (GTDB taxonomy): domain Bacteria; phylum Pseudomonadota; class Gammaproteobacteria; order Pseudomonadales; family Porticoccaceae; genus TMED48. The sequence goes on from NZIZ01000026.1 coordinate 34,035, forward strand.
GCCGATCTGTGNTTGGAGATCTTNAAANTAACTATTTTCTAGTCGCTGGCTACCAGATGGCGCACTCCAGTTACCATTTACGTCGCCCATCAAGATGCCAACAAAATTAACGTTTGACTGGTTTGCGTTTTCGAGCACGCTGCCGCTAACATCTGAAATCACACTACCTTTATTGGTTCGATACCCGCCGTTTCCGTTGTTGAGTGATTCATCCCAGAAGTCAAATTTCTCTTCGACAAAAACCCATCTTCTTGGGGTTGAGTTTGGAAGTTTTACTGCCATCTTAAGAACGGCTAAAGCGTCTGCGGATGTTACCCTCTGGTCACCATTGATGTCGGCCGCAATGTATTGGTAGGGAGACACGATTGCGGGCACTCTCGGTCCTGCTCCGTCTGGATCTGGATTAGGGTTGATACCCACCGCGATTTTTAACGCGGCCAGTGCATCAGCGGAACTGATTACAGACCCTGTTTCTGCTTCAGAAATTTCTTTCGATGCAATAAGACGTTTTCCGAACGTATCTCCTGCTACGATACTGAAAGAGCCGGAGGCGTCGGAACTTGTCTCAGCAAGTGTACTACTAAACTCATTTTCTGTTAGCTGAAGTTGCACCTGGTTGAGAAGTGCCTGGTTTTTCCAAAAATACACCTTACCTGACAAAGTATTTTGATCCGTCTTTCGTGAATTTAGGATTTGTTTTTTAAGAGAGCCACGTAGTGTTTTTGCCCATGCTACCGATCTTTTGATCGAAGGTGGCGCCGATATGTTGTCATCGGTTGGGACGTCGGCGTGGAGATGTCCACACGTAAGTAAGGTGTAACACAGCGTTAAGTAGACACGCATAGCTTGTAAGCCTCCTACAAATTTTCAGACAGAGATGATTTGCAACTGCTGTCTTTTATTATGATTGAAAAGTCTTACACTTTGTTTGGATAATTGTACCTACACAGGCGCGCCAAGGCTATTAGTATCACCTAATCACAAGTCAGGGAAGCTCTAGACCTCAGATTTGGTTTAGTATTTCGGAAATTGTGTTCAACCTTTGTTTAGGATTTGTCATTTCCAGAAGTGTTTGCATTGTTTCTGAATCAAATCGAAGCAGCTGAAATATTTTGAAAGAAAACGATATGGGATCGACTGATAGCCACGAAATCCTGTCAAAACCATTCACTTGGGGCGGCGATTCGAGGCTTGTCAACATTGTAAGAGAGTTGACAATTTTTGTTTGCAGTGGCACCAGAGCCTCTGACTCAGTACTATCGTCATGCAATTCAGAGCACTTGGCAATGCGATAAGGAAGTGTCTGAATTTCTTCAATTAGCTTGTAACGTTGCGCTATATTTATGGTTACATAAAGCCTCCCGTCCTTTGTCTTTTCCGGAGGGTTGCAAAATCCTGCGCTGAAGATCGTCCTTGGCTGATATGTAGCCTGGTTTGAGGTAAGCACTTCTTGCAAGGAGGAGTTCTTTTTTGCAGGACTTATCTGTTTTTCGATGTTACAAACTGCAATCATCTGGTTTCTGGCAACCGACTCCTCCACCATTTTCCGATATCTGGGCTCGAAAACATGTAGTGGGACTTCAGTACCTGGAAACGCCACCATATCCGGTATAGGGAAAATAGCAATTTTAGCAAATTCTTGCATTTGCGGGGAATCTCTAGAGGATTACATTGAAACACATTCATGATGTGTTAGCGAAGATTAATATGTTTTTCTTGGGTGTACAATCGAAATTGAAATTTTTATCGATTAGTTATTTCGAAAATTTTAGCCGGTGTAGACGAGCAAATAAAAGAAGGTTAAAAAGAAGTTTTCTTTGGAGGGGTTGAAAAAGGCTCAGCTAAGTTATCCTTGATATTGCTGTAGATTTGATAGTACCCCAGTGGATGGTTGCAGGGGTATTTTTTGGGTATTTTGAAAATCGGGTTTTTTGGCTCTAACCGAGGTAACGGTCTAAGTCTTTTAAGGTAGCTTGTGTAATCTCGCCACGAGGTTTACGCATTTTGCCGAGAAGCCTCTCAAAAATTAAGAGGTGTTAGGCCAAAAAATATTATTGAAAATTTTGATGTAGCCAACCAGGTTGCCATGCGGGTGGGCCTTCGCTCATTGGGTTCAGTCAAATTTGATTGGTTGATAAACGTTGCGGGTTTGCTCAGGCCAGTAACTTTTTCAACTTTTCATCAATCTTTAGTACCTGAATAGTTAAAAGTAAATGCGGTTGGGCCTGTTCTTATGGTGCAGATATTTTTTGCCATAGTTCCCGCAACATCCTGAAATCGGGATGTTGATAAGTAAACTGGGCTCAAAAAAAGAAAATTCCTCCAGAGGCAGTTACGGGTATAGAATGTCAAAAAGCGCACTAAATATGGCAGGAAAAAGTATGAGTGAAGAGTTGCGTTCTCGGGGAATAGCACTGCTCTTATTGCATCAAGGTTTTGTCAAGACAGGTATAACGGGATTTAGAGGCAACATAAATCCGTCGGACTCGGCGAGGGCATTAATCAAAACAATCAATGTAAAAAGTTTGAGAGACAGCGGTTCATTTTTTAATATCGATGAAAACAAACTTCCGTGGTGATTATTTGCCTCCTTGTTAGGACATAGTGGAAGATATAATAAGAGCGGGCGGGGGAGGAGAATATATGGAGCGTAAGCATTGGCTGAAACAAGTTGTTGAGGATATTATCGATCCACAAAGACCGATAATCGATCCACACCATCATCTTTGGCGAGATAAAACGGTTGATGATTATCAACTCGCTGATCTATGGGAGGACACCGATTCTGGGCACAATATAATTGGTACGGTTTTTGTAGAGTGTAGTGCGGATTATCGTAAAGAAGGCCCAGAGGCTCTGCGTCCAGTTGGAGAAACCGATTTTGTATCAGCAGAGGCAGAAATTTCTTTAACAGAAATGGCGGATGGAAGACCACCTATTTTAGGCATCGTCAGCCATGCGAATCTAAGACTTGGGGATGCTGTTGAGGAAGTCATTGGTGCTCATTTGGATGCAGGTAAGGGGCGTGTAAAGGGAATTCGTCACTCCGCCGCATACTATCCAGATCCACCTGCCGTTGATCGTTATGCAGGTCGAGTCAAACATTTGTTGCTCGACTCGGATTTTCGGCGTGGGTTTGCGAAGTTGGCGCCCGCTGGTATGTCTTTCGATGCATGGCTTCTTCACACTCAGATTCGTGAGTTGATAGATTTAGCTTGGACATTTCCTGAGACAACGATCATATTTGATCATTTTGGAGGGCCTTTAGGTATTGGTCCATACAAGGGGAAGCAGTCTGAGATATATCCGCGGTGGAAGCGAGATGTAGCTGATTTAGCAGAGTGTGACAATGTTGTAGCAAAACTTGGGGGGCTTGCAATGATGATAAATGGTTGGGGTTGGGATGAACGTGAGTTACCAGCATCATCCGATGATATTGTTCGTGCTCACCAAGATTATTACTTGCACATGATCGATTGCTTTGGTCCACGGCGGTGTATGTTCGAGAGTAATTTTCCAGTAGACAAAGTATCGGTTTCTTATGCCGTGCTTTGGAATGCATTTAAAAAGATCGGACGCCGTTTTAATCAGGAGGAAAATGGACTTCTTTTTGAAGGCACAGCAAAACGGGTTTATCGGTTGTAGGTTTATGTTGCCTCAAACAGTGCAGAGGCACCTTGACCGCCTCCAATACACATAGTTACCACACCATATTTTTTTTTCCTTCGTTTGAGTTCCCGCAGGATATGCCCAGCCATGCGGGATCCCGACATACCGAATGGGTGCCCAATTGATATGCTTCCCCCGTTGACATTGAATATTTCATTATCAATGCCCAGGTTATCCCTACAGTAAACACACTGAGAGGCGAACGCCTCATTTAGCTCCCACAGATCAATGTCATGGATATTCATACCTGCGTTCTTTAGCAGTCTTGGTACAGAGAATATGGGGCCTACACCCATTTCGTCAGGCTCACAACCCGCAACCGTAAAACCCCTAAAGATTCCAATTGGGTTCAGCCCNAACTGCTCTGCTCGACGGGCACTCATCAGGAGTGTCATTGATGCCCCGTCACTCAGTTGAGAAGAGTTGCCAGCGGTTACAGAACCATCTGTGGAGAACACTGGGCTCAGTGCGGCCAATCCTTCTAGTGTCGTATTGGGTCGATTGCACTCATCGGAATTAACTGAGACAGTTGATAGAGACGTCTCGCCTGTCTGCCGGTCAATCATCCTCATTGAAGTGCTCATAGGGACTATTTCGTCCCGCATAAGCTCTCGCTCGACCGCCCTCGCATAACGAATCTGGCTTTGAAGGCTATATTCGTCTTGNGCCTCTCTGGANATTTTGTACCGNNTTGCNACNACTTCNGCNGTTTCNCCCATACTCATAAANATNTNNGGTCGCTTGCTNANNAAGACCGGNTTTTTTTGATAATGNCCCTCTTCNTGACGNTNNAACATTGAAATNGATTCGGCNCCGCCAGCCATTGCNATNTGAGTTTGACCTGAGGCNATTTGGTTNGCTGCGAANGCNATAGATTGCACACCGGANGAGCANGCACGGTTAATTGTNGTNGCCGCNGTATTAGCCGNNAGNTTTGANAGNANNACNCCNAATCGAGCAACATTACTACTTTGTTCACCAATAGGCTCTGCAACACCGAGGATAACATCCTCTACCTCCTCAGGCATAATTTCTTGATTCCGGTCGAGTAAGGAATTTATGACATGTGCGGTCATGTCATCTGAGCGTGTAAGATTAAAACTGCCTCGATATGATTTTGCTAGACCAGTCCGCACACTGTCTATAACAACTACTTCCCTCATATAAACCCCGTTTTTATTTAAGTGTACCACCAATAGAAACTCTTGTTTCTCAAATGTGAGTAATAATAAGCTTTAGAGATTGACTTCGGGAGGAGGATTGCCCTTATAAAATTGTATTGATCACACGGTTTCGTATTTTCTTGGATGAAAAAGACATGGTCTGAGAATATCCATTGCCGGTGACTTCTACTTCAAAATAGTTGTCCTCTTGAGTTTTAGTTCCGAGGGTAATTTCAAAGAATAACTCGTCGGGCATTTGCTCCAACGCAAAGCGCCCCAAGATTATCAAGTTTCTTTTAGAGTTATCCTGCTCTCCATTTGACGGGGCGAGCGACAGCATGATTCCCTCCAGGTGGAGGGCATTATTATCGTTATCTAGTAGCTGAACATGATTTTGTATGTGCCGTTTTATTTCATCATAGCTCGAGGCAAATTCTCCTTGGGAAAGGATTTCATTTTTGTCTTTGTCAAAGGCTAAGAACATCGATTCGGGGGTAGCCAGAACCAAAAAACCTCCTCCATTGGTGATGTTCAAAGTTCCATGACGCCCATCCATAAGATGAGCGCTCGCAAATGTAGTTAAGCAGAGTAAACTAAAAATCAAAGTGGCCAAATGCAAAATCGGTGAAGGTTTCACCGCAGTCACAGGGCTCCGTTCACGCATCGCTGGAGAAATGGAAATGTATCCGTTGCAAAATAATGGTAGATACCTTGGGGAAACTCTGGGGTCGTGCCCGTACGCCCGTTACATGCATCGAGGTGACCGCTTCCTTCAATATACTCATAGTCTTGCGTAAATGTTCCCATCGGGTACAGAGAATCATCAGCTCGGTTTGGGTCGGATGTAGTTTTCAACTGATAACTGCTCTGGATGGTTATAACTTCAGAACTTGCGTCCATCGCATCGCTGTAACCGTAACGAGCATAGATGGGAAAACCATCTGCAGCCCACCCGATATGGGTCATTGCGACCCCTTTATTTAGTTTGGTAACGAAGCCCTCTGGTATGCCGTGGTAATGATATGCGCCAGTGGGCTGAACATGAGCGTGATTTTCGTCATCCCCGAAATTAAATGAGGTCTGTCCCAATGCTTCAATACTCCAGCTTCCCAGCATCGGTGGCGCCATAGCGCAACTAGTACCATTGTCACTGCAGGTGCCAGCTGTGCCTGCGTCGATCTTAACTCCGTTTAATATATAACCAGTTACTCCCCGAGGGCCTCCCATAGTTGTTGACGTAGACGTTGTTTCTGGATTCAAGGTAAAAGCCGCTGATACAGACTGTGTAGAGATTGTGTTTGGATTTCCGGAATTTGGAAAGATACCCACAGAGTGATCCGGAATCCCATTTGCAGTGAGTGTTCTCTCAGTTCCATCACAAGACCACCTTGCCCAACTCTGCATATCAACAGAGGCGGAGTCATTGAATGCATCATAAGCATAGGAGCATTCTACGTCCTGAGTCCCTGCGTTTGGGGAGTTTGCAGAGGTATCTACTGAAGTCTGCGAAGAATCATTAATGCCGTTGTTTTCTGCGGACACTTCATTTGTTGCAGAAGTCATACTGTCAGACGTGGCCGATTGATTGGTGCCTCCGCCACCACAAGCTGCGATCAGCGTCAAAGCCGATAAAATAGAGGTCAAATGGAGATTTTGCATGATTATGAGTCTCGAAATTTAAAGGTATTCTCTGAAACTAACGGCTTGAAAACCAAGATAGTTGCATGTGATAACGATTTATTTATTAGAGATCACTGGAACATAGACTTTTTCCTATTCAATGAACAGGGCGGTGGAGCAAGCTATTTTTTTTCTTCCCGCAAACTCTTTTTCTTTTCAAGACTAATTTTATCTTTCATGCTCATGACATATGCTGCGATTGATAATACCAAAATAGCTCCGGCTTCTGCCAAGACAAGGAATGCATCCATCTCTTTGCTCTGCATCACAATTAGCCGACACAGTGCAGTAATGGCAATTATGATAGGTAAGGTTACGGGAATACGACTGGTGCTGTAAAACGCACCTACCATCCCAATTATCTCGACAAAGATAAATAGCATGAATAGGTCGGCTAAAAGCACCTGCTGAGAAAGCACCATTCCATAAATATGCTGGATCGATGCTATACACGTCGCGACACCAATTATCCCTAAGAGAATTTTCTCGCTTAGCTCGGTGGTCCAGCTTAGTCCGTTAACAAGTTTCAGAAATTTTTTGTTCATCCTTTGACCGCCTCGAACCTCGAGTTATTTATTATTTATATCAGTATTGTCGACCAAAGTGGGGTAGCTATGCAATCGACGAAGATTGATTTTTCTCGATCGTAAGCTTCGAGTAGTCACTATTTCCTGATTTAGTTATGCTTACGCTAATAATCACTGGGTGTTGTTGAATGATGTCATCACTTTATAAAATCCCAAGGCATGTTATTTTCAGGGGTTTAAAAACAGCTATAGTAGTTGGGACTATTCTTTTGTTGATCAATCAATGGCATGCACTATTTGGAACGGCGGAATTTAGATGGCGTGCTGCCATACTGACGTATGTGGTCCCATTTGCTGTGTTCATATACAGTTATGTCACAAACTTGCCAATTTATTCTGATTAATCAAACGCTATGAAGAGCTCTGGAGTAATGATTGTCATCGAAAAATCAAAGGTCTGAGCTGTGATTTCAGGAGATTGTGATTCCAGGTTCACAAAGGTTGCCGATGTGTTCAGGAGAGCGATCATGAGTGGCCATGAGTTGGGAGCTACCCTTGCAATTGAGTACGATGGTCAGATGGTAGTTAACCTCTGGGGTGGGTATCGAGATAAACAGCGAAAGCATTCGTGGGCCAATGACACAATTGTGAATGTGTTTTCTGTCACAAAAGGTGTCGTCGCAATCTGTGCAGCCCGTCTGGTTGAGCAAGGGAAGCTCGATTTACACCAGACCGTGGCGCATTACTGGCCCGAGTATGATTGCGAAGGCAAAGGTGCGACAAAAGTTTTTGACCTCCTGTGCCATCGCGCTGCCATGCATGGGTTTCGCGATTCAATACTTGAGGGGCATTGGCACGACTGGAACTTCTTCACGAAAATGCTAGCGCATCAGCGCCCTTTTGGAGTGCCCGGTGCTAAGCAAAGCTACCACGCACTCACATTCGGTTGGTTGGTGGGAGAGCTTATCAAACGTGTTGATGGACGCTCGGTTGGCCACTACTTTCAAGATGAGATTGCTAGACCACTCGATTTAGATTTTAAGATTGGTCTTGATGCATCGGATATCGCACGATGCGCTGAGAAAGTAATGTCGAGAACGCCAAAGATCTTACCTGGCATTGATTTTATGCGTTATTGCCCTGACTTCATATTACCAAAAACCCTGAAAAATATTAAGGATGCGGTATGCTGTGACGATTTCCATGTGGCGTTCCCTGCAAATCTTGACCCAGCAACGACTGTCAACTCCCAAAGTTGGCGGTTAGCTGAGATCCCTGCTGCTAATGGCCATGCAACGGCCGCCAGCCTCGCAATGCTCTACGGTATCTTGAGCAATGGCGGTAACCGAAATGGATTTAGGTTATTGGCGCCCGAAACGATAGATATTGCTACGAAGATTCAGTCAAATGGACCTGATACAGTGCTATTCGGACTTCCTTTTAAATTTGGACTTGGATTTATGGTAGATTCGCCGACTACTCCGATTTCGAGCACTAAACGACGATTTGGTCACTCAGGCATCGGTGGTGAGACCGCTTTCGGAGATCTCGAAAATGGGGTTGGGTTCGCTTTTTTGAGTAACCGACAGCACGGTCTAAGAGACCTCTACAAGACTACAAATCAGCTCTCTCGTGCGTTTTATCGTTTGCTATGATCGTTTTTTTACAACGTGGTGTTTGGATCCTTGTTAAAATCAGCCGCGATTGAGGTGGTTCGCTTCCCAGATTTACAAGATAACGAACAACTGGTGACATTTCATGAGTAGACTTTGGCTGTTTTTTAAGGAGGTTGCGTTGGCTGAGCGGACGTAAGCTATTTGTGTTCTATGAGCGCCTTCAGACTGAGTTGGCAGATCTTAGTGGGGCTTTGGTCGATACGTTAACCTATGTCGGCATTACTGTGTTCACAGAGTTTTTCCTGATGAGGCGTGACCGGATCATGAACTTTGCGCGTTAACTTCATTAAAAAGGTTAGGGTAGCGATTTATGGTAAGAGCTTTATCTCGATTGGGAAGTTAACACCTGCAGCGGCGGCAGGCATCAATTGGGTGCCTGTCGCGCGCCTAAAAGCCACTTTTTAGGAAGAGAGATGTTGTACCACCAAAAACCGTCGGACTTGCAAGGTTGGCATTTGACAAGGCTTGCGAAGAAGACTATCACATGTTTAGCGACAGGAAAGACTTATGATCGATTTTACTTTGGCCAGTCAGCTAGAGACGCAGCGAGCGGACTCGGATAAAAATATGCTATCGTTTTTACGCGAGCCTGTAGATGTCGCGGGGCAACCGCCAAGCAAGAGCAATACCTTTAAAGCTTTGTTATCCTGATGGCAGATTGAGCATTATGAGCGATGTTGATGAACAAGATTTGGGCGGACACATTAGTGGATTTGGAAGCCCAATATACAGGAACTATGTGCTTGTTGCTCTCACCCTCGTATACACTCTCAATTTTATAGATCGAACACTTATTGCGGTCGTTGCTCAACCAATTATACATTCTTTTGGCCTGACTGATGCTCAGTGGGGACTACTGTACGGACCACCATTTGCAATTTTTTATGCCTTTATGGGGCTGCCGATTGCCCTTTTGGCTGATCGGTCAAATCGCGTAAAAATAATCACGGTTTGTATTGTATTATGGTCCGTGATGACTGCACTATGTGGGGTTGCGGCCGGTTTCGTTACTCTTCTGTTATTCAGGGTCGGTGTTGCTGTCGGTGAAGCGGGTTGTACACCTCCCGCCAACTCTCTGATCGGTGACTATTTTATTGCTAAAAAAAGAGCTTCAGCGCTGAGTATCTATTCTACGGGAGTTATGCTGGGTGCCGTTCTCGCTAATTTATTTGGTGGCCCAATAGCGCAGATGCAAGGAACAGATTTTGACGCGTGGCTTAAAGGTGTTGGTATTGGATGGATTTTTTCACAGGGCGATTGGAATCTTGTAGAGGGATGGCGCATTGCGTTTGTTATTGTTGGTCTCCCTGGTGTTCTGGTGGCTTTGATGGTGCTTTTCACTATAAAAGAACCGCCCAGAGGGTATTCCGATCCGCCCGGGTTGGTGGCCGATATGCCAGTGCACTGGGGCATGGCTTTCAGTGAGTTGCGTAACAAGCCTACATTTTGGTGGATGGTGGCTGGAGCATCTATGGTAGCGTTTGTTGGCTATGGGATTAATAGTTTCCAAGCTCCCCTTCTTCAACGACTACATGGACTTAATGTCAGGGATGCTGCGGTAAATTTTGGTGCACCGTTTGCTTTTATGGCTGCGATAGGAACCTTTATTGGGGGGTACATTACTGAAAAGCTGACCCCTCACTGGAGGACGGCGGTAGCATGGGTGCCAGCCTTAGGCTTGCTCATTGCTACGCCTCTTTATATTTTTGCTTTCTATTCTAAAGATTTAAATCTGGTATTATTTTTTTGGGGCACTGCGACCATGTGCCATTTTTCTTACCTCGGCGCTCAATACACCATCGGGCAGGGTGTTGTTACCAATCGATCACGTGCCGCAGCGATAGCGGTGTTACTTATAGCAGTCTCTTTGGTGGGAAACGGTCTCGGACCATATTTTGTGGGATTGTTGAGTGACTTTTTTATGGCATTAACACTGGAAATGGTCGACCTGACTCAGCATCTGACTCCATCCACCTGTTTGTCGGATGTAAATGATTATGATGAAGGTCAGAAGCACCTCTGTGCGGTGGCCTATGCAACAGGCCTGCAAAGAGCTATGTCGGCGACGGTCTGCCTATTCGCCATTGCTGCCTTCTGTTTTATTGTCTCCTCGAAAAATTTAGAGCGCGATTTTGTTGCAGAGCTGTAAGGAGTGAGTATTTATGCCTTCGAAAAATGATGTCGGTATAATTAGAAAGCCAGATTTAATTTTGAGACTGAGGATGTTTTTTCGAGATAATTTGGGTAATCTCTGAAGAGGTCCGTGTGGAAATTCATGAGACCGGTGTGAAACTGTACTGGATGATCACTTTAGTTTGGTTGGAACTCAAAGCATATGGTAAAAAAAGAACAAGAACTACGAATTGAGCTTGCTGCGTGCTTCCGAATATTTGATTACCTCGGCTGGACGGAACTTGTATACAATCATATTACGGTCAAAGTTCCCGGGGAGAAGGCCCATTTTTTGATCAATCCGTTTGGTTTTCACTACGGTACGATTTGTGCCTCGGACCTTGTCAAGATGGATATCGAAGGGAACTTGGTTGACGATTCGCCTAACTCTGTTAATCCAGCCGGAATTATTTTGCATACAGCGATTCACTCGGCTAGGTGCGATATCAACTGTATCATCCATACCCATACCGATTCCGCTATGGTGGTAGCTTGTCAGCAGCAGGGTTTGCGGTATGACAATTTTTATTCGGCGCTACATAGGGGAATTGTGGCCTATCATGATTTTGAAGGTATAACCGTCCTAAACGATGAGAAAGCGAGGTTGGTGGCTAATTTGGGCGATAAAAATTTGATGATACTACGCAGTCATGGTCTCGTTGGATGTGGCGCTACCATCCCCGAGGCATTCTTAAATACCTGGCGCCTCCAGCGAGCGTGCGACATACAGTTTGCAACAGACAGTTGTGGTCGGAAGGTGAACCCAATTGGTGATGAGATACTTGAAAAAACTGAACAACTATTAAAGCTACAGCATCCTGAAAACGGTGCTTTCGGTCAGCTAGAGTTTGCAGGGATGCGCAGGCTTATGGATAAACTTGATCCGAGCTACAGAGATTGAGTCGAGAATCATTACAAATCTTTTATAATAACAACTCCAAAGGCCCTTAAAATTTCGGAGGTATATGAATGGAAAAACAGGTGACGTTTACTGAAATGTCGAAAGGAACTGCTGATGATTACGCGATTATAACTGAGCACTCGGCGAAATTTTCTGAAACACTAGCAGATCGGATACTGGAACATTTAACCCTCCTTAAAGGAGATACGGGCGGATTTCCTATTGACCGTTACGCTCACAGCCTTCAAGCCGCGACGCGCGCTTATCGTGATGGGCGTGATGAAGAGTATGTGGTCTGCGCCCTTTTGCATGACATAGGTGATACCATCGCATCCGCAAACCATGCAGATCTCGCTGCGACCATGCTCCAGCCTTTTGTGTCAGAGCGTAACTACTGGATCGTTAAGCATCATGGGGTCTTCCAAGGGTATTATTTTTTTGAGCATGTTGGACTAGATAAAAATAGTAGAGATAGTTTTAAGGAAAACGAGCATTGGGACGCCTGTGCAGAATTTTGTGAAAAATACGATCAAAATTCATTTGACCCCAAATACGAAAGTTTAGATATTGAGTACTTTGAGCCAATGGTGAGGAGAGTATTTAAAAAGCCCACGACATCTATTGCGATGGCTTATAACTCGGATTAATAGGGTGAGGATGCCTCTGATACAGAGGACGCTGCTGTTGACTTTCGATGAGGTCCAACTCAACGAGTATCCTATTTCCTGATATCAAGGTTAAAAATTAAAATCTCATGATATACCGTATTATGTTATGTTATGTTATGTTTTAGCACAAGTTTTTGAAGGACTTTGTTGTAAGAGCTTCTGATTAAAATAAGACTTGCGCTTCTGGTNCNTTNGACGATTAGTTTTGATTTTGTGNTTGAAATTTCGCANAGGCTNTAAGGTGTTTGCAACTTTCAGCACTNTTAGAACGTTNTAGNNCATNAAGACTGCGTTTAGTATATNNTCAATAACAATATATAAGTTTCGGGGTGGTACTTTGAGTTATCGTAAGGCGCTTACAAGGCGAGCGTTTCTCAATCGGGTCTCTCGTGTTTCACTAGGAGCAACCCTTGCCGTAAATTCGATGGGTTTTTTTGGACTTGTCAATGCNCCAAAGGTTTTATCGAGTTCCCACCATGATTTCCGNGCCCTAGTGCTTGTATTCTTAGAGGGGGGAAATGATTCATTTAACATGATTGTGCCCTCGGGCTCTGGTTCTATGCGTGCGGAGTATGATCGGGGAAGACGGTTCCTCGCTCTACCAAGTGAGCAGCTACAGCTTTTAAATTTGAAAGACGCGGCGAGTCTATATGACGGATCCAGCTCAAGTGACTTTGGCTTGCACCCTGCGTGTCAGAATCTTGCAGGGATGTTTAACTCAGGTGAGATGTCAGTCATCTGCAACGTGGGCAACTTGATCGTCCCAACGAACAGTCAGCAATTTTCGGATGCCGCTGTCAAACTTCCTCCACGGTTATTTTCTCATGCTGATCAACAACGGCAATTTCAGAGCGAGCCCACCAATCCATTTCAGTATGGTTGGGGTGGTAGATTGGCCGAAATGTTATCGGACTACAACACTGACGTAAGTCTATCTCCGTTGATTTCTGTTTCTGGATTAAACTCTTTTCAGGTAAGTCGCGATAGTCTTGTAAATCCTTACACGATGGGAACTAACGGAGTTGTTTCCCTAGCGGCCTTTAATGGTGATCGAAAGGCCTTAGTCGAGGCGGGGATGGAGTCCGTGAATGGATCTTCTCACCTAATGGCGCAAAAGTATCAGGATGTTTTTCAATCCGCCAGAAGGGCGGAAACGATCGTCTCAAGCACTTTTGCTAGAGCAGAGGCGTCCGGGGTGGATTACGAGGGGATATTCAATGCTGCTGGACTTTCCGGTACTAGAGTCTCCCGTCAGCTGAAAACGGTGGCCAAGATGATTGGCGGTCGTCCGTCAGAGTCGAATCGACGGCCGGTATACTTCGTAAAGATGAACGGATTCGATACCCATCAAAACATGCTGGCTGATCACGCTACCTTGATGGCTGAGTTAGATGCGGCTCTTGGAGCTTTCCGGAATGTACTCAAGCAGCAAGGCGATTTTGATCAGGTCCTTACATATGTAGGCTCAGAATTTGGTCGCACTTTCACACCTAATGGTGATGATGAGGGAAGCGGAACAGATCATGGATGGGGTGGGCATGCCCTTGCTATGGGAGGAATGATAAAGGGTAGCCGTTTTTTTGGCACTTACCCGACCCTTGATCTCAATAATCCTCTTGACCCCGGCCGAGGAAGATGGATACCCACCACCTCTAACTCCCAGTGTGGAGCCTCTATCGCCCATTGGATGGGCGTACCTCAGTCAGATGTGGGTAAGATTTTTCCATCATTGGCAAACTTTTCTAGTCCTTTTGAGGTCAACTCTAATCTTGACTTCATCCGACTATGAGATCACTGATGTCAAAATTATCCAGTTACTTGCCATCATTTTTCTTAACATTAATGTTATCCGCTTGTGGTGGCGGCGGTGGCGGTAGTGATTCTCAATCCCCTACGGTGAATTCGGATAGGGATAATGACGGTGTGCTCAATTCCTTAGATGCTTTTCCAGATAACGCTTCCGAATCATTGGATACAGATTCAGATGGGGTTGGTAACAATGCAGACACCGACGATGATGGAGACGGTGTGGCGGACACAGAGGATATCTTCCCTTTGGATAGTTCTGAGTCACGAGATACTGATTCAGATGGGGTTGGTAATAATGAAGATTCTGACGACGACGGTGATGGGGTTTTGGATTTGGAAGATATCTTCCCTTTGGATAGCTCTGAGTCGCGAGATACTGATTCAGATGGAATCGGAAATAATGCGGATGATGATGATGACAATGATGGAGTTTCTGATTCTTTAGACGCATTTCCACTTGATGCAAACGAGAGCGTTGACTCAGACGGGGACGGTGTTGGAAACAATGCGGATCCTGATGATGACAATGATGGAGTTGAGGATGCCAGCGATGATTTTCCGGAGGATGAAACACGGTCGGCTACGCCCAAGGTAAGTCTCACGGTCTTGGAGGCAAATGCTTATGAGGCAAATAATCAGCTCGGAAAATTTCAGATTCAGAGGACCGGAGATCCTATGGAGCTCGACATTGTCTTCGAGATGTCGGGTAATGAAGATCCAACTCGTGGTTCGGTGAGCGAGGCTGATATCAACCTATCATATAGCGATGGTGACGGCGTTGGTACGACTTTGAGGTTGGCGGAGAATCAAAATTTTCGGGTAATTGAAGTCTTAGCTTCAGAAGATGGTTTAAAAGAAGTTCCTGAAACACTGACTTTGACCCTGAAACTCGATGAAGGATATGAGCTTGGTACTGATGTAGCCGGGTCGGTAATTGTCAGCGATGCCAGTAATGCGCCAGAAAATGGAAGAGTCTTTTTGGGTGCATTTGGGCCGCAGGACGGTGCAGATACTGTTGCCTCTGGGCTTCTTAGTTTTGTACTGCAGGGTGATAACGACGTTGGTGTTCTAAATTATAACTTCTCTAATCTTGGTTCGATAAGGACAGATCAGCATATTCATATGCAGCCTTCAGGCACCATTGTGAGGGATATAGAGGAGTCATTACTCGACGAGGACGGACATTTAAGTGCGTTTACGTGGGATATGGCGCCTGGGGGTATTTATACAACAGAGCAGCAGGTGTTAGATGCGCTATTTGAAGGGAAATTCTACATTAATATTCATACTGCGGATTACCCAAATGGCGAGATTTCGGCAACCCTAGTTTTTGATGCCAATGTAAATGCTCCGCCAGATCTAGGGGGCGGAGGGGTTCCCATTACTGCCAGTTTAACAAAAACTGAGGCGGATTCAGACGTTATAAGATTTTTGAATCAATCTACATTTGGTTCCACGGAGCAAAGTTACAATGAGCTAAGGGCGACTATCGAAGAGAACGGAGAGAATCGGATGGCTGCCTATGAAAGATGGATAGATAGCCAGTTCGAAAAACCGCAAACTGAAATGCTTGCACTTATGGATGAGACTATCCCTCTTTTCCTCTCTTGTGATATTACTCGGAATGCAGGTTGCGATAATGCTGAGTCGGAGGAAAATTTAAGAAGAGATGCTTTTTGGCCAATGGCAGTTTACGGTCGGGATCAGCTCCGGCAACGGATGGCATTTGCATTGAGCGAGATTCTGGTAGTGAGCGATCAAGACGCCGGTGTCAGGAATGGCCATAGAGGTACGGCTGATTACTGGGATACGCTAGCAGAAAATGCTTTCGGGACATATCGGCAGCTTTTGGGAGACGTGACTCGTCATCCAATAATGGGTTTATACTTAAGCCATCTAAGGAATAAGAAAGAGGACCCGGCAAAGGGAACCTATCCTGATGAGAATTATGCTCGAGAGGTGATGCAGCTTTTTACCTTTGGCCTTGTTCACAGGCAAAAAAACGGATCTATCAAGTTAGGCGAAAACAACCTCCCAATAGAAACCTATGACAATTCCGTCATTAGTGAGCTAGCACGTGTGATGACGGGTCTCTCTTTCAGTAAAACCAATAGTGGCAGTTCCGTTATTGACAATACAAATTTCTCCAGGGGTAACAGTTTTAATAATTCTCCCCAACATCGGTGGACGCATCCGATGAAATTCTTTACTGCCCACCATGACTTTGGTGAGAAGATTCTATTTGAGGATGGTGGTGAGATAAAAAAAATAAGCGCGAGCAGTTCGATAAGTCTCTCATCCGCAAATGAAGAACTTGAACAAGTTCTCGATTATTTGGTGGGACATGGGACAACTGCTCCCTTTATTGCGCGAAAACTAATACAGCGATTTGTGACGTCAAACCCAAGCCCCGGTTACATAGAGCGTGTTGCGACTTCCTTCGGAGAGCAAGGAGATCTCCGAGCTGTGATCAAGGCAATTCTCCTTGATCCCGAGGCTCGAAACCCTGCGACCATTNATTCNCNTAGCTATGGAAAGTTCAANGAACCGNTGCTCCATCTNACATCNNTNNTAAGGCTTCTGCGAGCTNGCTCAGAAATNCCNCTNGGCGAGTCTAATGCAATNGGTNATGATGCGATTCCNGGGGTNGGTCANAGTAANATTGANANNTTTGANNCTGNGGTCACACTCATGCGGATTGGTAATATGCAAGCTATCGGGCAAGAGGTCCTCCGCGCTCCTTCGGTATTCAACTTTTTCTCACCGGACTTCGCACCNACTGGACTCATAGCTGGTAATTCGTTGGTTTCGCCCGAACTTCAGCTTGTGACAGAGAGTCAGATATTCAATACATTCAATGTCTTTTCTAGCTTGGTAAGCTCGGGTGGTCTCAGTAGAAGCAATCGATACACAAATTTTAATCTCAGTTACACGAGGGATCAGTTTAGGGTTAAACTAGATGATGATGTTCTCGATAGTGTTTGGGATAGCGCGACGGGAACCAATTTATCAAAAGCTGAGGCTTTAGTGAGATTTTTGGATTTTTATCTCAATGCCGGACAGCTGACCAACATTGGGCAGGAAGTTAATACCGGTTCTGGAACAGATACTTTTACAGACTTTCTTGCGCAGCGTCTCTCGACATATACNAATAGTATGAACCGCAATCGGCTTGCAGTCTATACCATGATGACCGCGCCTGATGTTCAAATTAGTCGGTAAATGGGAAGGAGCTGTTTTCAATATTTAACACTTTTACTGAGATTTGTTCCAAATACTGGCAGAGATTAGACTTCGATGAGTGCAAGATCAGGCCTCATTAAAAATAACTAGAATATCGGAGTGGTCCGGATGCGCGCTCGCTACCCAACAGTTTTATTGCCGATTATAGTGTCGGTCCTCATATCTTGCGGAGGTGGTTCAGATAATAATGGTGGCTATACCAATAATGATTCTGCCGTAAATGAAGAACCAGTGCCGCAAGGTATACTAATTCGAGCAGAAACCGATTCCGAGATTATCAACAGTGTTCGACAGGGACTGATAACAATTATCGAGGGTAATATAGAGCAGCGCGCGCTATCTCAGCCCTCAATAGAGGTGACTGCATCGGATGTAGTAACCCCCTCAGAAAACTATACAACCACGTATACTCTCGAGAAGGATGTTGATGAGCATGATTATGTCAAGTATGACGGTGCTCATATGTTTATCGCTCCAAGCAAAAGCATGGACTGCTGTTTTATCATGGAAGACGCTTTTGTTGAGGAGGATCGTATTGCTAGCTCAGCTTTTAATGTTCTACCTCCGCAGACAGATAAACGCAGTATCCGAATCTTGAAGACAGAGCCAGCTAGCGCGTCCATTGAACAGGTCTCGTCTATCGAGCTGGATACTATGCATACTGTAGAGGGTCTTTATGTGAGTGGCTCCCAGCTTGCAGCAATCAGCTCATCCGGCTGGTGGGGCTCCTATGGAAGTGAGTTCTTGCGCGTCTCGAGATGGAGGGAGCAGACTACTGTTCTCGATATTTATGACATAGGTGACATAGGGAGCCCTACACGTCAATTTAACATTGAAGTGGAGGGAGGCTTTGTAAGCAGTAGGAGAAAAGGCAACAATATCTATTTCGTGACTCGACACACTCCCTCAATTAGCGGGCTTGACTATTTTCCAACTGCTGAGCAGCAAACCGAAAATGAACTGCTTATTGATAGCCTTACGGTTGCCGATATTTTACCTAAAGTCACCGTTAATGGAGAACCCTCAGAAGCGATTAAATCACAGGATTGTTTTCTTTTTGATCCAGATAATGACCAGGCCCCCGCTGAGATTGGATATCCGACCCTAACATTAGTATTTGCCATTGATCTGGTGTCAAATTCCCTATCGAAGGCAATGTGCTATCTCGAGTCAACGAATGGTATCTACGTGAGTGAAAATGCAATTTACTTGACGCAGGTTGATGCTTCATCGAGTAAATCAAAAACTATTGTCCATGGATATGACCTATCCTCAGATTTGAATTATCTGGGCTCTGGAGTTGTCGACGGCGCACTATATCTTAATAGTAACCGTGATTTTCGGATTAACGAGCATGAAGGCTACCTACGTGTGGTGACGACAGATCGAGACTTTGACTCAGACGATCAGTTTGATCATCGACTGTCGATTCTTAAGTTGAATGAACAAGAGCTCAGAATGGATCTAATATCCACGCTTCCAAATGAGAGTCATCCGAAAGAAATCGGGAAACCCAATGAGGATCTCTATGGTGTTAGATTTTTCGGTGATACCCTCTACCTTGTTACATTTGAACGTATAGATCCGCTTTATGTTCTCGATCTCTCCATACCCTCCGATCCTGTGATCGCGGGAGAATTAACAGTTACAGGGTTTTCTGATTTTTTGCATCCGGTAAGTGAGCAGCTGCTGTTGGGTCTTGGTCAGGATGAATCTGGGCTAGTAAAGCTAGAGTTATTTGACATTAGTCAGATGAATTTCCCCTTATCACTCGGGGCGATGGTGCCAGGCTCTGACGAAAACGCACGCTGGAGCTACTCAGAGGCGCGCTATAATCGTCATGCGTTTACCTATCAACAGATTAACGATGACCTAGATCGTTTTTTGGTGCCCGTAAATATGGGTCTGTATAGCGATGAGTCTGGTTATAAGAATGAGGACCGACTTTATATGTTCGAACTGAGAAACAAATCTATCCCTAACTTGGCTTCGATATTCGAGGCTGGAAAAATTACCACACCAAGTGGTTGGGATAACCGTAACCGATCATTCATCCACGATGATGCGGTCTACTACCTGAATGGGACCGAAGTTTGGAGTACCTTTTGGGGTAGTCCAAGCGATCAAAAAGGTCCATTCTAGAGTTATTTCAAACCATTGAGTCGATTGTGTTGCCTAACAACATCACTTATAGAAAACATCATGATGTGAGAGACTAAGTTTTCTCTTCCTCGACACTAGTAGCTTCACGATTCTTCCTTGCAAAGATAAATGATCTGACAGATAAAATGGTGAAGATGAGTCCTGTCGTGAACAGCATGAGCTTTGAGGCACCCGCCCAAGGNTTACTGAAGGCTCCACCATCTGAGCNAATTCCACGGAAAAAATCGCNCCCCCCNAAAAAGGCAATAAGTCCTATGAGAACCGCNATGTGCATAAGTAGCTTTTTTAGTTTTGGAAAGAGTAATGAGGATATCCCAAGTATAATCAGAGGGAGGCCTATTATGCTGGGAATCAGGGACGTGATGCTTTCGCTGCCGCTGACAGAGCTAACGCCAACTCCCCACGCCGCAAGGAAAAAGCCATAAAAAACGGTAACCTTCTCCATATTTTGGCCCATAAAAAGGAATTCGCGGGGTATTTCATCGTGTAAATCAGTCATTGCTGCGCACCAAAATAATAATTAATGTTAAACTTTACGTTTCCTGTTACTTTATAGGTTGAATTATCAGAGCTTTTTTACTGCATTGTATTTTCGCTAAATAGTAAGTCCATTGAACTGTGAGCGTCGTTTCCGGATTTAGTGACCTTGACAAAATCAGCTTTCAAACAATCATTTAAGGTAGTAATTTTAGTTCTTCAATAAGTCTCATCTTAATGAATCAATAATGGACCTTCCAAAAGAAATGGACCCGCATACTCAACCATCCTGCGATTACTATGTCCAACACCAGGCGCAATCGAGAGGGACCAATTGAACGGAACTTTCAGTATTATCGAGGCTTTAAATAAGGAATTCATATAGAACCTATGTCCCCTCGAAAATCTGTGTTTGCCTTGACGCATACTTTGCAAATCTCTATTGAGGGAGCTATGTTTCGGATCGTTATCCTGGTCTCCAAGGAGCAAAACAACCCTTTTGGAATATGCTTTAGTTAGGTTTTCATCAGGCACATCTACGTCCTTCAGCCCCTGTGGAAAATCGATGGTGTCGACTGGCATCGTATAAAAGCCTGCATTTGCAATNACAACTCGTCGAGCACGATTATTGGGTATGAAATACAGAAATCGATGNGCGATTTGTGCTCCTGCTGAGTGACCATATAGGCTATAAAAATTGCTTTGTATTTTGAGTTGTGTTTTNACTTTGTCGAATATGGGCTCGATCANAGAGAGGAGCCAATGTTGCTGTTCGATTGGTCTTCCCCTCAGCGAGCGAATATTACCCCAGTTAAAGGTATCTTTTGGGAAAATAGAGCTCTTGAACTCAGGAACTACCGATATAAAGTTGTTGTCTAAGGCATAATCATGCCAGCTATTTCTGTAACCTTCTGCATTACGACTTCTTCCATGAAGTATGATCACGACTGATGTTTTTTCGTCTAATTCGTCGGGGACCGTGATAAAAACTCTAAGTGGTTTGCCTGCCCATTCGTTGAAAATAAAACTACCCTTTCGGTTTTCGTCGAGAGATTTTTTTATTAGGGTTGGACTCGAGATCAATGGCTCATATGGAAGGCAGAGAAAAAAGAAAATGAGAGAGGGGAGGCCACGAGTAAGTATGATTATGATTAAGCAGTTGAACTTTCTGATGATTTGCATCGGCAACCTAGTTTTTTAGTTTATGGGGATATAACATACCGTGTTTGTGAGTAAAATCATGATGAAGATGAGACATGTCACCAAGGGTCCAAGATAAATTTTACCCGTCATCAGGAAAAAATAGCGATTAAAGTACGGCAAAATAAACATCACGGGCACAATTCCAAATAATAAATTGATATAAAGCCAGTTGTGGGTCCAGTAAACGGTTCCGGTGACAGCGAATACTGTGTACTGGATAACTATGATAAAAACTAAGCCGAGAGAGTTTGCGAGACCCGCTAAGAGCATCGATTTCCACTCTGCCTCGTCTTGAAAGCGCATTGCGGCATTCACCCGAAGAGAGTTTCCTGCGAAGAATACAAGAAAAAATGGAACATACATTAGCAATAATATCAGCATATCTGGCTGAAATACCCTAGCGCCGATAAACCAGAATCTATAGTCGATTTGAAAAAAGTAATTAATAGAAAAAAGTATCAAGTAGTAGCAGCTGAAGATAATGGTTGCAAGGAACATCGTTAAAAACAGCTCATTACGGTTTATCGAAATCCCCCAATTAGAGGGATCAGCTCCGTGACGGCGCCCATAAAATCTATAACTGAGATAAAATAAAGCAATCCCAACAAGTCCATTAAAGAGAGCCCAGAGCATTACAGGGTTATTCATTCGTTGCGGGAAAAACCACGTTTGCTGGCGGTTTGATGCCTCAAAAAACAGAGTCTTTGAAATTTCTACCATAGGAATAAAGCTGACGCATGCAATTGATGCGCCTACAAAAAACAAGCCCCAAAAAATTACCCGCCCGATACCTTGTGGGGCAGTTGTCGCCTCGGGGATTGCATGGACAAGCGGTTTAAATGTCTCGGTTTCCAGAAAAATCTTTCCTAGGGGTATTATCGAAATAAGGGAGATTACAAATGCCACAAGCCCAAAGAACTCCTTCCAGTGCCAGATCTGATCGTATGCGCTGAGTTCGGATGAGTGATCAAAGACGTGCTCGAAGAAGGCAATTTGGTTTGCGGTGGCCTCTTTATTGTATGGTTGGAATGGGTGGAGTAAGGCCTCGTTGTGGACAACTCGCAGGGTACGGTTGGCGAGATTTCCATACATCTGTCCGGGGACCACCTTTTTGATTTGTTTCGATCCCATATTACGTCCAGAGTTAACCACTCGCAGGGCTTCTGGCGCAAGACGCATATCGCCATTCTGTAGTTCATTTCGAAAGGCGCCCTCGTCATAAAGTGCGTAACTGATTCCTACATTCGATCGGACATCTTTTAGCACAGACTTTCTTAGCGTCAAGACATAGCCGGATACAAAAACGGAGTGTAATTTACTCAGAGTATTTTTTATTTTTGCTTCGCGGCCAAAATAGTTTGCGCCTCGTATTGCGGCATTACCGCCCGCAGAGTGTCCGGTAGCTCCAATTTTTGTTCTGTCAATGTAGTTCATGTTAGTTGTTGAAGCGGCATAATCAACGAGTGCAAATAGCCCATAGCCCTCATGGGTCGCCGCCAGCCTACTCATTGATGAGCTGGAGTGGCCCTGTGCATATGGATCAATTGAGGCAACAACGAAGCCCCGTCTAGATAGCTCGATCGCAATATTTGCGAGGGCTTCTTTTGAACGTTGGAAGCCTGGGATGACTACTATGAAAGGAGCGGGAGTCTCTTTTGTAGCAGTTCTTGGCTTGAATAGTGTTGCCGCTAAGTGCTGCCCGTTCTGAGTAGGCAGCGCGATCTGGGAGATTGCAACCTGCCCTCCAGAGCTCTGGATAAGCGAGGCTCCAACCGCGCATCCAAGTACCATTAAGATACACAGTGAGAAGAGTCGCGGGTGTGTCAGATAAATTTTTGTCATATCTCTCTCAATTTAGGAGAGAATCAGAGGAGCCCACCAGACTCCCACAACCGCTAATAGCAGCATACCGAGGCAATTGAGATATACCCCGGCTTTTACCATCTGTGGGATGCTGATTTTGCCTGAGGCGAACACGATAGCGTTGGGCGGCGTGGCGACTGGCAACATAAATGCACAGCTAGCGGCAAGCGTTATTGGAACACAGATGGTAAGTAGCGGGACATCGGCTTGCAGCGCAATTGCTCCAACGACTGGGAGAAAAGTCGCGGTAGTTGCAAGGTTACTGGTCAGTTCCGTTAAGAAGATTACAAGAGCGGTGGACGAAATTATCAACGCGATTACACCGAAGGCGATCAGAGGTGACAGATTGCTTCCTAACCATTCCGCAAGTCCACTAGATGAAACGCCCGCGGCAAGGCTAAGTCCTCCACCAAAGAGTATTAACACACCCCAGGGAAGGCGTTGTAAATCGTCCCACACCAAAAGAGTTCGTTGCTGAGCATTTCCACTTGGAAGAAGAAAAAGAATGAGGGCGGCGGCCATTACGATCCCCGAATCGTTGAGACTGCTGATATGAAATATCTCATTTAAAGGACGTCGGAGTATCCACAAGGTGACCACCAAAAGAAATGTGATCCCAACCCTAGCCTCAGCCACACTTATATCGCCAAGTTCAGCACGAAGTTTCTCTAAATATTGTTTTGCCGCGTCTGTCTCTTCGATCTCCACTGAAAACGCCCAGTTTGTGAGCACAAACCAGGCGATCGGTAGCATGATCATCGAAACTGGAACTCCCACCAACATCCACTCGGCGAAACCTATCTCTATGTTATGGGTATTTGATAAGTAGGCCGCAAGGAGTGCGTTGGGTGGTGTGCCGACTAATGTCGCGAGGCCGCCAATAGTTGCTGCAAATGCGAGTCCTAGGAGCAATGCGACTTGGAAATTTTCCTGCTGTTTTAGGGATAGATCCGAGTGGTTAGCGATGATCACGGTAGCGACTGAAACCGCAATGGGCATAAGCATCATAGTTGTGGACGTGTTTGTCATCCACATAGACAGCAGTGCCGCTACGGCCATGAATCCCCCCACTAATCTTTTGCCATTAGTTCCTACCCTTGTGAGTATCGCAAGGGCAATGCGCTTGTGAAGATCCCAGCGCTCTATGGCGATCGCTAGTATAAAAGCTCCCAGAAAGAGGTAGATTGTAGGATGCGAATACGGAGCTGCTGCTTCTTTAAAAGTAGCGATATCAAGCGGGTTGAACGTTATCAGTGGCAAAAAAGCGGTCACCGGGACAGGCACCGCCTCCGTTGCCCACCAGGCCGCCATCCAAAGTGCCACCCCAGCGGTCCTCCATGCCGCTTGCGACATTAAAATCTGATTTCCGTCGAGCAGCATGAAAAAAATAAAGAATAGAGGACCTAAAAATATCCCGATCCGCTGATGCGTTGCGGGATATTTTTTTTGGGTCGCTTGATTTGAAGTCACTACGATACCTTTTAAAAACTCCAGATCTTAGTAATAGTAATGAAGATCTGNAGTTGATACATCGTTTAAAACGAAGCCTTTATATCGAGATAAAAACTACGACCATAATCATTATGGAGCGCAGGATTATACCCATAGGTGGCAACTGCGAGGGGTGCCCGTTCATCAAGAACGTTGTTGGCGCCTAGCGTGACCTTGACACGCGCATCACTGACCTCAAATCTGTATGCGACNTTGGCATTTAACGTTGTCATGGAGTCAATTACCCATGCAAGTCCATCNGGGAGTGTTGTTGTTGGCTGAGTTGTCTCGCCTACATGACGCGCCGTTAGTGAGGCACTCCAATCCTCTTTACGCCAAGAGANACGCATCGAGTGCTTCTCCTCAAAGAGACTNTCTGTTCCCAAGATATCTCCAAAGCCCCGAACATTTATGGTTAGGTCTGTGACCTGATCATTACCAACTGTAAGCCTATCAATAATTCCGTCGAAGTAGCCATTTTGTTGTGCTTGAAGCATTTTATCTGCGTCACTACCGGNNACTGCCTCTTGCTCCAATCGAGTTGTGAAGGCTCCGTTGTAACGGAGATCAAAGCTTCCTAAGTCACTTTCCCAACTGTAGTACACACCTAAGTCAAAACCTTCGATGGTACGATCACCGAAATTATCATAGATGGATTGCGCAAAAAACCAGTCGTTGCGACCCACAGGACAAAAGCCATTATCCTTCGATGTCTGAGTGGTATCCCAATCCCCTCCTCGATCCTCCGAGGTAGTTGCNGGCCGNACGACTCTNGTNTTGTGCTGCGTGGAAGTTGTCGTTATCAAGCCCGGTTCAAGATTTGTGTCGCGGATCGATGCTGTTCCACAGATTGCCTCGAAGGTATCATTCGTCAATGCAGCAAAACCTCGTGACTCAGCGTCTTGGGACCTCAAGAGGAAATCCAGTGTTCCCTCGTTGGTTTGGCCAAGGTTTCCGATAGTGTTTTCTTTGACAATCTGAAACGCGTCTAAGGTGATTGTAAGCTCATCTAGCGGTTGAAGAACGAGACCAAACGAGAGATTTTGAGCAGTCTCTGACTTTAGGTTAGGGTTGTTAATTACCCTTCGGTACAACCAGTCGTCGAGCCGGTTGTCCACGTCTTCTATGAGGGCTCGGGTATAGTCCTGCTGACTTCTGTTCAGTCTGTGAGTATAACTCTGTGATAGCGTGACAAGGTCTGGCGCTCGAAAAGACGTCTGAGCAGATCCACGAAAAAGGATACTATCGTTGAGCTGCCAGCCAAATGCAAATTTCCAAACAAGCTCTGATCCGTAGTCGGATGTATTCTCGAACCTAAAGGCTAGTTGAGCATCAAGGTTGTCTGTAACTGATGCGGAGAACTCTGTGAAGAGCGACATTGTATCTCTTTCTGCATTGAAGTCTGCTCCGCCTGTGCCACCCGCAATCCCTGTTATGAATGGATAGGTCTCCGCTGAGGTAGAGCACCTGGGATCTGGGGTTGCTAGCATTTCTCCAGTGGAGCGATCGCTTAGAAAACAGCTACTTTGACTTATCTCAGATGTCCCGATCCAGATAAGGTGTGCGAAGGAGTCCGATCCTGAAAGCAGATCATCACGATCCTCTTCCAGAGACTCCTGACGTACCTCTGCACCTACCAAGAAAGCAACTGGGACAGAGGAGATCTCAAATAGCTCATCTGTGCTCATCTTAAAGTCGAATAGGTAGAGCTCTGAAATTTGTTTCTTTCCAACTGAGACGAGTGTTCTATCAAGGTTTGTTGTACATGTACTGTCTGGGTTTGTAGGATCACACAGGAAATTATAGCCCGCGGCTGTTGTGTCGAAAAGGGCTTCCTGCATGAGTCTTCGAGAGACAGAGTTTAGCTGAGTATCTTCGGATTCTGCCCTCGACCAAACAAATGCTCCGTCATAGCTCCAATTACCGCTTGACCCTTCAACGCCCTGCAAGAACCGCCACGTGGTTTTGTCTACAGATGCCGATCTTACTTTGTCTGTGCGATCAAGAAATCTCAAATTATCAACCCACATCTCCGCCCCTGGATGAGCCGGAGCTGAGAGATCCGGTTGCTGCCGAAGTGGGTTATAATAAGACGCTCCACTTACACGGAACTTATAAGGGAACTGCCCTGATCCTGAGCGCTCAGCGTAATATGAGGACTCGTAATAACCAAATTCGTTATAAAGACGAACGTCCTCGTTGAGCTCGTGGCTGAATGTGGCAAACAAGTTGTGGCGCTCGGAATCTCCTCGAACCCAACGCCTTTTTGAGGTACTGAATAGTGGCATTGTATTTGTCGAAGTATTATCTGAAACGATACAGGTGCCGTAACCACTAAAGTAGGGAGTTTCGACTGAACCTTCGGATGCAAGACACCGAGGATCGTCGCTCCGATAAACTTGAAATTCCCCTGAAGGATCCACGTAATCTCGAGTATCTCGCGGAGTTGGATACAGCAGCTCTCCAGTTTCCGGGTTAGTGGCGTTATTAAAGTCATCCAATATATTTGCACTAGCAACTACGTCGAATTGTCCGAGAGGACCATTGGTTGACCGCTGATCGAAGAATGCATCGCCTTGGGTGCTCCAGAAGCTACTTTGACGATATTCGCTTGATTCTGGCACAAACGAACCCAGGTCACCGGCCGCCCAACGGTCATTGGAATTAGCTCGCATATGCCCTTTGTCTAAAAAGCTGTAATTTACCGTAAAGTGAGATCTATCCTCGTTCAGTGACGTTCCAAATTCGATACTAAATTGCTGGTCTGTGGTATTTGTTGTTTCACTATCAGTATTCGAATAATTGCCATAGTTTCGGGTACGGGACCTGACTGTTAGCCCTTCAAAGTTTTTGTTAGTAACGTTATTTACGACCCCTGCAAGTGCATCTGCTCCGTATAATGCTGAAGCACCATCACGTAACACTTCAACCCGCTCAAGAAGGTTTGCGGGTATGAGATTCGAGTTAACCGTACTTACCGGGGTATAACCTCCACCAATAATTTCAGTCTGAAAAGAGGGGGAGTTGACAAGCCTACGTCCGTTGAGAAGAACGAGAGTGTTACCGACCCCCAGGTTTCTTAAGTTATAAGCTCCCACATCGCCCCTCGAGCTGTTGAGCCCGCCAGTTTCAGTGCTCTCATGGAACATGTTTTGTCCCATCTCTGGGAGATTTTCTAGAAGCTCATCACCTGATTCTATGCCAAGTGCTTCGATATCCTCAGATGAGATTACTGTGACAGGTAGTATGTCGGTGACGGTNGCACCCTGAATTTGGGAGCCAACGACGACTATTTCCTCCAAGTCATCTTGCGAAATTGTCGNCGCCGAGGCCGATGAAAACAGCACAAATAATACAATGTATGGAAATTCACTTATGTTGTTACGAAATACGCGCATCACGTCTATCAACCTTTTTCCTGGCATTAATCTTTCCCCTCTTATAATTCTAATAAGGCTTCATCTTTTTATACACTTTTGATAAACACGTGGGATTATACTGGTGTCATTTAAAAATTCATATCATTAAGATATAGACAAAAACTTTTACTAATTGAGGTGGATTAAGAGGGAATATTTTTAGGAGAGAATCTTGCCTGAAGGTTATTGAGCTATGGCACCAGAGCCCGCTCTTCGGGGATCTGAGGCGCCGAAAACACCTGCGGCATGAGATCTCTGTATACTCTGCACAGCCCCCAACCTCCTCGTTTTTTTNTCAATTTTGTGACCCATGGTTTTTAGTAGNTTTAGTGTGTCGATGGAAACACNAGATTCATAAAACAGTTTGTCTGGCTGCCATTGGTGATGTATACGCGCCACTGATGAGGCCTCTGCGATGTTCATTTCAAAATCAAGCACGTTGAGAATAATTTGAAGGACTACGGTTATTATGGTGCCCCCTCCTGGGCTTCCGGTCGCTAATGTCGGGTTGCCCGAGGAATCAAAAACAATTGTGGGTGTCATCGAGGATAGGGGTCGCTTGCCCGGTTCTATCGCATTTGCGGTGCCACCAATCAGGCCGTACGCGTTTGATGCCCCCTCTTTTGCTGAAAAGTCATCCATCTCGTTATTCATCAAGAATCCGGCTCCTGCTATGGATCTACCGTTTCCATAGCTAAAGTTTAATGTAGTCGTGTTGCTCACCACGTTACCCCATNGGTCCCAGGTAGAAAAATGTGTAGTTTCAGAAGTCTCGTCTATCTGTTTTTCTNTAAACCTGATCAGATCTTCGAGGTTAAGTGATANCCCNGGCTCAATGTCATTTGAGNTGGCGGCTCGTACTAAATTTATTTTACTNCGNAGTCTNTCGGCATAATTTTTATCAATAATCTGGTCGGTTGGAACTGGGAAAAAATCGGGATCGCCTAAATATTTGCTCCTATCTGCGTATGCGTAGCGCATCACCTCTGCAAGCCGGTGAATNTATCCTGCGCTGTTGTGGCCCAATGCCTTGAGGTCCCATTTTTCGAGTATGTTGAGCATTTGAATGAGGTGGACTCCACCCGAGGACGGCGGTGGCATTGCACAAATCTTACTNANCCTNTAACTCCCGCACACCGGTTCTCTCTCAATAACCCGGTAATTCTGAAGATCCTCAAGTGTAATAAGCCCACCGGTTTGAATCATATCCTCCGCAATTAGGGAAGCTGTTTTTCCGCCATAAAAGCCCTGATGACCGTCTTCAGAAATGCGCTCGAGTGTTGCTCCAAGATCAGGTTGAAAAAAAAAGTCTCCTGCGCTGTACTTGGAGCCGTCCTCTTTGAAGAAATACTTCCTCGANGACGGGTTTCTTTTTAAACGCCCCGATCGAGCATTAAGTGAATACTCNAGCTCAGGGGAGATNAGGAAGCCNNCGTTTGCCAACTCAATAGCTGGGGCGATTACTTGACTAAGTTTTAATTTGCCATAATTCTCTTGCGCATGGATGAGCCCCGCGACGGAGCCGGGAATACCAGACGATTTAGCGCCAAATCTCGACATTCCTGTGTCAACTTCTCCTAAGGAATCGAGAAACATTGCGGTATTAGCTGCAGCTGGCGCCATTTCGCGATAATCGATCGAAATGGTCTTATCTTGATCTACAAGGTGTATCATCATAAAGCCGCCACCACCAATGTTACCTGCCCTTGGCAACGTAACTGCGAGGGCAAAGCCTGTGGCGACTGCTGCATCGATAGCATTTCCGCCATCATTAAGGATTTTTGATCCGACCCTACTAGCGATGATTTCCTGAGATACAACCATTCCTGATTTTGAATGCTCAGGATAAAAATAAGAGGACGAGTCGAAAATACTTATGATCGCTTCATCAGCGGCAAGACTCCCGTTAGCGTTCAACAATAATACAAATGTCAACAGGAAAGATATTTTCATTTTGCGTGGTATGCCTCGTAAGAGAGTATTCATTCCAAGACTTTTAGTTAGTTGATTCTTAAAATTTGCCTTTTTTTAAAATGCACTATATGTATTTCAATCTTCTGCTAGCCCGTTTTTGCGCTTCCAGTAATAAAATATTGTGGGCCTCTTCAATATGTATCATTTTAAATGTGACAGTGCTTCCCTGAGGAAGTTGAGACAATCGATCGATATCTAGAGAGAGTACCGAGCCTAGTTTAGGGTATCCCCCCATTGTCTGTCGATCCCTCATAAGAATAATGGGTTGCCCATCTTGAGGTATTTGAATCGAACCGAGTGTAGTGCCCTCGGAAAACATATTTGAACATTTTGACTCGATTTTAGGACCTGATAGACGGTAGCCCATACGGTCACATTCCGGTGTTAAGAGGTACTCGCTACTGAAAAAAATTTTTTTTTGTATCGGGTCAAATTTTTGCTGTTGAGATCCCAAAATAACTCGCAGTAGCTGGTCGTTGCCGTGACGTTTCGGTCGCAAACTGCTCGGGAGTTCTGCGAGCCTGTAATTTGGTTGCTGTGGATCACAGTGCAGCTGATCGCCTTGCCGCAAAGCACTACCGTTCTGATTGTGTCCACCGATATGCTCTCTTTGGACACAGGACACACTGCCAAGTATTGGATTCATAACGAAGCCACCTGCAATTGCAAGATACCCATACACCCCATCGGATGCTAGGCCAATCTCTAACCGCGAACCAGCTAAAATCCTGTGAGCACGCCATTGCTCGGCTTTAGTTCCGTTGATTTTAAGGGACATTGTCGCGCCCGTTAGAGCAATAGTAGCATCCAATTTTGAGGTTAAGCAGACACCACCAAAGGTAATCTCAACTACAGCATTTGTGGAGTTATTATTACAAAGGGNATTTGCAAGCTCNAAGGATTCTTGATCCATTGCCCCCCCTGTTGTCACGCCAAGGTGGTGATATCCAACTCTCCCCGAGTCTTGGATAAGACATTTGAAGCCCGGATCAATAACTTCAAACACGCAGGTCACAGTTTTCCGCCTAGAGAAAGGTATTTATCTCGATCGATCGAGAAGAATCTGACACGATCTGCAACGCTCAATCGAAAGTCGTTACCTTTTCCAATTTTGAACAGCTCTAATGGACAACGGCCNATAATGTTCCATCCGCCGGGCGATGAACTAGGGTAGATCGCTGTTTGTTGATCTGCTATGCCCACGGAACCCGCTGGTATTTGTAACCTTGGAGTTGATTTTCTAGGTGCCGCTATTTTCTCATCGACGTTTCCGAGGTAAGCGAATCCGGGTGCAAACCCAATGGCATAAACCAGATACTCGCGATTCTGGTGAATTTCGATTAATTCTTTAGTCGATATATGCTTTCGATGTGCCAACTCTTCAAGATCAGGTCCTGTGGAGTTGCTGTAATAAACAGGAACTTTAAAGAGGTCTTTTTTAATTATTGACTTCTCAAAGGAAATATTTTTAAGACACTGAACTATTTTTCTTTTAAAGTTCATATAGTCAATGATGAGANTGTCCCAAGTGACTAGAATAGAGATATAAGAAGGAATCGAATCAATAATAAAATTGCTCAGTTTTTCATTCAGTTGCGTATTAATCAAGGAAATTTTTTGGATAGTGTTCTCATCTGGCTGTTGACTAAAATAAATGATTAGTGAGTTCTCACCGGCAATCGATATTTGTTCCTTCAGGTCGCTCATTGATCGAGAATTTGTCGAATTTCAGGTAGGAGATTAACACTTTCTGGATTGTCGCCATGGATACAGATAGAGTCAATTTTCAAATGCAGTGTCTTTTTGTTGATGCTGGTGATGCTTCCGCGTTGGCAAATTTGTCTAACTTGGGTAAGAATGTGTTCACGATCAAGTATAGCTACCGTTTTTGATCTGGAGACTAGTGCCCCACAATCCTCATAAGATCGATCAGCAAAGGCTTCACAGATTATTTTAATCCCAAAATTTTCAGCTTCTTTTTCGTGGATTTGGGACGATGGCGTCGCTTGCAACATCAACGCCAGTGGTTCATTGATTTCTGAGATTGCTCTCATTACTGCAGTGCGTAAGCTCTCACTCGCCATCATATCGTTGTATAGAGCTCCGTGAGGTTTTACATAATCTACCTTAAGATCTACATTTTTCGCCATTCCACAAAGTGCCGCCACTTGATATTGCAAAAGACTAATCAGCTCTGGTATTTGGATTTTCATTGATCGTCGACCAAAGCCAACAAGATCCGGATAACTTGGATGTGCACCGACACTTACTCCCGCTTTTTTGGCAGCTAATAAAGTATTTTTTATAGTGGTCGGGTCACCTGCATGAAAACCACAGGCTATGTTTACCTGGTCCACAAATGATATGGCTTGTTCGTCTGAACCCATTTCCCAGGCACCGAAGCTCTCCCCAAGATCGCAGTTTAATAAAATACTCAATGAAACAGTCTCATAGCTATGTTGCTCAATTGTAAGATTTATAATATTAGCGTATTGGATTCGTGAAAATAACCTTAATCGAGATAGGACGCGAAAAGTTTGCCGTGCTATGGCCCTCCGGGCTAGTGAATATGTTTNGAGATNTCGGTATAAGTCATGTCTAGGTCAGTCATCGGATTTCCAGAAACGTCAATATCTCGTAATTTTATGCTATGTGAAAGATCTAGCTCATCAATCCTGTTGTTCGCGCAAGACAACTCAGCGAGCTCAACCGCGCCAACTATATTGAGTGTTCGGATTTGGTTGTTGTGACAATACAGTGAAGTGAGCCTTGAATTAGCTGACATGTCCAAGTGGGTCAGCCGGTTATCGCTGCAAGCAAATTCTTCAAGCATGTCGAGGTTCGATAAATCTAGCTGCGTAATCTTATTATCTTGGCAGTACAGTGAGATAAGCCGCTTATTCCCTGATAAATTTAAACTAGAAATTTGGTTGGAATTACATGATAGATGCTCAAGCATAGGTAGATCGCATATGTCGAGTGACGCCAACATATTGTAGCTGCAGGAAAGTTGTTTTATTTTTGACTTATTTGACAAATCAATGTTCTGAAGTTTATTGCCGTGGCAGAGAAGTGTTTGAAGTCTTGGTTTATTGTAAAGATCAAGATTTTCTAGAGAATTGTCACTACAAAGGAGACCCTCTAAGCGAGGTTTGTTTGAGAGGAAAATCTCCGATAAAAGGTTTTTCCCGCATGATAAATTAATCAGTAATGTATTGTTTTCGATGTTGATATTTTTTAGTTTATTTTTGTCGCATGCTATGTTGAGCATGTAGGGATTATTGCTCAAGTCAAGAGATGTAATTTCGTTATTTTTGCAGAAAAGATATTCCAGATACTCCAAACCAGATGTGTCGGCTTCCACCAGTTTATTGTTATCACATCCAATCATAAAAAGATTGGGAGTGGAGGAAAAATCCAGATGAGTGATATTGTTATTAGGACACCAGAGCTTATGCAAGTTAGGAGTGTGGGATAGGTCTAGTTTGCTCAATTTGTTATTTGCACAGTAAAGTAGCTCTAAATTGGGATAGGGCGACAGATCGAGCTCAGCTAATCCCTGATTGTCAAGATGTAACTCAGTCATGTTAGTTTTCTTGAGTTTTTTAGTATTTTTTAACATGATCGTCTCAGGCGTAAGATCTACCGAAAAGCTTGTTATTTAGCTACAAATGTCTTTACATAGTAATTTGTTGTTGGGCGTGAGTCAGCCTTTAATACTCTGCTTTTTACTGTTTTTATAGATTATTGTTAACAAAGTGGGTACACAGAGGGAACCTGATTAACATGTTGTTCGTAACAAAACGATGATCTGTGCCAAAATTCAGAGGACTTCATGATGAGCCTAAGTGGTATACTGCTAGATTATTTCAATCGAAAAAAGTCAAAATCGACAGATAAAAATCACACACGGTTCAGGAACGACATTTGCAACCACTGGGATTTAGATTATTTATCACTCGACGAGCTCGAAGAACAACTAAAAAAAGATGTGGATACAACTATAGTGAGAAAAAAAAAGGATGTTTGAAGAACCCTCCGCTCTTACCCGGTTTGGGTCATAGACAAGGTCGTTAATGCGATCACGCCAAGAAGTTTCCGATACCTAGTACTAGAAGTGCTAAGCCACCCGTCCAAACGGCACACGCTGCGGCGTCGAGGATTGTAAACCGAGCCCTATTAAATCCACTGGCTCCAATTAATATCGGTGTGACGCTCCTGACAGAGGTAATCAGACGCCCCAGCAACACAGAATATCCGCCATATTTGCGTATGAATCTTTCCACTTTTTCTATTTTTCCAACTCTTTTTTTAGCAAATTCTGTTCGATGGACCCTCGGGCCGAGCCACCTTCCCACATAAAATCCGAGATGATCTGCTATGCAGGCCCCGGCGAACGCGGAGGGAAGCATAATGGACAGAGGAACAATATCTTGAGCGTTTAGGAATGAACAGATCGAAAGCAAAATTATTCCAGAGATGAAAAATCCAATTCCGGGACAAGCCTCGAGGAAGGCGAGGATGGGAACGACAATCCACGCCAAATGACGGTGCTCGTTCAACCAGTGTAAAATAATTTCCTCTATATTACTTTGCCCCTTTATACCTAAGATTATCGATTAAATCGGCACGCGAATATTCGACATGACTTAAGTTTAGCCTTTTTAAATCGGCGTTATAATTTTCTACCTGCATCTGCAGCAGTTCGTAGTCTCAAAGCATTTAGTTTAATAAATCCTTCAGCATCTGACTGGTCATAGGCACCCTGGTCGTCATCAAAAGTTGCAATATTAGAGTTAAATAAGCTATCCGTTTCCGAGATACGCCCGACTACTGAAACATTTCCTTTGTAAAGTTTTAGTTTAACCGAACCATTTACATTTTTTTGACTGAAATCGATAGCGGCTTGTAGCATTTTTCTCTCTGGCGACCACCAATAGCCGTTATAAATTAATTGGGCATATTTTGGCATGAGCTCGTCTTTCAAATGAGCGACTTCTCGATCGAGGGTGATTGACTCTATTGCCCGATGGGCTTTCATCATAACTGTACCGGCAGGCGTTTCATAGCAACCTCTAGATTTCATGCCGACATAACGATTTTCAACGATATCCAAACGTCCGATACCATGCTTGCCTGCTAACTTATTTAAGTATTCTATTGACGCTGCTGGGGACATTTTAACTTCATTTACGGAAATGACATCACCGAACTTATATTCGATCGTAACGTACTCTGGTTGTTCTGGAGCGTTTTGGGGAGACCTTGTCCAACGCCACATGTCATCCTCAGCCTCCTGCCAGGGGTCCTCTAAGTTTTCGCCCTCATATGAAATATGAAGCAGGTTTGCATCCATAGAGTATGGAGATTTATTCCCCCTTTTCATATCTACTTCTATCTTATGAAAAGTACAGTATTCCATAAGTTTTTCCCTAGAATTCAGGTCCCATTCCCTCCATGGTGAAATTACCTGAATTCCTGGTTTTAGCGCATAAGCGCCCAACTCAAAACGAACTTGATCATTCCCCTTGCCTGTGGCTCCGTGAGCAATTGCGTCTGCTCCAGTTTCATTTGCAATTTCCACAAGACGTTTTGCGATGAGTGGTCGCGCAATAGATGTGCCGAGGAGATACTCACCTTCGTAGATGGCATTCGCGCGAAACATCGGAAAAACAAAATCCCGTGCATACTCTTCNCGCANATCNTCTATAAATATGTCCTTAACACCNAGTTTTTCTGCTTTTTGTCGGGCTGANTCAATCTCTTCTCCTTGTCCAATATCGGCAGTAAACGTAACCACCTCACATTGATATTTCTCTTGCAACCATTTTACGATAACCGATGTATCTAATCCTCCCGAATAGGCCAGCACGACCTTTTTTACCGAAGACATAAGTTGTACCCCATTAATCTAGGTTAAGTAAAAAAAAAAGCGGTTGATAGCGTAGAAATTGAAAAAGCAGATTTCTGCGGTCTCAAGCGCCAATGCAATTTTAATTAAGTGGTGCCCAGGAGAGGACTTGAACCTCCACGCCCTTTCGAGCACTAGCACCTGAAGC
>NZIZ01000027.1 GCA_002691825.1 Porticoccaceae bacterium
TTTCGAGAATCGACTCACTAACGCTAACCAGTAACCACTCGTCTGGTCCGAGCCAATATAGTTGACTCTTTGAATTATACCTATAGGTACATGGCTCCAGTGGGAAAGCCATTTTAACGTTTTGATCAAGTGACAGTCCAAAACTCTCATCCCCGCGATCGCCACGAATAATAAACTGAGCCGCGGGCACGACCTCCCGAATTGTAAGCAATGAGTGCGCATCGGAAATACCTGAACTATTAATCTTCTCATCTTTCGAACTCGCCAGTAGGGCACCCTCTGATATTATCGGAGAAGCAAAGTGATATTTGTTAGACATTCTGGCGCTCTCCGCCTTTGTCATAGAATACCGAGTCAACGATCTCAGCAGCTATGACTTGTCCGTCTGGGCGAGGACAATAAACAATTTCTCCAAATCTTTTTCGCCCCCCCTTTATGACTGCTAAAGCAAAACCAAAACCCAGGTTAGAACTAAAATAACTTGAGGTAACATGACCCTGCATAGACATAGGAATGGATTCGTTGAGATCAAATACTACCTGCGAACCCTCCGGCAAAACCTCACTTTTGTTGACCGGCCTCAGACCAACAAGCTGCTTTCGATCATCGCGAATTGAGTCGCTTCGAGCAAGAGAACGCTCTCCAATGAAGCTAAACTCTTTGTTTTTTGCGACAATCCAATTCATATTCATATCTGATGGGGTCATGGACCCATCGGTATCCTGACCAACTATGACGAAGCCCTTCTCGGCACGCAACACATGCATGGATTCAGTACCATATGGAGTGATGCCAAATTCTTCTCCTGCTTCAATAAGAGACATCCAGACATGAAGACCATATTGCGATGGAACATTAATCTCAAAGGATAGCTCACCTGTAAAACTTATACGGAAGATACGAGCATCTATTCCTGCCACAGTGCCAGAACGCCACGCCATAAACTCAAAATTACGCTTGTCGATCTCGATATCCTTACACACCTTGCCAAGAACCCTACGTGCGTCTGGACCACTTATTGTCGAAGTACTCCAATGATCTGTCACCGAAGTGAAATACACCGTCAATTCTGGCCATTCCGTCTGTTGCCAGAGCTCAAGCCACTCAAGAACCGCCGCCGCTCCGCCGGTGGTGGTATACATCAGATAGTGATTTTTCCCGATACAAGCACACACTCCATCATCAAAAATCATTCCATCTTCCTTGAGCATTAAACCGTAACGGCACCTTCCGGGTTGAAGTTTGTCAAAAGAATTAGTGTATACTCGGTTTAAGAATTCGGCGGCATC
This sequence comes from Porticoccaceae bacterium, assembly GCA_002691825.1. GTDB lineage: Bacteria > Pseudomonadota > Gammaproteobacteria > Pseudomonadales > Porticoccaceae > TMED48. The sequence continues at coordinate 1,290 of NZIZ01000027.1, forward strand.
AGGGCCCTGAATATCAATCTTTCCTAGTGTGCTGGCGTCCAATATTCCAACACCATTTCTTACTGCAAGACACTCTCGGTCTACGGCTTCCCGAAGCGATTCCTTGCGGCCATCTTTGCCAAAACGAGGGTAATACCAAGGTCGTTTCCACTGACCGACATTTTCAAACTCTGCGCCCTCTGCACAATGCCAACTGTGAATCGCTGTATGCCTCTCTGGATCGAAAAGACTGCCTACATCCCTTCCTGCAATGACACCAAAGGAAGTCGGTGTGTAAGCCGGTCGAAACATACTAGTACCTGTCTGCGAGATTGTTTGACCAAGCGTATCGGCTAGGATCGCCATCCCATTCACATTGCCGAGCTTTCCTTGGTCGGTTCCAAAACCCAACGCCGTGTAACGCTTGACGTGCTCAATTGATTCAAAACCCTCGCGTGCTGCGATCTGNATNCTACTCGCCGTCACATCAAGCTGCATATCTACGAATTGATAAGGNACACGAGTGGTCGGTAANGTGTGAGGTANTAAAAATATAGCTTGCTGATGCCCTTTGCTCTCCTNCAGAGGAATCGCCATNTGTCTGGGCTGGNCATTACCAAAACCAGTTTCATTCGCNGCTTGCGNCCCTGCCCGAGCTCCCTCAGCAAGGCANCCTCCAAGGGAAAAAGTCCCGTTGCAGGAACCTACAGAGCGCTGATCTTTTGTTTTATGACTAGGTTTAAACCCCACTATTGTCTCATCCCAGATGGGCTTACTTCCAATGTGTGAGCTCAAATGAATTGCCGGACTCCAACCACCAGAGACAGCAACCAGATCGCAGTCAAAATACCTCACGGCGCCACTAATCTCAGTTCCATCAGCATTGATTGGCGCCACAAGTACGCGTTTAACGCGCCTCTTTCCGCTAGCCTCCATCACAACATGGCCGGTTAAAACAGTTATCCCTCTCGATCGTACACTGTCTACAACTTCTTCATCGGGCTCAAACCGAGTATCTATTATAGCTACAACTCGACGCCCAACCTCATGCCAATCTAGAGCGGTAGAGTAGGCGTTATCATTAGTCACAAATAGTACCAAATCATTCCCTGGAGCAACGCCATAACGATTTACATAGGTAGATACAGAGGATGCCTGCATGATGCCAGGGAGATCATTTCGGGCAAAAACTAACGGCCTTTCAAACGCTCCCGTTGCAAAGATAATCTGTTTAGCTCTAACTCGGTGGAGGCGTTGACGCGGCATTAATGAGGAACTTTTTATCTGGCCACAAGACAAGTCCTGACTGATACAGACAAAATTATGGTCATACAATCCAAACGCCGTACTTTTTTTGAGAATCATTAAATTGTCTAGGGCAGTCAACTCATCAATTATTTCTCTTAACCAAACGCGACCATGCTGTCCAGCTATTTTTTCGGTAGAACCGAGGAGACTCCCACCCAGGTTAGGTTGCTCGTCAGTAATAATCACTCGGGCACCAGTCAATGCCGCCTCTCGTGCTGCCATTAAACCCGCTGGCCCACCCCCAATAATCAAAACATCTGCGTGNTGATTAAGTTTGTCATAGATATCAGGATCTGACGCANCAGGGCTCTTGCCAAGACCAGCCGCCCTTCGAATAAAATACTCATAGGTCATCCAAAACTTGGCCGGATACATGAAGGTCTTATAATAAAAACCCGGAGGCATCATCCGACCAAACCAGTCCGCTATTCCCATAAAATCAAAGTGGAGGCTGGGCCATCCGCTCACTGAGCTAGCCTCCAGACCGTCATACAATTCTATCTGGGTAGCCTTTACATTCGGGATAGTACGAGCACCCGAGCTAATTTGTATGATCGCATTCGGCTCCTCGGCTCCATGTCCGGTGATCCCGCGGCGCCGAGAATATTTAAAGCTTCGACCCACCACATCAATACCATTGGCGAGTAGAGCTGAAGCCAGAGTATCACCCTCAAGTCCGTTTAAACGTCGTCCATTCCAAGTAAAATTCAACTCCCGAGCGGCCCTATCATGGAGCATACATATTCGATTGCGATTAGCGGAAATTTGCCTCAAGATATTATCTCTTTAACTCGATTAGAACATTTACCGACTTCTCCCATTCGGAAAGTTTCGATTATTTCATAGGTAACGGTGTCCCTCACAGCAGTGAAGTAGCGACGGCACCCAGATGAATGGCACCACATCTCATGATGAAGGCCCCGCGAATTTTTTCTGAAGAAGAGATAATCGCCCCATTCGGCATCAGACAGTTGAGCGGGTTCTTTTGGCCTCACGATGCCAGCCTCACCACCGTAATGAAACTCCTCCTCCTCACGCTCTTCACAACAATATGGGCAATAGATTAACAGCATGTATAGTTTGAAACTCCAATATCAAAAAAACGAAAAAACCTGATCATTCGAATCAACACTCTAGTGCGCAACGCCTGCAGCACCATGCTCATCAATGAGGGCTCCGGTGTTGAAACGTTCGATGTCAAAGGCCGCAGCAAGCCGATGTGGCCGATCGTTTGCTACTGTATCGGCAAAAACATAGCCAGATCCCGGGGTTGCCTTAAATCCGCCCGTCCCCCAACCACAGTTAAAATATAAGCCGTCTACCGAAGTCTTGCTAATTATCGGACAGGCATCAGGGCAGACATCAACCACACCGCCCCACTGTCGNTTCATACGCACCCTACTGAACGCCGGAAACAGCTCACAGATCGCCTGTAATGTATGCTCGATNATATGAAAGGAGCCACGCTGACCAAAACCATTATATCCATCGACACCTGCNCCAATAACGAGGTCGCCCTTNTCAGATTGGCTGACATAGCCNTGAACNGCATTCGACATNACAACNGTNTNTAGNCANGGCTTCAATGGCTCTGAAACAAGTGCCTGNAAGGGTCGAGATTCCACAGGNAATCGCAGTCCCGCAAGNGCTGCNANCGGCCCAGAATNACCCGCTACAACACAAGCCAACTTTGGAGTTNNAATNAAACCTTTCGATGTCTCCGCACCAAGCACCCTCCCATTTTCAATCCGAATGNCTGTAACTTCCGTTTGCTGTATTATATCTACACCNAGCGCATCCGCGGCTCGCGCGTATCCCCAAGCAACAGCATCGTGTCTGGCAGTACCTCCACGAGGTTGCCATGACGCCCCAAGAATCGGGTAACGACACGAGGACGATATGTTGATAAGCGGCGCGATTTCTTTTATACGCTTAGGAGCTACCACCTCCCCATCAATTCCGTTTAGTCGGTTGGCGTTAACACGTCTTTCAATATCACGCATGTCCTGCAATGTGTGCCCCAAATTCAGAACCCCACGCTGACTAAACATGACATTATAATTGAGCTCTTGACTGAGTCCCTCCCATAATTTGAGCGAGAGCTCATACAACTGAGCAGCCTCATCCCACAGATAATTTGATCGTATAATTGTCGTNTTGCGTCCGGTATTGCCGCCCCCAAGGTAGCCCTTCTCGACCACAGCAATGTTTCTNATACCNTGATTTTTCGCGAGGTAGTAAGCTGTNGCAAGCCCATGACCACCGCCACCAACAANAACAATGTCATAACTACGTTTNGGCTGGGGNCTTCGCCAAATTTTCTGCCATTTTTCGTTATAACTTAGAGAGTTAACGAATAAATTNAAGCCAGAGTATTTCTTCACNANATACACTTTTTNTGGANAATTATCATTTNCATAATCTTACCAGTTACCAACTCAAGGAGAAAAGACCAAAAGTCTGGATTTTGTACCANAAATTATGATTCTTACTTGTAGAGTGCTGGATNNTTNGGAAAAACGTCTTAAGTGCCCATGCGTCGCTCATTACTGGGAGGTCTTCCATAAACATCGCTGTAACACTTGCTGAAATGAGGTGCAGTGGTGAATCCACAACTTATCGCGACATCTATCAGCGGCAAAGATGTCTGGAGAAGAAGAAGACGTGCACGAGAAAGACGTAATTCCATATAATATCTTGATGGAGCGCGGTGTAGGTACCTATTGAATAAGCGCTCTAATTGACGCCGAGATACCCCAACGCAATCAGCCAACACGTCTAGATTCAGCGGCTCCTCGATATTTGCCTCCATTAGCGAAACTGCCTCCACTAACTTCGGCTGACGCCCGCCGATCAGGTACTGTAGTGGCGCACGCTGCGAATCATTCTCCGATCGAATACGATCACAGGTGAATTGCTCAGAGATCTGCTGGATTAATTCTGAACCATGGATACTACCAACGAGATTTAGCATCAAATCAATTGAACTTATTCCTCCAGAACAAGTATATCTATCTCTATCGATAACAAAGAGACTATTACTAATATCCAGTTTAGGAAAGTTTTCCCTCATGCTCGCTAGATTCTCCCAATGGATTGTGCTCCTGTAACCGTCTAGCAAACCCGCCATAGCGAGGGCATAACTGCCCGTACACATTCCGCCCATAGGAATCCGTGTTTTGGCAAAAGAACGCAAGGCGCCTTTAAGCTCCCCATCGCAATAACGATGAATGTTGTATCCGCCACAAACTATTAAAATATCGAGGTTTTTTGCGGATTCAAAGCCTCCATCTAAGGACACCTGTAAACCTGCACTTGACGTTACCGCATTACCATCAAGACTAAACACAGTGTAACGATACAAATCCTTCCCACTCAATCGGTTCGCCATGCGTAGTACAGACACCGCATTAGAGAGGGTGCTCAAGGTATACTCTGGCAGAAGTAGGAATCCGATTTGCATTGTGGCCTTGCAATCTACAACATCCGGCGATTTTGTAAAACCGTTTAGTTCACTCATAAATAGCACGCCCTTTTAATATGTTGTAATTCTAAAAGGCTGGATTTCGCACTTTTANACGCGCATCNACGTCCAAGTATAATNACACATCGCTGACAGATAGAACATATTTCGAGCCGCAAATGTGAATTTATCGAGCAAAATTTTCGCAAGAACAGTTCTACAGAACCTTCAAAGAAGCCTAACGAAGATCTAGACTATAAATTTCGATCCCTGCGCCGGCGTCGAGATCTTCCGGAATNGCCTCCATTTGGTTTGCTACTTCTCTTTTTAGGTCTGTNTAAGANAGAAAACAAATGAGGAAATGAATCAGTTTTATTAGGAAACGCAAGAGCATCTACAAAATAACTTTGGAACATCGGTTCAATGGCTGTCTCAAGCTTATCCACCTTTTTTACTACACGTTCAATAATATCTCTAGCACCTTGATCAAGTAGCGCAATTCGTGCTCCAGTACCCGCTGCATTTCCGACTGAGGAGATTGAATCAAGAGAGCAGTCTGGAATAAGTCCCAAAACCATCGCGCGCTTGACATCAATTTGGCTCCCAAATGCCCCCGCGAGGCGAATCCGGTCAACATTTTTTACCTTCATACGCGCCATCAATAATTTCACTCCAGCATAGAGTGCCGCCTTGGCTAACTGGATCTCCCGCACATCATTCTGGGTGATTAGGATCCGGCTACCGGATGTCGTCGACTCATAAAGCAGGTAAGACCATGTCCGACCCTGACGCAAAATACGTTTAGTTTTTGAGCACAAGGACCCTTCAATTACTCCGTCTTCAGAAATAATACCCGCAAGGTACATCTCGGCAATTACCTCAATGATCCCAGAGCCGCAGATACCTGTTACACCCAAATTAGATAACGAGTTTGAGAAACCATCTTCATCAGACCAAACGCCAGAGCCTATTACTTTGAAAGATGGTTCCAAAGTCTCAAGATCAATTCGTACTCTCTCAATTGCCCCAACTGCTGCTCTCTGGCCACAGCTGATTTGTGCGCCCTCGAAAGCAGGTCCTGTCGGACTTGAGCAGGCAATCAATCGTTGTTGGTTACCGAGAACAATTTCTGCGTTAGTTCCTATATCCACCAATAGGGTCATCTGATCTTGTTCATGAGAAGCTTCCGACAGAAGCATGCCCGCAGTATCAGCTCCTACATGACCAGCGATACAGGGAAGGATATAAATATAGCCACCTGAGTTTATACTTAAACCGAGGTCATTTGCCAATAGATTAACTGACTCGTCTGTTGTAAGCGTGAATGGCGCGACTCCTAAAGCCACAGGACTTATACCAAGTAAGATATGATGCATCACAGGATTGGAGACTACTGAAACCTCCAAAATATCCTCGACCATAATCTTTGCCTCATCGGCAACACGAACAAACAAGCTGTTGAGAGCCTCTATTATGACAGATGTAAGCTCAGCTGAACCGTCCGGATGCATCATGGCATAAGAAACTCGGCTCATAAGGTCTTCGCCAAATTGAATTTGTGGGTTCATCAGTGTAGCAGTTGNAATGACCTCNCCAGAAAATAGCTCGCATAAGTGCGCTGCAACGGTTGTGGACCCTAAATCTACGGCCACCCCATATGCCTCTTCACGTAAGCCAGACCAGAGGTCAATTATTCTATGATGTTTATATACCGCGACAGTCACACCTCGCTCCTGCATCGATAAGTTTGCCTGAAGAGTCGACAACACTTTGTAATGGAAAACNAGATCTTTTAAGTGCCACTCATCAAAAAGTGCGTCCATCAGCAACTGAAGATCACCTTTAGGATTTGCCTCATNGAAACTTGGCACTTGCACAAAGTAAAACCGGATTGCTGGATCTAGCCTTATATCCCTGTATTCGACTGACTTTCGAACAACCTGCTTATGAATTTGACTCTCTAGCGGAACATCGATCACGACATCATCAAGCAAGANGGCGTGACAACTCAGACGGCGTCCTTTTCCAAGCGGAGCTTTGCGCTTACCATAAGCAATCTCGGCTGCACAATGCGGAGTTAAACTTTTTGCGCAAGAGGTAATTTGAAACTTTGGGAACACTCCCTCAGCACATTGTATCTGGCATCTACCACAGATTCCGCGACCACCGCACACAGAATCAATATCTACTCCCAGTTCCCTCGCTGCACTTAAAACAGGCGTGCCAACAGGGAAAGTTCCGCGCTGTCCAGAAGGAGCAAAAACNACCTTAACCATGTCGCCCATGTAACTTTCAAGCTCTCNTTCGACGTCCGCCTCTNACCCTCCCAACACCATCAGCTGGCACTTCACGATATGCCTTAATCCATCNAGCACAGTTTGGATCATGACCTAACATGACATCTCCTCCCCGGACTGCCGTCATAACCTCAGCATGAAGAGGATTTGTTATGGCAGACGTCATCCCAGCACCCATAGCCATGGTAAGAAATGCACTATTGATGCCGTTTCGATTTGGCAATCCAAAACTAACGTTTGATGCGCCACATGTAGTATTCACATGTAACTCCTCGCGCAGCCGACGTACCAAATACATCACCTGTATGCCAGCAGTATTAATAGCACCTATAGGCATCACGAGGGGATCTACAATTACATCACGATGATGGATTCCATAGTCTGCAGCGCGCTCAATAATTTTTTTTGCCACCGCAAAACGTTCATTCGGATCTTCAGATATGCCACTCTCATCATTAGAAATGGCCACAACTGCTGCGCCATGTTTGGCTACTAGCGGTAGCACCCTCTCGAGCACCTCATCCTCTCCGGTAACCGAATTGACCAAAGCCTTCCCTTCATAAACCGAGAGGCCCGCCTCAAGTGCCTCCACTATTGACGAATCAATGCTAAGTGGTACATCGGTGATGGACTGGACTAACTTAATGGCATCTGCCAATAATCGGGGCTCATCGGCCAAAGGGATACCCGCATTTACATCAAGCATGTGTGCTCCCGCCTGCACCTGCGACAGTGCATCCGCTTCGATACGACTGTAGTCTCCCGCTTTCATTTCCTCAGCCAAGATTCTTCGGCCAGTGGGGTTTATCCGCTCTCCAATCACAACGAACGGCAGGTCAAATCCAATAGACACNTCTTTACTTACNGAGCTGAGCTTTGTAGTTGTCATAAAAAGTCCTCATGTAGATCTACAAGAGCCGCAATACTCATCATTATGCCTACAAGTCTATTCTTGAATTTGGCAAGAGATCAAAGCCTCGCTTATTAAAGCTGAAATAACCTTCCCTGACCGAGTCTAACCAACTCGCCGATCTGGCAAGACCGCCCAATGGATATAAATGACATCTCTCAATCAAACAATTTGAATCAGAGTGAATACCCTCCACCAAATTCCGCAGTAACTCNCTAGGGTTTGAGGAGGGAGCATTAACAAATCGCCCCAAAACTGTATCTGCAAGCGCTAACCGGATAAGATTTCTTGGATTACGCTTTAAAAAGCGCACGGAGGGTCCAACCCCGCAGTGCTCCGCGTGTTTTAATAATGTTTTAATTGTGGCAATTCCAGGTATCCCGACGTACACAGGTAACAAATTTCCTCTATCACGAATCGTCCGCTCCCAGTCAAGCACAGGCCGTGCCTCGAATACAAACTGAGTCGCTAAATAGAGATTCATATCCGTATTTTTCGCATAGGAATTTTTTTCATCGATGGCGAGTAAACAATCCTCCTTACTAATATCTGGACTACCCTCTGGGTGGCCTGCTAAACCGAGTTTNTCGAAGCCATATTTCTCAAATAATCCAGTCCTAAGCACCTCGATTGAAGAGGCAAATTCGCCTGCCACTTTATCAACACCGCCACCAATTAAAAGTCCTTCTCTAATTCCAATTTCGCCGGCGAGGACATCTAAATCCTTCTCTAATTGTTTTTTCGACTTAATAGAGCGTGCTGCAAAATGTGGCACGGGTTTGTAACCACTTTCATTTAAATGCCGCACGGTGTCTATAGTATCTCCAAAATCCGCACCGGGTAATGCCGTCACATACACGGTACAACCTCGCCTCAAAACTTCATTTAAAGCCGAAATCTGTTTGGCTCCCCTAGGAGTAACTTCTAGGCTTGTGTGGCACATAAAGTCTATGACGCGCTGTTTTTCAATATTTTTAGTCTGTGTCATCAAAAGCGTCCCTAAAAACTCTCTTTCTCATTCCTGATCAAGAAAAACAAAAATGAAGCGTGGTATCACTTTAAACCTTTATTCTTTATGAGTGCCTTAATATTCTCATCGGAAAATGATNGCTCAAGCTCTTCAGCTATCTTCTTTGCAGCCGACTGAGGACTCTCTTCAAATGTAATCTCGGTTGACTCGCGCCGCCAGTCCGCTAAATAGGCATCGCTACCCCCCTTGCCTGCGCGCATTGCTGCGCGGTCTACAGCCTCTTGAAATCGTCGACTGAGAATAACTTTTCCTCGATCGCGCCCTTTTTTTACTATCACCTGCGCCGGTATGTCGCGCCAGTAGACTAAGATTTTTTGCAAGCTAACGTCACTCTTTAAGATAAAATTACGAACTGGCAAATTTTAAAATTTGCGCCTTTAAATGACTCATCAACGGGCCACTACCGCATGGCCTATGTTCGAAGTTCAAAGCCAGCTTATTTGCCGCGTCTTCGGCCAAGTGCAGCAGTCGATCATCAGGGGTCTGAGAAATATATACTAAACGCTTATAGTGTCTAAAATATTGATCACGCAACTCAGGGTACTCACCAATCTTTAATCCAGTCATGACCAACCTGTCAAAGTGCTCAGCGAGAAAGTCAGTCAAAAAAAACGTTCCGAGCTCCTCAGACGCTATCTCGTCAAAAATATCTTCACCTGCAAGAAACGAGTAACAATGCACCCCGGGTAGACGCTCTATATTAAATTCAAGTATGACCTGATCAATTTCTCCACCACTACCACAATCTCCGTAGGCAACAAAAATGTGCTCATAAAGCTCACGGAACTTAATTATCTTTGCCCGCAACTTCGGAGCAATTAATTCAGGTCTGTTATGAAGCTCAGCATCTAAACAGGTAAGCCGCAAATGTTCCCATCGGTTAACCCTCACCAGAGTCGCTATTTCTTTTGACAAAGCTCCGCATGCAATGATCAATATAGGCTGGGGAGCGACCATAGATCGTCGCGACACCTCCATTATGCAATCATTTTTAGTTCGCGGCGCTCTGTAACCAACCGAATGGCCGTAGTCGCCGCATCTGCTGCGTCACGACAATAAGCGTCCGCCCCGACAGCAGCACCAAATTCCTCATTAAGTGGCGCACCACCAACCATGACGATATACTTGTCCCGGAGTCCTTTATCTTTTAGTGCATCGATGACAATTTTCATGTAAGGCATAGTTGTCGTAAGTAATGCAGACATCCCTAAAATATCCGGTTGATGTCGTTCTAGAGCCGCAACATACTCCTCGACCGCGTTGTTTATTCCAATATCAAACACTTCGAAACCCGCACCCTCCATCATCATTGCAACAAGATTTTTCCCGATATCATGGATATCACCCTTTACAGTTCCTATCACAATTGTTCCAACAGGTTTTGCTCCGGTCTCTGCGAGAAGAGGCTTGAGAATCGCCATGCCACCTTTCATCGCATTCGCCGAGAGCAACACCTCCGGCACAAAAAGAATTCCGTCCCGAAAATCAATACCAACAATGGTCATTCCATCTACCAATGCCTTTCCAAGCACCTGCTCCGCACTCCAACCGCGATCCAAAAGAACTTGAGTTCCCTCTTCGATCTCTTCTTTTAACCCATCATAAAGATCATCATGCATTTGCAGTATCAGCTCCTCATCTGACAACTGCGAAAGTACAATATCGTCATCCTCAGACATGGTGACCATCCCTCCCATCAAATTTAAAAGTACAGAACAATTAGTAATCTCTATCCTCAAAACAACTTTTGCGCCGAGCCATAAAGTCCAATAGTGACTCATCCACAGATGGATCTATTTTAGGAGGCTCATATTCGTGTAGCCATTGCTTCCAAAGCCCGTTTGCACGCTGCGCCGTATCGAGGCCTCCGTCTGCTTGCCACTGCTCAAAGCTGTTATTATCCGCAACCGTAGAGCGATAAAAAGCCGTTTCAAAATTCTTCAATGTATGTGAACAGCCAAGATAATGCTTACCTGGCCCGACCTCACGAACCGCGTCAAGGGCCTGAGCATTCTCAGACATGTCCATCCCTCCCAAAAGCAATGAAAGCATACTAGCCTGATCACAATCCATTACAAATTTTTCGTAACCCATTGTGAGTCCTCCCTCAAGCCAACCTGCCGTATGCAACATAAAATTTACTCCCGCAATTGCACTCGTCTGAAGTGTATTTGCAGCCTCATAAGCCGCTTGAGCATCAGGGAGTTTTGAGCCACATAACCCTCCCCCACTCCGAAACGGTACACCTAATCGACGAGCAAGTGCGGCGGCTACAAAAACAATTTGACTGGGCTCTGGCGTTCCGAAAGTGGGAGCTCCAGATGCCATTGAAACTGCTGCTGCAAAGGTACCAAAAACCACCGGTGCGCCGGGACGACATAATTGGGTGAAGGCAATTCCTGCAAGTGCCTCGGCTAGAATCTGGGTTACGGTTCCAGCTGCAGTCACTGGCGACATTGCGCCTGCAAGGATAAATGGAGATACAACCGTAGCCTGATTATTTCGAGCATATACCTTGAGAGACCCCAACATGGTAGCATCATAGGTCATAGGTGAATTAACATTAATCAGACTTATCAGGACACAATTCTGATCAACAAATTTCTCGCCGAATACCAACTTCACCATGTCTACAGTATCTTTCGCCCTCTCGGAGCTCGTAACAGACCCCATCAGTGGCTTGTCGCTATATTTTAGGTGACTGTATGTCATGTCAAAGTGCCGTTTATTCACAGGCAAATCGACTGGTTCGCATATGGTGCCTCCTGAGTGATGAAGTCCCGGCGCCATATATGCGAGTTTAACGAAGTTCTTGAAATCTTCGATCGTTGCGTACCGCCTCCCTTGATCAAGATCATGTACAAAGGGTGAACCGTATGCAGGCACCAGAACAGTGCGTTTTCCACCAATTATGACGCTACGATCCGAGTTTCGGGCATATTGTATGAATTCACTGGGGGCATTTTCTTGTATCAAAGACCTACAAAGACCCTTTGGAAAGTGTACCCTAGACCCGCGGACATGAGCCCCGGCCTCCGACCACATCGTCAGCGCTTCTGGATCATCAAGGAAATCAATACCTACCTCCTCAAGCAAAATATCTGCATTCTGTTCAATTAATTCGAGGCCCGACTCATCAACATAATCAAAGTATGGGATTTTACGCTCTATAAAGGGAAATGACTTTTCAACCCTAGCACCCCGAGACGCTATCCGCCCATCGCGGCCGCCTCTGTCCCGCCCCGATCTACGTCTTGTTTTCAAGTCTTCCGTCAAGTTACCCTCAAGCTATCAGGTTCATCGTTGCTTCCGTGTGATATCAGGGCAAAGCATATGCTTGTTTTTTGTCCCAAGCATATGCTTTTGCGACAAGCTATTGTCCATGCGCGACTCGTACATAATTTATGAACATAATCTCTTATTGAGCGGATCGAAAGGAGATTCAACGATCACCGATGCCTCATACTGCTGCCCAAGAATCTCAATCTCAAGGGCGTTGCCGACAGCGCTATATCCAGAATGGACCAGACCTAGTACAAGCGACTTATTGGTCCGAAACCCGAAACCTCCCGAGGTGGCGCGACCTATCAGATTACCACCCGAGTAAAGACCTTCAGACCCCCTCGCATCGGCATCAGTTGTGCCATGAACCTCGAGAGTCACGAAACGGTGCTTGAATCCTCGTGAGCGCCATTTGATCAGCGACTTTTTACCAATAAAATCCTCCTCTTTTTCCAGCTTCACAAATCGATCAAGCCCCGACTCAAATGCTGAATACTCAATCGACAGCTCACGGGGAATCACACGATATGACTTCTCTAAACGCATACTGTCCATTGCTCGAATGCCGAAGGGTCGAATACCAAATTCCTTCCCTGCCTCCATTATGCGATCAAAAATATAGTTCTGCATCTCTATTGGGTGGTGAATCTCCCACCCAAGTTCACCCACAAAATTTACACGCAAAGCATCCGCCTTCGCATGACATAAATTGATTGAACGACCTGTAAGCCATCTGAAGCTATTATTACTCAAGTCAGTGTCAGTCAATTTCTGTAGCACATTCCTTGACATGGGGCCCGCGAGCACCAAAACACCGATCTGTGTAGTTACTTTTTGTAGACTTACGGTCCCATCGCAAGGCGCCAATTTTGTAAGGTAGTCCCAATCATGCCGCTCTTGTGATCCCGCAAAGACGAGGTAGTAATTGTTTCTAGCGCGCTTAAAAATAGTAAATTCTGCTCGAACGCCACCATTCTCGGACAACATATGACACAAGCCAATCCGACCAACTGTTCGAGGGACCCTATTTGCAACGATACTATTTAACCAGCTCTCAGCTCCAACTCCAGTGACAATACACTTTGAAAAAGCAGACATATCCAGAATACCTACACTCTCGTTGACATGAAGGCACTCTGAACGCACGAACTCAAAATAATTTGACCTTCTGAACGAATTTTTTTCTACAATCCGGCCATCTGCCAAGGCGGAACTATGGTTTTTATTCCACAAAGTTTTATCCTTATCGAGCTCAACTTCAGAGAGCGCATAGTAATCTGGAGCGAACCAGTTAGGCCTCTCCCAACCATAGACTGATCCGAATACGGCTCCTAAATTTTTCAATCTGTCGTAGCATGGCGACGTCTTTAGCGGTCGCGCTGCCGACCGTTCCTCGTCGGGATAGTGGTTCTTAAAAACATGGTTATACGCCTCTTCATTCTTTGAACGCAAATACCCGCGGCTGGCGTATGGTCCAAATCTTCTAGGGTCAACTCCCATCATATCTATAGTTGGCTCTCCGTCCACAATCCACTCAGCAAGCTGCCAGCCCGCTCCTCCAGCCGCGGTGATACCGAAGCTATGTCCCTCATTCAGCCAGAAGTTTTTTAACCCCCAAGCGGGACCGATTATTGGATTACCATCCGGAGTGTAAGCTATTGCTCCGTTATAAACGGTCTTAATTCCAACTTCCGCAAATGCTGGCACACGGTAAATGCATGCATCAATATGTGGCATCAAACGATCAAGGTCGCTGTTAAAAAGTTCATACTCCGAATGATCATCAGGCCCATCAACATAACAACAGGGAGCCCCCTCCTCATAAGGACCCAGAATAAACCCTCCTCCTTCTTCTCGGAGGTAATAGCCCGCATCAGACTCCCGCAAAACAGCCTGTTCGGGCAAACCGCTGGTATGACGCGCGAGCAGCTCGGGATGCGGCTCTGTGACGATATATTGATGCTCGACAGGCATAACTGGGATGTCCAATCCCACCATCTCACCAGTTTTTCGGGCAAAGTTTCCAGTACAGGAAACCACGTGCTGACAGTGAATGTCTCCACGATCAGTCTTAACAATCCAAGAATTATCTGGCTGAGCAACTAAATGGGTAACTGTGGTATGACGATAAATTTCAGCGCCTAAGCTCCTTGCACCCTTCGCAAGTGCCTGAGTCAAGTCAGCAGGCTGGATATACCCATCATGAGGGTGTTGAATTGCACCGACCACACCTTTAACATTCGCCATAGGCCACTTCAGCTTCACGTCCTCCGGAGTAAGAAAATTCACTTCAACACCGACAGTTTGGGCCACCGAAGAATAATACCTGTACTCATCCATCCTATCTTGATTACACGCCAGACGGATGTTCGAGACTACCTTTAGACCGACATCCTGTTCAGTCTCCCGCTCAAGTTCATGATAGAAATTCACTGAATACTGATGAAGTTTACCAACAGAATAACTCATATTGAACAACGGTAATAAGCCCGCAGCATGCCATGTTGAACCGGAAGTCAATTCTTTACGCTCGCAAAGCACTACGTCCTTCCAACCCTTCTTTGCCAGATGATACAGTGTGCTCACCCCCACCACGCCACCACCAACCACCACCACTCTCGCATGCGTTTTCATACAGAACCTCCAAAAGTTCATAGGATAGTGTAACTACCGAATTCATCCCGACAGGGCATAGTTACGACAGTCTTTTACCATAAAGCGTCATCAAATTTGATTACATTGGATCCATAATGTTGGTCGCAATCAAGGAAACATATGTCGGTCTTAGAAAATCATCAATAGACTGACACAAGGAAGATTACGGTTTGTTATTAGTTGAGTCTCGCGTAATGAAACTTCGACCATATTTAAAATGAGGTTCCTCTTGGATTTTTGTGATAGATGATCTAACAATTGCACAAGCTGCGAAACTCTTGCCAATAAGAAAAATCGCAGAAAATATTGGTGTCCCTGAAATTGCGCTTGTACCATTTGGGGATGACAAGGCCAAAATTAGCCTCGATTTCCTCGCTAATCTAGAAAAAAAACCTCTGGGGAAACTCATACTTGTAACCGCAATTACGCCAACCCCTTTGGGTGAGGGTAAAACGACTACATCAGTTGGGCTCACCGACGGATTAAACCGGATTGGAAAACGAGCGATAGTTTGTCTTCGTGAGCCAAGTCTAGGACCTTGCTTTGGTATGAAAGGCGGGGCTGCGGGCGGTGGGTACTCTCAGGTGGTCCCCATGGAGGATATAAATCTGCATTTCACAGGGGATTTCCATGCGATCAGTGCAGCGCATAATCTAATGTCAGCTTTGATTGATAATCATGTTCACTGGGGGAACACTCTCAACATTGACCTGCGCAGAATCGTTTGGAAACGGGTGATTGATATCAATGATAGGGCCTTAAGAGAGATCACTTGTGGCCTCGGCGGACCGGGTAATGGCTTTCCCCGCCAAGAAGGATATGACATAACCGTAGCCTCAGAGGTCATGGCGATCTTTTGTCTCGCATCTAATTTAGAGGATCTTAAATCTCGCTTAGAGAAAATAGTAGTTGCATACACGCGCGAAAACAAACCTGTGCTCGCGTCCATGCTGCTAGGCACTGGCGCGATGACGGTCCTACTAAAAAATGCCCTCGCTCCAAATCTTGTCCAAACTCTTGAAAATAATCCGGCGATTATCCATGGTGGGCCATTTGCAAATATCGCTCACGGNTGCAACTCGGTCATTGCCACCAAAACNGCTCTCAAATTATCTGATTATGTTGTTACAGAGGCTGGATTTGGCGCAGACCTAGGAGCTGAAAAATTTTTTAATATAAAGTGTCGTAACGCAAACTTAAATCCGGCGGCTGCTGTGCTTGTTTGTACAGTACGAGCGCTAAAAACCCATGGCGCTAGAGGATCCTGCAGCCTTAAAACACTAAAAGACGGCTGTTCTAATTTAGTTCGACATATTCAAAACATTAAATCNTTCGGTGTACCCGTCATTGTTGCTATAAACCGTTTCACTATTGATACTGACGTTGAAATAGGCCTAGTCGAAGAAATATCTAAAGCCAATGGGGTTGAGGCCATTGAATGCACTCACTGGGAAGAAGGTGGAAAAGGCGCGGTAGAGCTCGCAAGAAAAGTAGCATCAGTGTCAGACAGCAAAGCATCGAGCTTTGCTCCGATATACGCTAATACAAGCTCCATCTGGGACAAGATCAAAACTATAGCGACCCGTCTTTACAGAGCTAATGATATTATCGCTGACAAGAAAATTCGTGACCAAATTCGTAATCTACAAAATAATGGTTATGGACACCTTCCGGTATGTATTGCAAAAACTCAGTACAGCTTCTCGACCGACCCAAATTTGAAGGGTGCTCCTGAAAATCATATNGTTGCCATNCGGGAACTTAGACTTAGCGCGGGCGCAGGCTTCATCGTTGTAATTTGTGGAGATACCTTAACTATGCCTGGATTACCTCAAGCGCCGGCGGCAAATCAAATTGACGTCAGACCTGACGGATACGTGACAGGACTTTTTTAACGAGCATAATACCCTCACCGGAGAATACATCGCAGGCCAGATCACACAAAACGACTCCNGAAGGATTTACCACGAGCGTTTTGATCTTATGATAACAAAAATCATGAGCCGCGATCTAATGCGGACACCATCACCGAACCACACACAACCAGCATAGCACCTACTATGGAACTCCCTGTAATTGGCTCAGAATCCATACCCTTTATGTTGACAAATTGCATCGCTAACAATGTAACTAAGGGCGTCAAAGCTATTACAGCACTCACCCTTGATGCATCTGTCTCGATCAACGACTGCGCAAAGCATATATAAGCGATTAGGGTAATCAAACCCGCAACAACGACTAAGAGAAATCCAGACTCATCGAGCGTAACCAGACTGGAGGTATCAGCAAGAGGCAGGAAGATCAGCCCCCCGATGAGGAAAAATATTGCCATTGTTTGATGGGATGAAAACTGAGCCAGTAACTTCTTTTGCAATATTGCATAACCAACCCAGCTTACTGCAGAGGCGGTGACTAACAAAACACCGAGAGTATAATTTTCGTCAAGTGAAACAAAACCATCAATTCGATTTTCAAAAAACATGGTAAGGCCAACGAACATTACTCCGGTACCGACCCACTGCACTTGGGAAAACGGTTCATCAAAAACCCAAATTCCGGCTAGAAGCAATAGCATTGGAGATAATTGCATTATGATATTAGTGGCCTCAGGAGTCGTCAAACTCAGTCCAACTATACATAGGCCATAATTTGCAGCCAATAAACTGCCTGCAGTCAATAGCTGCATGATGGTAACACTCGATCTTATTAACTTAACCTCATAGACGTTACCCCTAACCAGAAGATAACAACACAAACAAAAGCCTGCTATGGCAAAACGGAAGAATGTCACGGTGAACGGATCTAACGACTGCATAATTTTTACCAACAAAATTGGCTGTAAAGCCCAAAGAAAAGCCGTCACTAGCGCCAATAGCAATCCAATAGAGGGAAGTCTGGAATTCATGTATTTTCATATCACAAGTCAGGACGTGATAATCTACAGAGATGATCGTTTCAAAAAAACTCTGAGAACCATATAGTCAAGGAGACATCATCGTCATTTATTTTCATGTAAAAGTAGCATCTCTTCCACCGGGAATAGACTATAGGATTTTAAAAATGTTTCAATAAAGACTAACAATTATTGTACTCGTCATGCGACCTGACCCTGAAAAGAGTAGTCTAATGCACTGACAAACAAGTAGAGCGACCCAATGAAACTTAACAAGTACTATTTCCCGAGAAGACAGCTCGTATTTGTGGGTCTTTTCAGCCTATTTATCGCGCTTGGTCAATTCAATCATGCGCTCGATTCAACGTACTATANACAATTGCCGAGGCAAAATACTAAAAGCGCTCAGGATGTCATTTTAGTCGGTAATAACTGGGATGGGACTATCGACATCTATGATCCTAATGAATTCAAGCGTGTAAAAGTGCTTGACGCGGTGCCTGATAAAGCTGAGCGTTTAGACGAATTAAAAAGCCGTATTGACAAGCGAGTAATGTCTTGGTTAATAAAGAAACTAATTGGGAAAGGTAATCATCAGCTTGTAGATGACATGTTTACCTCTCGTGATGGAACAAAAATTTTTATCTCAAGACCTAGTTTTGCTGATGTTGTTGCACTGGACACGCATAGCGGTAAGATAATATGGCGAACCCCTATCGAAGGCTACCGATCTGACCATGCCGCAATATCGCCAGATGGTAAGATACTCCTAGTATCCGCCTCGACTGCTCGAAAAGTTCACGCCATCGATACTAAAAGTGGAGAAATCGTCGGCGGCTTCGCCTCAGGAGATAGCCCGCATGAGAACTCTTTCTCTCAGGATGGCAGCAGAATTTTTCATGCTAGCATTGGCCGTGTCTATCTCCCAACATCTAACCGTTTTATCAACTCCCTCAAGGGAGATCGATATTTTCAAGTCGTTGATGCTACAAACTATCAGATACTTCAGAGAATTGACATGGCCAAAAAACTCAGCGATTTCGGTATGCCGTGGCACGAAAGCGCAGTTCGCCCGATGGCAATCTCACCCGATTCAAATATCGTTTTTCTGCAAATCTCATTTTTTCATGGCATTGTGGAGTACAACGTAAAGAAGCAGCTCGTCTCACGGGTTCTTCGATTGCCGATTCCTGCCAAAACGGAGGCTCTTCGACCAAGCGAATACAATTTAAATTCTGCTCATCACGGGATANCGATCAATTCGGATGGAACGAAACTGTGTGTGGCCGCAACCATGTCTGGCTACGCTGCAATTGTTGATACTGACTCATTCGAGTACCGAATGTTAAAGCTCTCAAACCATGGTCCAGAAGCGAGGCCTTACTGGGCGACGAAAAGCGCTGACGGAAAATATTGCTATGTGTCTGTCAGTAATCAAGATCGGGTTGCCGTGATCTCGTTTAAAGACGCCCGTGAGGTCGTATCATTACCTGTGGGCCGTCATCCTCAGCGGATAAGACTCGGGAAGATAGCACTCAAGATTCCAAGAAAACGGTTCTAAAAAAGAAAAAGTACATAATTCAATAAAAATAACATTNCTCTATCCCGCCTATGCACAGATACTTGATTTCGAGATAGTCATCAATCCCATATTTGGAACCTTCTCGTCCGTTACCCGATTCCTTCAAACCGCCAAAAGGTGCCATCTCGTTAGAAATTATGCCTTCGTTGATACCGACAATTCCGTAATCCAGACGCTCGGCAACTCGCCATATCCTTCCATAATCCTTAGTGTAAAAATAAGCGGCGAGGCCAAATTCCGTATCATTAGCCATCTCAATTACCTCGTTCTCAGTATCAAATTGAAACACCGGCGCAACCGGTCCAAATATTTCCTCCGAGAAAACTCTCATTTCACGCGTGACATTTACTAAAACAGTGGGTTCTACAAAACTTCCCCTCAAGGCACTCATGCCACCGCCGAGTAAACATTGAGCTCCCTTCGAGACGGCGTCATCAATAATAGAACAGACATCCTCGGCTGCGCTCGAATTTATAAGTGGGCCCACCGTCGTAGAACTTTCAAGCCCATTTCCTACTACAAGCTTCGCTACTGCAGTGGTAAACATTTCAACAAACTGGTCATATATCCCGCGTTGAACGATTAAACGGTTAGAGCAAACACATGTCTGGCCAGCATTACGATACTTGGATACTAATGCGCCTTGAACAGCAGATTCAAGATCAGCATCATCAAAAACGATAAAAGGCGCATTACCACCCAACTCCATTGAAGTTCTTTTGACTGTTCCCGAGCAGGCAGCAATTAACTTCTTACCTACTGGAGTAGAGCCAGTGAAAGTGAGTTTTCGAACTAACGGATTTGAGGTTAGCTCTGCTCCAATTTCTTCAGTATTTCCAGTTACAATATTGATTAAACCGGGAGGAAGCTCAGCTTGCTCAGCTAACTCAGCGATCGCTAACGCAGACAGAGGAGTTGAATTTGCCGGTTTACATACCACAGCACACCCAGCCGCGAGCGCCGGTGCAACCTTACGTAATAACATTGCATTAGGAAAATTCCAAGGGGTGATGCATGCGACTACACCAATCGGTTGCTTGATAACGACCAGTCTTTTGTCCTCTGAAGATTGCGGAATAATATCACCATAAACGCGCTTAGCTTCCTCACTGAACCACTCAACATAACTTGCACCATACGACAGTTCAGCTGATGCCTCTGCAAGTGGTTTGCCTTGCTCCAAAGTGAGTAAGTAAGCCAAGTCATCTTTATTTCGAACAATCAGATTGAACCAATTTCGCAGGATCATCGATCTGTGCTTCGCGGTCGCCCGTGCCCAAGAACGTTGTGCTTGATAGGCGGCGTCTATCATTCTTCTTGTTTCTAATGCACCACAATAAGGTACCGTCGCAATTACTTCACTAGTGGCAGGATTCACCACATCTAAAGTCTTGGAGTTCACCGAATCCAACCACTGCCCAGCAGAGTATATCTGTGACTTGATGAGTGACTTATTCTTTAGGAGAAGTGCCATTTTTAAGCTCCTAGCGGAAAATACATTTAAAAATACGGGAAATTATAATTACATTTGTATCTGCCATGCAGATAGGAAAAGCCCTAATATCAGTCAAAGGTTCAAATTGTGTTATTAGATGCTAGCACGCAAAATTGTGGTTTTCTAGCGATGAACGGATATCATGTCTCCCCATTACACAAGGCATCAACTACGTAATAAAAAAATAAAGCTACCAATTCGAGATTGATATTTACGAACTAGCCCCAACCTTATTACAAAACGGAGAAAGAACGTGAAACAATACCGCGGTACAACAATTTTGTCAGTCCGAAGAAATAATATTGTGGTCATTGGTGGGGACGGACAAGTCAGCATGGGCAACACCATTATGAAAGGTAATGCACGTAAAGTCCGTCGCCTCTACAAGGACCAAGTCATCGCAGGATTTGCCGGAGGAACCGCAGACGCGTTCACCCTATTCGAACGGTTCGAGGCAAAGCTTGAGCAGCATCATGGAAATCTTACCAGAGCGGCGGTAGAGTTAGCAAAAGACTGGCGTACCGATCGGATGCTGCGTCGACTAGAAGCGCTACTTGCCGTAGCAAACCAAAACAGTTCATTTGTGATAACTGGTAACGGAGACGTAATACAGCCCGAAGACGATCTAATAGCAATTGGGTCTGGTGGGCCTTTTGCACAGGCGGCAGCTAGAGCTCTATTAGAAAATACGAGTCTTACTGCAGAGGAAATTGTTTCCAAAGGCCTTGAGATTGCAGGCGATGTATGCGTATTCACTAATCAAAACCACTCTATTGAAGTACTTAAATCTGACGCTGTTACCATCGATACGGAGTAAATAAAATATGTCTCAAATGACTCCGCGGGAGATCGTCCACGAACTTAATAAGCATATCATCGGTCAAGATGACGCGAAACGAGCAGTTGCGATAGCGCTAAGAAACCGATGGCGTAGATCCCAACTCGAATCAGACCTCCGTAATGAGGTAACCCCCAAGAATATCTTGATGATTGGCCCCACAGGGGTCGGAAAAACCGAAGTTGCGAGACGATTAGCGCGTCTAGCAAACGCACCTTTCGTAAAAATAGAGGCAACTAAGTTTACGGAAGTAGGCTACGTTGGAAAAGACGTCGAATCAATCATTCGTGATCTTGTCGAGACCTCGGCTAAACAATGCCGAGAGCGCGAATTAAAAAAAGTTGCTCAGCGTGCTTTGGATGCTGCGGAAGAACGCGTTCTAGACGCTCTTCTCCCTCCTGCACGGAATTCTGAATCAAGAGAATCAACTACACGACAAGTTTTCCGAAAGAAACTTCGCGAGGGCGAACTCGATAGTAAAGAGATAGAAATCGAGTTGCATCAAATACCAGTTGGCGTTGAAATAGTAGCACCTCCTGGCATGGAAGAGATGACATCACAATTACAAAACATGTTTAGTGCGATGGGCAAAGGAAAAACCAACAAACGAAAACTCACCGTAAGCGAAGCACTGAAAAATCTCAAAGAGGAGGAGGCCGGAAAGCTTGTTAACGAAGAGGATATTAAACTAAATGCGGTTGAATCTGCTGAGCAACATGGGATCGTGTTTCTAGACGAAATAGACAAAATCTGTAAGCGCTCTGAGACAAGCGGCGGAGATGTCTCTCGAGAGGGAGTACAAAGAGACCTATTACCCCTGATCGAGGGAAGTACCGTTACAACAAAATATGGGATGATAAAGACGGACCATATACTTTTCATTGCCTCTGGGGCCTTCCATCTTTGTAAACCTTCTGACTTAATACCAGAGCTACAAGGAAGACTCCCTATTAGGGTAGAGCTGGCTTCACTTAGCATAAACGACTTCGAGAAAATCTTGACTGAGCCCACTGCCTCGCTTACTAAACAATATACGGCTCTTTTAGGCACAGAGGGACTTGATGTAGAGTTTAAATCGGAAGGAGTGAAACGAATCGCCGAAATTGCTTATGATGTAAATGAAAGTACGGAAAATATTGGCGCCAGAAGACTTCACACCATCCTAGAACGCTTGCTAGAGGAAATCTCATTTGACGCTGCTGATTTGGGAGCCAATGGCGAAAAAATTTCAATAAGCGCGGAGTTTGTTCAAGAACAACTAGGAGACTTAGCAAAGAATGAAGATCTTACACGGTTTATCTTATAAAAACCATTTTGGATTATAAAGTTAGCGACAAAACCAGAGGTACATGTATTGGAGAGTAGGTTTTTGAAAATTCCAAAACGTGTCAGCCTAAGCAAATGCAAATCCCTGCTGCTTTTAGCGTACGATAACAATCCAGAGGTGGCCTTGAGTGCAGAATATTTACGAGTTTACTCGCCAAGTGCTGAAAATAAGCGTGACCTGAACTTCCCAAATGGTAAACGATACATCCAAATCACAGATATTGCTCAATGTGGAAACTATGCGCTGAGAATTTCTTTCAGCGACGACCACACTACCGGCATTTTTACTTGGTCACTCCTACTCGAACTTTCTGAAAATCGATCAAGACATTGGGATAAATATCTTTCGCAACTCCACACCTCAGGTAAATCTCGCGAGCCACACACCTTTACCCTGAAAATTCCCAATAATTAATTAGCAAGGACTTTTATTTTGCATACCTAAATGATCCTTAGCTTAGTACAATGGAGTTTTTAAACTTAACTGTTAAAAAATTTATGGCAGAAAAAACTACCCACTTCGGCTACAAGACCGTACCTTTAGAGAGCAAAGCTAGTCATGTGGCCGATGTGTTCGATTCAGTTGCAAAAAACTACGATTTAATGAATGACCTTATGTCTGGTGGTGTCCACAGAATATGGAAACATATTACAGTTGAAATATCCCGAGTAAAGTCTGGTCACAAAGTTTTAGACGTTGCTGGTGGATCAGGTGACTTGTCGGCAAAATTCGCAAAGCGCGTAGGTAACGGTGGACATGTTGTGCTCACCGACATCAACCGATCGATGCTTGAGGTGGGTAGAGATCGTCTTATTGATAAAGGATTTATTCAAAATATTTCTTATGTTCTAGCCGATGCACAGGAGCTTCCCTTTCAGGATGACAGCTTTGACATAGTTAGTATTGGATTCGGATTACGAAACGTCACTGATAAAGATCGTGCTCTCTTATCAATGAGGCGAGTGCTTAAGCCCGGAGGGAGATTGTTAATACTAGAATTCTCTAAGCCTTACAGCAATATTATCTCAAAACTTTATGATGAGTACTCCTTTAAAATTATCCCAAAACTTGGAAAACTAATCACAGGTGACGAGGATAGCTATAAATATCTCGCTGAATCAATCCGAATGCATCCTGATCAAGAAACTTTAAAACAAATAGTAGAAAAAGCAGGTCTTGTTAATGTGGAGTATATCAACATGAGTGGAGGAGTGGCAGCAGTTCACATGGGAGTCAAACCCTAATGATCCTTAGCCAACCAATGGAATATGGGCTCAAGCGCGTAGAAAAGTTGATAAATGCAACTCTTGCCTACGATATTGAAACAGTTAGATTACTAAAAAGACTCAATGAAACAACAATCGGTCTTCACGCAAGTCCACCCGGATGGTGCTATTATATATTTATTCAAGATGGTCAAATAAGAATAAGGTCAGGCTCGAGTAGAAATGCGGCAGTAACTCTCCATGGTTCGATAATCGCTTTTGTAGGAATTTTGACGCAAGATAGCAATGCTGTGACACTTGCCGGGAGCGGAGTGACTGTGGTCGGCGATACACTAATCTTAAAACGCCTTGCAAATGTTTTTCGAAAATTGGACGTCGATTGGGAAGCAGCACTCTCTGATGTGGTGGGCGATATTCCGGCACATTTTGCTGTAACCTCGCTAAGGACCTTGGCTCGAACGGCCAACGACAACCGACATCGTGTAGTGACTNGCGGGATAGAATTTGCGCAGGAGGAATGGAAAGTAGTGCCTGCTTTACCCGAATTTGAAAATTTCTCCCGACAAGTTAGACAACTCTCTTTAGAGGTTGATCGGTTGAACTCCCGCATCGAAACCCTTCTGCAGAAAATAAAAACATGAAACATTTTCAAAGAGCTCTCAAAATTGTTTCGGTTGTGGGGCGTCATAGACTCGATGAATTTGTCCGAGAGAAAAAAATTTCGCCGAAATTAAAGCTTACCCTCATGCTTTTTAGAGTGTTTGGGGCAAGTAGAGGTTCAAGGGGCGAAAGGCTTCGATTAGCACTCGAAGAATTAGGCCCTATTTTTATTAAATTTGGTCAACTACTATCGACAAGGCCTGATTTTATACCGCCAGATATTTGTCGAGAGCTCAACAAATTACAAGACAAAGTGCCTCCATTTCCAACAGAAATATTTAAGACTGTGGTAGAGGCGGCATTATCAGGAAAAATTACTGATATGTTCACTGACTTTGACGAAACCCCGCTAGCATCCGCATCAATTGCACAAGTTCATGCAGCAACCACTTTAAATGGGCGGGATGTCGTGATTAAAGTGGTACGTCCAGGAATTGAAAAAATCATCCAACAAGATATACAATTAATGCTTTTAATGGCCAATTTTATCCAAAAACACAGTAAAGATGGCAAGCGCTTACATCCGGTTAAAGTTGTATCAGACTATAGGAACGTTATTTTTAACGAGCTCAACCTTCAATCAGAAGGCGCCAACGCCTCTTTACTAAAGCATAATTTTGAGTCCTCATCCATACTTCATGTTCCGGAAATTCTTTGGTCACTCTCAAGTAGAGACGTATTGGTAATGGAACGGATATATGCGACTCCGGTCACAGATGTTCAGACTCTAACCGATAGAGGGATTAATTTTAAGATACTTGCAGAACGAGGTATCGAGATATTCTTCACGCAAGTTTTTGACCACAATTTCTTTCATGCAGATATGCACCCGGGAAACATATTTGTCGACACCACTTGTCCCCAGTCACCAACTTATTTGGCAATCGATTGCGCCATTATGGGATCCCTCACTATTGACGATCAATTTTATATGGCTAGAAATTTGTTAGCTATCTTCAAGCGTGATTATCGCCTTGTTGCTGAGTTACATATCCGCTCTGGTTGGGTAAGGCATGACACATCAGTTACCGAATTTACCAATGCGATACGGACTGTGTGTGAACCTGTATTTCAAAGACCACTGCACGAAATATCGATGGGATTTTTGATGGTTCAGCTTTTTGATACTGCGAGAAAATTCAATATGGAAGTTCAACCGGGGCTAATTTTATTGCAAAAGACATTGCTTAATGTCGAGGGTTTNGGCAGACAACTTTATCCGGAGTTAGATCCATGGACTTCAGCACAACCCTTTCTAGAAAAATGGCTACGCCAGAGGTACTCACCAAAGGGAATTTATAAGCAGATTAAAAATCATTTTCCAGATTGGTTGGAACAGTTGCCTAAAATTCCACCTTTGATCTATAACGCCTTAGAAAATGGTANCTCGAGAACTAAGACTAATTCAGTCCAGACTGCCACATCGCTGCGAACTACCTTTAAAATTTGGTCATCGAGGTTGGGTCTTCTATTTGTTTTTGTAGGAATTGCAACTGCATACCCTCAATGGCAAGTAGTTTTAAATAACTTTAATAACATCAGTATTCTGGCGTTTAGTTTNGGACTTATCCTTTTATTGATAAGATAACAACCATTGTTTATAACCTAAAAACAGTGCCATAATCTCGGAAAGTTTTAACAAAATTTCATTAAAGGGTAATTGATGAATTTTATCAGCGAAATAGCTTGGAATATGGAAGGCTTAATTCCAGCGATAGCGCAGGACGCCAAATCAAATAAAGTACTGATGATGGCTTGGATGAATAAAGAAGCCCTTCAGGCAACTGTCATTGAGCAACGCGCTGTATATTGGTCTCGCTCGCGAAATAAGCTCTGGCGGAAGGGAGAACAATCAGGAAATATACAACGCCTAGTCGGGTTGCACCTAGATTGCGACAACGATACTATCCTAATCAAAGTCCTGCAAATAGGGAACGTTGCCTGCCATACAGGAAGAGAATCATGTTTTTTTAGAGTTTTACAAGATAAGAACTGGTCTAAGATAGATGACGTGATTCGATCCCCAGAAGAGATGTATCTATGAGTAAAGATATTTTAGAACGCCTAATGGAGGCACTACGAGAGAGAAAATGCTACGCAGCGGCTGATTCATATGTAGCTTCTCTTTATGAGAGCGGGCTTAATAAAATCCTAGAGAAAGTGGGTGAGGAGTCAACAGAAACAATACTAGCTGCCAAAGATGCGGCTGTCAGCGGCGACAATCAAGAATTAGTATTTGAAACCGCTGATCTATGGTTCCATTCCCTAGTGATGCTCTCGTACCTAGGATCTGATGCAAAAGCAGTCCTGAGTGAACTCGACAGACGCTTCAATGTGTCGGGAATTGAGGAAAAGAGCCAAAGACATGGCACGGGATAAAGGGAAGTAAAGTTATGGGATTTGGATGGCAAGAACTTCTAATAATACTTCTGATTACAGGTGTAATTTTTGGAACCAAGAAGTTACGTAACATAGGCGGTGACCTTGGCAGTGCTGTAAAAGGGTTCAAAGATGCAGTGTCGAATGATGAGAATCAGTCACGTGATGAGCAGTCTGCTGATTCAGTGACTTCCTCCGAAAAACGAAATAATATCGAATAAACCTTTTGGATTATCGGCTCCAAAATACTACTAATACGCTAATCAAATGTTTGACATAGCTTTTTCCGAACTTCTGTTAATAGCCGTGATATCCTTATTAGTTATGGGTCCCAATCGAATTCCTGAGGCTGTACGCTCCCTCAGTCTTTGGGCCGGCAGGATAAGCCAAGCTATTTCTTCCGCGAAACGAGAACTAGAAAAGGAGGTTGGAATGGAAGAAATAAGGGAAAAACTCCATAATGAAGAAGTTCTCCGCAACATTAATCATAGTAAAGAGCAAATCAACCAAGAATTGAAAAAAATGCAGGTCTCTGGCGAGAATCGAACAGACCTATGAAAGAGCAGGAGCTCGAGAGTCAACCACTTGTCGCTCATCTAACCGAATTTAGAAATCGAGCCCTACGATGTATTTTTTCAGTGTTGCTAATCTTCGTGGGTCTATTCTCTTTTAGTAATCAAATATACCTCTACATCTCGGAACCAATTCGAAGATTTATCCCAGAGAATGCCAGTATGATCGCAACCGAAGTCGCTTCACCGTTTTTAACTCCATTCAAATTAACCTTAGTATTATCTCTTTTTGCCGCTATGCCTTATATCCTATACCAAGTCTGGGCATTTCTCGCCCCCGGCCTGTATCAACAAGAAAAAAAAATTGCGATACCACTATTTCTCTCAAGCGTAGTTTTATTTTATAGCGGCATAGCTTTCGCATATTACATCGTTTTCCCTATAATATTTTTATTTTTCAGCACGATCGTGCCGGAAGGAATAATCATAATGCCGGATATTAAAAGTTATCTAAACTTTGCGCTAAAACTATTTTTTGCGTTCGGCTTAAGCTTTGAAATCCCAATAGCCGTGGTGATACTCGCTTGGATGGGAGTTGTAAATCCCGACGTACTCTCCAAAAAACGACCTATTATCTTCATTTTATGTTTTCTCTTCGGGATGCTCCTTACCCCACCGGACATCATATCTCAGATCCTTCTCGCGGTACCAATGTGGCTATTGTTTGAATTAGGCCTCCTTTTCGGCAAATTCGCTTACCGTGCGAATATCGAAGTTTAACCCTGTTTGTTTTAGTTTTGCCATCTCATTTAAACAACGCATTTTTTAAAGCTGTAAAATAACTATTTCGAGTCTCTTTTGAGAGCTGAGCTTTGGGTATAAATTCAAAGCCATGAAATCCTCCTTGGATTACAGAGAAATCTACAGCTACTCCCGCCTCTTTCAGACGCTCAGCATAAATCCGATTTTCATCAACGAAGAGATCCTCGGAACCCACCCCCATGTATGTTGATGGGAGAGACGCTAAATTGTCGGCGCGAGCGGCGGCGGCATAAGGAGATACCGGAATCATATCTCCTTTGTCACCAAGGTAAGCTCTCCAACCCCGCAAATTACACTCACGATTCCATACTCTAGTATCTGTTATAGAATAACTCGAGGGAGTCATATTACGGTCATCTAGCATCGGACAAAATAATAATTGGAAAGTTAAATTTACCTCGCCACGATCACGTGCTGCCAACGCTAGTCCTGCTGCCAGCCCACCTCCAGCACTAGCACCACCAACTGCTATCCTTTTGTCATCTACCCCAAGTCTTGAGGCATGTTCAAAGAGCCATAAAAGAGCTGTATAAGAGTCATCCAAGGCAGCAGGGAATGGAAACTCAGGGGCTAGACGATAGTCGACTGACAAAACAATACAACCTACTGCCTGAACTATTTGACGAACAACGTGATCATCATGTTCAATTCCTCCCAAGCAATATCCACCCCCATGTAACCAAATTAACGCCGGCAATTCACCAAAATCTTTCAAAGGTCGGTACAATCTTACTTTTACCGAAGCTCCATCTTTGACAAGCACATTGAAGTCTTCAGATTTAACATCATGAATTGGAGTTAATTTCGCGATTCTTTTTCTCATTATTTCAAGGGAGAGAACTCGAGTTGCAGGCAGATCATCCCAAATATTAATCTCCGGAAACTTCTCTAAGTAACCTAAGAGCTCCTTATCTACTTTGCTTAAATCCATAAATCANNCCACATCACTTTGATAAAAATTTACTATAATATTCCCCAGAAAAGACTATACCAAATTTGGCTTTATTTTTTTTCCTGACATCTGAGATTGTGTGCATGATCTTGGAATCAAAATACAAAAATCCTAATCTAATATCATAAAAATTGATGATTCTAGATGCTGGCCTTTCCATCGTTGAATCGTATTGACACTTAGTTGGTTTAAATCAGATAAACTAAGTGTAAGTGAGGCTTTGTAAGCTTAATCTCAGTATAACTAATCAGTGAGTTCGATTAGATTGCGAAATAAATCGATCGATTCTGGGTTAGCGAGAGCGTCAACATTCGTAATCGGCTCATTGTGCAGGATCTTACGAACAGCTAGCTCAGCTGTTTTCCCATTCATTGTCCTCGGGATATCAGCTACAGCAATTATTTTTTTTGGCACATGCCGAGGAGTAGTTTCCTCCCTAATCGTCGAACATATCGAGGAACATAACTCGGCTGTCATCTCAACTCCTTCTCTTAATACCACAAATAAAATTACACGCTCATCACCCTCCCGAACCTGGCCAACACACACATAATCTAATAACTCATCAAACACCTCTAATTGTCGATATATTTCTGCAGTTCCAATCCTTACTCCAGCTGGATTTAGGGTGGAATCAGATCTACCGTGAATCACAATCCCCAAACGAGAATTAATCTCAGCATTGTCACCCTGCGCCCAAATCCCGGGGAACACAGCAAAGTATGTCGCTAAGTACTTCTTATTTTGTTTATCATCCCAGAAATAAATAGGGGCACTTGGAAAAGGTTTTGTGCACACTAGCTCACCCTTTTGCTCCCTCACCGAATTGCCATATTCATCCCAAACCTCGACAGCCATACCTAATCCAATACACTGAATTTCTCCTTCCCAGACCGGTAGACAAGGGTTGCCCAGAACAAAACACGAAATTATGTCAGTACCTCCNGAAATTGACGCCAGAGAAATATTGGATTTTACGTTTCGGTAGACATATCTGAAGCTTCTGCTGGACAGCGGTGAACCGGTAGAAAGTACACTCCTTAAACCTTTAATATTATGGGTTTCACTTGGTTTGACGCCGTGCCTTTCTAGCGCAGCCAGGTATTTTGCGCTCGTGCCAAAAACTGTGACTTTCTCTTCCTCAGCTAAATCGAACAATGATTTTGGCATCGGATAAAATGGAGAGCCATCGAACAAAACTAATGTCACTTCAGAGGCAAGGGCACTCACCAGCCAATTCCACATCATCCAACCGCATGTAGTGAAAAAGAACATCCTATCATTTGAGGTTAAATTTACGTGGAGACGATGTTCTTTGAGATGTTGAATCAGCGTACCGCCAGCACCATGCACTATACATTTTGGAGCTCCAGTTGTTCCGGAAGAGTACATAATGAATAAGGGGTGATCAAAGGGAAGCTGCTCGAAAACAAGTTTGGGCGTATTTTTCGTAACTAAAAAGTTTTCAAAAATAATACCTAACCCGTCAGTTCCCGCAGTTTTGAAAATGCCTATTACTGGTACTATCACGAGGCATTGGATACTCTTTAATTGTTTACAGAGCTCTTTAACAAGTTGAGAGCAATTCACAGTTTTACCATTATAAAAGTACCCATCACAAGCGATTAATAGTTTCGGCTTAATTTGTCCGAACCTATCTACCACCCCACTGAGGCCAAAATCGGGAGAGCAAGACGACCAAATGGCTCCAATGCTGCTTGCCGCGAGCATTGAAATAATCGACTCAATAACGTTTGGTAGTAAGCCGGCAACCCGATCGCCATTAGTCACTCCCTTGCGCCTCATCGCTGCCGCACATTGCTCAACTCGTCGGTACAACTGCTGATATGTAATTGTGGTGCGAGTTCCATTCTCCAGACGTCCAATAACAGCAACTTTTTCTTCAGAAGTCCGAAGCAAATTCTCAGCATAATTGAGCCTTGCGCCAGAAAACCATCTTGCTCCGGGAAATTTATCTCCCTCAACTAGGACTCGTGTAAAATTGACTGATGATTTTATTCCTGTATGAGTCCATACCGCCGACCAAAAATTTTCTGGATCGTCAATAGACCATTTATGTAATTCGTTATAATTGGAAAAGCGCACCGAATGTGTGTCAGAAAGTGTTTCCATAAATCTTTGGAGATTGGAATTCATGATCTGCTCTTGCGTCGGTTTCCAAAGCAATTTACCTGATTCTTCTGACATTGCCTGATCCAATATAAGCATTAGGAAAAGTGTAAACCCCTCTCGAGCACCCTTCAACGAATTTAACCATTAATTCTACTTATGATTTCCCATTAAAACTCAAATAACGAAATTTCTTATTAACATTTAGGTAGAGCAAACCCCGGTAATCGGTTTACACTTGCAACAAACTTTTCAACAAGGATCCTAGCTAATTATGCCAAGTATGGACATCGTATCTGAGGTTGATGCCTCTGAGATTCTAAACGCAACAGATAATTCAAACCGAGAAATATGCTCTCGCTTTGATTTTCGGGGCGTTGATGCAACATTCGATTATGCTAAAGAACAAGTCATTGCGAGGGCCGAAGCTGAATTCCAATGTCAACAGCTACTGGATATTTTTCGTGCTCAGTTGATAAAAAGGAAAGTTGATCCACGTGCGATGTCATTCGATGAAAAAGCTCTTCATAGAGGAAAAATATTTTCCATACCCATTACATTTAAACAGGGCATCTCAAACGACGTCTGTAGGAAAATTGTAAAACTCATAAAAGACTCAAAATTGAAGGTTCAATCACAAATTCAGGGTGATCAGGTACGAGTATCTGGGAAAAAAAGGGACGATCTGCAAAAAATTATGTCTATTGTCCGAGAAGTTGATCTTGAGCAACCCTTCCAATTTAAAAATTTTAAAGATTAATTTATGTTTCGTGGATAACAAATATAGTTAGGTGCCGTCGCCTTCAATATTTAAGAAATTGCATTAATAAAAAGCCGTCGATTTTGTCATCAAAACTCGGCTATCCGCAATATGAATGAAATGTGCTGCCCGATTCATAAAGCTCTCTTTAACATTGCCTGCAATGATATATACCCTACTCAAAGTGGTCTTTATAAATACGAGAAAACGGCGTTTCGGCGCCTTACTCAATAATGACATATCGTTCCTCATGGTTCGGGATTTTCGTATGCTTTTTCATCTTCCAGACTCAAAGTTTTCAATTAGTTTCATATTAAGAATTCTCCATAATTTGTCCAACTCCCTTTGAAAGTTACTAAGAAGCTGCCACATTTCGAGAGATACAGGCCCGCAATCCATCTCATCAAGCGAAAATTCATTTCCAAATAAGGAAACCCAATCATATGCCGGATGCCCCATTGCTGCATATTCCCAGTCTAAAAAATGTACTCCACCATCGCTCACTAACACATTTTCTCGCACAAGATCATGATGACATAGACTAGGTGCCCAATCTTCAGAATCAATATATTCAGCTAAAGAAAGTAGTTGACTTATGTCAACGAGCTGTAGCTGCTCGCGCATTAATTGTTTAAGATAACTTTCACAATGAATGAGATAACTGAATCGTCGCTCATGACTGCTAAAAAAAGATGATATTTCTTTCAAGTTTTTTTTTATTTGTGACCTCAAATGTGGATTTTCTAACATTGCCTTTGTCAATTTTGCTCCATTGATATACTCGCTTACCATTACTTTGTCATTTATATACAAAACTTTTGGCACTAATTTTGAATCGGCCAGTAGAGTCAAAATATCTATTTCTCTTGATCTATCGATACCCAGCAGACTGGCATGGGCACAATTTACTCGAACTACAGCTCGCTGGTCGGCGGCTGCGACCAAGAAACTATGATTTGTAAGTCCGTCAGAAAGCTTACACTGAACTACAGGCCTGAAATCCAGATGACATCGGTTAGTGCGATTCCAGCTCCGCCACCGATACAGCGTCTGCTGAAGAATGTTGTTTACTCTCTCGTTGATAAATACTTCTCCATTGAAAATAACCCGCGACAGACAGTGCAGTGTACATAGCAAAAAGAACAGCTGTTTGATACAACTCGCGATCAACATACAAGAATATAGACAAGCTATTTATAACGACCCAGTACAGCCAGTTCTCTAGCACCTTCCTAGCAACCATAAAAGTCGTAATTACGCTTCCCCATGTAGTCAGTGAGTCCAAATATGGAAGGCGGGCGCTTGTATTTATGCTGAGCAAAACACCAGAGACAGCGGTCAGAAGGCATATCAGACTAACAACCTTGATATGGAGATTTAATGTCCAACTTTTTATTTTTAACCCCTCAGCTGCGAATTTGGAAGTACTCCAACAAAACCATCCATAGAGAGCCATCAACACATAGTAAATATTTAAGGCAGACTCCATGTACAAGTTTACATCCTGAAAGATCCACACATATAACGCCGTGCTGAAGAATGCAAAGTGCCAACAATAGATGTTTTCGCGCATTGCTAAAAACAAGTAAGCAATTGCACAGAGCACTGCTAATGTCTCCAAACTAAGCCAAGCTAGCATCCCCTATAAGGCCTCGTAACCCGGAATAATTTTGACGACATACACTGCCATGTGATACTCACAATAGCAATCAGCGATCGTCTTTTGGACGGCTTCCATCGCCCATACGAAGTCACCCTGCACAACTGTACTAGTCGGAAAAGTAGAAATCTTGAGGTTATCGAAGCGATTAATTCGCTCTATAAAACCCTTTATCGGAGTAATAAATTTCTTCCGGTTAGGGTACATACTAATGTCAATTGTGACCTGCATTCCAAATACCTCAAGTAATTAATCTATTTGCACAGAAAATTAAAAAAATCTATAGCTCGCACTCAAGCCTAACACTCTAGGTTCTCCAAACTGGAAATAAGAGTCAGCTTCGTAAAACTTTCGGGGATCATTTCCGAAACGAAATCCCCTAATAATTGTCGTTTCATCAAAAAGATTACGTGCCCAAAATGCTACTGTCCAAGCTCCGCCGTCATAAGTCACGTTCGTATTGACCAACTGGTATGCCTGAGATCGGGTGCTGTGGCTTGAAGATAAGTAAAAGTCATCCTTACCCTCCACCTCGACCGTCCACACCCAATTGTCAGCCATTTTGACGTCAACACTAATATCGAATTGGTAGCTCGGCGCGTGCGCCTGCTCTCGGCTATTTAAAGAACCAGACAAAGGGGTATCATATTCAGTCCTTAATAGACCCAAAGATCCAGAAAGTGTCGCCACGTCGGTAGCAATCCAAACAAATTCCAGCTCTAGTCCGTAATTGCTACCTTGAGCCGAATTACCTAAATAATCGATGAAATCACTTGCATTGCTATCAGCCCGGGGTTGGATAAGTGATTGTTTAATTTGTATATCTTTACGCTCTTGATAGAACAGCGCAAATTGTGTGTTCAATTTATCCTGTAACCACGACCTTTTGAGTCCTGTCTCAAGGTTCCACATAAATTCGGTATCAAACTCACGCTCCTCAGGTGCTAGATCAGGGTCACTGTTGACACCGCCCGCCTTGTAACCACGAGATATCAAGCCATATACCAAACTGCCTCCATCTATCTTGTATTGCAGGGATACTCTTCCGCCCCACAAGTCCTCAGCTACATTATGCTTGACTGCGTCAGTATCAACATAAGTTGCGTCCCGTTTCTCATACCTAATACCACTCAGCAAGTTCAGCCTTGAGGAGATATCTGTGGAGATTTGTCCATAAACTGCACTATTTCTCGTGTCGAAAGTGCTCGAAAAATCGCTGATGTTATAAGTGTACTCTCTTATCAAAGTTTCACTCTGCTGTCGAGAGTAGATGCCAAATACCCAAGATAATGGTTTACCCAGTACTACGGCTGGTCGACTTGAGACTAACCGAAGATCAATTTTACTATTTACATGATCTCTCAAATAGTTATCCTGTGAATTATATTCCCAACCAGAACACTCCAGACCCTCACAAATAGAGGGATGAGCCCAGTCCTCGTCATAGCCATACTCAAGATCGCTCCTAACGCGACTCATCATACCAATCAGCTTAAAATTTTCATTTAAATCCCAAGAAGTGTCTATACCCAGAGCATTAGATTTTTGTCGATCATGACCTGGCTTATCCGACAGGGTTGTACGGGTATTATCTAAAGAAAATCCATCATAGCCATTGTCGGCGTCCACATGAAAAATCGTTAGCTTCGTTGTTAAATCGTTACTAATAGTCCATTTAGTAATTAATCTAAGACTCAATTCATCAATATCGTCGGTATCATCACGCCGGAGATAATCATTAGTTATGAAGCCATCACTATTGTGACTTTGAATGGACACCCTGTACCCAGCGCTATCGTCAATGGGACCGCCTGCTGCTGCGGCAAGCGTGTTGGAATTATAGGTCCCGGAAGTCAAGGAAAGAGTTCCCTCCATATCATCAGTTGGCTGATAAGATTTAAGGTTAATTAATCCAGCCAAAGCATTTGCTCCAAAAAGCGTCCCCTGAGGTCCTCGAAATATTTCAATCTGCCTAATATCCATTGTCGTCGCGGCGCCGGCTATACCAGTAAAGTCTATACCGTCTATTGCTATCCCAACTGACGGATTCACAGGCTCGATAAATTGACTACGTTCTCCAATTCCTCTAATTTGAACAAAACGTCCCCTTGATGCACCACTTGCAAAGTTAACATTCGGGGACAGATTGAGGATCTGTTCAAGGTGCGTCGCCTGCCGGCGGTTGATATCTTTGCTCGACAAAACAGTCACACTATTAGAAAACTCCGATAGTGCCGCATCTCGAAAATCTGAAGTTATGATTACCTCCTCCAACTCAGTTGCGAGGGAAAATAAAGAGACAAACATACTCATTGGCGCGACAACAGAGTATCTCATTACGGAAGAAAAAACTGCGAAATAAAAAGGGATCACACACGTTTTCATTAGGAGCCTCAGTAGCAAAAAATCTAGAGACCAAAAAAATGAACGGCGCAAATAGAGAATATCCTATTCCTCCGCCGGCATTATCCGGGTCAGGTTCGAAGGGTACATCTCAGACTCAACAAGCCGCCCCTTAGGAAAAACAAGCGTACCATTCTTGTCTTACTTAAATCAAGAATATTGAACGACTGAAGTAGTTAATCGAGCAGTTTTCGACCGCGATTGTTAGGCTTATAGTGACAATATACGTGGTGGTTTTTACCGAGGCTTTGCCAATTGTACTTCTACTATTGGAATGCCAAGTATGCAAACATTCGCCTCCAAAATTGGAAGCTATTTAACAACGACCAGTTCTAATAATCTGTGCAGCACTTGAGATCTTTGTAATGACGTAAGAGTCATCACCCTCCGACAAATGTCATCTACCTGATCGACAACTCCAGTTGCTTCAACCGAGTTTGTTTCAACTGTTCCTAACATGTCGGTTTCAGAATTATAAAGATATTCCGGAGTGACATTCAAAAACTTTGCGATCCTTACAACAGAATCCCGACGCAAATCGACTGTTGTTTGACTTAAAATCCTGTTGATCGTTGGTTGAGGAACCCCGGCGCCCCTTGATAATGAGCTTTGTGATAATCCCCTCTCCCGCATCAACACAGCAAGCTGCTTTCTAATACTATTTTCCATATTTACCCCTCTCCTCGAATTGCGTAAATTTGTGTCAAGTCTGTTGGATTGTTTTTCTATAGACTCTTTTCCGCAAATGATAACATAAGTGCCTCATCTGGGTGCAAGTCAAGCTTGGTACGATTACACTTAACAAGCTCAGAAACCAGTTTGAAATGCATGCACTTATTGACTCATCAGTCTGTTAATTAATTACCCATCGATAAGGTTTATTATATTTCAATTCGCCCGGTTATTAATTCTTCAACTACAGCAGGCTCTGCCAAAGTTGAAGTGTCACCGAGTTCGTGAATTTCTCCAGCGGCGATTTTACGGAGAACGCGACGCATGATCTTTCCGGATCTCGTCTTTGGAAGACTGGGCGCCCACTGTATTATATCTGGCTTCGCTATAGGACCAATTTCTCGTGCGCACAACGCTACGAGTTCACTCTTCAACTCGTCCGTCAATGTGACAGATGACATTGGCGTTACAAAACAATATATGCCTTCCCCTTTTATCTTGTGAGGGCAACCAACTACTGCTGCTTCCGCAATTTTTTCATGTAAAACTATTGCGCTCTCTACCTCCGCCGTGCCCATTCTGTGGCCGGATACATTCAGCACATCATCCAC
>NZIZ01000028.1 GCA_002691825.1 Porticoccaceae bacterium
AGCGAAAAACCTTTTTCACAGGGCAATAGCTCAGAGTAGTTACTTGACCGGTGAACTGAGTTATATGAAAAAATTCTCATCAGATGCGCCAAAACGAATCAATGGAAATAATGCTTACGTTGCCGAAGTACAGGCATCAAAGTTGTTAAAGAGACTAGGATTAAAGGGGACTGAATCATTGACGCAACTTCGCTCGATAGATGCTAACAAAATAGTAACTACTCAACTAAGAGGATTGGCTCCGATAGTTGATGGGGAATCCGTAAAACTCGACAGTAGGGCATGTATCATATCCAGCGGTTGTTCTGTAAATCTCAAGAGTTATATGACAGGAGGAACAAGCTGGGAGGGCGATTTTGCACAGCACATCGATAAATTTTTAGCCGACAACAACGTCGTGTTGGAGAAATATAATGAGGACTTGGCCGAGGTTTATCCGAGCGACTTTGCTCTCGAGGAAAAAACTGCATTAGCCCGTTTTTTAGGTGATCAATATTTTCTGTTGTCCGCTAAAAAAAATGCATCGGCCCATGTTAAAACAAATGCTATTGTCTACACCTATTATCTAAATTTCCCTGTATCGAGATTAGAAAAATATACTCTTGGAACACCTCATGGTTGGGACACGGGTGCGATATGGTGGAGCCCATTTTCAACAGATAGTTTGATGATTAAGGCAGGTGCTCAATTGCGAGCTGAGTGGGTTCGGTTCGCATATGGTTATCCTTTAGAAGAATATGGTTCTTGGAGCCCATGGAATGAGGATCAAGAGTACTGGCAGAACTTTGGGGATGGAGATCGGGACGCAACTTCATCAATAGCGACAAGATTAAGATACTCCGAAAATTTTTATGAGAAGAGAAAGAATAGCTACTTTGATGGTGCCAAAATTATCCAATAATAACAGCGGATGCTTATCTAATAAGCGATGATATGCTCGGGATCGGAAACAATCATAAATCTGTAGTGCACGAATATCGTTATCACAAGAAAAAGCAATTTCGAAAATTTACCTATTTCTGTAAAGACAATAGCGAATTAATCAAAGGT
This sequence comes from Porticoccaceae bacterium, assembly GCA_002691825.1. Classification (GTDB taxonomy): domain Bacteria; phylum Pseudomonadota; class Gammaproteobacteria; order Pseudomonadales; family Porticoccaceae; genus TMED48. The sequence goes on from NZIZ01000028.1 coordinate 1,051, forward strand.
GTCTTTGGCAATTTTTTGCAAGAAGATTCGATCCGATTTTGCGATTGCCCCAAAATAATCATAATGAAGACCTACCGCATCCTGACTTTGCAAAATATACAGAAAGATTGTGAGCACCCGCAATTAGCATCAATAGAATTAGATCTTAGTTCTCTTTTGTGAGAACGAGCATACTACGGCTAAATTTCTGAGCTTTTTTTTGTAATATAGGTCTCATCAAACCGCTTTAAATTGGGAAAGGCCCTATTCAAACCAAAAGCAGATATCGATAACATAACGGCAGCAAATAAAAGTGCCGTGTGTATGTTCGAATATTCTGCCATGGCTCCGATCGGAATAACAGCTAATGGATTCATAATGTTCATTACCATTACCAAACTCATCACACGGCCTCGAATATGTTGTGGTGTCACTATTTGTGTCATGCTCATGTTTAGTGAGCCAAAAAATGTACCAAAAAAAGCAGCAAAAGCCCCAAAAAATATCGCAACATACAAGCCACTTGTGACAGCAAAGATAGCAATGGCTATAGACCAGCAATAAACAAGTACAAACATTGCTCTACCCTTGTTCCTAAAATCGCCCAGTTTAGCAAGAACCAATGAGCCCACAAGCGCACCTATGCCCATTCCCGCCGTTAGAATCCCTAACTCTTCTGGGCCACCACTGATGACATCTTGGTTGAATGCAGGCAGGAGAAAATTTATTGACTTCCCAAAAGAGGATGGAATGAGGCCCAATAAAAGCAAACCTAAAATCAAGTCCTTCTTCCTTACAAATTCTATTCCCTCACGCAGATCTTCCATTGAGGATTTAGCCGGGGCTGTCTCAGGTTGGCCTCCATATTCTAGTAACGAGACCAAAAAAGTTGCCAAGAACAAAATACTGGCAATTATTAAGAATACAATTCCTACGCTCTCATTCGAGTTTACGCCACCAGATGAAAATATTCCTATCATTGTTCCAGCTAAAACGGGACCAAGTATGCTAGACAAATTATATGTCGACACCTTGAGAGCGTTCGCATTTACAAGATTCTCTCTCGAAACAACTTCCGGAACAATTGAAAAACTTGCAGGCATGCTGACTGAGCCAATAGCACCATTAAAAATGCCAAAAAATATAAAATACCAAAAGGTTACCTCTCCGATATAGGTAAGATAGGCGAGAATTAAAGTGGCTATAGAATTCAGTAATTGCGTATAAAAAATGAGATTCTTCTTACTGATCCGATCAGTAAGCACTCCACCAATCAATGAAAAAATAGCAGATGGCACAATAAATGAGAGCATTACCCAAGTGAGTGCCATCGGAGATTGCGTAATATCATAAACTAGCCACCCTTGAGCAATGGCTCGCATCTGCATACCAAAGGAGGCGCAAACACTCGACATCCAAAGTAAACGAAAATCCTTATTGGCTAAAGACTCAAATAAGTTGTTGTTGCGCAAGGTAGTAGCTCACTCGTGGTTAGAGGGGCGCCAAAAAAGTGACAAGCCTAGATCAAAAAAGTACCAGAAGTTCCTTCGTTTACTTGAGGGACTTCCGGGGAGGTAAAAAAAATCGCAGGTTAAGTATAACAATACTAATTGCGAATAAAGAATTTTGACTCAGAGGAACAAGTTAATATCACCCTTTTTTTGCCTCGAAACATTGGGACATGTATAAACAATAAGTGCTGTCTCAATAATCAAATAATATTGACCCCTTGAAATCCTAATCTGTTCTTTCTCACTGAGTGAAAATTATGTTTTTATGGCGTCTTGCCTTTAGATATTTCAAAATCGGCAAATTTGACGATTTCTTCCTGCTGACGGAGATTATAACTATCCGCTAATGAACGATAGATGCCCCACTTGGGTCTTACAAAATGCTCTGTAGAAGTCCCCCTCCACATATCAATATTTTCTCTCTCAAGATCGAAAACTACTTCTTCCGTTAAGAGATCACCAACAATCAGTCTAAGATTGCCTTCATTTGAAAATTGTACACGCACGTATGCCCTCATCCATCGACCATCCAGCTTTGACCTTGGCACTCTAGCGAGTTCAGTATCGTAATTATGTGGGCTGTGTCTTATCTCGTATCCATCTCCACCACTCTGGTTGTTTCCGGTAAGCGTAAGAATAGGGTGGGAATCATTTCCACCTACCGCCTTTAGCTGAAAAAAGTGAGTAAACCGAGTAGATAACGACAATTCAACCGGAATATAAAACTTCCATGTAAAGATTACTATTTCGTCTTCGAAACCTTTCACTGCATCTTCAGACTGCGCATACGTTTTAATCTCATTTCGCTGACGGTCCGTTATTTCCTCTCTATCTCTATCCCGATCAATATCTCGGTGCAGTTTAAACACAAAGTGATGTCCAACCGACTCATTAGTATCCTCAATAATATGCCGCACAAAAGGATGATTTATGGGGTATAGATCTGGTGTTTCTATGGCCCCTGGTCCTCCAAAATTTCTTATCAACTCATATGTATCGACACCAGAGATCCCATCTGACATCAATGCACGTGATGATGTCACTTGATAATTTAGCTTATCTCTAACTATTAAATCTTGAGTATGTTCAGCCTCTGCATTTATCGCAGACGCTATTTCCGAGGGAGTTATCGAATTTTGATTCAGTGGTTCTTCACTACGCTCAGAGCCTCCCCCACAGCTCACGAGCAAAAGAAACAAAAATTGATAAGAAATATTTTTTACCTGCCGCAACCTCAACCTCGCTAATAAGTCTCTCTATAGATAGAGTTTTGTAACTTCCCTTTGAGAGTAGTCTTTTCTGTAAATGCTCAATTTCAACAACGAAAGTCTCTCGTATTACCAGTCAAAAGCATCCTGGTCATAAATCCTTTAATAATTGCGAGTGTAAAGACTACTTCTCAACTAAATCGATTTACGCTTAAACAAGGTTCCGTGCAACTAAATTCCGCATAAGCGCAGTCGCTCCCATTGTCCACTCCGGACATTCTGTAGAAAGCTGCACCGTATTTTTTAAAACCCCCAGTTCAGAGCAAGAAATAGTTACAACATCGCCCAGTTTGTGAGTAAAACCACTACCTTTAACGTCTCGATCCTGCGTGGGAGAAAAAAGCGTACCCAGAAAGAGCATAAGTCCATCAGGATATTGATGATGACGTCCCACAGTCTGCTGAACAAGATCCTTTGGATCACGACTGATTTGATTCATGGAGCTATACCCAAGCAACTCAAAACCATCGTTACCGACAACCCGCAACTCTAATTCAGCATTTCGGACATCATCCAGTTTAAAATCATCATCAAATAAACGAATCATAGGCCCAATGGCACAACTGGCATTGTTATCTTTTGCCTTAGATAAAAGTAATGCAGAGCGGCCTTCGATATCACGTAGATTGACGTCATTACCTAGAGTTGCGCCTTTGACATAACCTCCAGATGAAATTGCCAGCACTACCTCAGGCTCTGGATTATTCCAGATCGAAGATGGGTGCAAACCCACATCATCGCCATTGCCAACCGCGGATAAAACTTGTGCTTTCGAGAATATCTCAGCGTCGCGGCCTATACCGACCTCAAGGTATTGAGACCAAAGCCCCTGAGCAATAAGAACACGTTTTAACTCGCATGCTTCAGCAGACCCAGGTGTAATCTCATTAAGGTTTTTCCCTAAGCTATTAGTAATCTGGATCCTGACGCTATGTGCCTTTTCAGGGTCACCTGCAGCCTGCTCCTCGATCACCCGCTCTATCATTGATCCGGCGAATGTTACTCCGCAGGCCTTGATAGCCTGAAAATCGCATGGCGCAAGCCATTTAATACTTGGTGGAATATCAGTAATGGCGGCCAGTGGGTTACCCACACAGGTCCTAACAAATTCTGTGGTATCGCCTTTTTCTAGAACATCGCGAGTTGTCGCAGACTCCCTACTTGTAATATCTAGAAGAGTACCATCACGTATCGTTACTACCGCTGGGCCTATTCCCGCTAATTCAACACGTCCCAACCACACCCCATTTGGATCAAAATCGGGAATTTGTATCATGTTATCCTCGGATAAGAAGTAAGAGTAGCGTTATTCCATAAAAATTTGGACTCGTTTATTAAAAAGAGAATTCGGCATAAAAATCGTCTGTCGTTTTAACTCAATTATCGGAAGAGTTGCGAAGTATGCGAACTGGCCAAGCACCTTCGCAATCAAGTTTCAAAAGGCCAGTGGATGAATCGCATTTTGTTACTTTGATTTTTTTTAGGGTAACACAAAATAGTTTTCTCTTTAAGTTGATTATCGGAGAAAAAATTACCAAAAAAATGCAGAGTTAAACTACATCAGCCTTAATAAACAAAATTTTAATTACCAAGCGTATTCAGCTTCCGTCTAATTTAATAATATATTGGATTCTCTCTATCATTTACTTGTCGGACAAAATTAGTCAAGCTATCAGAGGGAAGAGGGAAGAATCTCGATTACTTGGTCATAAATTTAACCGACACCAAAAATTCTTCAGTACGTTTTCTGCACTGTTGGACTGTGTCAAGCAGGATCTTAACAAAATGAATTCAACAGGTGCTTCTATACTTAGCCTTAACCCCATCGATAACATAGTGATTGCTCTTCGTGATATTTTCGCTGGCGAATTGATTTCAAGCCATGGAGTAACAGTTCATACACCGTCGGCAGTGCCCAAAGGCCACAAAATAGCATCTGCTCCTATCTCAGAGGGTCAAAATATCCTACGCTATGGTCAAGTAATCGGTCAGGCCACCTCTATCATTCTCCCAGGCGAACACATTCACACACACAATCTTGCAATGGTGGACAAAGAAAAAAAATATCTCTTTGCCACTAGCAATGCACCTCTACCCAAAATCGAGCATGATCGGACGTTTTTAGGTTATGTTAGAAAGGATGGCAAGGTGGGTACTCGTAACTATATTGGACTTCTTACTTCTGTGAACTGCTCCGGATCGGTCGTCCGCTTTATTGCCGACGCTGCGGAAAGACGTGGCTTACTTAACGATTTTCACAATATCGATGGGATTGTTCCTTTAGTTCATGGGACAGGATGCGGTATGTCTCGCAGTGATGAGGGATATTCCAACTTGTTTAGGACGCTGTCCGGATACGCCCGCCATCCCAATTTCGGTGGTATTCTCATAGTAGGTCTTGGCTGCGAGGTAATGCAAGTTGATGATCTTTTTGGACACCAGGCGACCGATTTAGATGGTGAATTACGATGTATGACGATTCAAGGAAGTGGCGGAACTCGCAAAACTATTGAGCAAGGCCTCAATGAACTTAGAGATATCGCTCAGATCGCAAACAATGTCAAAAGAGAGAGAGTTTCTATCTCAAAACTCACGATTGGTTTGCAATGCGGCGGATCTGACGGATTTTCCGGTATCACAGCAAATCCGGCTCTAGGTTATTCTTCGGATCTACTAGTGCGCCATGGTGGGACAACAATTTTATCTGAAACTACGGAAATTTATGGTGCCGAGCACCTACTAACAAGAAGAGCAGAAACGGTTGAAGTTGGAGAAAAGTTAATCGAGAGAATTCGCTGGTGGGAGGATTATACAGCGCGCCATGGTGGGGAAATTAATAATAATCCCAGCCGTGGCAACATACGAGGTGGGTTGACAAATATTCTTGAAAAATCCTTAGGGGCGGTAGCAAAAAGCGGGACTGCCCCCCTCAGAGATGTGTATAAGTTTGGGGAAATCGTTACAAAAAATGGTTTCGTTTTTATGGATAGTCCCGGTTATGATCCATGTTCCGTCACCGGACAAGTCGCATCAGGGGCAAATCTAATTATTTTTACTACAGGTCGCGGATCAGTCTCAGGCTACAAACCTACTCCGTGTATCAAGCTTGCAACTAATTCCGAGATGTATGCACGCATGTCCGATGACATGGATCTAAACTGCGGAGATATAATATCAGAGGGTAGAAATATTCAAGAAAAAGGTAAAGAGATTTTCGAATTGATGATCAAGGTCGCGTCTGGAACACCCAGCAAGAGCGAGGAGCTCGGCTTTGGCGAGGTTGAGTTTGTGCCTTGGCAGATAGGTGCTGTGATGTGATTAAGGCTAATAAATCCAAAAAACTTGCCTCCGGTGATCATCCCTCGGACTAGCATAACGCGGCGCAGCCCAGACGGCAGCTGGGTTGTAACGAACATCGATTCCGGTTCTGTATGGTATGATACCAACATCATAGATAATCCTTAAAATAGATGAAGCATCGGAAGATTAGTACAAATTAGCGGAGGCATCCTGAATATTTAAGTATTAAAAATCGGTAAGAATCGTCAATATTGGTCGTCAAGATATAATGAAATTGTTTACAAAGTGGTCATCCGTATCCGTATATCCATAACCAAAATCCGATTGGACATTGATAAGAGGACTTATGAATATTTATCGCACCCCTGAAAGTCGATTTAAAGATCTTGCAGATTTTCCTTTTTCACCAAATTATCTTCATATCGACGATGGCAAAGGTTCGGAATTACGTATGCATTACATCGATGAGGGACCAAAAAATGGTCCCATAATATTTTGCGTGCATGGCCAGCCCACGTGGTCCTACTCCTATCGCAAAATGATCCCAATACTGGCCGATGCCGGATACCGCGTGATTGCGCCTGATATCGT
>NZIZ01000029.1 GCA_002691825.1 Porticoccaceae bacterium
TAAAGGGTGAGAAATTGCGAGACCTAAAAGGATGATCTATGGCTCTAGCTAAAATCTAAGTTGCAATGAGTATAGCCCACTATATATACTCACAAAAGTTATAAACATAAGCTCAGACAAATCCACCATGGTGGTAATGTCTGTTCGCGAAAAAATATAAATTTTTGGGGGTGTAAGATAATGATGAATTTTAACAATTTGCGATTCGGTGCCGTAATGTTATTGTTTCTGTCTCCGATTGCGGCAATTTCTTCAGAGTTAGAGGAAATCGTAGTAACGGGATCAAAAAGAGTCGGAACAGTAATGTCTACGCCCGGCGCCATTACCGCTTTGTCTTCCGAAGAGCTCGCTGCTAGGGGTATTGATGACGTGTCTGGGTTACAATACGCCGTTCCAAGCCTTCATTTTGGTGAGGCTCTTGGAAACCAATACATTACAATCAGAGGTGTTGGTACGTTCCTAAACATGCCAAGTGTGATGGTAAGTGTAGGAGGCGTCGTTCAGTCAAGTGGATCAAGTTCTCAATTGTCTCAGTTAGATCTTGATCGGGTAGAGGTGATGAGAGGGCCTCAGGGTACGCTCTATGGAAGGAATTCAAATGGAGGTGCAGTAAATTTTATACCTGCAAAACCTAGTGATGACGTGGTTGGACGAATTAAAGTTGGGTTTGCCGAGTACGATCATACCTCCCTTGAAGGGGTCTACAGTGCGCCTATTACTGACAATCTCGGTGTAAGGTTAGCTTTTAATCATTTAAATGCTGGAGAGGGATACGTTAAGAATCTTGTGGAGGGCTCTAATGATCATCAACAGGGTGAGAAGACAAATGTAAGGGTGACGGTATCCGCCGAAATGAGCGACACGCTCAGCGCTGATCTTGTTGTGGCAAGGAGCGAAATTAGTGGTGCATGGGATCACTGGGCGGTTTCGACCAAACATATGGAAATTGCAGGCGGCCTTCCAACTGAGGGTGGCGGTGGCCTTCCACTGGAGTACCAGGGTTCACCAGTTTTGGTGACTGATGCACCATGGCGAATCTATAACAATGGAAACTCTGACTCCGATCGGCAATATGATCTTTTGAGTCTCACGATAGACAAAAGCTTCGACGGCTTCTCGTTAAAATCGATTACCGCTTACCAGGATTGGGATGATATGTTCGGTGGTCCCGCGGATGCCTCCAGTATAGGGCTTTTCTCGCGATCTGATCACACAACCGTAAAAACTTTTACTCAAGAATTTAATCTTTCAGGAAAGACCGGCAACTGGGATTGGGTCGCTGGGATGTATTACATGGATGATCAACGAGATAAAACGTTTTTGATATTTTTACCAATACCTGCTTTTTTCCCGTTTCCTATCCAGTTTGAACACCTTCAACCTTATTGGGACACAAAGTCAACCGCGTTTTTTGCTGATGCGACTTATTCAATTTCAGACAGTTGGCGGGTTGGTATGGGCGTGCGACACAGCAGTGAAGATATCGATGAGAGACATTCTCGAAAGATCTTCGCAACCACTGACGGAGTCCCAGCTGCCGAACCGTTCCTTGACTTCTGTGGTGGGTTTAAAGATACCAGTTGGAAAGAATCAGACACTTTATTTAGAGCTTCAATGGAGGTGGATACATCCGATGATAGCATGATATATGGTTCATATTCGGAGGGCTTTAAAGCAGGAGGTATCAATATCGATTGCGGCAATCCTTGGAACCCAGAGACTATTTCTTCAATGGAGATGGGATATAAGGCTACATTTGCAGATGGAGCAACTAATCTTAGTCTTGCACTTTTCCACTACAGCTACGAGGACTTCCAGGTCAACCAGGTGATTGGAATTAATGGTATTGTCGCTAACGCTGGGGATACCACGATCGACGGACTCGAAGTAGAGATCATGTCCAACGTTAGCGACAACCTCTTTATGTCGGTCGGCTATACTTACTTAGACAGTGCCTATGGTGACTTTTTAAATGAGGATGCACTGCAGTTCGGAGTTGGCCCCATAAACGTCAATGGTAATAGGCTTAATCGTGCCCCAGAACATAGCTTTAATCTTGGCATGAACTACAACGTCGCACTCAACGGTGGCGGGACGTTAGCTCTTAGTCTTAACAACAGCTATAGGTCCCGAACTTACTTTAGGGAGTTTAATGCGCTCGCAGACTCTCAGGCAAGTTATTTCGTGGTTAATGCAGATGCTAATTACCAGAGCGCAGATGGTACTTATGGCGCAAGGTTCTTTATAAAAAATGCTACGAATGATGCGTACATCACTGGTATGGCGACCGGAAATACACAGTATGGACGGCATGCGCATTGGGGAATGCCTCGACAAGTGGGTATTGAGGTTACGCGTTACTTTGGTACAAGGTAGCTCGCCGCGCTTTACACAAAAATTTGTACCTTGCTGAAATGAGCAACAAAGTTGGGCGCCTCTTATCGAGGCGTCGCACTTTTTTAAAGGCAGTTGGATTTGTTACTTTTTCGGCAGGACTTTCTATCTCAAACTTTTTAAGGGCACAAGTGACTAGTCAAAATAATAGTGGTCCTCCCTGTTGTCTGCCTGGTGAATCCTTTAAGCTACCAGGAAGATTAGGGAATCCCGAGTTAACTTTGATAGAAGATCCCAGGCTAGATCCCGCCATTCGGGCTGAGTTAATTAACAGCTCCGAGCCCAAGCCTGGATTGTTACCACCAACTCTGACTATGGAGTCCTCGTATGATGACTGCATCAAGTTCATTGAGTTTATGCATAAACTCATAATGGATAGTAAGCATGATGAGGCGTCGGTGAGGGAAAAAAATCCCGATGTGGTGGCTTCTACTGAGTTAATTCCTAGAGAGGATGGAACAGAAATCAAATTGTTTATGGAGCGTCCAAAAGTTAGTCGTGGCCCCATACCTTGTGTTGTCCATCTTCACGGTGGAGGTATGTCATTCTCGTCGGCAGAAACTTTTGATACTGTAAATTGGCGAACAAAAATAGCTCAACAGGGAATTTTTGTTGTGGGTGTAGAATTTCGAAGCGAGGCATTAAATAAAGGACATCACCCTTTCCCTAGTGGGTTAAATGATTGTGCCACCGCAGTAAGGTGGGTACAGAAAAATAAATCTAGCCTAGGAATTTCGTCGTTAATTGTTTCCGGAGAATCTGGCGGTGGTAACTTAGCGATTGGTCTTGGGATTAAAGCTAAGATAGAGGGTTGGGTTGACTTAATTGATGGTATTTATGCGATCGCTCCGATGGTAATTGGTGTGTATGAGAATAAAGTGCCAAATCTTAGTTCATGGANAGAAAATATGGGCTATCAGGGTACCATGCCCATTTATAGGGCGATGACAAAGGTATACGATCCNCAATCTATATATAAAAATGATCCTNGAGCTTGGCCTTTTTGTGCGAGTCCATCGATTTTACGCGGCCTTCCGCCGCACACTATAGTTAACTATGAGTTAGATCTTATTAGAGATGATGGCGTGGTCTTCGCTCAACGACTGCGGGCCGCCGGCGTTTCCGCAAANTCCATAATTATTAATGGTGCTCATCATGTTCCAGATATCGCAATGCCAGATGCCGTTCCAGAAATGACTCGGGCTTCGATCGCTTCNATTGCTGCTTTCGTCAAAAGTTGCTAATGTTTTCCAACTCGGGCCGCAGGTAAACTCCAGCACACCGATTAATGGTGTGGGAGTTCTTCAAATTGCTATAGTACTATAAAACTTCAAAAGTTCTTTTAGATATTTAAATATAGTAAGCTATACTTATGGAATAAAACGATACCTCTTTCATAAATAACAAGGAGCAATCNATGCTAACATTTTTTGATCCNCGGGGTTTGGTAAAGCGCACAGTTGAGCCTTATTGTAATTCATTAGATGTCNACAAAAAGGGTGGAGAAGGTATCACTGTTGGNCTTCTAGCAAACGGTTTCCCNGATTCTGAGTTGTTCCTGCGTAAAGTNGGCAGNGCGATCCAGAATTGCTTACCACAAATCGGGACTAAGATTTGGAACAAGGGTAACCCCGGCATTACGGTGCCGGAGGACTTGTTACAGGCGATCGTTGCCGATTGCCATGTCGTTGTCGCGGCGTATGGTCACTGAGGCAGTTGTACTACCGGCACCGTGCGTGACGGATATTGCATAGCAAAGCGTGGACTTCCTGTTGTTGCTCTTATTACCGATGACTTCTGGGAGCAGGGACAGTTTATGGCCGAGTCCATTGGGATGCCCGATCTGCCGCGATTGCGACTACCTCATCCTGTCGCTGGCACTGGTGAGGATCGAATAGAGGCTATAGCAAACAACATAGTCGATAAAATTTTGGATAGGTTTTCGTATGCATGAGTTGTTAGAGGCAGAAAACGAAGAATCCGCATTGGAGCTACTTCATGAGTTGCAGTGCACCGATGGTCTGCCTGTTGTGATTCCCACTCGTGAACGAGTNACGCGGATGGTGTTGGCAAGTGGCCTTGATCCTGAGCTNGTTTTGGGTCAACTCGGTCCCGCAGGCGGTATTGCGTCNGTGGAAAAAGTAGCTGTAGCCGCAGTGATGGCAGGGTGTCTTCCGGATTACATGCCAGTGGTTATTGCCGCTGTAAAGGCTGCTTCTAAGCCAGAATTCGATTTAGCAGAGCTTCAGGCAACGACGCACTGTACCGCGCCATTGATTATTGTGAATGGGCCTGCACGAATGACTTGTGGGCCAATCTCTTCTGGCTATGGGGCGCTCGGTCCCGGTCATCGAGCNAATGCGAGTATCGGAAGAGCTCTTCGTCTNTGNATGATTAACATTGGTGGTGGGAGGCCCGGAATATCCGATATGGCGTTATTGGGACATCCAGGTAAGTTTACATATTGTCTTGTCGGAGGCAGAGGAAGCNTCNCCATTCCCGCCTCTCCATACTAGCTTNGGTTTTGAAGCGTCNGATAGTGTGGTNACATTACTAGGCTGNGAGGCGCCTCATTCNGTTCTTTATGCAGATAATGCGGATGACCCGGAGGATGCNGAAAAGCTTCTATACGTCTTATCAGTTGGGCTTGCAAATATAGCTACAAATAACGCCATCTTTTGTAGTGGCGTTGCGCTNGTTGTGCTTGGACCTNAGCATGCNAATGTTCTCAGTAGGTTAAATTATTCTCGAGAAAAAATAGCGCAAAGGCTATGGGAGCTGACCCACTTCCCAACCGAAGTCCATGACTACTATGGAAATGAGTTTGGATCTCGTTTCGATGGTGAGACTTATGCTGCTTTTGAGAAGCCGGAAAATATCCTTGTTATGGTGTCTGGAGGGGTAGGGCTCTATTCTATGGTTATGCCGAATTGGGGTGGAGCAGGCCATCAAAACAGTGCCGTCAGCGTCAAGATAGAAGAAAACTTTTTCTGCGAGATCCCAGGACTCTCGCAATCTTAAGATGTAAAAAGTTGTGCCAAGCTTTATTGATTGGCGCTCTATGATCTGTAAGGAATAGTAAATGAAACCGTTAACGCTATATGGGGTTCCTTTCTCACTTTGGACCGGCAGGGTAAGGAGTTATTTAATTAAGTCAGGAATCGATTATCGTGAGGTACCTCATGCTTCTCAGTATTTTCATCAGATTGTGCTACCAAAAGCGGGCGGAAGGAGGGGGATTCCAACTATTGAGTTTGCAGACGGTGGCGTGATACGTGATGGCGTCGCAATCGTTGATCATTTCGAGCAATTGAACGGTCATTCATATTCTCCGCAAACGCCCTTGCAACGAATCATCAGTCTCCTACTTCAGGTAATTGGAAGCGAAGGATTAAATAGGCCCTGTATGCACTATCGGTTCAATTTTGGTGAAGAGCATGGACAATTTTTACCATTTCACTTCTCAATGATTTATGAGGGAGCTAATCGTGAACAAATGGCTTTAGAACGCATGTTAGAGATTAGGCAAAATGTCTTACCGGCATGGGGCGTAGTCCCAGAAACTTACGAGTTGATAGAAGATCTTCACTTGGATATGTTGAAGAAACTTAATACGCACTTTTCGAGTTATCCATATTTTCTGGGTGGTAAACCCTGCATAGGTGATTTTGGCATGATTTGTCCTCTCTATGGTCATTTGGGACGAGATCCCAAGCCACTAGCTTTGATGCATAAATATGCCGTGCGCTTATATCGGTGGGTTGAGAGAATGAACCGGCGAGACCCAGATATAGGNGAGTTCGNCGANAAGAGCGAGAATTATCTTGGAAATGATTGTATCCCCGAATCATTGGTAGATGTACTTAAACATTTTTCGGTTGATTTTGTTCCCGAGACTCGCGGCGCATGTGAGTGTATAAACACTTGGCTTTCAGAAAATNCTGATATCCCTGCAGGTACNCAGGTNCCTCGGGGCGTCGGAATGGCCACTTTTGAAGTAAAGGGATTAAAGATTTCGGCAGAAGCACAACCGTTCCGTTTTTATGTGTTGAAGCGATTACAGGATGAATTTGATTCGCTCCCCGATGACTCAAAACTTTCGATAAGAAAACTGCTCAGAGATTGCGATATGGAAGAAGTTTTAGATTTTAAATTATCAAGACATATTGGTCGTGCAAATAACTTAGAAGTTTGGTTGTAATCATGGACAGTTTCGGACTTCAGACGCGTCGACTCAAGGGACATAAGGCCCTTATTACAGGTGCTACAAGAGGTATAGGTTTGGCTATAGCTGAGGAATATGCGCGGCATGGCGCAGATTTGGTGTTGACAGCGTCTTCGATGAATGCGCTACCGGATGTTTCGAATATATTGAGGCGTTATGGCGTCGGAGTGTCCATATTTGCAGCTAACCTCGAGTCAGATGAGGATATTGCGCGCCTATTTTCATATGCAGTTAGTGTAGAACCAGAATTGGATATTCTAGTAAATAATGCGGGTATTCATGTGGGTAAACCTTTCACGGAACATAGCATGGAGGATTTTGATCGCGTAATGCGCATCAATGTCTCTTCCGTATTTCGTCTAAGTCAGTTGGCAGTTTGTCATATGGTTCAATTGGGGCGGGGAAAAATTGTGAATATTTCATCGGTGGCTGGACTTAAGGGTAGTATAAATTCTTCCGCCTATAATACCTCGAAGCACGCCGTGATTGGACTGACTAAGTGTATTGCTTTGGAAACTGCTAAAAACAATATCACTGTTAATGCAGTATGTCCGGGTATTGTAGAGACGGATATCATCCGAAATATTGAAAAAAAAGTGGTAGGTACAGGTATGAGTGCTGAGGAATTCTGGACATCGGTGGAGGCGCAGAATCCCATGGGGAGAATGTTACAGCCGTCTGAGATAGCCAATATTGCCGTCTTCTTGGCTAGCTCGGAGTCTGATGGCATGACAGGTCAGACGATCATCATTTAATAGGAGAAGCTGCGAATATTATGGAAGAAAACTCTAAAAGATTAGCGAGGCCTTTCGATGGCTTACTGATTGCTGATGTTAGCGGTACGGTGGCCACTGCATACACAGGAAAATTATTTTCTGACTATGGTGCAAGGGTCGTAAATGTGGAGTTACCCGATGGATTTCTTACCAGAAATGTTGCGCCCTTCTTAAAAAACGGGTCCAGCGCGCTGCATGGGTACCTAAATGTAAACAAAGAAAGCGTCGTGACCTCTTGTCCTCATAATCATCCATCAGTGGTTAAGGCAGATTTGGTATTAATGGATCCCGATCTACTCCCAAATGCAGTGTCCATCAAAGATTTTAATGCCAATGTNTGCGCAATTAGTTGGTTCGGTTTGAGTGGCCCGTATACTGCATTCAAAGGTTCGGATGCAATGATCCATGCACTTACGGGTCTCATGATAGGTATAGGTGAGCCTGGGGGCCCACCGTTAATACCGAAAGGGTATCAAGCGCAAATATTAGGTGGATTGAGCGCATTTAATGGATGTGTAGGTTTTTTGATGCACAGGGTCTCTAAGGGCAAAGTAGATTATAGAGTGCCTCATTTTAAATTAGATGCCAGTATTTTTGAAGCAAATTTATACCTAACTGATATGGGAGCTTTGGGAAGTTATAATGGTGAATCAACGCCATTACGCTTAGGTATAAATCGATTTTCCCCGACATACCCGCTTGGTATATGGCCATGCAAGGATGGATGGATTGGNGTAACGGTGCTAAATCCGAGTCAATGGAAAGCTTTTTGCCAGTTGTTAGAGCTCGGCGATATTGCAGATGAGCCCCTTTACCAAAGCAGTATTAGACGGTTACATGCAATTGATGTTTTAGAGCCCCTGATATTGAAAAGCTTGGCAAAGCACAATGCGGAGGATATCTTCTTGCAAGGACAGGCAATGCGTATTCCTATGGCAAGGGTTCCAACGATGGATGAATTATTTTCGGTCGATCAATTTGAGTTTAGGAGAGCTTTCTCTGACATAGCAGACGGCACTGAGACTTTCAAGGCTCCCTCAACGCCTTTTCGCTTGTTTGATACCCCACCAAATTTTGGTGGTGAAGTAATGAAGCTGGGCGGAAGCGATGATGCATGGAGTGGTTCTTCCAATGAAAAGGATGAGACCTACAATCGATATGAGCTCAACGGAGACGAATTACCGCAATGGGATCAAATATCAGAAGTACCCTTAAAGGGTATGACAATCATAGATTTATCTATGGGTTGGGCAGGTCCCGTTGCGACAAAAAACGCAGCTGATCTNGGAGCTACAGTTATAAAGGTCGAAGGGTGCGTCAGATTTGACTGGTTTCGCAGCTGGGAAGCAACGCAGGAATGGATTGATAATAATGGGGCCGAAAAAGCTTTGAATTTCGTCCATTTTAANCGTAACAAACTTGGCGTTACCATCGAGTATGAAAAGAAAGCTGGTTATGAGCTGCTGGTGAGTCTTTTGAAAAAGGCAGATGCCGTGCTCGAAAATTATTCGGGAGGCGTAATGTCCAAGTTAAATCTTGCATATCATCAGTTAGTGGAAATTAACCCTGAGCTTGTGGTTGTATCCCTTCCTGCATTTGGGAGCACGGGACCTTGGGCTAAGTTCCGAGCTTATGGTTCGACCGCGGAACAGGCTGCAGGACTACCGCATCTGCTGGGTGATCAGCATCAATCTCCGACAATGCAGCATGTCGCCTTTGGCGATGCAATTGCCGCGGTAAATGGCACCGCAGGGCTCTTGACAGCTCTTTATCACAAATCTTATACCGGTAAGGGTCAGTTCGTTGACCTGAGTCATGCAGAGTGTATTTTGCCACATTCACTTCATGGCATTCTCCAGTATAGCGTCGACGGTATTGTTCCAAAACGATCGGGGAACACTCATCCAGATTATCTGGTTTTTGATGTTTTTCCCTGTATGGGTGACGAAAGTTGGATACTTATTCAGATTAATAACGATGTTGACCAGAATGTGATTAACAATGTTCCTCCCCTCAAGGAGCTCTATGATAAGTATTCAGCTGAATTATTTTCGGGGTTGCACAATGAAATCCATGCCTATGTCGGGGAGTGGACAAAGCGCAAAGATGCTAAATTGCTCATGAATGAGCTTCAGAATTTGGGCATCACCGCTGCCGTTTTGAACGATGGCGATGGATTGTTGAATGATCCGCATTTAGTAGCTCGAGGTTATATGCAGGTCCTTGAGAGACCTTTTGTTGGGAAACAAATTCATCCCAGCCCTCCGTGGCGTTTGGGAGAATCGCCAATACCAGTTCGCCACTCTGCTCCTACCATGGGTCAACACAATGATTTCGTTTTAAGAGAGATCCTTGGTCTTTCTGCATTAGATTTATCGTCTTTAGAGCGGGATGGAGTTATTGGCACCAAGCCGCGGTTGGCTTAGTTTGAATAAGAGGAAATTTTATGCGTTTTAGTGGAATCTTGATTGCTAATCGTGGGGAAGTTGCTATCCGAATCTCGAGGGCTTGTGCAGATTTGGGGGTATCTTCTGTAGCAGTCTTCTCTCAGGATGATAAAAATAGTTTGCATGTCAAAATGGCAGATGATGCAGTTGCGCTATCAGGAGTAGGAGCATCATCATATCTAGACATTGATACTTTGTTGCAAGTAGCACAGGAGACCGGCTGTGATGCTATACATCCGGGATATGGATTTTTATCTGAGCGAGTAGATTTTGCTGAACAATGTAATGCCAAAGGTATTACTTTTATAGGTCCTGAGAGCCATCATTTGCGACTCTTTGGGGACAAGGCGGCCGCTCGCTCTGCCGCACAGTGTGCCGGCATCCCGGTTTCAAGAGGAACTGTCGGAGCGGTGTCTCTCGAGCAGGCGGAAGAATTTTTCGACGCTGTCAATGGATCGGTGATCATAAAAGCGCTTGCGGGAGGTGGGGGTCGAGGAACGCGCTTAGTGAGTCGAAAAGAGGATTTAAAAGACGCATTTAGAGCTTGTCAGTCGGAGGCCGAAAAGGCGTTTGGGATTTCAGAGGTTTATTTAGAGAAATTTGTGGAGCGTGCCAGACATATTGAAGTTCAGATTATTGGTGATCATTTTGGCAATGTGGCGCACTTAGGTGATCGAGAGTGCTCGGTTCAACGGAGAAATCAAAAACTCGTGGAGATCGCTCCTGCGCCTAATTTACCAGATCAACTCAGAAATGAGATTCTTGAATCAGCTTTAAAGTTTGCCCGAAGTCAAAAATATTCAAGTCTTGGAACATTCGAGTATCTTTTAGATCTGGACAGTGAGGATGATAATTTTGTGTTTATTGAGGCAAATGCGCGTCTTCAAGTAGAACATACTGTTACCGAAGAGGTTACCGGTGTTGATCTAGTAGTAAGTCAGATTGAGGTAGCCTCGGGAAGGTCGCTTAGCGATCTTAATTTAACTGAGGATAAATATTCCCCTCNCGGATTTTCGTTGCAGGCGAGAGTAAATCTGGAGCATATGCTCTCAAACGGGTCGATTGCACCGTCATCAGGTGTCATCGAAACTTATGAACCACCTAGTGGCCCGGGCATACGGACGGATGGATTTGGTTATGCCGGTTACACGACTAATACAAATTTTGACTCGCTGATTGCAAAGATTATTGTTCATTCAAATACTTACAAACTAGATGAATTGGCAAAAAAGGCGGTTAGGGCGCTCTCAGAGTTTCGCTTTGAGGGCGTGAAAAATAATATTACGCTTCTTAAAAATATAATATCCCATCAGGATTTTATGCATGGTGGTATCCACACGCGGTGGATCGAAGAAAAGAGAAACGAACTTGCCAAGGAATGGGATGGAAAATTAAGATTTGTTAATTCTAATGAGACTTTTGAAGAAGCTGATATGCCNGTGACGATCGCTACAACTTCAGATCCTTTAGCATTATTCAGTTATGACAAAAAAATGGCTTCTGGTAAAGCCACAACGGATCAAAAGAATTTATCCGCTGAGGCCGATATGCCCAATGATATGATACCTATTTCAGCGCCGATGCAAGGTACGATTGTCTCTATAAATGTCCAAGTAAACCAAGAAATCTATGCAGGACAAGTGCTCGCCGTGATGGAAGCAATGAAGATGGAGCATGAGCTTGTTTCTGATACCGATGGGATTATTTATGAAATAAGAGCAATTGCGGGTCAAATTATCAGTGAAGGATCCCCTGTAATATTTCTGGAAAAATCGGAGGTTTCGATCGATAAAGAATCAGTTGAAAAGGAACTTGATGTTAATATTATTAGGCAAGATCTGCAGGAAAACTTTGACTTGCATGCCTATACTCTCGATGAACACCGGTATTCTGCAGTCGAAAAAAGGCGTAGTCGCGGTGGCCGGATGCCTAGAGAAAATATTTCTCATCTGTTGGATGAGAGCTCATTCAAAGAATATTGGCCGCTCGTCGTCGCGCGTCAGCACCAAAGACATGACATGGAAACATTGCGCACGCGAACGCCAGCTGATGGAGTTGTAGTGGGCACAGGAACGATTAATGCGGATGAGTTCGGTGATGAGGCGTCAGCGGCAATAATTGTTCATTACGACTATACGGTGCTAGCAGGAACACAAGGGGGGAGAGGCCATTACAAACAAGATCGTATATTTGAGTTAGCGCTNAGGTTTAGCTTGCCCGTAGTATTATTTTCGGAGGGCGGTGGAGGGCGACCGGGTGAGGATGATATTGGCCCATGGGTTGCATATGACACCCCAACATTTACACAATTCTCCAAACTCTCCGGTGCGGTTCCTTTGATTGGTATAAATCATGGGCGTTGTTTTGCTGGTAATACCGTTTTGCTCGCTTGCTGTGATGTGATTATTGCAACAAAAAATTCTACGATTGGAATGGGTGGACCTGCAATGATCGAGGGCGGTGGATTGGGAATTTATACTCCGGAGGAAGTGGGTCCTATGTCCTTTCAAGTGTCTAACGGTGTGGTTGATATTCTTGTTGAGGACGAGGAGGAGGCTGTCGAAAAAGCCAAAAGATACCTATCCTACTTTCAGGGAACCAAATCTGAGTGGGTAACACATGANCAGCTGACANTGAGGCATATCGTCCCTGAAAATCGTTTACGATTATATGATATGCGCAAAGTTATTGGAGTTTTGGCTGATGAGGATTCTGTCTTAGAGATCAGAGAAAAGTTTGGTATTGGGATAATAACGGCGCTAATTCGTGTAGAGGGCCGACCAGTAGGAGTAATCGCCAATAATCCACATCATCTTTCGGGTGCTATCGATTCTGATGGTGCCGATAAGGGCGCTCGTTTTTTAAAGCTTTGCGATGCGTTTGATCTTCCAATTCTCAGTCTCATGGATTGTCCTGGCTTGATGGTTGGACCGGAAGTAGAGGCAACTGGCCTCGTCAGACATGCTGCGCGGTTGTTTAATATTGGTGCAAATTTAACGGTACCGCTTTTCGGGGTAGTTGTCCGCAAAGCCTATGGTTTGGGTATACAGGCGATGCATGGTGGGGGATCTATGGTGGGCTTCTTCTCAGTCGCATGGCCGACTGCAGAGTTTGCCGCGATGAATATAGAGGGAGCGGTTAAGCTAGGCTATAGATCAGAATTGGCGGCAATAAAAGATGCTGAAGAAAGGTTGAAAACTTTTGATGAATGGGTTGCAAAGGAATATGAAGCAGCAAAAGCGGTAACATCTGCTGTTGGAGGCGGCGTAGACGATGTGATTGATCCAGCAGAGACAAGAGGATGGATTGTCGCTGGTTTAAAACGGGTACCGACATCGCAAAAGAGAGTATCAAAGAAATACCCTCATATGGACACATGGTAAGTAGGTTTGTATTCCGGTGATTAGAAGTCACGAGTTGTTAAGAATATTTTTATTGAAAATTGAATGATTTGCTGGACGTTATCATTGATTCTGCATTTAGGCATGCGAACGCACTTGGTAGGGTTACCTATCATTTTGGACTTACCGAGATTTCAAATGCTTGCGGCCACAAGATTATTTTTTGCTCGAGGTCAGAGTAATTGGTAGCGTTACCAACGCAAGGCATATATATGATCTTGCATAGCATCATCAGGCTCTTTTAGATAAGGATTGATATNTCTTTGTTCGAGGTAATTAAAGTTTCTCAGCTTGTGATGGCTAGTTTTTCTTACCAAGTCGTTCTATTATTTTCGATCTTTGATACTAGTCTAGTGAGTAATTGAATGACAACAGATGGCAAGGTTTCTGATGGGCGTCGAAGGTTACCTTCAGTCGATAAAGTACTTCGACATTCCGATATGTTAATTGATAGATGGGGACGGAAAAGGGTAACGGAGTGTCTTAGGACTGAATTAATCAAAATCAGAGCACTGCCNATAACTGACTNTAGGANGAAGGTGACACCCGACGAAATAATTAAGATTGTCGAAAATNGTTTGCTGACNTCNGATACATCNAGCTTTCGCCGTATTATCAATCTNNCAGGGATCNTTCTNCATACAAANTTGGGGCGCGCTTTACTGCCAAAAAAGGCNATTGANGCAGTCGTAGGCGTTGCCNCGTGCCCAACCAATCTTGAATATGATTTAAGTTTGGGTGAAAGAGGAGAGCGCGATCATCATGTAGAGCCGTTAATTTGCGAATTAACTGGAGTGGAGGCTGCAACGGTTGTAAACAATAATGCTGCTGCGTTACTTTTAGTTTTAAATACCTTGGCCGATCAGAGTGAGGTGCCCGTTTCGAGGGGAGAATTAGTAGAGATAGGTGGGTCATTTCGGATCCCAGATATCATGATGCGCTCTGGATGTAAGTTGGTNGAAATTGGCACCACTAATAGNACTCATNTCNATGACTATGAATGNTCGATAAANCATCGAACTGCACTTCTNATGAAGGTGCACACATGTAATTTCCGTGTGGAGGGCTTCACTGCNNCTGTGGANGAGAGTNANTTATCGGTGTTAGCGAAACAANATGGNATNCCATTNGTNNTCGANCTTGGAAGCGGAAATCTGATNGATATGGATAAACNTGGTCTTCCAGTGGAGCCNANAGTCTCAAAAGCNGTAACTNATGGTGCTGACNTNNTTACTTTTAGTGGAGATAAACTTCTAGGNGGTCCTCAATGTGGCATNATTGCGGGTCGGANAGATCTCATTGATCNNATTCGAAAGAATCCTCTCAAACGAGCATTAAGGCCCGATAANATGATNTATGCTGCTCTNGCNGAAGTGTTAAAATTATACCGAAACCCCNNNGAACTCGAGAATGAGCTACCTACCCTGCGCTCNCTTAAACGGANNNTATTGGAGATTGAGNCTCAGGCGAAAAGATTGGTTCCGCAACTTTCNGCTGTNCTGCCGAACGATTATTCTGTCTGGTGCAGATACCTGCAATAGTCAAATNGGGAGTGGCGCGNTGCCCGTTNAAAATATTCCCAGTTATGGGTTGGTTGTCTCTGCTGTCAGTGATGCCCGGTTAAGACAGCTATTAAGCGCGTTTCGTCAATTACCTTTCCCGGTGGTAGGACGTTTGAATAAGGGTAAATTGATTTTAGATCTCAGATGTTTGGACTTAGAGTTTCAATTTTCTAACCAATTAAGCGAATTGGCGGATCTGATTAAGTGATAGTGGCCATGGCAGGACATGTCGATCATGGTAAAACTACGCTGATTAAACAGTTAACGGGAGTTGATACTGACAGATTAGAAGAAGAAAAGCGTAGGGGGCTGTCGATCTCGCTCGGGTTTGCATACCGTGAACTATGTGCACGCATTAGTGTTGGATTCGTTGATGTGCCGGGACACAAAAACTTTATAAATACCATGATTGCCGGAGTTTGTAGCATTGACTTAGCGCTAATTGTTATAGCGGTAGATGACGGACCTATGCCCCAAACTTTTGAGCACCTTGATATACTCAGGTTGCTTGGTGTTAAGGATTTTGTAATCGTTGTTACCAAGATTGATCAAGCACATGACTTTCATCAGCGTAGTGTTGTGCGCTTGATTAAGTCATCTATACCTCATGTCGCAAATTTATTCCTGATAAATAGCTTAGAACCGGATGCCGGAATAAATCTTTGGAAATATTTAAGCGCTAAGGCAAAAACACTACCTGCCAAATCAGAACAGGGCCACTTTCGTTTGTCGATTGATCGCTCATTTTTGATTAAAGGAATTGGTCTTATTGTTACTGGTACGGTAAGTTCTGGTACTGTCACTATTGATGAGGAGTTGCGGATTTTGCCCTGTAGCCGCCGAGTCAGAGTCAAGCAGATTCATGCATTTGACAAAAAAGTTAATCGCGCTTGCGTCGGAGAACGATGCGCTTTGAATATTTCGGGAATAAAGAAATCTCAAATTACGCGTGGCGACTGGCTTGTAGGTAAATCATTTGGAAAAGGTACTCCTCGATTCGACGCTNGATTTACACTATTGTCATCGGCACCGTTTCNNNTGAAGCATCGCACCAATATAAAANTATANATCGGTGCGAAACGNCAGCGTGCTTTAATCCTCTTNCANGANAGGGAAAAGCAAGGANATAATTTNTCCCCGGGCANTACTNTACTAGTCAAATTTATTTCNCAATCAGATTTGGTNTGTTGNAGAGGNGACANATTTATCGTTCGAGATGANAGTGAGTCNTTTACNTTGGGAGGCGGCGTNGTNCTCGATCCNGCGGTTGATTCGANAAAAAACCTATCNGAATCTCGTCGANCTTTTTTGTCTGAAAAAGATGATCAGCCNCCTAANNCANTNTTNTCATCTTTGATTTTAAANCATAAACAAGTNGTTTCTGTCAAATGGTTTAAAAATATGTGTAATTTANAGACTGAGGAATTTCAGAGAATTTTACATTCGATATCGNAAAAAAACCGCCTTTTNANATTNAGCTGGATCGATGAGGAATATATNGTTTCAAAANGGCAATGGGAATGNTNGGAGAGATTTATTCAAGATTCGCTNTNNCTNTGGCATAAAAANAATCCCGAACNTTCGGGAATAAAGGAGTGNGAACTTAGAAATCATTTTCAATNTAGATTTGATAACGCNTCGTTTGAGTCGATCGTCTCGCACCTTGTTAAAGCAAACCGTATAGAACGANNTCATGGATATNTGAACCTGNCATNATTTCGTNGGAAGTTNGACATATCGAGAAATAGCAACTGGTTANTAATTAAGNATGCGCTGTCTGTGTCNTCTCCGCNAATTGCGGCNNTTAATNATNTATGTTCAGAAATCNACATTGATNATGATATTATTTNGGATNTTCTTGGAAAGGCGGTAANGGAGAAAAGGGTCTACCAATTCGGTACGCAGCGTTATATTCTGAAANACAGACTATGNGANCTGATGGTAGNGACTCGACATTTTTCAGAGCNAGAGNCCGCCTTNTCNAT
Organism: Porticoccaceae bacterium; assembly: GCA_002691825.1. Lineage (GTDB taxonomy): Bacteria > Pseudomonadota > Gammaproteobacteria > Pseudomonadales > Porticoccaceae > TMED48. The sequence continues at coordinate 16,791 of NZIZ01000029.1, forward strand.
TACTCAAATAAAACANAAATTNGGTTTGGGNCGAAACTCATGTATNGACTTNATGGAGTATTTTGATTCGATNGGCTTCACNCGGNGGTCTAAAGATCGCCGTTCTGTTGTNAGACCAAAATATCCAGATACATTNTTNGNGGATTCTTAGTTAAATNTCGGAAGAGCAACGTTCCCGGTGGGGCGCCTGGTCTTCAAAACCAGTGAGGCGTTTAANTGCGTCTGGTGGGTTCGACTCCTACCTCTTCCGCCACTATTGCTACATAAAATATTGATTTATATAGAAAAATTAAATATTTGCTGATAAAATTCCCGAAATNGTTCCCGTTTTCGTAAAGATGTGGACATTTATGGAAGCCAACAATTTATACAAAGCAGCACAATTAATGTCCGCTGGTTTTACCACAAGGGACGTTGCTGGTCGGTTTAAGGTTACAGAAAGAACCATACGTCGCTGGAAGAAGAATCCCGAATTTAATGCAGAGATAACTCGATTAAATAACAATCGGTCGGTGTTAATCAGTAAGCTTCTTGATGAGCTTTCAATTGCCAGCTTGAGTTGGGCACTCAATTACATTAACGACATTAGTGGTAATGCTAATGTAAAAGTCAAAATCTTTTCAAAGCTTAATTCTTTGTCTTCTGCTTGCTATGAAGAGTCCAACGACACTGAAGATGATATCGTTTTGTTTCAAACTGTAATTTCAGAGCTTGATAAGTTGGCTGATCTCAAAAGATCAAGCGGATTTGACGACTGACGGCGTTTTACTGTAGCAAAAGTCATTACGTTTAGTCATAGACGCAACAGACGTTTGGAAAGGGTTGAATACGATGCTTTGATGAACGCGTGTTCGGCGCATGACCAAGATTCTAGACCAGGGTATGGTGATACCGTTTTACAGTATGTGTTGGATAAAACTTTGCAAAGACCAGAGATATGCGTAATAGTGGATGACTACATTGCTCCAGATTCTGTCGTGGATTATTTCAAATATAGCCTCGGGAAACCTGGGTATCCGGTCGCTATTAATGAGCCGTTAGCGGGTTCAATCGGACCCACCAGTTTAATCCCGAGAATACTCAATTGGTGTAAGACATTCATAAAACTGTTTGGTAGCTTTCTCCCAAGTAAAATCGTGAGCCCGCTCGACGGGCAGATGCTTTGGTATTTTCAGTGCTCTGATACAAGCTCTCCCGAGATCTTCGTCAAGCACACCCGCACCGCTATCGCCAATAACATCAATTGGCCCCTCCACGGGGAAAGCCGCAACGGGCAGGCCGCATGCCATGGCTTCAACCATCACCAACCCGAAAGTGTCAGTGCGGCTTGGGAATACGAAAACATCTGCCTGATTAAGTAATGCGGC
>NZIZ01000030.1 GCA_002691825.1 Porticoccaceae bacterium
ATCTTAAAGATTTCAGAGATGGAGATTATCTTTTTAACTCTGGACTAAGTTCCCCCGATAAATGGGTTTTTACTCGCGGTTAATTTTTCCTTGACGATATTGCCTATCTCTCTGTCATGCCAAAACAATCGAGATCCGATTATTGAGCAACTTGTATTACTATTTAAACAAACGTCTAAAGTTTTAGAGATCGGTAGTGGCACAGGCCAACACGCCGCATGGTTTGCACCACGACTGCCTTGGCTAGATTGGCAACCTAGTGATCTGGAAAATCGGCAAGATGATATCAACAAATGGTTACATGCATACCCCGCGCCGAACCTTTGTAAGCCCATCGTACTAAATGTGTGCGAGGCTTGGCCTAAAACCCCTTATGATGCGGTTTTCAGTGCTAACACAAGTCATATTTTATCGTGGAAAAACGTTAAATATATGATCACTGGTGCCGCTTCGGTACTACCGAAAGATGGTATTTTTTGCCTTTATGGGCCATTTAAATTTCGTGATATTGATATGGCTCCGAGCAACATAGCATTTGATAAAAGATTAAAAGAGTCCTCTCCAAACAGAGGTTTACGTCAAGTTGAGATGATCGATGAAATAGCACAAAGATTAGGGCTACAAATGACCGGCAACTTAAGTATGCCCAAAAATAATCGAATATTGTCTTGGAGAAAATCCAAGTAAAATATCGTCAATCAATCAATCAATCAATCAATCAATCAATCAATCAATCAATCAATCAATCAATCATACAGTAGTCTAAAACCAGAAATAAGAAGATACACATACCAACCCAATGATTGTTCATAAATGAGTTTAAACAATCAGATTTTTCACGACTATTAGCGAGCCGCAACTGGCGCACGAAGCAAATTGCTGTGATTGCAATACCGGCACCAAAGGCCCAACCACGCCCAGATTGATGCCCGCAGTAAGCAAGTAAGATTAAAGAGCATAACTGACACAACGCAATATGACGTAGCTCATTTCCAGCCCAATATACTGCAGTGGACTTGACCCCGACACGAATGTCATCTTCTCGATCGACCATCGCATATAGAGTATCAAAGGCAATGGTCCAAAATACAACCGATAAATACAATGCAAATGCTACAAAAGAAATATTATGCCCTACTGCAGCAAAGCTCATAGGCACCACCCACCCCCATGTTAATCCTAAAATTACTTGTGGAAAATTAATCCAGCGTTTACAAAAAGGATAAATAGTCATCAAAACAACCGCCACCATAGAAAGAACAACGGTAAAGTAGTTAGTCTGTATCACCAAACAAAATGCCAACACCAATAAGAATACGCACGCTAGAAGTGCAGAATGCGGCTTTATTTCGCCAGTCGCAATGGGCCTATTAGCTGTTCGCGAGATCTGTCCATCTATATTGCGGTCGGCGTAGTCATTTATAACGCAACCGGCAGCACGTGTAACAATGACCCCGACAAAAAATATTAATAAGATATCGATCTCAGGAAAACCATTAGACGCCAGCCAGAGGGCCCAGAGAGTTGGCCAAAGAAGCAAATAGGTGCCGATCGGTCGATCCAACCGAAAAAGGCGTATCCAAGGATTGGTAGATAACCCCGCTAAGGTCGACAATCTATTTCCATTGTTTATTTACTTTTGATTTGAGTGCTTCGAAATCCGGCAAAAATATTTCTGTCACTAATATTGACGAATTTCCAATATTAAAAGTCGATCTACGTCCCCACAAATAGCTTTCGACGAGTGGTTGTCCTCTAAAAAAAAAATTACTAGGATTCAATCGGGCAAATTTTACATTAATACGGATGGCGGAATGATTACCAAATAACCAATCACCAAGAGAACGGTCACCCAACTGTTGAATCTCTCTCCAAATTCCGTTTCTATAATTTCTAGGACACACTGTCCGAGCAAAAACTATTGGACTGTCGGCATCACACAACAAAACTTCTCTTACAAAAGACGTCTTGCTGACCGAATTGCCAAACGCTCTTCGCTCCGACAGCATCGGTCGCTGATATTTTTGGGATAAAAGCTTTACTGAAATATGTGTGGTAGCTAGCGTTCTCAATTGCTTTGTTAACGAGCCATGAGATAATAGCCAAAAGCGCCATTCTTTCGGAATAAAAAAAATTTCTTTATGTGTAATAACATGCCAAACATTAGTGCCCAGTTTATGGAAACTTGGGGCTTGAGACCACACAGAGTCATTACTCATAGGCAGAAGAAAACCCGTTGGGGGTGTGCCGAAATCTCTCATATTCCCAAAGATATTGGTTAGGAGCAAGCGAAACAATTTTTTCTATGCCAAGGTTCACAGCTCTTAAGCACTGATCCTGATTTGAGCTAAAAATATCTTCTTCTGGCCGAAGAAAATGCAGTTGCCATCCTCCAGACACTCTCAAAGCCGCGCAAAAAAGTACATTTACTTTGCTCCGCTGTATTAGCTTGTGTATTAAAGTCATTGTGAATGCTGGAAGACCGAAAAAAGTACTAAATTCACCACTACCAATAGGAGGTTGTTGATCAGGCAAGATCCCTGCTGCCTCCCCTCTGTTAACAGCCTTCAAAAGCGCGGCTACTCCTCTCGGAGATGTTGGTACCAGTGTCGCTCCAGAACTCTGGCGACAAGTTCTGATCCATTTTTCAAGAGCTGCAAGTTTTGGTGGCTCGTACAGCGAAGTTATTTTTGTGTGATGCGCAAGCCATAGACCAACGACTTCCCAATTACCCATATGTGGAACGAGAAAAATCGTTCCATTTTCATTTTTCATTGCCTTTTCATAAAAGTTCAACCCATTTACTTCAACAGTCCGTTTTGTTAACCAAGATGACGAACGCCGCCAAAGCCCCGGCGTTTCAAGAATTGTTTGAGCCATGTGCTTAATCCGCTCTCGGCAAAGTTGCTCACGGGTATTCTCTTCTAAGGAGGGAAAACAAAGCTTTAAATTTATTCTTGCTATTTGGCAAGATCGTCCATTGAGACGGTACCCGATAGCACCGGTTAATTTACCAAAACAACGTGATACTGACAAAGGAACCCACGCCAGGCACCTCAATAAACACAATATCAGACACCCCTTCATGTTTTTAATCTTAATCCCCTTATCCTACTATTGTAGTTTTTGAAATAACTCATTTTTTAAAAATACACGCAGCTCATTTCCGATTTCGGGGTGCTCCAAGCCTAACTCTATGTTAGCTCTCAATAATCCAAGTTTACTGCCACAATCATATCGAGTCCCATGAAATTCATAAGCTATAACTTGCTCCTGCATTAAAAGCATTTGAATCGCGTCGGTTAGCTGATACTCACCCCCAGCCCCTGGTTTTAAAGCACGTAAGTGCTCAAAAATTTGGGGTGAGAATATATAACGGCCAGTCACCCCCATATCTGAGGGAGCGTCTTTAACTTTTGGTTTTTCTACAATGCCATCTAGCAAATAAAGACGGTCACCTTGTTGAACACCGCTGATAACGCCATAAGCCGAGATAGCCGCACCTGATACCTGTTGGACCGCAACTACTGAACTGCCGTAGAAATTATGTTGTTCCGCCATTTGTTTCAAAGCAGATACCTCACAATGAATTAAGTCGTCGGCTAGCAATACCGCGAAGGGCTCATCTCCTATCAAATGAGCTGCAGTAAGGACTGCATGTCCCAAACCTAAAGCCTCGGTTTGTCGGATGTAAGTACAGCTAACACCCTTGGGAACAACTCCTTGTGCAATTTCAAGCAATTCCCTTTTTCCGCTTTTTTCTAGCTGATGCTCTAACTCATAGGCTTTGTCAAAATGATCTGCGATTGCCCGTTTAGCCCGACCCGTAACAAAAATCATTTCAGTTATTCCGGCGGACACTGCCTCCTCTACTGCGTACTGTATCAGGGGCTTATCAACAACCGGCATCATCTCTTTCGGGCTCGCCTTGGTGGCGGGTAAAAATCGAGAGCCCAAACCAGCGACAGGAAAAATTGCCTTTCTGAGAATTTTATGATTTGTTGAACTCGTCATGACCTGAAGAACTCCCTTTTGAAAAAATCGATTATCTGATAAAAATCTGTTTAATCCTTAATAAAATTACCTTTACAGCTTATTAGCTTTAAATATCGGCATTTGATCATCTTATTGCCTATCATTCTAGTCATTCCAGCTTATAATTGCAGAATAAATAATTCATCAAAAAGTATGGTCAATGATTGAAATTGAATATAACACTGAGCCACTAAACTTCCAGAATTTGATTTTTAAATTACAGCAATTTTGGTCTGCAGAAGGCTGCATAATTATGCAACCCTTAGATATGGAAGTCGGCGCAGGCACTTTTCATCCGGCAACATTTTTACGCTCAATAGGTCCAGAAACCTGGTTCAGCGCATATGTTCAACCATGCAGACGACCTACCGACGGTCGATATGGTGAAAACCCTAATCGATTGCAGCAATACTATCAATTTCAGGTGGTGATGAAACCTTCTCCTGAGGATTTTCAAGAGCTGTTTCTCCGATCCCTCAATACGATAGGAATTGACTCAAGAATCCATGATATCCGATTCGTAGAAGATAACTGGGAATCCCCAACACTTGGCGCGTCAGGACTTGGATGGGAGGTTTGGTTAAATGGGATGGAAATAACTCAATTTACGTACTTTCAACAATCAGGAGGCCTTGAGTGCTTTCCGGTGACTGGTGAAATTACTTACGGTCTTGAACGATTGGCTATGTACACACAAGGTGTCGAGTCTGTTTATGATTTGGTCTGGACTGAGAGCGAGCTCGGTCCTATTACATATGGCGACGTTTTTAAACAAAATGAGTACGAAATGTCCAACTATAACTTTCGCCATGCTAATATAGAATTCTTGACCGTTCACTTTGACGAGTGCGAAAAAAAGAGCATTCAACTAATTTCCGACAAATTTCCTCTCGCTGCGTATGAAAAAGTTATGCAGGCGTCTCATATATTTAATTTATTGGACGCACGTAAAGCAATTTCAGTTACAGAGCGGCAACGTTATATTCTTAGAGTCCGAAGTCTTGCGAAAGCAGTCGCGCAAGGCTACCTAGAATCAAGAGCCGCGTTAGGGTTCCCTCTAGCCAATCCAAAACTCACCAAAAACATGCTCCAAAACAGCCGGAACTTGCTAGATGTATGATGATCTGCTTATTGAAATTGGGTTAGAAGAGTTGCCTGCAAAAAATTTAGAGAAGCTCTCTCTCGCTTTCTCAAATGGAGTGAAGACTGCACTAAAGAGGAATAGTGTCAATTTTAATAATATAGAAGTATTTGCAACACCCCGTAGACTCGCTGTAGTTGTCCAATCACTTGCTTCAAAAGCTGCTGACAGAGAGATCATAATTTGGGGACCTCCAAAGCACATAGCATTCGATGATGCTTGCAAGCCAACCCAAGCTGCCAAGGCTTTTGCGAAGAAAAATGATATCAAAATCAGTCAAATTAGTGAGTTGATTGAAAACGATGGTAATCAAGAAAAATTGTGTCTTCGAGAGCTTCGTATCGGTGCCTATACTCCTGACTTGCTTGAGGATTTGATCCGGCAAGTGCTTTTCGAAATACCTTTGGAAAAGCGCATGAGGTGGGGATATCTGCGAGAAGAATTTATTAGGCCAGTGCGTTGGGCAGTGGTGTTGTACGGTTCTAAAACGCTGAATATAGAAATTATGGGGATAATTTCAAGCAACACCACAAGAGGTCACAGGTTCCTAGCGCCCGATACAATTTTAATTTCCAGCGTCGCAACTTATGAGGAGCAACTTCTAAACGGCTTTGTAATAGGAAGATTTGGAAGACGAAAAGAAATTATAAAAGAAGGTGCAGACAAATTAGCGCAGGAAATAGGTGGTAAAGCTGTCCTAACTGATCAGCTTCTCAATGAAGTATCGGCTCTAAATGAGTGGCCGGTTCCGCTCATCGGGTCTTTCGATAAAGACTACCTCAAAATTCCACATGAAATTTTAATCTCAGTGATGCAACAGCATCAAAAATATTTCCACGTAATAGGTGCCGATGGGGATTTAATGCCCTATTTTATTACTGTCGCAAACTTGATTAGTAAAGCCCCAAAGCAAGTGTCGGAGGGCAATGAGCGTGTAATTAAATCTCGGTTAGCAGATGCTAAATTTTTTTATGAAAATGACCTAAACCAAACCTTACAAAAATGGCGGAAGAAGCTTTCAAACATCGTATTTCAATCTGAAGTGGGATCACTTTTACAAAAAACAGAGAGAGTAGCTTCACTCTGCAAAGCGTTTGCCGTATATACTGGGGCAAATCCATCGTTGGCGCATCGCGCAGGCCAATTATGTAAGTCAGACCTTGTGAGTGATGTTGTGGGAGAGTTTGACGAATTACAAGGGGTGATGGGATATTACTATGCATTGAACGATCAGGAGGACCCCTTAGTCGCAAAGGCCATCTCTGCCTATTACTTACCAAAATTTTCTGGGGATAAAATCCCAACTTGTCCGATTGCGATAACCTTAGCAATAGCCGATCGATTAGATACTCTAGTCGCAATCTTTGGAGTAGGCCTTCAACCGACCGGATCGAAAGATCCTTTTGCCCTTCGCCGAGCAAGCTTAGGACTGATAAGGATTATTATCGAAGGCGGTATTGATATGGAGCTAGAAAAAAGTATTGAAGTAGCTGCAAACAAGCTTAGTCTTCATGGTAACAATATTTCTAAGGAGAGTAAGGAGTTAGTGCTTACTTATATTCTAGATCGCTTAAATGCTTACTATAAAGAAAAAGGGTTTAATCCAAAAAGTTATAAATCTGTGGCTGCGTTGAAACTAACCAACTTATACGACATTGACTTAAGAACAAAAGCAATGGAAAAATTCAGGCTTAAAGCAGATTCTGTTAAATTAATTTCCGCAAATAAACGAGTCAATAATATTTTGACCAAAAATGTGTGTAACGACACGAGCATTAATGTAAATTATTTCGTAACTGACAAAGAAAAATTACTTTTCCATACTATCCGAAAAGTGAAGCCCACAGTTAATCAGAAAGTCAATCTGCGTTGCTACAACGATGCTCTTGAGAAGCTGATTCCTTTACACTTGCCTTTAGATGATTTCTTCGAAAACGTGATGGTTATTTCCGATGATAATTTAGTTAGGAACAATCGATTAGCGCTTATGAATGAGCTTCAAGAGTTGTTTCTAAAAGTAGCTGACATCTCACTTATGACTTCTTAACTAAAGGATGACTGATCGCTAAATAAACATTAATTCAGCACGTCTTACGATAGTCTCAATAATCACCTGGAATCCGAGGCCTTTTTTATCTCAAAACATCAAGAAAGTCGACTAGTGCAATATGACTCAACTCAAATATCTAAATTCACAACAGCTAAAGCATTGTTGTCTATAAAATCTCGCCTTGGTTCTACTTGATCTCCCATTAAAGTAGTAAACATCTGGTCAGCAGCAATTGCATCATCGATTGTTACTCTGAGCATTGTCCGATTCTGCGGATCCATAGTAGTTTCCCAAAGCTGAGATGGATTCATTTCTCCCAGCCCTTTGTAACGTTGAGTGTTTAATCCTCTCCGCGCCTCACTCATTAGCCATAGTATTACCTCGTCAAAATCTTTAACTTGCTTGGTACGTTCACCACGCTGAACATAACCACCATGTTCTATGAGTCCGTTAAGTGTATGTCCCAGCGACACGATCGACTCATATTCTTTAGACTGTAAAAAATCACGGGAGAGAACAATTGTCTTTGGAGCACCATGCGCCACTATTTCGATAGCAGGAAGAAATATTTTAAAATCTTGATCTTTTTGGAAAGTCACCCTAAAGCGATGCGTTCCATCCTCGAATTCTTTAAAACAATCAGAAAGTTCCCTACACCATCCGGATATTTTAGATTCATCAGCAAACAATGCCTGATCAAAACGCGCAACTTTAAGTAGTGCCTCAAGCACATATTTCGGATAATTTAAGGAGAGACGTTGGAAAAGCCCCTCAATATTACGAACACTAGTGACAAGACTTTCGAGCGCAACACCTTGAATTGGAGGAGCATTAGCGTTCACATATAAACTCGCGTGTTCAAGAGCTCTTTGAGTTAAATAACTCGTGAGCGCAGCATCATCTTTGACATATTGCTCTGAGGAACCTTTACTCACCTTATATAATGGCGGTTGTGCTATATAAATATGACCATGTTCAACCAGCTTGCGCATCTGTCGGAAAAAAAATGTCAACAGCAACGTTCGTATGTGAGAACCATCAACATCGGCGTCTGTCATTATAACAATTGTGTGATACCTCAACTTTTCAAGATTGAATTCGGAGGCGCCTATTCCACAGCCAAGAGCGGTTATCAATGTTCCCACTTCCGCACTTGATAACATTTTATCAAACCGTGCTTTCTCTACATTAAGAATTTTCCCTTTTAGAGGTAATATCGCTTGTCTACGTCTATCTCTACCTTGCTTTGCTGATCCACCAGCCGAATCTCCCTCTACTAAAAAAAGTTCTGACAAAATAGGATCTTTTTCTTGACAATCAGCAAGTTTGCCGGGTAATCCGGCTATATCTAACGCGCCTTTTCGACGTGTCATTTCTCTTGCCTTCCTAGCGGCTTCTCGGGCACGTGCCGCATCTATCATTTTATTTACCAGCGCTTTCGCATCTTGCGGAAACTCTTGAAGGTACTCGCCAAATTTATCTCCGACCACTTGCTCAACCGCTGTTTTAACCTCAGAACTCACTAGCTTATCCTTAGTCTGAGATGAAAATTTAGGATCTGGCACCTTTACCGAAATAATTGCCATCAACCCCTCTCTTGCGTCGTCTCCAGTTGTATTCACCTTACCCTTGCTACTAATACCCTCTTTGTCAATATATGTGTTTAGTGCCCGCGTGAGGGCTGTCCTAAATCCAGCGAGATGGGTACCGCCGTCTTTTTGAGGAATATTATTGGTGTAACACAGAAGATTTTCTTGAAATCCGTCGTTCCACTGAAGAGCCACCTCCACGCTTATACCGTCATCACGTAAGGCGCAAAAATGCACCACTTTGTTAACACAAGTTTTATTCAAATTCAAAAATTCAACGAACGCCATCAAACCGCCGGCATAAGCATATTGTTCCTCCCTTTTGCATCGCTCATCNCGCAAAATAATTCTTACACCCGAATTTAAAAAAGATAATTCACGTAAACGCTGCGCTAATATATCGAAATGAAATTTTATATTAGTAAAAGTCCCGGCAGAGGGTTTAAAATGAATTTCAGTCCCCGTGGAATCAGCGTGTCCAATTTGCTCTAACGACCCTTGAGGCTCTCCATTTTTATACGTCTGGTTATAGACCGTTCCATTTCGCCTTATCGTTAAACATAAGCGCTCGGATAGTGCGTTGACTACAGAAACGCCTACACCATGAAGGCCTCCAGACACCTTGTAATTTTTGTCATTAAATTTACCGCCGGCATGCAACACAGTTAATATTACTTCCGCGGCTGACACGCCCTCTTCATGCATTTCAGTCGGTATACCTCTACCATCATCACTCACAGTTATTGACTCATCAGAATGAATCGATATTTGAATTTCAGAACAAAATCCCTCCAAAGCCTCATCAATCGAGTTATCAACCACCTCAAAAACCATATGATGCAACCCTGTTCCATCATCAGTATCTCCGATGTACATGCCCGGACGCTTTCTTACGGCATCCAATCCTTTGAGCACGGTAATACTGGACGAGTCATAACTATTATCAACCATAAACTATATACCCTGTCGGTTGTATCAACTGGCCAACCGTCCTTGATCTAAATGTAAAATTTGATGGGGACTTTTCTCAACAATATTTATGAAATCCTTTATATCTACTCCCGTCATAAAATACTGGCATGACAACTGATTCAATGACATTAATAGATAATCTCTATGCCAAACATCTAACTCAGCGGGTAAGTCATCAAGTAGAAAAATACATTTTACTCCAGTTTTTCGTTGGAAAATTGCTGCTTGAGCCAGTTTCATAACATACACTAGAGCTTTTATTTGCCCGCGAGAGAGGTAACTCACTGCTGGAGCGCCACCAACGAGCACAACCAGATCAGCTCGATGTGGTCCTTGATGAGTTTTACCATATTTACGATCTCGGTCTAAATCTTTCGCTAAAATCTCTTCTAAATCGTTTTGACGATCCCACCCTCTATAGTACTCAATCGACATACCGACAAAACTTTTAAAATTGGCGCTAATTTTGACCACTTCTTCTACTAACAATCTGAGGTATTCTTCTCTTCTCTCTGCAATAGAAACACTCAATCCAACCAATTCTCTCGACCACAACTCCAATTCCGAAGAACGAAGTCTATCATGCTTCAGCAATTGATTGCGCTGTTTAAGAGCCCTATGAAATCGTCTCCATAGGGTTATGTATGAATGTTCCACATGGAACACGCCCCAATCCAAAAACTGTCTGCGCTGGAGCGCCCCGCCCTCGAGCAAAAGAAAACTATGGGCATCAATTAACTGGATTGGTAGTTGGACTGCAAGCTCTCCCGCAGTTCTTATAACTCGGCCATCTTGGCGAGCTTCAAATTTACCTTTCATAGTACGAAGGACACCCATCTTCGAAACTACGCCACTTTGAAGACGATCAAACTGTGCCGACACCACGAGCTCACTTTGGCCTGCCTGTATGACAGTCTTTGTATCTCTACTTCTAAAGGATCTTCCCCGGCCAAGAAAATATATTGCCTCCAGAAAACTTGTTTTCCCGCTTCCATTTTTTCCATAGATAATGTTAGCGCAAGGGCAACAACGCACACTGAAGTTATCAAGATTCCTTATATTTTTCCCTTCGAGTTTTAAAAGCAATATCTCATCTCATACTTCATGGGATGGAGTGGACTCTTACCCCGAATCACAGGCGCATTGGCATAACCACATAAACTGCGCGGGTGTTTTCAGAGGAATCCTCAAGCAAAGCGCTGCTATTTGAATCAGACAGCGTGAAACACACGCTACTTCCTTTAAGAACATTTAAAACGTCAAGCAGGTAACTAACATTAAACCCTATTTCAAGGTCATCTCCAACGTAGTCAACTGACACTTCTTCTTCCGCCTCCTCTTGCTCTGGATTATTTGCAACCATTTTCAATCCGCCACTCGACAGCAGTAGTCTCACTCCTCTATATTTTTCGTTAGATAGAATCGATGNTCGATTAAAAGCTTGTCGTAATTCCAATCTTTCACCCAATACTCTCTTTTCTCCGCCTTTCGGGAGTACGCGCTCATAATCTGGATAAGTTCCATCCACCAGTTTTGACGTAAAACAAAAATCATCTGTCTTAGCCCGAACATGACTAACTCCCATTGTGATAGCGATATCATCATCCCCAAGCAGACGAGATAATTCTACAATACCCTTCCTTGGCATTATTACGCTAATCTTCTCTGCTATATCTACTGAACATTCAACATCGCACAGCGCCATACGATGACCGTCGGTTGCTACAGCCCGCAAATTATTTGAGGATAGCTCCCAAAGCATTCCATTTAAATAATACCTAACATCTTGTTGCGCCATCGCAAATGAGGTGCTATCTACTAGGCTTTTTATGACCAAACCTTTTGCAATAAATCCAATACTCTCCTCACTATCTTCAACAGATGGGAATTCATTAGCAGGCAATGTTGCAAGCGTAAATCGGCTACGACCACTAACTATTTGTGCACGTCCGTCACCACTGCTGAACTCCACTATTGCGCCATCAGGTAACGAACGACAAATATCTGCAAATTTTCGTGCTGGAATTGTAACGTCCCCGCCTTCCAAAGAGCCAGAAACCTCACTAAAACCTACTATTTCAACCTCTAGATCAGTTGCAGTTATAGATAGTCGCGAACCATCTATCCTTAAAAGCACATTTGACAGAATTGGCAGTGTCTGCCGTCGCTCCACAACCCCAACAACTAATTGTAGCGGCTTGAGTAAAGCCTCTCTGGAAAGATTAAATTTCATAAGCGTTCCTTTTATCTCAACAAAATCTACTTAAGTCGAAAGTGTTCTAAACAAATTTTTCAGATCTCTTTGTAACTCTTTGTCCGCTATTTCAAGCTCCCTTATCTTCCTACAGGCGTGTAATACAGTTGTATGATCTCGTCCACCAAATGCCTCGCCAATTTCTGGCAAGCTATGGGTGGTCAGCTCTTTTGCCAAGTGCATCGCCACTTGCCTCGGGCGGGCTATGGACCGACTTCGACGCTTCGATAATAAATCAGAAATCTTCAGTTTGTATTGGTCAGCCACCACTCGTTGTATATTATCTATGGTAACCAGCTTATCTTGAAGTGCCAATAAATCTTTTAAAGATTCTCTGATTAAATCAATATCTATAGATCTCCCGGAAAATTGAGAATGTGCCATAACCCTTTTCAAAGCCCCCTCCAACTCTCGCACATTAGACCTTATTCTCTGAGCAATAAAAAAAGCAGCTTCTCGAGACAGAGCCATATCACCTTGCGCCGCCTTGTTAATCAATATAGCAACTCTAGTTTCCAATTCCGGAGGCTCTACAGCTACCGTAAGCCCCCATCCAAATCTTGACTTAAGCCTCTCCTCAACACCATCCATTTCTCTCGGATACCTATCACAGGTGAGAATCATCTGCTGCCCACCCTCCAGAAGAGCATTGTATGTATGGAAAAATTCTTCCTGAGACCTCTCTTTACCAGAAAAAAACTGGATATCATCAATCAACAAAGCATCAACGGAGCGATAAAACCGTTTAAATTCATCTATCGCCTTTAACTGAAGCGCCTTGACCATATCCGCCACAAATCTCTCAGAATGAAGATAAACGATTCGGGCTTCTGGATTAAAAACTCTCATGGCGTTGCCCACTGCATGCATCAGGTGTGTCTTACCCAAGCCAACCCCGCCGTAAATGAATAATGGGTTGTAAGAACCTCCCGGATTTTTGGAGACCTGTTGTGCAGCAGCAAGTGCCAACTGATTTGACTTCCCTTCAACAAAGTTACGAAATGAAAACGTGCTATTCAGGTTACTTTGCAGACTTTTTTCAGCTGCCGATGTTACACGTTTTTTTACGCCCCCATCAGAGGTATTATTGTCTGGTGCGGCGATTTTTAGTTTAACCACATCACTCGCAGAATCAACTCCTTCAACACAAGGTGCCTTACTGCTTACATCAATCCCGCAGCGATCACTGCTAACCACTAAGGACAACTTCATACCACCATAGTGCGAACAAAGTTCCTCAATTCGTTTAGCAAACTTACTTTTTACCCATTCCTTAATAAACCGATTAGGAGCCACTAAAAAAAAATGCTTTTCTTCTCCCTGTTGACGATTATCTGTTATTAAAGGCCTAATCCAAGTGTTGTATTGCTGTTCCGGCAACTCGTTTTTCAATTGATTTTGACATCGATTCCATAAGACCTCAGGCAGTTCTAGACCCATATTTTTCCTCATTCTTGTTTTAAAAGTCTCTGCAAAATTACGTTCAATCTTATAATACTTCGAATAAACCCGTCTAAGCAACTAATACCATGAAGTGCAAGTTCATTAATACCGACTTATCCACATGCAAAAAAAGCACAAGAAAAGAAATCGTTATTAAAATACATATTAATCATATGTTTATAGATTTCTTAAAAAAAAATTATCTACAGTAAACGCCAAAAACTTGCTCAAAATTTAGCCATGTTATATGTATATCTTGTTGATAACCAGTAGGAAGAACAGTAGTTTAACTTTTCAAAACCCCTCCCGTAGTAGGTCAGTAATGACCAAAACCCCTAGACTAGTCACTTTCCTACACAAAAAGATGAAAATATTTCGCTCAACAGCTCATCAGAAGATATAGATCCCGTAATTTGAGATAATTCTCTTTGAGCCATTTTTAAATCCTCAGCAACCAACTCTCCAGAGCGATTTAAACTAAGCTGTGTTTTTGCACAAATAACAAAAGACTTGGCCTCATTTAATGCTGACAGATGTCGCCGTCGTGCCGAAAGATTTCCCTCGCTTTTATTTGAAAACCCCGTCTTTTTCATAATTTGCGAAACCAGGTCATCTATTCCTAAGTTATATTTGGCAGACACGCGAACCTTCGATGAATGGTGATCAACCCCTGGTGAACACCCTAAAGAGTCTATCTTATTTACAACCACCGTAACGTCAGAAGTTCTATTTGGGTAACGAGCGCAGTACTCTGGCCAAACGGACTCTAATTTTTGCACACAACAACAGTCAGAATCTGTAATTAAAAGGATGTGATCAGCTAATTCTATTTCTGACCACGCTCGGCGAATTCCTTCTTTCTCTACCTCGCTTTTAGTTTCACGTAATCCCGCGGTATCTATAAGCTGAATTGGCACTCCACTCATTACAACTTGTTTTTTTATTACATCACGCGTGGTTCCTGCCTCACTGGCAACGATCGCAGTGTCTTCTTTGCCCAAACGATTCATTAAACTAGATTTTCCTACGTTAGGTTTCCCAGTAAGAACAACCGACAAACCCTCATGAAGTATCACTCCACTTCTAGCTCCCTTTAACAGTTCGTCTAAACANTGCTCAATACCTATAATCCTTTCCAATAGTTTCGGATCACTGAGAAAATCAATATCTTCTTCGGGGAAATCAATCGCAGCCTCAACAAATACTCGCGTTTCCATCAGATTTGCCACAATCAATTCAACAGATTTCGAAAAATCTCCTTGTAACGATCTCATAGCAGACCTCGCAGCCTCCAGTGAGGAACTCGAAATCAAATCCGCTATTGCTTCAGCCTGAGTTAAATTCATTTTTCCGTTTAAAAACGCACGTTCACTAAATTCACCTGGACGAGCTTGGCGGGCACCTAAGTCATTACAGCGTTGAAGCACACGATCGAGAATAAATGAACCCCCATGACCTTGTAACTCAAGGACACATTCCCCAGTATACGATTCGGGAGAGGGAAAATAAATTGCAATACCCGTGTCTATACATTCCCCATCATGGCTCAGAAATTGTTTAAAACATGCCTGCTTTGGAATTAACTCACAACCTAAAATCTGTCGCATAAACTCATCAATATTGCTGCCAGATAAGCGAACAATACCTATTCCAGCATTCCCAGGAGCTGTCGCTAGAGCAACAATTGTGTCGTCANAATTCGTAACCACTATAAATCCCCAACATCCAGACTAATCCTCAAACTGATGTAGAAGAATTGTTTGTAGAGGTAATTTGTCGATTTACAATCCATTGCTGTCCAATTGATAAAAGGTTGTTGACTGTCCAATATAAAACTAGGCCAGATGGAAACCAAAGACACATAAAAGTAAAAGCGATCGGCATGTATTGCATAACCTTTGCTTGCATCGGATCTGTCGGCAAAGGTTGGAGTTTCTGCATAGCAACCATGCTCACTCCCATTATAACTGGAAGAATGAAAAAAGGATCCATAGAGGAGAGGTCAGTTATCCATAGCAACCAAGGCGCATGTCTTATCTCCACGCTCTCGGATAAAACCCAAAATAAAGATATAAAAACTGGCATTTGCAACANCATAGGTAGACATCCGCCCAACGGATTTACTTTTTCTTTTTTCCAAAGAGCCATTTGTTCCTGACCCATTTTTTGACGATCTTCACCATATAATTCCTTCAATCTTTCCATTTGCGGCTGTAAGCTTCGCATACGAGCCATGGACTTCAAACTCCTGGCAGAGAGAGGAAACAGCAAAATTTTAATAATTATTGTGAGAACAACTATAGCCCACCCCCAATTGCCAATATAACTATGAATGGCAACCATTGCTTGATGAATTGGCTTACAGATTATCCAAAACACCCCATAGTCCACGACTAGATCTAAATGTTCCGCTAACTCCCTTAAAGAATTTTGATCTTTTGGTCCCACATATAATTTAGCGGAGTACGAATTTGTGCTCCCCGCTGGAACTGTGATTGGTTGTCCAACAAAGCTCAGAATGTTATGGCCTGCACGCTCTTTGGATTGTTTAAAATCGAAACGATTAACCTCATCTTGAGGAGGAACCCACGCTGCTGTGAAATAATGCTGCATAAATGCTAACCATCCGCCTTTAATGCTGGAGGAGGGTGGCTCTTCAGCCATGTCTGAGAAAGAATATTTCGCAAAATTTTTATCCTCTTCGCGTCTTGCACCTCCTAAAAACGATGGTGGCTGAAGAAATGAACCGCTTTTAAATCCGCTCGGGGGCTTGCTGTCACGTTTTATTTGCCCGAAAAAGCGACCTTCCCATGAAGACATCGTGTTATTCGTTAAAATATAATTAACGCCAATATCATATTTCGACTTTTTGAAAATAAAGCGCTTTACAATATCGGTGTTGTTCTGGTCGTAAAATAAATCAACTTCTAAAACATTGTTGGTGCCCAATGTGTACCTGTACTTGTCGGTCGAAAATATAGGTCTTCCTAGTGTTCTACTGTCAGTACCATCTCGGCCAATTAACCCACTACTAGCAACAAAGAACCTGTCTGCTGAACGCAGCATCATTTGCAAAGGCAACCCGTCATCGCCAGAAGATTTTGTCAAATATTGATGTAATTTTACATCGATAATATCGCCTCCGTTTAGATCAATAATTACATCAAAAACATCAGTTTCGACAAACACAACATTGGTTTTTGACTCGTATTTTTCGTTTTTCTTAATATCAAAAAGTTTTGTCTTTGGAATATCCATCTCGTCTAAGTCATTCGGTAATACTGGTAGCGAGCTACCAGTATCCGATAGACTCGGCACCGTAATCGGTTCAACCGTATTAACAACCACTGGTGGTTCAAAATTACTCCATTGAATGACCAGCATCCAAGTGACAAACCCAATGGAACCCAAAAGACTAAGTTTTCTCCAGTCCATTTTCTTTTTTACTCTCATCAATTGATTTACTAGCCCACAAAGGAGATTTCTCAGGCACCAAATCAACCCCTCCCTCATGCCAAGGATGACATTTAAGTAATCGTCTTAAAATAAGATATGTCCCCAAAACTACTCCATGCCGCTTTACACATTCCAAAGAATAATTTGAGCACGAGGGATAAAAACGACAACATGGACCATAGATTGGACTTAAGAGCACCTGGTACCCACGAATAATAATAACAATTAACTTAGCCACTAACTTTTCCAAACTTAGAGCATTTATTTTTCAAACGCTTCCATCCATCTTCAAACAATCTTGTTAATTCTTTTTTCGAGATTCCAGATAAATNACTCCTTACCAAGAACAAAATATCAAACGACTCGCTTCGGATATTTTTTCTAAATGTCTCTCTGACTAGTCTTTTTACGACGTTTCGAGCTGAAGCTTTAGTAATATGTCGTTTACCCACGATCACACCAAGTCGACCATAATCTACGAGATTNCCTTTTGCTAGCAAAAGGNAATCTGGATGTGCAACTCTTACGTCGGTATTTTTAAAAACCTGTCTGAATTCATTCGAAGCATGTAAGCGATGGCATGCGCGAAATCTTTGATCGGGCAAGATCGCCCCCTGTCCTAAGCCGCTAGGCGCTTTCGACCTCTTGCACGCCTGCGGTTTATAACCGATCTACCTGCTTTTGTGGCCATTCGCGCGCGAAATCCATGGGTCCGCTTGCGTTTCAAATTACTCGGTTGAAACGTTCTCTTCATTTTTTTCTCCCAGATGCACCACTTCTAACATGGTTGGAAAGTATAGTTAAATACTCCACTCAGTACAATTGTTAGAAAAAAAAGTTATAAAAGGTTTGAAAAAACATTCACAGTCAGAGGAACAACCTGTGAAAATGCTTTGGAAAAATGATCTTTTTATACTCAGATTTGACATCCAAAAAAAAAAGTAATACTCCAATTTTTGTTTTAGTCTAAGTTATAATGTCTTATACATCTTTTTAGAGGAAGTTATAACTATATAATACATTGCAAATTTTCAATTAACTTATTGTTTTTGCCGAGTTAATATGAGTTATCCAATCTTTAGATAGCACTTAATAATAACAATAATTAANTAAATATATATATTACTTAAACATATATTAAAATTAAAAGGTATTTAATGAAACAACTCAAACAATATGATGTGATAATCGTAGGAGGCGGACATGCAGGAACAGAAGCTTCTCTTGCAGCTAGTCGTATGGGGCAAAAAACGCTTCTACTCACTCAAAATTTAGACACACTTGGAATTATGTCTTGTAATCCAGCCATTGGCGGGATAGGCAAGAGTCAATTNGTTAAAGAAATTGACGCCCTCGATGGCGCAATGGCGAAAGCTGCGGACAAAGCTGGCATTCAATTTCGAGTGTTAAATTCTCGTAAAGGGTCGGCAGTTCGTGCTACTCGAGTTCAAACTGACCGTGATTTATACCGCTTAGCAATAAAATCTATGATTCACTCTGCTTCTAATGTGACGGTGTTTCAGCAAACTGTCACCGATCTTCTGATTCGTGATGAATGTGTATGCGGAGTTATAACACAGACGGGCGAAACAATTTATGCAGATGCTGTTGTGCTCACCACTGGTACATTTTTAGCTGGAAAAATTCATATTGGTCAAAATAATTATTCCGGTGGACGTGCCGGTGAATCCAGTAGCACATCTTTGTCTAGGACTCTTCGTGAATTACCTTTTAGATTTGGAAGATTAAAAACTGGCACACCACCACGGATCGATGCTCGCACTGTAAATTTTGCTGGATTATCTGAACAATGGGGGGATCAACCTCGACCAGTGATGTCATTTTTAGGATCTGCGACTGATCATCCCGATCAACTTTGTTGTTGGATTACACAGACAAATAAAGAGACGCACAAAATTATTGCTGATGGACTCAAGGAGTCTCCAATGTACAGCGGGGCAATTGAGGGTGTNGGCCCTCGTTACTGTCCCTCTATAGAGGACAAGGTAGTTCGTTTTTCTGATAAAGAAAATCACCAAATTTTTATTGAACCAGAGGGTTTGAATACTTATGAGCTTTATCCTAATGGTATTTCGACGAGCCTACCTTTTGAATTACAAACNAGGTTGGTGAGGACCATTAAGGGGTTTGAGAAGGCGCACATCACTCGCCCCGGTTATGCGATTGAGTATGATTTTTTTAACCCACAGGATCTGAAACATTCGCTGGAAAGCAAATTCTTGAAACGTTTATTTTTCGCAGGGCAAATTAATGGAACAACCGGATANGAGGAAGCAGCTGCGCAAGGTGTGTTAGCCGGAATTAATGCGGCACTACTAATACAAAACAAAAAAAGTTGGGTTCCGAGCAGAGATTTAGCGTATATTGGCGTAATGGTTGACGACCTTGTCTCAATGGGTACATCTGAGCCATACAGAATGTTTACAAGCCGTGCAGAATATCGCCTTTTATTAAGAGAGGATAATGCTGATCAACGATTAACCGAAATAGGTTGGAATTTAGGGGTCGTCGGTAAATCGCGTTGGAACAGTTTTAAAGCTAAATCCAATGAAATTGATATTGAGCGGAGGTATTTCAAAACAACTTGGATTCAACCGAGAAGTCATTTCGCAAAGCAATTATCTAAACATATGAAACACCCCATTACTCATGAGTATAGTTTATATCAGCTGTTGAAACGTCCAGAACTTACTGCAGACATACTTTTGAAGTTGTCTGATAAAGATATTGACACTGTTGTAGCTCAGCAGTTAGAAATTGAAGCTAAATACTCTGGGTATATCGATCGTCAAAAAGATGAGATAGAACGCCTTCGAAGGCATGAGGATACTCCTATCCCTGCTGTTTTTGACTATTCCAAGGTAAAAGGGCTTTCATCAGAAGTAACTCAAAAATTAAGCGAGGCTAAGCCAGAGACACTCGCTCGCGCATCAAGGTTACAAGGCGTCACTCCCGCTGCAATTTCTCTACTTTTGATATCATTAAAGAAAAATGCAGCATAAAACCAGAAGTGACGATGGAACACTGGAGGTTCTACTTCGTGGACTTGATGATATGGAAGTTAGATGTACCAATCTCCAGCAACAACAACTNACTCTTTATTTAGATTTACTCGTCAAATGGAATAAAGCTTATAATTTGACATCTGCGAAAAATTCTCTCGACATAACACGGTTACATCTTCTTGACAGTTTATCAATTACAAAGTGTATACATGGTGGCAGAATCATAGATGTTGGGACGGGTGCTGGGCTCCCGGGAATACCGTTGGCAATAATGAATCCTGATAAATGTTTTTTTTTACTTGATAGTAATGGAAAAAAAATCCGGTTCCTATTCAACGTGCGTCTTAAATTAGGATTGAAAAACTGTTTTGAGGTTCATGAGAGGGTTGAAAAATACATGCCAGAAAAAGGATTTGATATGGTGCTTACAAGAGCTTTTTCCTCACTTGCCCATATGTTGGGGCACTGTGACCACTTGCTTTCAGTGGGCGGATTGTTTTGTGCCATGAAGGGGAAGTTAACGCAAATAGAGAAAAATGTTATACCCTCCGAATATAAAATAATAAAATCAGAGCAACTTTCCGTACCTACAGTAGTTGGCGATCGCTATCTTATTAAAATTGCCAAAAAATCTTATTCTTTTGGGGCTTGAATGGCAAAAATATTATCTATAGCTAATCAAAAAGGTGGGGTTGGAAAAACAACGACAAGTGTAAATTTGGCAGCTTCATTGTCTCGTTATAGAAAAAATGTACTCTTGGTTGATTTGGATCCTCAGGGAAATGCTACCGCAGGGTCCGGATTGAACAAGCAAAAATGTCGATTTACAAATTATCATTTTTTAACGGAACGAGTAAACATTGAACAAGTTATTGTAGACAGTGCACACTGTGGTTATAAACTCCTTCCTGCAAATGGTGATTTAATAGCGGCGGAGGTCGCACTCATGCATGAGTGCGAGCGAGAGCGGAAATTGGAACGCAACCTCAACGATATTAAAGATAAGTTTGATTTTATATTAATTGATTGTCCGCCTTCGTTAAATATGCTGACGGTGAATGCCCTTGTCGCTAGCGACAGCGTGTTAATCCCAATGCAATGCGAGTATTATGCGCTAGAGGGATTGTCGGCTTTAAGTACTACAATTTCAAATATTTCTAAACAAATTAATCCTAAATTAAGAATAGAAGGAATTCTTAGGACTATGTATGACCCGCGTAGCAGCCTCACAAACGCGGTTTCAGCACAACTTCGGAAATACTTTGGCGATAAACTATACAGGGTGAGTATTCCCAGAAATGTGAGATTAGCGGAGGCGCCCAGTCATGGCATGCCTGCACTTATCTATGATAAGAGGTCAAAAGGAGCGATCGCATATTTGGCGCTGGCCTCGGAGATTTTAAAATACTCAAAGGTTTAATTGTCTTGTATTGAAAGGAGTTAAATGAACAAAAAACGAGAAAGTTTGGGAAAGGGGTTAGACGCGTTAATGAGTGATTTTGTCTCAGACGAAGATTTCAAGGAGGCGATAACATCTGATGCACAAGGATCTGGACATTTCAATAAAGAATTACCATTGGAGTACTTAGAGCGAGGTCAATATCAACCTCGACGAAATCTTGATCCTAGCGCACTAACTGAGCTCTCAAATTCAATTTTACGTCAAGGTGTGATGCAGCCAATTATTGTGCGGGAGATAGCAACTAATCGTTATGAGATAATTGCTGGAGAACGCCGATGGCGAGCTTCGCAGCAGGCGGGATTGGAAAACATACCTGCGATTATTCGCCAAATTGATGACCAATCAGCGATGGCCATCGCGTTAATTGAAAATATTCAGCGGGAAGATTTAAACGCAATTGAGGAGAGTAGAGCACTTATTCGACTTCAAAATGAATTTGACCTTACGCAGCAGCAGATAGCGAGTAACTTGGGAAAATCAAGGTCAGCGGTTACAAATTTAATGAGACTTGTCAAGTTAGAAGAATTTGTCCAAGAATTAGTCGAAAGTGGTGACCTAGAGCTCGGACACGCTAAATGCTTGCTGTCTTTGGATGGAAGTTTACAGATCGGCGCTGCGCAAACTGTTGTAAGGGAGCGGCTTTCGGTCAGGAAAACTGAAATGTTGATCAAGCGTTTAAAGAAACCAGAGAGACGCGTTAAATCTCAGATTTCTACAAATGCAGACATTCTAAGCCTAGAGACAAAGTTGTCGGATCAATTAGGGGCGTCTGTGCAAATTAAGCATTTGCGTGCTGGGAGTGGTTCATTAGTGATCAAATATAATAGCTTAGAAGAACTAGAGGGTATCTTGAATCATATTCGTTAACTATCTCACCCAATTAAGAAACTTAAAACACAGTGACAGATTTTAAACTTTTGCTTTATCTTCACAATTTTTGGTGGTTAAGTTAATTGAATCTAAGACAAAGCCACCCTATAATGCTNCGCCGTTGATGTAACTTTAATAGTCAATATGAGCCTGCAGTAAATGCACAATGAACATTTTTTAATTTCGGAACTTTTTACGCTTCAATGTTTGATATTATCAATTTTGTTGGTTTTTACGGGTCCGTTTGGGTTAGATGTATCGAAATCGATTATAGCGGGAGGTCTTATGTACATCGTGCCGAACACATGGTTTGGTTGTGTGGTGAAAAGTAGTTTTGGATGCAAATCTGCTTATCAATTTGTCAAAGCCATGCGGCAGTGGCAAGTATTAAAATTTATATTCACGGCTGTAATTGCATTTATAATCACGTGCTTGCCATATCATTTTGATTATTTGNTGCTTTTCGTTACTTTTACGTTAATGATGCTGAGCCATGTAGGGGTGTTAGCTCATTTCTCTTCAAAGCAACGTAATACTTCGACAACTTAGCCGATCTTTTGCAACGAGGGGAAAATGGCGGTCGGTAATCCATCAAGCACAACCGAATATATACAACACCACCTTCAAAATTTGGTGTATGGCAAATTGCCAGCCGGTTTTGAGAGAGAAGTGGATGGGCACTCACATATTTTAATGGCGGATACNTGGACTATTGCNCAGGGGGCAGCAGAAGTGTCGGCAATGGGTTTTTGGGCAATTCATGTAGATTCTATGTCTTGGTCAGTTGGGTTGGGATTGTGCTTTTGTTTGTTTTTCAGCATTTGCGCAGCCAAAATTTCGCATGANCCTCCGAAAGGGGTTATAAACNTCATTGAACTTATCGTTGAGTTTGTTGATAGAGCGGTCAAAGATAGCTTTACTGGGGCAAATAAGTTAGTAGCTCCGCTCGCTTTGACTATATTTGTTTGGGTATTCCTAATGAACCTAATGGACCTAATACCTGTCGATCTCATTCCAATGGTTTTTATGGCTGCGGGTATTGAGTACCAAAAAATTGTTCCATCAACGGACCCTAACGTTACTATGGGGATGGCTCTTGGAGTATTTATTTTGATGCTTTTTTATAATTTTAAGATAAAGGGGCTTGGTTTTTTTAAGGAGCTGACCATGAACCCGTTTAATCATTGGGCGTTTATACCAATTAATTTGTTTATGGAATTAGTGGGGTTGCTCGCTAAGCCATTTTCTTTGGGATTGCGATTGTTCGGAAATATGTACGCAGGAGAGATGATATTTATTTTGATCGCCATGATGTTTGCGGCGGGAGCAGGGACAGGCTTCGTTGGCGGTGGTCTAAATGCTTATTTATCTGGNGAAGAGACGAATGTGTTTCTTTGGTTAGTGATTTTTACATTGGTATGTTTTATTGCGAGGCTAAATTTAAATGATAAAATTTCAACGCCTCTCACGATTGGATTAGTTTTATCTCTCTTAACACTCGGGGGTGGTGTCTACGCCCTTGGTGGTGGCTTGATGCAGTGGGGATGGGCTATTTTTCATATCTTAGTGATAACGCTGCAAGCATTCATCTTTATGGTGCTTAGTATTGTTTATCTGAGTATGGCGCATGAGGAAGGACACTAACTGATAATTTTTGAAATTAGGAGTAAAAGATGGGTTTTNTTTATATTGCAGCTGCAATAATGCTTGGAATGGGCGCACTTGGCGCAGCTATTGGGATGGGTTTATTGGGCGGCAAGCTAATAGAGGGCACTGCACGCCAACCTGAACTGGGGCCAATGCTTCAAGGAAAAATGTTCTTACTAGCCGGCTTGATTGATGCGGTTCCGATCATAGGTGTTGGTATTGCAATGTATTTGATATTTGTAGTGGCTCCTACGGTTGGCGGTTAAAAGTCCGGGCAACTAGAGATAAGGGGGTCGCATGAATATTAATCTAACGCTTTTTGGACAAATGGTTACATTTGCAATTTTCGTTTGGTTCTGTATGAGATTTGTTTGGCCGGTAATTTTAAGTNCAATGGAAGAGCGGCAGGAAAAGATTACTCAAGGATTAGCTGCAGCCGATCAAGCACTACAAGAGTTGGCTGATGCTAAAAGTAGCGTTTCAAATCAAATGCAAATAGCCAAGAGAGAAGCTTCCGGCATAATTGATCAGGCTAATAAGCGAGCGGCTCAAATTGTAGAAGATGCTAAAGCTCAGGCCGCAGAGGAAGGGCACCGCCTTAAGCAGGCTGCTAAAGCAGAGATACAACAAGATTTCAATCGCGCAAAAGAAGAGCTTCGAGCTTCAGTTGCAGAGCTAGCAATAGCAGGTGCTGAAAAAGTGCTTCAAAAGTCGGTTGACAATGCGACACACCGAGAGTTAGTAGATAACTTGGCGCAACGTTTATGAAAGGTGCTTGATGGCGGAGTTAGAAACGTTGGCGAGGCCATATTCGAAAGCGGCATTTAAATTTGCGGCCCAGTCTTCGCAGGTGGAACATTGGGGTTTTTTTCTTTCTACATTGGCGAGAGTGGTTGAACAACCTAGATTTTCAATGCTTCTGAGTTCGCCAGATTTAACGACGTCAAGAGCGTCCGAAATTCTTTTAAAAATATGTGATGAGATTATTGAAGAGCACACTAAAAATTTTATTTCAATACTCGTTGACAATAGGCGCCTAACGTTGTTGCCCATTATATCCAGGCAATTTGAGCGGCTTAAATCTGCGTATGATAAAACTGTTAATGTTAATGTTACGGCGGCAAGTGCCATTGATCTCGATCAACAGCACCGGCTATCGGAGGTGTTAAGCGTCAAATTAGTGGCAAACATAAACATGCAGGTTCATATTGATAAGGACCTGATAGGTGGTGCGATTATTCGAGCAGGAGATACTGTCATTGATGGCTCCATCCGAGGTCGGTTAGTCAAACTTGCAGAATCATTAAATTCCTAAGGATTGGGGTTCCCACGTATGCAATTAAATCCATCAGAAATTAGCGAAATTATTAAGTCACGAATTGAAAACCTAGATATAACGTCTGAGGCCAAGAACGAGGGCACGATTGTCTCTGTATCTGACGGTATCATNCGAATTCATGGTTTAGCGGACGTGATGTATGGAGAGATGCTCGAATTTGATGGTGGCGTTTACGGTATGGCTTTAAATCTAGAGCGTGATTCGGTGGGTGCCGTGGTTCTTGGAGATTATCAATTGCTAGCAGAGGGGCAGAGAGTTCGATGCACCGGTAGAGTACTAGAGGTTCCTATTGGCCCGGAATTAGAGGGTCGAGTGGTTGATGCACTAGGGGAGCCCATTGACGGTAGAGGGCCAATTAATGCGTCTTTGTTCGATGCCTTAGAAAAGGTGGCCCCGGGCGTTATTGAGCGCCAATCTGTTGACCAACCAGTTCAGATTGGGTTGAAGGCCATTGACTCAATGGTTCCAATTGGAAGAGGTCAGAGAGAACTAATCATTGGTGACCGGCAAATTGGAAAAACAGCGATTGCAGTCGATGCAATTATAAATCAAAAAAATTCAGGTATTAAATGTGTCTATGTGGCAGTGGGTCAGAAAGCTTCCTCAGTGGCTGCGGTTGTGCGAAAGCTCGAAGAACATGGTGCGATGGATCACACGATTGTAGTAGCGGCAACGGCCTCTGATCCGGCAGCAATGCAATACTTGGCCCCATTTTCGGGTTGCACTATGGGCGAGTATTATCGCGATCGCGGACAGGATGCTCTCATAATTTACGATGATTTGACAAAGCAAGCGATCGCTTACAGGCAGATTTCGTTGCTACTTAAGCGACCGCCCGGAAGAGAAGCTTATCCAGGAGATGTTTTCTATCTGCATTCTAGGCTGCTTGAAAGAGCAGCGAGAGTGAATGCGGCCTATGTGGAGAAATTTACCGCCGGGGACGTAGAGGGAAAGACCGGGTCTCTCACTGCATTACCGGTGATTGAAACACAAGCAGGTGATGTTTCAGCGTTTGTGCCGACAAATGTAATTTCCATCACGGACGGGCAAATATTTTTGGAAGCAGATATGTTTAATGCCGGTATAAGGCCGGCAATGAATGCAGGAATATCTGTGTCGCGTGTTGGAGGTGCAGCACAAACTAAAATTATTAAGAAGCTATCTGGAGGTATTCGCACTGCTTTGGCTCAATATCGAGAGCTAGCGGCTTTTTCGCAGTTTGCGTCGGACCTTGATGAGGCAACTAAAGCTCAGTTGGATCATGGTGAACGCGTTACTGAGCTTATGAAGCAGAAGCAATATTCGCCNCAAACTGTGGCTGAAATGGGGATTTTAGTGTTTGCTGCGGACAATGGTTACTTGAGGGATGTAGAAGTGAGTAAAATTGAAGATTTTGAGTTAGCGTTATTGTCATTTATGAAATCCGAGCATTCCGAAACGATGAACCAGATTAATAAGACAGGGGATTATAATAGCGCCATTGAAGAGGCTTTCAAATTAGCTTTGGATAAATTTGTAAAAACTCAAACTTGGTAAATCAAGAATATTTCGGATACAGAAATGGCTGTCGGGAAAGAAGTAAAAACTAAAATAGCAAGCATCGGAAGTACTCAGAAAATAACTAGTGCGATGGAAATGGTCGCTGCCAGCAAAATGCGCCGCGCTCAAGAGCGCATGTCAATTGGAAAACCCTACGCCAGACGTATACGTCATGTAGTAGGGCATATCGCCAGAGCTACATCAGAGTATAACCACCCGTATTTTGCGAAGCGCGAGATTAAAAGAGTTACGTTTATACTTGTATCCACAGATAGAGGTCTTTGTGGAGGGTTGAATATTAATTTATTTAAGTTGGCTCTCCGTGAAATGCATGCGTGGGCCAACAAAAAGGTAGAAGTGGATATTTGTGTCATCGGAAACAAGGCTGCGAGCTTTTTCTCTAGCGTTGGAGGGAACGTGGTTGCAAGTGTAACTGATATGGGTGATGAACCTCAATTGAGTGATCTAATTGGGGGTGTAAAAGTTATTCTCGATTCTTATGACGCGGGTAGAACTGATAACGTATTTTTGGTAGGCAATGAATTTGTAAATACCATGACTCAGGCGGCTCGATTAGACCAATTATTGCCGCTAGAACCCAGTGATGAAACAGCATTAACGCATCACTGGGACTACCTTTATGAGCCTGATGCAGTGGATCTACTAGACGGCTTGTTAGTGAGATATATCGAAGCTCAAGTTTACCAATCGGTAGTAGAAAATAAGGCTTGTGAACAGGCAGCGCGAATGTTGGCAATGAAAAACGCTACGGAAAATGCAGGTGAGTTAATAGATGAATTACAGCTTTTGTACAACAAAGCGCGACAAGCAGCCATTACACAAGAACTGTCGGAAATTGTGGGCGGAGCAGCCGCAGTTTAAAAAACTTTAGTTCACAAACGTTGAGTTATAAGGAATTGATCATGAGTAGCGGAAAAATTGTACAAATCATTGGAGCTGTAATTGACGTTGAGTTTCAGCGAGATGAAGTGCCCGGTGTTTATGATGCATTGGTGGTCTCCGAAAAGGGGCTTACGCTGGAGGTTCAGCAACAACTTGGAGATGGTGTTGTTAGAACCATTGCGATGGGTTCTTCAGAGGGTATTAGTAGGGGACTTTCGGTTGAAAATACCAATGCCCCAATTTCGGTACCTGTAGGCACTAAAACTCTTGGCCGAATTATGGACGTTTTGGGTAACCCCATAGATGAAAAGGGTCCAATTGGAGCGGTCGAGAGTATGGCAATACATCGAAAGCCTCCAGCATATGACCAGTTGGCTGCGTCTGATGAACTGTTAGAAACTGGTATTAAGGTTATTGATTTGGTTTGTCCTTTTGCGAAAGGAGGTAAAGTTGGTCTTTTTGGCGGTGCTGGGGTGGGAAAGACCGTAAATATGATGGAGTTAATCAATAATATAGCGACTGAACATTCAGGACTGTCGGTTTTTGCGGGAGTTGGTGAGCGCACTCGAGAGGGAAACGATTTCTATTACGAGATGCAAGAGTCTGGTGTGGTAAACATAGAGGACCCAGAGGAATCCAAAGTGGCAATGGTGTACGGTCAGATGAATGAGCCTCCGGGAAACAGATTACGTGTGGCGTTGACTGGTCTGACTATGGCAGAAAAATTTCGTGACGAGGGTAAGGATGTGCTCTTGTTTGTGGACAATATTTATCGTTATACACTGGCAGGCACCGAGGTATCTGCGCTGTTGGGTAGGATGCCCTCCGCGGTCGGTTATCAACCTACTCTCGCTGAGGAGATGGGCGTGTTACAAGAACGTATTACCTCAACAAAAGTTGGATCCATAACGTCAGTTCAGGCAGTGTATGTGCCGGCTGACGATCTCACCGACCCATCACCTGCAACAACTTTTGCTCATCTTGACTCGACGGTTGTTTTGAGCAGAGATATTGCTTCAAAGGGTATTTATCCAGCAGTCGATCCTTTAGATTCAACTTCTCGCCAATTGGATCCACTGATAATTGGACAGGCTCACTACGAAGCTGCTCGGGGAGTTCAATCTGTGTTGCAAAGGTACAAAGAGCTTAAAGATATTATTGCCATTTTAGGTATGGATGAGTTGTCTGAGGAGGATAAATTATCAGTTGCTCGCGCCAGAAAAATTGAACGATTTTTATCCCAGCCATTTAGTGTTGCGGAGGTTTTTACAGGGTCTCCCGGAAAGTATGTTTCACTTAAAGATACTATTGCGGGATTTCAAGGGATTTTAGATGGTGAATATGATCACCTTCCTGAGCAAGCATTTTATATGGTGGGGACTATATCTGAGGCGTTAGAAAAAGCTAAAAGTATGTAGTTAAGAAAACAGTTGAGGTAAATAAGATGTTGTCTTTGGTTCAATGCGATATTGTGAGTGCAGACAAGGCATTGTTCTCTGGAACTGTAAGTATGGTTATTGCGACGGGCAGCCTCGGAGAAATGGGTATTACGCCCGGACATACTCCACTGCTTAGTGATCTTAACCCGGGTCCGGTTAGGTTAGTCATGAATGATGGAGGAGAAGAAATTTACTATCTGTCTGGTGGATATATTGAAGTGCAACCGACGAGCATTTCAATTTTAGCTGATACTGCAGTGCGGGCAGCAGACATCGATGAAGCCTCTGCAGCTGCGGCTGTAAAGTCCGCAGAACAGCAAATTATAAATCAGTCCAGCGATCTAGATTTTAGTAAAGCCGCTGTAATGTTGGCAGAGGCGACG
This sequence comes from Porticoccaceae bacterium, assembly GCA_002691825.1. Taxonomy (GTDB): domain Bacteria; phylum Pseudomonadota; class Gammaproteobacteria; order Pseudomonadales; family Porticoccaceae; genus TMED48. Next base: position 29,549 of record NZIZ01000030.1, read on the forward strand.
GCTCAGTTGAGAACCGTAAAAGCACTGCGAAAAAAGCTAGGTACCTAAAGCTAGATTTTTCTGTATCAAAATAGATCACTTGGCGCGAAGTTGCATTTGGATCAACATTTTAGCACTTAATCTAAGATTTTATTTAGAGGTGAGATGTTGCAAAGGACTCCTTACATTTTTTCCTAAAGATCTTTAAGATAATCGACTAAACTGCTTAGGCGGCGTATACATGAATAAAATTGATGTGATTATTTTGGCGGCGGGGAAAGGGACTAGGATGAATTCTTCGCTTCCCAAGGTTCTTCACAAGCTGGCGGGACGCACCCTCCTTCATCATGTCATCTCCGCAGTCAACTGTGTGTCAGATTGTCGCATTATTGTAATTACTGGATACAAAGCTGAAGCCGTGGAGAAACTACATGCTCAAAACAATTGTATTTTTGTTCGGCAATCTGAACAACTGGGAACAGCTCATGCTGTGAAAATGGCTTTACCGCATATACGTGACTTATCTGATGTCCTAATTTTATATGGCGATGTCCCGTTAGTAAGTACATGTACAATTAGAAAAATGATAGGGGCTGTTAAGGAAGGCCAAATAGGGCTTTTGACTGTGGAAAAAGATAATCCGTTCGGTTACGGGAGAATCGTTAGTAATGAACAGGGGTGTATCGAATCGATCGTTGAGCATAATGACGCTACTTCGGATCAGTTGAAGATAACTGAGGTTAATACCGGAGTTATGGCGATGAACGTATCTCAGTTAAAGAAATGGATCCCCAAAATTAAAGACGACAACAGAAATAATGAATATTATCTCACCGATATTATCGAAATAGCGCGACTTAATAGTTGCGCCATAAGACGCATCCAGCCCAATTCTGTAATAGAGGTCGAAGGCGTGAATAACAGAGAGCAACTAAGTCGATTAGAGCGTTCGTATCAAAAGCGTTTGGCGTACGAATTTATGGTGTCTGGCAACTCACTCGCAGATCCTAGTCGATTCGATCAGAGGGGCAAGCTAAAGACAGGCATCGATAATTATATCGACGTAAATTGTATTTTTGAAGGAGAAGTACAACTCGGTAACAATATTACGATAGGACCCAATTGTTACATAACAAACAGCATAATTGATGATTACGCTGAGATTAAGGCTAACTCCTATGTCGAATCATCTAAGATTAAAAGTGGCGCCACGGTGGGGCCTTTTGCTCGATTGAGACCTGGTACTTTAATCGGAAAGGGCTCCAAGGTTGGTAACTTTGTTGAGATTAAGAAAACGACTCTCGGAAATAGAAGTAAGGTAAATCATCTAACTTATCTAGGGAATGCTACGATTGGTTCTGATGCGAATATTGGTGCTGGAACGATCACATGTAATTATGATGGTAGTAAAAAGCATGAGACGACCATTGGTGAAAATGTGTTTGTTGGATCAAATACAACGTTAGTTGCACCGATTACTCTTTCCAATGATTCTTTTGTTGCGGCTGGTTCCACGGTCACTAATTCGGTGTCTGAAGGCCAGTTGGCGGTCGGGCGAGCAAAACAGCGTAATGTAACGGGATGGAAGCCACCAGCAAAGTAACTTAAGGAGCTTTGAATTCATGTGTGGAATTATTGGTGTGGTGGCGCAGCGTAATTCTTACGGAATTCTGATTGAAGGATTGAGACGTCTCGAGTATCGCGGATATGATTCGGCAGGCGTTGCATTAGTTGATGAAGTTCAGCGACTTCATGTCCGTAAGACTCAAGGTAAAGTGCGGGAGTTAGACGCGCTTGTCGCTAACGACTTGATCGAGGGTCATGTCGGCATAGCTCACACTCGTTGGGCGACACATGGTGTGCCGAATACGCTCAATTCTCATCCGCATATTTCTGGCGGTATTGCGGTTGTACATAATGGTATTGTTGAAAATCATCAAGTTTTGCGAAATGAACTAATTGGGTTGGGATATACCTTCACTTCAGATACTGATAGCGAAGTGATTGCACATCTAATTCACAAGCACAGCGAAATAAATGACAGTTTGCTAAAGGCGGTTCAAGAAGCTGTTAAAAGTATTAAGGGTGCATATGCGCTTGCTGTTGTATCTAAAACACATCCATTATCTCTGATAGGTGTGCGTTCTGGAAGCCCTCTGATTGTTGGAATAGGTGTCGGAGAGCACTATATTGCGTCTGATCAACTTGCACTGCGCCAGGTGACTGATAGCTTTGTATTTTTAGAGGAGGGCGATTCTGTAGAGTGTCAAAGAGATAGTATCAACATTTTTGATTCCACAGGCTGTATCGCGGAGCGCCACATAGAGCAGATCGGAGATAAGGATTTAGTGGCGTCTAAAGGAGACTTCCGTCACTTTATGCAAAAAGAAATTTTTGAGCAATCTGATGTCTTAGATATCAGTTTGCAGGGCAGGCTAGGAAAAGTTGAGGTTAATAGTTCTATTTTTGGTTATGGAGCCGAAGATTTGTTCAAGCGGATTGCATTTATTCACATCGTAGCGTGTGGTACAAGCTTTCACTCTGGTTTAGTGGCGAAGCATTGGATCGAGAAATATTGTGCTATACCTTGTTTAGTAGAAGTCGCTAGTGAGTACAGATACCGTAAAGTCGCCATTCCTACAAATACGCTCTTTGTAACTCTTTCTCAGTCTGGCGAGACAGCGGATACTCTAGCTGCATTACGAAAAGCAAAATCTTGTATTTACCTTGGATCGCTGTCTATTTGTAACGTTGCTAATAGTTCGCTGGTTCGAGAGTCTGACATGGCTTTCTTGACGAGAGCGGGTCCAGAAATCGGTGTTGCTTCCACAAAAGCGTTTACAACGCAATTAGCAGCTCTACGTTTGCTGTCTATATGTTTATCAAAATATTCGTCGCAAAAGAATATATTTGAACGAGAGTATTTGGATGATTTGCGCAGTTTGCCGGTCCATTGCAAGGCAGTTTTTGAGTTGGATAGTCGTATTAAGATGGTTGCGGAACAATTTGCTGATAAGAATCATTCTCTTTACCTGGGTCGCGGCGAGCATTACCCGATCGCGCTCGAGGGCGCACTTAAATTGAAAGAAATTTCTTATATACATGCAGAAGCATATCCGGCAGGTGAGCTCAAGCATGGTCCCCTTGCTCTTATTGATGAGAATATGCCAGTAGTGGTGGTAGCACCAACTAATGATTTATTAGAAAAACTAAAGTCTAATCTTTCCGAAGTCAGAGCCCGAGGGGGAATGTTATTTTTGTTTGCAGATGCCAGTGCCGGTTTTGAGAATGAGCCTGGAATGGTAGTAATTGAGATGCCCAAAGTTCCTGAAAGTGTGAAACCAATCATTTACACAATACCTTTGCAGTTGTTGGCTTATCATGTAGCCGTTCTAAAAGGAACGGACGTCGATCAACCGAGAAATTTGGCTAAATCGGTTACAGTCGAGTGAATTTGGGTGTTACCCTTTAGAGGAAGTATCTTCTAAATTAGGGTTTTCAATCACACTATCATCGAATGATTTAGTTCCTGAACTCAAATACTCCAAGAAACAAGAACTTTTATACCAACTCATTAGGTTTCTACATGAGGAAAAGGTTTTAGGTTATAGGAAAATCTCATACAAACTTAATTCCTGGGGAATCAAAACTCCTAGAGGTAATCAATGGTTACCACAATCAGTTCATTCGGTTCTAAAGAGGAAATCTCAACGAGATAATCGTATTGAGAAACAAAGAAACCAACGATACCCAATCGAAATCGGTGAATTATCTATTAAATACCTTCCTATTGATTAATCCGTAGGGTTGAAATAAAGGTGTATTAAATTAATGTTTAATACACCTATTCTACCACCTCTGAAACCCCCTAGATTCAACACCTTAGATACCCAATTTCAAGGGGGTATTAATACAAAGTGAAAATAAACCGTATTTTTTCACTGTATTAACATTTTAGGAGTTCAATTTGTATAAATACTTTTATGTATTTACGAAATCGAACCCAACAACAAACCTCTAAGTGGTTACACACTAATTTTAATATTCAAAGAGGGATATTCCTTACATACCACTTTACTGATGTTCTTGGGTTTAATAAGAGTTTCGATACTAGGTTGATATTAGAGAAAGTAAACAAACGATTTCTCAGGAAGTTAGAGAAGAAGTTGGGATTCAATGATAGAACGAGATTAAACAGATTGGTTTTCATAGAGAAAGGTAAGTTTAGAAATCATACTCATATGATGGTTGAAACACCCATTCATATCTCAAATGTGGGTATGTTGAAGAACAACAAGGAATCTGTAGATTCCAATAATAAGATCGTATCTTTTGAAGTAAAACCTATTAGAGAAAAACAAAACGGAATACTAAAAATGATCATTTGATCATGAGATGTGAAGAGGAATGGAAAAGTAGAGTGAGAACGATATCTCAAACAGTTGGTGTTCCAATATCAGTATCTATCCAAGAGAGTGTAAATAAGAACATCAACTCTTTAACACAGTAATCATCAAGTACCATTACTATGATTCTCTGTTGTTGACTTCCAAATTGAACTTGATGACTATTATGTAAACAAATATGAATTTCAGTTCTTCAGAGGATTGTGATTTGAAAAAAATACTCGGACGATTATTGGAAAGTGTTAAATATAAATTAATTGGAAGATATTCAGTAGATTACTGGATTGATGATTATAGAGTTGGTGTCGTAGAGGAGTTTTGAGGTTAAAAATTTAATTTCTTTAATCCTCTCTATTATTTCCTTGTCTTATACGGTTTGGTTCTACTATTTTAAAGATGGAAGTGAAAAATTTTACAATGAAGATGGAACGATACAAATTCAAACTTACGAAAATGGAGATGTTACAAAAGTTGAATTTTTTCGAGAAGATGGGACCTTAGAAAAAATTGATAGGTACGAAAGAGGAGTGTATTTATTTTCCAAAAAGATGAAGTCAATTAATTAATCGTGTGAATCAATAGATCGGTTTTTCTCTTTTAATTCCAAAGTTTCCCAGACTTGTATCGATTATTAAACTTTCTGTGTTTCTCAAAATTCTTCGTATCGAATTACCTTGATCATCCCACTTGGGTTTTCGAGCCGTGTAATGCTTATAGTTAGTTCCGATTAACTCACAAATTTGTTTTCTGTTGAATCCCATCTTATTCCACACAAACACATTGTATTTCATGTGAGTTGGTAGATATTTGTGTTGCTTGGTGAATCCGAACTTTGAAGAGTAAGAATCTTTGACAATCATTTTTTTAATTACTTTTGTAACATCCGTTATTTTTGAACCCTTGTGAATCTTGAGATAAAAATATCGATCTGAATCATCCTTAATCTTATCTATTACCGTTGGTTCGGTTTGAATGAATAGTGATTTTTTATCATTCCACCAAAGATCGAATGTATCAGTTTTAATTCGTTCTAAATCCCATTCCTCATAAAATTCTTGATCGACTTTAACTTTAATTTTTTGTTTAGTATCTGGATCAATCAATGTGATTTGGTTTTCATCACAATCAATCGTTAATCTCACAAAGAAGAACCACATTCGATATAGCTGGATCGATCTCTTTAAAACATCACCTTTAAATGTTTTATTGAAATTTACCCTGGCATTTCCAATGGTAAGGTTCAAAGGTTTCGAATAAGTTAACAACATCTTTTTATCTTAATGATACATTACTTATTTACAATATATATTTCTTATGTATCTATTTAATTATTGTAAAATTGAATAGATACATAAAACAAACAGTAAAAAGTCGAGAGAGATCGGAAAGATCACTACTATAAACATACATAATATTTCACTAACATATCTTAGATTCGTCTAAATCTGTCAGATTACCTCTCATTATGGAGTTCACCTACGAATTAAGTGGGACAAAATTTTTATGACCCTTATGGACACAATAAAATAAAACGTTATTGATATTCAAAACGTTCAAATAGACACTGTTCAAAATGTTCTTTTCTATCATTTAGAGGAGTAGTTTTACACTAGAACCTTCCGATCCCTGTGTTTGAAATATTATCCTGACTTAGAGGTGCCGACTACCATTTAGGGAGATCATGATGAGATCCAATTACTCACCCACCCACGTGATAATAGAGTCTATTGATAAGATTGTTGGAAGATGGTGACCTAATTCCGTACGAATTGAGAAGTAGGTAATAATCCTGTTTTCACAACGAAGATGAAGCAGAACTCTCACTTCATAAATTTAAGTAAAAACAACATCGAAAGTTCGACCTAATTACCTTGCTTCTTCTTTCGATTCGTTTATCGAAATAACACTTTTTGGATATACATCTTCACCGTCTCCAAAGACTTTTGTAGGTCTTTGATTGACTCACAAATAATCAAAAACTTACCCTAGGAAGGTTCTAATGGTTGTTTGCCATAGTTGACCGATAATTAATACTTGTTTAAGTCATCCAATCAAACCATTGAGGAAGCTTCCTTTCTGTTTGATGCTCACGTGCAGAGTTATAGCAGTTAATCATTTTATTGTTGGTGAATAACTGGATTTCGATATCCTCTACTGTTTTACAAGAGAAATTTAATTTTAATGAAACCAAAATCAACCCTGTAGTAACGTAATTTTTCGTTAGATATGGAGGACCATATCAACTATGCTGATGTGCTGAATAATTAGATAAATGTTCACCTAATCGTAGAGGGCTCCCCATCGGTGTGAATAAACCAGTAAAACTTTTTTTGTCGGGTTTATTTTTTCTCCCGATAATTTCTGTTCCGATCTTATACATCATGTATTTGTTGTTTTTAAAGACAAACACTCCTGATCACGCATTCGGAGAAATTCCGATACCTGAAGCGCCTGACTATGCATTACGGTCTAATTGGGCAGGATGGCCGGGGCCCAGTAATCCCGCGGATAGGCTTCCGTCCGACCTGCCTGCAGTACCATACGATTCTCGTCCGGCTGCGGCATTTTTTGTGCACCCAACTACGTTTGGATCTAGCAAAAATTATGTTCAATCAATGAACAATCAAGAAGTAAAAACCCGCACCGATTCAGGATCTATTGCAACGCAGGCGTCGGTATTCAATGACTGTTGCATTGTTTATGCTCCGAGATATCGTCAGTCAGGCCTTCCTTATCCAGAGGATGATGTAGGCAACAGAGTCTTTGAGATTGGTTATACGGATATTCTCAATGCTTTTTTATTCTTTTTGAATGAGATTGGGGATGACAAACCATTTATTCTCGCTAGTCATAGTCAGGGCTCCTTCCACTTGGCAAGGCTCGTTATGGAGGAGGTTAGCGAGACGGCGCTGGTGGATAGATTAATAGCTGTTTATGCAATTGGGCATCGGTTACCCAATGCGCTTGTTGAAGAAGGACTTCCGGGTATTGATATTTGTCAGACGCCAATCCAATTGGGATGTTTTATCAGCTGGGATTCTCATCGGGGCGATAAGACTCCGGCCGAATTAATGCAAGGTAAGAACGAACCCCTTTGGAATGGCACTGACTACAGTGGATACAAAAATAATAGTCAGATTTGCGTGAATCCAATTACATGGAAAACTGATTCAGAACCTAGTAAAAGGGAGGACCATCTTGGGGCAATGTTGACTCTTAAGGGTAAGTCATTAAAAGGCGATGTACTATCAGATTTGGTCAAAAATGATGTTTCAGCATATTGTCGCACACACAAATCGTCAAATTGGTTGATGGTTAATGCGGATAGAGTAGAGCGGTTGAAATCCCAAGGAATATTCTCATTTTTCGAGCGAAATACGCACGGTTATGACTATGATTATTTTTGGGCGAATATTCGACAAAATGCTCGTGACCGAACTGATGAATTTTTTTTCAAGAAATAAGATGATAACGATAATGTTTAACTGGTCGTAACGGCAAAAAAGATTCTCATAAGTTCTGCTTTGTTAGAAGTTTAATTTTTATCTATTCGTCGCTGCCTTTATTCTCGTCTGGACCGTATTGGATAATTATTTTTATGTCGACGGATCGGAGATCAAAAAGCGATTAAGCCTGTCAAAGTAATATTTTTTTACAGTGCGTCCAGAGTTATACCGAATTATGTATATATTTATGATAGTAACTTGACTTTTTTTGTCATGATTGACATCTTGTTCGACTACATGTCATAAAAATTAAAAATTAGAGGGAAATATAATGAATCAAGTAAATGAAAATAAAAGTAATATAGCTATAAATCAGGAAGCGATCGGCAATATCAAAGCTGCAGTGATGGAAAATAAAGCACTCGTGTACCTATCAAGATCAATGATAGAAGAAAATCGGCAAATGATTCTTAGCAATTACGCAGCAGCATTTATGGGTAATCGGCAGCTTGCCAATCAAAACACAGATGATATTGTTTCCAACACATATAACATCTTGGCGAGTCTTGAGGCTGAGACTGATATTGAAAAAAACTTTGTGAATGCGGCAATTAATGGAATGTCACTTAAATTTTTGAGACATCGATCTGAACTAAACAGTTCCGTACTTGCGATTAGTGAAAAAATGGCAGATATCAATTCCCAACTGATTGAAGTTAACAAGTCCATCATGGAAGCGAATGAGTCAATCGTTAATTATAACGCCCAAAATATTAAAATTAACTCAGAGATGCTTAATGGGTCTATGTCTCCTGCTAGTTCAACGGCTGAGAAGAATGCGGCGATGATTGCATATAACACAGATCTACTTAAGCAATTAAGCGAAAATGTGGAAGAAAACCGCGAAAAAATGAAAGATCTTGTTGCGTCCTCGATGCAGAATTCGGATGCAATCATGGCGAATAAAGCGGATATCTCTGAGCGACGGGCAAGTATTATTAAAAATCGCGAGGACATGTCGGAAAACCGCAGTAATATTTAACAAGGTGGCAGGGGGTTCCCCGAGATAGTCCAAAGTCGAAGAAACCCCCAATCGCTTGTTTGGTAATAGCTGGGATTTGATATTGCGTCTTTGACAAATAGTGAGATTAATGTGTCTTGATTGTTTGATATGAGCGCTTATCCCTAACTAGTCGATCTGCAACGACCTCGTTGCGATTTCCCTTGATCGCATGAATTTTGATACGATCATTTCTATATTGTTAAGAGGAATTCCAAAAATGAAAAGTTCGTCCGTAATTTCCATCGCTATTTCCTTGCTAGTTTTCATGTCTTTGCAACTGATTGCAGATGATCATAAAAGTGATAATCGTGTCGCAGAATTTCACTATTTCAATGTAAATGACCCCGCAGCCTTTGTAAGTGCAATGGACGCGCATAATGCATCAGAATGCGCTGAGCAGTGGCAATCTCAGTCAAAGGCAACCGTCCTTCTCTCCATGGTAACGGGGAGCGATGTTAGCCATATGGTCTATGTGGGGTATCCTAATTATGAGAGCATGGAACTCGGTCGAGAGCTTTTTGCATCCTGCTCAGAGACGGCCCAGATGCTGTCAAGCTTTGGAGATGCGACATATGTTGGATCGTACCATAATGTAATTTTTGAAGAGATCATCTCGATTAATTCAGATCAACCACAAAAACACTACGCTAAATTTGATATAAAAATTGGAGCTGGTCAGGAAAGTGCTTACACAGAGAAATGGCTTGCATTTATGCAATCACAAGAAAAACATCTCTCTGAATCTCACTATGGTGTAAACCGAATAGTTTTCGGCGCTGGAGACGTCTCTCACTATGCCTATATTGGTGGTAAATCATTAACGGGATTGATGACGACCATGAACACTGTCCTCTCATCACCCGAGTATTCGAAATTTAGCAAAAGCGTAGGAAATTACCGAAATGTTGTACAGAATACACTTATCGATATCGTCAAGGCGTTCCCGGTTGAGCGATGACAAGAATGAAGCTATCCCCTATGAGGGAGCAGTAGGGCATAGTCCCAATTTTGGTTCCGGGTTTAACCTATATGAGAGGATCTGGCAATTTTTTGAAAGCGGCGATGACCTTTGATTTGCAGCAGAATGTATCGTTCGAAATGAGACAGATGTATCTTAAAAATTCAATTGTTAAACAACGAAAATCTCTTGGGCAATATTTATCCATAACATATCAGTACGCTTGGCTCACGAGCCGTTTGTTACGTTTTGCAGAGCAAACTATCATGACAACAAAACTAAGCCTAGCTCTGCTGTCACAATACTT
>NZIZ01000031.1 GCA_002691825.1 Porticoccaceae bacterium
TTTCTGCAGGATACGACCACAGCTGCGCAGTTGATGAGACTGGCGTCGTCTGTTGGGGAAACGATCAGTATGGTCAATCCTCAGTAGTTGAGCTGAATAACCCAAGTTATGTATCGGCTGGGTTCTACAATACCTGTGTCGTGGATGATGATGGGCTTAAGTGCTGGGGGAGTGACTATTCGGACGGGTTGATTGCTCCTGCGCTACTGATTGATCCAGACGGAGATAGCTTTCAAGGGCTAGAGGATGTGTTTCCATTGGATGCATCAGAGTGGCTTGATAGTGATCAAGATGGTGTTGGCGACAACCTGGATGCCTTTCCTAATGATGCATCTGAAACACTAGATTCTGACAATGATGGTGTTGGAGATGCCTCTGATTTCCTCCCTTTTGACGGCTCTGAAAGCGTTGATACCGATAATGATGGTGTTGGGAATAATGAGGATCCTGATGACGATAATGACAATGTTAGCGATCTTCAAGAAGCAGATGACGGTACAAATCCCCTTGATCTATATGATTGCACAGGCTGTCCGCGAGGTGTTTCGGGTTTTAGTTATCACTGGGCCAGCCACTCGTTACTAAAGTCGGTAATCTATCACCTTGATGGGATCACAGCCTCCGCCGGTGGAGGGGAATCGGTAACGGCATCATCTGAGGAGGGAGATTTTTTATTTGAATCAAAATTCGGAGGTACCAACCGTCTCACCGCCTCAAAAACAATTACAGATGCGGAATCCGGAAACGTTATCAGCTCCTCTGATGCACTAGCTGCGTTAAAGATAGCGGTCGGTATCAATCCAAACTTAGATCCCGATGGTACTGGTCCACTGGAAAGTATGCCGGTGTCACCCTATCAATATATAGCGGCAGACATAAATGGTGATGGTAGAGTGACCTCTGCAGATGCGCTTGCCATCTTAAAGATGGCTGTCAATCTTGATACAGGAGCGATGAGGCGTTGGGTATTTGTGTCGGAAGATTTTGATTTCTGGGATGAGGCCGCCGAATCTTTTATCACAACTCAGTCAGATGTGAGTTGGGATCGTGATGGAATTATTTTTGAGTACCCCGCTGTCACCACTCGTAATTTGGTAGGGGTGCTGATGGGGGATGTTAATGGCAGCTGGGANCCGCCAGCGGNAANTTCNATNCTAGAAGAAAGTTATTTTANGNCACTCACCGATAANCAAGGTGGATCCCTNNATCAGTGGGGAATAAANGANGATAGCTCAAGTAACTCCTCANGNANTGATTCAAGCACTTCATCGCAACCTAATATCTTGCTGATTATTTCAGATGATCAGGGAATAGATACTTCGGCGCAGTACAGTTTTAGCTCAGATCTTCCGGTAACACCAAGGCTGAATCAATTAGCAGCTGAAGGTATTATCTTTGATAATGTATGGGCTACGCCTGCTTGTACAACGACACGGGCCGCAATAATTACCGGGAAATACGGGATAAACTCAGGTGTGACCAGTAANGAGGATGTTATAGCTGATAACGAAATTACCATACAGAGGTATCTATCAGACGCCGAAAATTCTCGCAACTATGGTTCGGCAATTATAGGAAAATGGGGTTTAGGGGGAGGTAATGTCTCAAATGATCATCCTCTACTTATGGGTGTCGAGTATTTTGCTGGTAGCTTGAGAAGAGCGATTAGCAATTACTTCCAGTGGGATCTGACGATCAATGGGGCAACTACCAGAAGTGANATTTACAATACGACAAAGTTGACCGACTTAGCGATTGAGTGGATCGATAGCCAGGAAGAACCATGGTTCCTTTGGCTTGCATACACCGCACCCCATGATCCTTATCATCTGCCGCCCACCCAATTGCATGGTCGAGAATTGAGTGGGGAGGCTAATGATATTATAGCGAATCCGAGGCCTTACTACCTCGCTTCGATAGAGGCCATGGATTCAGAGATAGGACGCCTGATGGATTCTATCGGGAGTTCAACCCTTGAAAATACCATCATCATTTATGTTGGTGATAATGGTACTCCCAACAATGTAATTGACCCAGCAGTTTTCTCTAACGGTAAATCTAGTATTTCAGAGGGTGGAATCAGAGTGCCTTTGATTGTTTCTGGCGCAGGCGTACNAAGAGAAGATAGTCGTGAAGGTTCTCTAATCAATGTGACAGATATTTTTGCCACGGTGTCAGAGTTAGCAGGAAATGATGTAACCAAAATTTTTGATAGCATAAGTTTCTCAAACTTACTAAATAGTGGGAATGTGGGCGAAAGAAGTTACAACTACGTTGATTTTGAAAGAAATGGAGTTTTACGCTGGACAATTAGAGATGATCGCTACAAATTAATTGTGAACGCAAACGGAAATCAACGTCTATATGACCTTTTTAATGATCCCTATGAGCGGTCAGCACTTGATCGGTCGTCGGACCAATACTCTCAAATTGCGAGTAAGTTAGTCTTGGAGGGAAACTTGATAAGAGGTAGTGTCAATAATGGAAGTAATCTAGAGGATTTTGAAATCAATATCACTGATGCAGTCCTCAGCAAGAGGAGTGCTGATTGCGCCGACTATGTAAACATTTATCGCTCTGGCGTGAGGGACATCAAACGGGTGCTTGACTTTGAGGGCAACGTTGAAATCACAGCGGATGAAACTAGTTGCTCTATGACGAGTAACAATATACCCAATCATGACTTTAATGACTCGACAGCACGGTTTGCGACCAATGCAAATGAGCAGTCACGGACCTTCTTAATCGATCGGGATCCTTCCTTTGCTAATCAGATGACAGCTCTGGGACAGCGTCGTTACGATGGAATTACTTTAGGTGGTGTGGTGTTTGATTTGCAAAGCAATGGCTGTTATCAGCCTGGTGCAAATCGTACCGATGCAGACGGAAATACAGAGAATGGGCAGTGTGCAAATGCTCCGTGGAAACTTAATCCTTTAGAGTACTCGACAAAATTCGGGGCGGACCTTCACAATGCACATGTGCAGCCTGATGGTACTTACCACTATCACGGGAATCCAAAGACATTATTCGATGATTCTCCGTCGGGGGATGGATCTCCTGTAATTGGATTTGCCGCAGATAGCTTTCCCATTTATGGTCCCTACATCTATGACGTTGCAACTGGGGCTTACCGTAAAGTTATATCTGGATATACGCTGAAATCTAACTCCCGAGGAGCTAGAACCGATTCCAATCCAGGCGGAAGTCACACTGGTATTTACGAGGCCGATTGGGAATGGACGGATGCAGGCGATCTTGATGAGTGTAACGGCATGACATACAAGGGCCAGTATGGCTATTATGTCACAGATGAATTCCCATACATCTTGAATTGTTTCATAGGGACACCCGCCAGTTCCTTCACGAAATAGGAAACTCTTAAGAAACCATGTCTCGCTCAGCTTTCTTGTAGACAATATAAGTGGATGTTAATTTGTTTCCTTGAGGCATAAGTATAGATAGGACTTCTCAGACTACTCCAACTAAAAGTTTTATGGAGGCAACCATTAGAACGAGCGCGAGGAGTTTGTGAAGCATTGAGGAAGAGGCTCTGGAGTGAGCTAATTCGCTACCCAAAAAACTTCCGACAATAGCAGCCAAGACAAGCCAACCACTACCTATCTGCCATTGTCCGTCCCCAAGGAAATACCCTGTTAATCCAGCGATTGAGTTGAGGAGTATCACACCTGCGACAATAGACGTGCTATCGCGAATTGTGCACCAGCTGAAAAGAATAAGTAGAGGGCTCAAGAAAATTCCGCCACCAATCCCCGTGAGACCCGCTAAAAAACCGAGAATAGCGCCCACAAGCATAAGGACTTTTCTGTTTGGTATGTTAATCTGGATAGCAGGTTTCCCGGCTCTTGATTGTAATTTCCATGCGGAAAACAAGAGAACAAGGGCGAGTATACTATTATATAATGTTGAGTGAATTTCAATAAAACCACCAATAAGTGCAAATGGTGTTGAGGTAACGGCTATTGGCCAAAATAATGGATTCCAAAGTATGCGAATTGCTTTTACACGATGTAGTAACCAGCACGTTACTGCTATGTTCATAGTTAAAGCGGCGGGACGCATTTCAGTCGGTGATAATCCCCAGATCGTCATAATTGCGAGGTATCCAGATGCACCCCCATGGCCCACTGATGAATATAAAGTTGCCATGATGGTTATAAAAACGAGGAGGATCCAAAAATATTGAATTTCGTTCGTAAATTGAAGAGTATTTGACATCATCCGCCAGTGGCATTCATAAACCGCACAATATCTGTCCGGTTTAGATTGAATTGGTGTCTCTCGGGTTTATTCTTAATTGCTGTCTTCAATGCGCTTTTCAAAACACCCAGATTCTTAGGGTGTTTGCGGATGATGGTTTTAAGATCGGTGCTGGCGGTGTTTCCTAGGCAAGAGAGTAATTGTCCATCTGAGGTCAGCCTAACCCGGTTACAACTACTGCAGAAGTTTTGTGAAATCGGAGAGATAAAACCGATTTTTGTATTACTGTTTTTTAATGACACGTACCTAGATGGTCCTCCTGTTTGAAAATTGGTATCGGTAAGTTTGTATCTTGCTTCTAATTTTTTACGGATCACTGCACTTGATAACTCTGTGAATTTTCTTTTGTGCGATGTGATTGATCCAAGGGGCATTTCTTCGATATAGGAGATATTGAAATCTCTTTCGATGGCAAAGTCTGCAAGATCAAATATTTCATCATCATTATAGCCGGCGAGTATTACTGCGTTTATTTTTGTATTTTTAAAATTTGCAAGCCGTACAGCCTCAATTCCATCAAGTACTTGATCAAGCTCGCCTGTCCTTGATAGTTTTCGAAATTTAGGCCTTTGTAGTGTGTCTAGGCTTATATTTATTCTGGTAATTCCCGCATCTTTGAGAGGTTTTGCAAATTTCTCTAGAAGAGCGCCGTTCGTTGTAAGTGTTAATTCTTCTAGTCCTTGGAGCCCATTTAGGGAACTTATTAAGCCTAGGATCCCTGATCGGACCAATGGCTCCCCACCCGTCAAGCGTATTTTCGTTATACCGAGTTCAACGAATACTTTCGAGATATCATAAAGCTCCTTTATCGATAAGTTTTCTCTTCGGCTTAAAAAAGTCATATTTTCGGACATGCAATAAACGCAACGAAAGTTACATCGGTCGGTTACAGAGAGCCTGAGATACTCAACTCTTCGTCCGTAGTTATCAATGAGATTTGCCGATGAGGGCATTTAATTCTCCTAACCGGATCTTTCAAATCGATAGGGTAGCACATCTACGAAATCCCCATGGTTTATAGTTTCTCCGATTCTCTGTCGTACAAATACATTACCACTGCAACTAGTGGATAATACACCGCTACTCTGATTTGGTAGTAAGGAAACGGTTTCACCAAAACCATCGGTCGAGGCACGATGATATACCTCACGTTTTTCACTCGCTCTTGAGAAGTTCGCACGAGCCTTAAGTACTAGCGGCTCAATACCTGTTCGCCCCTGACATTTGAATAAGAATGGCTTAACTAGAACATGAAAAGTTACAAAAACTGATCCTGGATTTCCTGGAAGGCCAATTACAGGAGTTCCCGCTATATCTCCGAAGACTATAGGTTTCCCCGGTTTGATTAGCACTCTCCAGAAATTTATCGTGCCAAGACCAAGGATAACATCCTTGAGATAATCCTCTTCACCCACCGACATACCGCCGGTAGTAATAATTACGTCACATTCCCTTACTCCCCTGAGAAGGGTATTTCTGATTAATTTCTTATTATCCTTGATATTCCCAAGATCAAGAGGAATGGCGTGAATATCTCTCAGTAAAGCTTTAAGCATTGGAAGATTGGAGTTATAGATCGAGCCTTTATTTTGAACATCGTTGGTGTCCACTAATTCGTCACCGGTGGAAATTATGGCGACTTTGAGGGGCCTGAATACGCATACATTGGAAATCCCCATCGATGCAAGCAAGCCTATTTCTTGAGGACGTATTGATTTGCCTTTGACTAATGCTCGACATCCGACTTTTACATCTTGCCCTAAGGGACGAATGTTAGAGCCTTTTTTAGTACTTTTACATATAGCGATATCATTATTTGTCCTCACACAGTGCTCTTGCGCCACCACAGTGTCGGCATTGAGAGGTATTTCTCCTCCTGTAAATATCCTGGCTGCGCTATTTTTTATTAGCGGTTTAGGAGACATGCCCGGTGTGATACGCTGAGAAATTGGCAGGTAGAACTGCTTGTTAAATGCCTCTTTGTGAGAAAAGGCATAGCCGTCCATAGCGCTATTTCTATTGTGTGGCACATTTATAGGAGAGATTATGTCGGAGGACAAGATTCGATCTAAACTTTCTGAAACAGAAATATTATCTGTCTGTGCTACCACCTTAGCAAGGCTTTTGATTTTGTTCATTGCCTCCGTGACGGTGAGCATAATCAGCCTTTATCTCGGAGGTGAGCTATAAAATTACAAGGTTGAAATGTACTGTCCAATTGCTCTGAAATGATATGATTCCATCCGGTCGCACATGCTGCGGTAGAGCCGGGTAAAGAAAAAATGATTGTATTGTTCGCGATACCGGCGATGCTCCTAGACTGTAGCGTTGAGCTTCCAATTTCTTTAAAGGAAAACTGACGAAATAGTTCCCCGAAACCCTCAATATTCTTGTCAAAAAGAGGAGACACTGCCTCTGGAGTGCTGTCTCTTGAGGAGAATCCTGTTCCACCATTTGTTATAATAGCCTGAATGTTGGGGTTTGCAATCCAGTCTGACAGAACGGCTCTAATCTGATAAATATCATCGCGAACAATCCTTGGGCCGTGTAGATGATGACCCTGATCCGTAAGGGCCTTTGCCAAGAATGCGCCGCTACTATCTGTTTCGTGGTCCCGGGTGTCTGATACGGTGAGAACTGCGATGCATAATGGATATAATTTTGTATCAGAGGAGGTTGTCATTTTCTAGATTTTTCTCATTTATGTTATTCACAGATACTTCTTTGGATTGGCTAGTCGGATCAGAACAGATCAAACATTTTGGATCGGCTTTTTTGGTTAGCGTTATAAATCGACCGGACTTCCCATCATACCGAATCATTTCACCATGCTGGTCGAAATGTCCAAGTAAAAGTCGTAGAACCGTCGTTGCCTGAAGGGTTCCCATCATGCCCACAACTGAATTTACGACGCCTCTTTGAATACAGGAATTGCTGAGCTGATGGTGCGCAGGATTTGTGAAACAACTCAGGCAAAGTCTCCCGTGATGCCTAAAGTCAAAACCAATAAGATGTCCGTCCCATGCGGTTGCAGAGGCTGAGACGAGTGGTATCTTTTTCTCATAACAGTGAGCGTTCAGTTTGAGACGAGCATGAATGTTATCAGTGCAGTCAAGTATCACGGTGTAGAAATTTTCTAGAAGTTTTTCATCAAGTTCTTTATTAAAAATAGTGATTTTGGTATCCGTATTCATTAGGTTGAGAACTCGCTTGCCAATCACCACTTTAGATTGGCCATAATCGTCTTCTCTATAAAGCGTTTGACGCGGCAAATTAGATGTCTCGACGACATCCGAATCACATAGGGTTAACGATCCAATCCCTGCCCCGCAAAGATAACTTGCAGCGGGGCAGCCAAGCCCCCCAAGTCCAGCAATAAGAATTTTTGCGTCGCCAAAAGCTATCTGTCCTTCTTTACCGATAGAGTCAATAGTCAGGTGGCAGTTATATCGCTGTAGTTGTTTCGCACTTAGTGACATTGAACTATACGCAAGTTTTCAAGATCTGCTGGTGTGTTAACGTTATAGAAAGGATTTTGCAAACACTCGGGCCAGTCAACATAGGAAACCTTTAAGGTTTTTAATAAACCTTTGATACTGCCATCCTTTACTTCGCCGACAGAAAGGGAGACTGTTTCCGCTGATCTCTCTTTGTGCCAGAGCGAGAATGTCGGCTGACTAATTTTGTTATATCTTACGCACGAGACATCAGAATCTGTAGAAAGTAACTTCGCATACAACTTTGCAAATAGGTCATCTGGTAAAAGAGGAGCGTCACATGGTGCGACAGCGAGATATCGTAGTTCTCTCATATGATGGCTTGAAAGTGCGCTGTGAATACCGCTTAGCGGACCCATATAGCTCTGACCTATGTCATATACTAAAGGTAGTCCTCTCTTTAGGTGTCGGTCAGGCGTCGTGTTGATAACAAGTTTGCTCACTTGCGGCTTCATCCGGTTGATCACGTAATCTATGAGTGCAATACCTGAGACTAGCTTTTCAGCCTTATCCTCAGCTCCCATTCGACTGGACTTTCCCGCAGCCAATATGACGCCGCAAATTTCATTCATGAGTTAATCGCCAACGATTTGCAGCCAATTTATCTGAGACTTTTTCTCTTACCCACTCCGACTTATCTTTATANTGGACACTCTTCCAAAGTGTCGCTCTTGTCTTTATATAGTCCATGATAAATTGACCTGCGAGAAAGGCGTCTGCTCGGTGAAGGGCAGACACTCCGATGAACACGATTTGGTCTGACGGCATTAACTTGCCGACTCGGTGGATTACCGTGACACATTTAATAGTCCAGCGTTCAAAGGATTCATCTACGGTTTGGCTGATGAGTTTTTCTGTCATTCCTGAATAATGTTGGATGGACAGGTGTTTTAGTTTAGAATCCTCCTGAAGGTCTCGCACTAGCCCAACAAATGTGATGACTGCGCCTGCACCGCTGCTACTTCGTCGCAACAATCCATACTCTTCACTAAGGCAAAAATCTTGAGACTGTAAAACAATTTTCCTCAAGATATTATCCTCCTGTTACTGGAGGCAAAAAAGCAACTTCGTCTCCAGCCACAAGGGGCTCATCCCACGGAACAATAACCTTATTGACTGCTAGTAGTATGGACGGAGAGTGCAGCTCAGACGCAAGCTTTGGGAAATTTATCGCCAACTTAGTACGAATCTGGGTTGGAGTATTGGCATCCAAAAGTGGAGGTGCTCCCTCCGATAAATCTGATAGGTACCCAAAAAATTTTAACTTAACTTCGCACATCATTGACTGTCTCAGAGTTTATCTTTGCTCCACCCGTCTTTTTTACCAATCTAGTACAGGAGATCTCAATTCCCTTGTCAATCGATTTACACATATCATAAATAGTAAGAGCAGCAATCGACGCAGCGGTGAGTGCTTCCATTTCAACGCCGGTTTGTGCGATTGTCTTGCAGAACGCTGTTATCTCTATACTGTCTTTGTTCATACTAAATGAAATTGAAACTTTTGAAATAGGAAGCAGGTGGCAGAGCGGTATTAGTTCACTGCACTTTTTTGCCGCTTGAATACCCGCGATCCGTGCGACACTGATGACATCACCTTTTTTTAAAGTTGATTCCTTAATTGCCCTCAAAGTGTCGGGTTTTAGCGTCACTGTGGAAATTGCTGTAGCAGTCCTTCGAGACTGTGGTTTGCCGGAGACGTCAACCATCTCAGCTTCGCCATCATTATTGATATGGGTTAATTTCCGCATTAAATTGACGTTATTTTCCATTACAATTTTTAACTTGCGTACCGGGTTGGGTCGACCTGTATATTGACAGGAACAGACTTGAACGCGGGGGTCTTACTCCTTACATCTCTATCGAGACCGGTCAGTATGTTTGCCTCTGGGTAATATGCCATCAAGTCGCCGTCAGGTAAATCGAACGGGTACACTTTGACTGCATCCATTTTTCCATGAGCTGAGATGATGTTCACTAACTGCCCCTCTTTAATTCCCAGCAGACTAATCTGACGCGTATTCATCATCACAGACCATCTTTGATCGATACCACGGTAACTATCTTGCTCCTCATAAATTATCGAGTTGAACTGCCCCTCGCTCCTGACACTCATCAGCCGATAGGGAAATATTTTATCATTGTCTGTTGAGGACATAGGACTTGTTATAAATCGTGCCTTTCCACTTGGCCTTAAAAAGGTCGGAGTATGAATTAGGCGTCGGCTAATATGAAATTCTGTTTTGGCGACATCAATACTCTTTAGTTTTTCCATACCTGGGACAATGGCTGCGATCGCCTCGCGAATATTTTTATGTTTTTCAAATACCTTAAAATCAAATTTTCTTTCAATGTTACCATCTTTGGCTCGCTGATCTAAAAGTAAATCTGCAAAGTTTGTCAAGATATCGACCTCTGACCGTACGTTATCTAATCGATATATTCCACCGTCGCTCATTCTTACATAATTAAACATTGACTCTTGAGTTGTTGCTTGTCGCTCTTCATCTCTGGCTGCTACTGGCAGTATGATTGCTTCGCTATTATCAAGCCCTGAAATGTGGCCCCTATTCAATGTTGTCGTTAAGAATACTTTAAGTGGTATTTTGTCGAAGGCTTCTCGTGTCCAAGATTCACCAGGCGTCGCCTGATATAAGTTTCCACCCATTATGAGTGCAGCATCAATATTTCCGTGAGCAGCAGCCTCAATACATGCAAGTGTGTCCAAGCCTGGAGAATCCTCGGAGGATGGGAGGTCAATGCCGAGATGGTTCTCTATGTTCTGGATGATGCTCTTTGCTAAAACTGGTTTGACACCGATCGTACCGATACCCTGAACATTACTATGTCCGCGGAGTGGGAGAAGACCAGAATAACGTTTTGCAATCATCCCTCGTAGCAAGGCTATATTGGAGATATACTCAACATTCTCCACTCCATGTTTGTGATGAGTAACGCCCATTCCCCATGCAAAAACTGTATTTTCCGATTCACCATAAACCATACCGATGGATTTAATAATGTCTCTGGTTAAACCTGTTATTTTCTCAATATCTGTCCAGGGCGTATTCTCTATATCACTTAAAAATTCTATATAGCCCTCGGTGTGACTGTTAATAAATTCGTCTGCTTCTTTTCCGCGCTCGATGACATCCTTAGCGATTCCTTTGAGTAATGCAATATCGCTCCCAATCTTGGGCTGGACATAATGTGAGGCAATTTCATCGCCACCAATAATAAGTGACTTAGGGCTTTTCGGGAGCGCAAAGCGCACTAGACCAGGTTCTTTTGCAGGGTTAATTATTATTACCCGTCCTCCACGAGCTCTACAAGCTTGCAGTTTATGTATGAATCGAGGGTGGTTTGAAGCGGGATTTGCGCCAATTACAAAAATACAGTCACATCCGTCTAAGTCAGAGAGTTCGACGGTTGCTGTTCCTACGCCTATTGTTCCCGCGAGGCCAACACCTGTAGCCTGATGGCAGTAGTATGAGCAGTTATTGACATTATTTGTGCCATATATCCTAGCTAAAAGCTGAAGAACGAAACCTGCTTCATTTGATGAGCGACCTGAGGCGTAAAAGAAACTTCTCTCGGGGAGAGTTTTTGCGAAATGGTATGCAGCAGTTTTAATAGCCCATGCCCAGTCGACTGGGGTAAATTTTTGAGAGTCTTTGGCTTTGAATAACGGCGTGTTTAAACGTCCTAAATGCTCAAGCTGGTGTGCCGTAAGCTCACCTATTTCCGTAAGGGAATGTTCAAAAACTTCTGAAGGGATTGGTTGTTGCGCATCGGTGGACTGAGCCTGAACACTTTTGTTGCACACGGCTGGAAAATCACCCTGCTCATTAGTCATTCCTCCTTTTTGGCCGCCCATCCCTAACCCGCAAGCTTTACAGGTGTTTTTTGATGTCAGTGCTTTCGCAGATTGTCTTAGACCGATTCGGCCAGCTGTTCGGAGCGTATATAGGATTTTTTTTGCCCCACCTCCAATTTTTGGTTTTGCCGATTTTTTCATATTATTTTTTTCGTAAGCGTGACTTCAGAAGAGTTATTAGTAATAAAGGCAACAATTATTGAGCTGCACTTCACTAATGTGTTCAAAATACCGCGACTAGTTTGCACCATAGTGAAGGTCCTTTCAAATATTGAAAAAATACGTTTAATTAATCTAAAATTTTGCTTTTTTTGCGAACTTTCTCAAAAGCAACTACGTAATTGATAANTATAGAAGTTTCTTACGGTTTTGTCTTTTTTGAGCTTCTAATTTAAGGCNGTTATTTGTCTGAAAAAAAATAGTTGTCGCGGAGTGATTTCGTAGTTACACTTCGCGAAAATGCACGATATGAGGGCGTAAATATGAAGACAGCGTTTNATGGAGCGGCATTCGCGCCACNTAAGAATATTTCTGAACCGAAATGGTGGACCGGAATCCCAGCCATAGACCCGACAATGTTTGTTATCGATGCATTGGAGTTCAGGGATGGCATCAGTCCTCTAACTCCAAGTTACGCACTTGAAAGAAGGATGAGCGAGGTGTTTGATCGAGTTGGTTTGGTTCATATTGTGAATACCGGGCTCAGTGATCTTGAGTCGATGCGGTTGATAGCCACTCAAGTATTGAAGACTACGAGGAAGTACGAAGGTGGAGCCAATCCTAGGAAGAGTCTACAAAAAAATGTTTATGAGGTCGGAGCCCCCCTCGACGCTTGGTTACACTACCATCACGAGATGGCTTATATTGGGTCCAGTACAAAGATGCTCGGTTTTTTAGCATACAAAGTGCCCAGNGAGGGAGGAGAGACGTTTGTATCAGATAATGTACAAGTCACTGATGATCTTTTGTCGACACCTTTCGGGCAGAAACTGAAAGAGAAGGGGCTTTGTTACCATCGAAACCTCACTGACCGGGAACAGTTTAAGGATCAACTGGAAATCGGCGTTTATAATCATTGGCAACAGTCCATGCTGACTAAGAACCCAGATGAGGCTATTGCTGAAGCCAGAAAGCGTGGCTTGCAGGCTGAATGGGGAGAAAATGGTCTCTTGAAGACTCGATATTATATTTCTGCATTTGAATATTTTCCACAGATGGATAGGAATCTACTTTATAGCAGCATGGCTGATGACAGCACGTGGTTTGATACGTGGCCGATGGTACAGCACCTTGCGCCGGATGAGAGACCCCTGAAGCTTACTTATGGGGATGATAGTGAGATGACGGAGTTGGAGAAGCAGCAATTCCTAGATGTTTATGATCGTTATGGAATACCAATCAGATGGAATGTAGGGGATGTCGCGCTGATATGCAATTACCGTTTTGCGCACGGGCGCCCTGCAGTGCATCTCAAGGATGGTGAACATCGTGAACTGGGCGTCTTGATTGGTGATGCTTTTAACCGCCTCGAGGCGCGTAGTGAGAAGTGGTAGGGCACTCCGCAAAATAGGCAGTTGATTTTCCTNTGAGTAAAAACCTTTGCCGAAAAGAGTTCCCACGTCAGGTTTTAGAGGAATTCATTCAGGTGTTGGGACGCAGCAATGTGCTGCTTGGGCGGGACATAACGTTCAAGCACAATTCGGATTGGAGTCTTGCTCCCTCTCTGGCGCCGGCCGCGCTATTGCGGCCAGATTCAACGGAAAAGCTCTCAAAAGTTGTGTCGATATGTAATTCGCATAGGCAGCCTATTGTAGTGCAGGGTGGAATGACTGGCCTAGCTGGTGGCGCGACTCCTCAGAGTCAAGAGGTCGCCATCTCCCTTGAATTGATGAGTGGTGTTGAAGAGCTCGACCCTGTGGCGATGACCCTCTCTGCGCTCGCCGGGACGCAACTCCAGGTTCTTCAAGAGGCTGCGCTACAACATAGGCTAGTGCTTCCCCTAGACTTAGCGGCACGTGGTTCTTGCTCCATAGGCGGTAACCTTTCGACCAATGCGGGTGGTACAGAGGTTCTGCGTTACGGAATGGCCCGCTCGCTTGTGCTCGGCCTAGAGGCTGTTCTCGCAGATGGCACGATCGTTAACTCAATGAACAAATTGGTTAAAAATAATTCGGGATATGACGTAAAGCAACTCTTTATTGGGTCCGAGGGAACTTTAGGGATCATAAGTCGTGTGGTGTTGCAACTCCAACCTCAATTTTTAGCAACGCATACCGCCCTATGTGCCCTTAATGATTACCACTCAGTTATAGAAGTCCTAAACGCCCTTAAACGTGGGCTCGGAGGAGGGCTAACCGGTTTTGAAGTTATGTGGGCGAATTACTATCGACGTGCTTTGCAAGCACTTCCGTTGATAACAGATCCTTTCAGGCAACAATATCCATTTTATCTCTTAGTGGAATATAAAGATAATCGTGCTGAAGAGTCAGCAGAGTGGTTTGAAAGTCAACTTTACCACCAAATTGAATCGGGTTTCCTTGTGGATGCACTCGTTGCCAAATCACGGCAAGATGCTCAGATGTTCTGGCGTATTCGAGATGGTATTGGTGAGTTATTAAAATTTAAAGGCATCGTCTCAAATCAGGATATTAGTCTCCCCATACATCTGATTGAAGACTTCTCAAAAGCATTGTTAAAAGAACTCACTGAAAATTATGAGGGTATCGACGCTCTTTTTTTCGGGCATATTGCAGACAATAACCTCCATGCTATTGTGTACGCAGATCGAGAGGACGATGCTGGAGACATTGAAAGAGATATTATGGAGCTCATTGGTGAATTCGGCGGTGCAATCACGGCAGAACATGGGGTGGGAGTGCTCAAAAAGGATTATTTAATGTTATCTCGAAATGACGCCGAGATTGCACTTATGAGAACCCTGAAGCAGGCGATGGATCCCGAGAATATTCTGAATAGAGGTAGGGTTATCTAGGCAACTCCAAGCGCCGAAGAGGCTGAATCTGTCTTTGAAAATGCAGTTAATAGTGCTTGTAGCGCTGCGGCGCTTGAGTCGCTGGAGGTGGCGGTTGCGAAGGAAGATTCACTACCAACTTTTACTTTAATCGAGCTTTGCGCTTCGGCATCACTTCCAGACCCAGTTGCGTGTTGATCAAACTGCAAGATCTGTATATCACATCCGAATCGCTCGTTCAGTGCACCACAAAGAGCCTCAAGTACTCCGACGCCCCGACCCTTTAAGCTCTTGTTACCAACCGAGAATTGGGCCTCTACCTGTTGCTGGTCATGCTGCAGGTGGTAATGTTGTAAGTGCCAATGATCGTCAACCTTTACAAAGTAGTTTTCATATAGCGCTTTAATCTCTTCTGAGGGAATTTCCTGACCGGTCTTCTCAACCTGAGTCTGAACAACTTTACTGAGCTGAATCTGCATCCACTTCGGCAGCTCGATACCATAATCGCGTTCAAGAACAAGAGCAACACCGCCCTTACCACTTTGGCTATTAATCCGGACTACCGCTTCGTAACGTCTGCCAATATCCCTTGGATCAATCGGCAGATATGCTACGTTCCAGAATGATTGATTGTGTTCTTTATGATACTGAATAGATTTTCGAATCGCGTCCTGATGACTGCCTGAGAAAGCAGTATAAACAAGCTCGCCTGCCCAAGGGTGGCGTGGGGCTATGGCTATATTGGTACAGTCTTCAATCACATCGATAATTTCAACGATATTTGAAAGATCTAGCTGAGGATCTATGCCTTGCGAGTAAAGATTCATTGCCATGGTAACTATATCCATATTACCAGTACGCTCACCATTGCCGAGAAGGGTCCCCTCTATGCGATCTGCGCCCGCTAATATTCCTAATTCAGCAGCTGCCACACCGCATCCACGGTCATTATGGGTGTGAAGGCTAATTATAACGTGCTTTCGCCTCATTAAATGTCGACAAAAATATTCTATCTGGTCGGCAAATACATTGGGCATGGACATTTCAACTGTCGCAGGAAGGTTTAGGGTGACTTTTTGCCCGGCCTCTGGTCTCCACTCATCAAGTACGGCATTACAAACATCAATTGCATGAGAACTATCTGTCCCAGTGAAGCTTTCGGGTGAATATTGAAAGATCCAGTCAGTTTTGGGTTGGCGCATCGCGCATTCTTTTACCCACTTGGCGCCTTGAGCCGCAATATTGATAATACCCTCAGGCGGTAGCGTAAAGACCTGATTACGTTGGACAGTTGATGTTGAATTATAGACATGAACGATAGCCCGATCGACACCGTTCAAAGCTTTATATGTCCGCTCGATCAGTTCCTTTCTAGCCTGAGTGAGAACTTGAATGGTCACATCAAAAGGGATTCGTTCCTCGTCAATTAGTTTTCGTACAAAGTCGTAGTCTGGTTGCGATGCGGAGGGAAAGCCGACCTCAATTTCTTTGAATCCAATCTTTACAAGGAGGTCAAACATATTCATTTTTTGCTCTACGCCCATGGGATTGATGAGGGCTTGATTGCCATCGCGGAGGTCGACACTACACCAGGCGGGAGCTTTACGAATTTGCTGATCCGGCCATGACCGATCTGGAAGTACAATTGGCGTAAACGGAATATATTTTGTGTGATCAAACATAACTACTTCCCTTTTTTAGCATCTCGCTATTATTGCGTTGGAATTAGAGTTGTTCATTGTCTACTAGTATAAAATAAGTTTAACGCAATTATACATTAAATATTGCATGTAAAACGGTAATCGAGCAATATAATTGCGTTAAAATGATAGATATTAAATTTTATGGAAAACGTAGGTATGAGCAACTTTCATCTTGATCGTTATGATCTAAATATATTAAGGGAATTACAGAAGGATGGCAGTCAATCGAATCAAGAGTTAGCCGAAAAAGTTGGTTTAACACCAGCTCCATGTTCTCGACGCGTGAAAAGTCTGCGGGAAAATGGCGTTATTCGAGATTGGGTTGTACGTCTAAATGAGCGGAATATAAGTTTACATCTGACAGCTATATTGCATATTAGAATGGACCAGCACACACAGGAGAGGTTCGATAATTTTGAACGCATCGTTTCCCAGTATGATGAGGTCCTAGAATGTTATCTAATTACAGGTCATGACGCTGATTACCAACTGAAAGTGGTTGTACCAAATATGGACTGTTACCGCGACTTTCTCCTTGAAAAAATAACTCGCATCACAGGTGTGAGTGGCGTGACCTCCTCCTTTATTATGCGGAAGGCTCTAGATAGGACAGCGTTCCCACTGAGCCTGTTGGGTTAAGTTCAACTAAAGCACGTAAGCCATGCAGATTAAAACTCTAACTTGATCTTGGCGAATATAGTTCTTCCAAACACATCGTAAAGTAACGGGTATGTGTTGGTAGACCCAACTTCATTGTTGAGCTGGATATTACTTCCAATTATTGGTGCCTGCTCATCCAGTAGATTTTTAACTCCAACTACGAATTGAATTCCTGTGAAGGTGTCATAGATCGACGAAGCATCGAGTGTGGAATACCCACCTGTTGATTCGGTCATATAGTCAGTATCGTCGTCTCCGTCTTCGAGAGCTGAGAGATATTTCCAAACAACCTGATGTGTCCATGCATCATAAGACCAGTCTACCGACATTCTGTGCTTGAATTCTGGAATGGGTGTGTTCAATCCACAGTCATCATTAAAGGTTCCAAGACAGCTCGATTCCTCCGCGCTGAGAATCCGGCTATCTATTGAGCGTTCTCGCAGCTTGGTGCCCACATAAACAACGTTTGTGATTCCGTCAAAGAAATCGAATTGGTAATTCAGATTGATATCAAAACCAGATAATTTATGCGTTCCGATATTATCATAACCCGTAAACACCTCTATGAGTCGCCCAGAGGAGTCTCGCTTGAGATTTTTACAGGCGAAAGCTATCCTACCGACGTCATTGAGCGGGTTATAGCATTCCCCCACAAAGCCTTCAGTACCGGGCATCCTATACCTGTATGGGTTAAAGTCTATAAAGTTTTCAATTTCAATATTGAAATAATCGACGCTGACCGAAAGGCCTTCAATATCATATGGAGTCCAGACAAAACCAGTAGAAAAAGTGCCAGCAGTTTCTTCAGCTAAATCAGGATTTCCGCCAAAGTTTCTGTCTAACTCAAATACAGCAATGCTTGGAGTATCAAAATTTGCCGGCGGAACCCCAGTTGCCTCACAGGTTGACTGAGACGCCAGCGCAGGCCTCCAAAAGTAGCGAGCGCAGGGGTCATTCACTCCGTCTCTATATACAATAGGCACAAAGAGCTCGGCCATGCTTGGTGACCTGAAAGCTTCATTAAAAGATGCCCTAATTTGTAGATCTTCGGTGGGGAAGTATGAGATCGCTGTCTTGTAACTTGTAGAATTGCCTGTTTTAGAATGGTCTGATACTCTAAATCCCAGTTCAAGCTCAAGAAAATCTATCCCAGGCAGGCCGCTAGCAAGCGGCACAAGCAGCTCAGAGAAGAATGACGTGCTATCAATCTGAGCATTAACAACGCCGGGGACGTTGTGCCACCCGCTAAAAGCACCGGGCTCCATGATAGAATTTCGTGTGCCCTTTGTTTTATTTTTCAGATACTCGAATCCAAATGCTGCCCCAACTGGGCCAGCATCAAATGGCATCTCAAACCAACCCATTGTGTTTCCAGAAATTGTCCCGAATATTACGGTCTGAGTATTGCTGGTGTTTTGAGTTCCATCTTCAGAGATATAAGCGACCGCTTCGGAAGATACGTTACCTGCTCCGAAAATATTCATCGGAACACATGGTGAATCGTCAATAGTCGAGGGAATACACTCAGCAACACCAGACCCAGGCACACCTTCGCGCACCATCAGAGCTCTCTGAAGCTTTACGTTATTAATGAGGGGAGTCACGATGACATCACTGCTTACCTCTCCCCGTTGGACATAAAAGTCATACCCCCAGCTATCAGAAAAGCTACCTTCTACTCCAAATTCTATTTGCATGACCTCATAGTCACTCGTCCAAGAGGTATTATCCATCTCAGACATCCATCTACCAAGCCATCCCGGAATGTTATACTCGTAGTATCCTGCAGAGCCAATATCACCGATACAGTTTTGGTTTTCATCTTGAATCAAAACCGGGAAGCCCCCGCTAGCTAAATTTCCCGCATAATAAGAAAAGTCACTTGGCCGACCTAAAAAGCAACGATTTAACTCCTGAGATACAGAGGGACCAATAGAGGCTGCAATTCCGCTGATTGCTCCTGAGAGGCCAAAGAAATTATTATTTGCAAGTAATGTCTGGATAGTCTGTTGTTGTTCCTGAGAGATGGGTTCATACCGAGTTCCCAAGACTCTGCCAAGCGTCGGTTTAATTGAGGAATCGATAAAGGGATTTCCATCAATCGAAAATGGTGTCTGGCTGGACGGCCATCCGATAGCTGGCGGACCCATAGTGCCGGGTACCTCACTAGTGCTCCAAGTTAGGTCACCGTAAATACTCATTTTATCGGTCACGTCGAAGGTAAAGTTTGCTAAGAGGGCGGTACGTTTTTGAGCCTGTTGTAGGGAATTTTCAGTATTGAGGTTAGGAAGGGTTGCAGGATCTAGGGGCTGGATGATACCCCCCTCACCGAATGACCCAAGTGGACTGCCAAGAAGTCCAAAGAGCCTAGCATCAAAAAAACCGGTATCTGACGTTCCAGGAAATTGTGTGCCGCCGAATGCATCCTGAAGACCCTGGTTACGGTAACCAATCGAAGCACCATTCTCATCATATCGGTCCAAGAGCCTTGTTTCCGTAAGCTCTCTGTCTGAGTACTTCACCACTGATCGGTCAGTTACATCGAAATGAACCATGTAAGTCCCACGGTAAGAAGCGAAATTCCCGCCATTAGTGATGTTAAAATTGGTAATTCCTGCATCTAGTTGATCAAACGCGGTCTCACTCCCAAGATTCACTTCCCAACCTTCTATGTTGTCTTTGAGAATAAAGTTAATAACTCCCGCCATAGCATCCGATCCATATGCCGCAGACGCACCACCGGTTAGAACTTCAACACGGTCTATGAGACCTATGGGGATGAAGTTGAGATCAACTGTACCGCCGTCTGCAATACTTGGCACGAACCTCCGGCTATTCAGTAATACGAGTGTCCTCTGAGAGCCTAAGCCTCTTAACTCGGCTGAGGCGAGGCCAAATCCAAAATTAGAGGTTCTATCAGTCCCCCCTACGACCTGAGGCATGGAGTTGATTAAAGTTTCGACATTAGTAGCATTTGACATCTCAAACATTTCCGAAGAAATAGTGGTGATAGGCGCATTGGAGGTGAAGTCACCTTTAGGCAGCAGCGAGCCGGTAACCACAATTGATTCTATGACCGGATGCGTCTTTTTTGATTTAATCGCCGATAGGTCTACACTTTCTTGCGCGGCTAACAGCCCAGCGATTAAGTTAGAGAGTATTATGAGTAAGAGTATTCGGACATACGAAAGCCGACCACAATTCGGCCATGAGTAAGACATAGTTCCCTGGTGAGGCACTTTTTTCTCCTTTTCTTTCAGTCATGTTTCTGGCGGTCATCTCTTGATTGGACTTTTCTCTTTGTGCTTTTGTTTAGTCACCGACGCCGTAAAAATTCAGTATAGTCGGTGTCTTATGCTTAAAAACGACCGGAGTAATTGTAAAGACGTTTCGGACATTTTTACACTGTACACCACGAGAATATCTTACATTTTTCGTAGCTATCTGTCCCTTTAATTGTGCCACATGTCCTCAGTGTAACACCAATGTTGTTCTTAAATTGAGTAGGATATAACGCTGGTAGAGAATAATTTTTATTAGAATTACAGTTTAGAGGAGATTGCGAAAGCGTTTCCCAATATATATGATGGACTATTCTATTTTTAGACGCAGATGCTGCGTCATTTTATAATAAATGAGTGCAGACATGCCGACAGATAGGTCTCGTGATACCTTGATTGCGCTTTTACCCCAGCTTGGGGAGAGTGGTGTAGACATGCTTTTACCTTTTCTAGCCGGTTTGAGGGCTGAGAAAGGCCATGTAATGGTTAAGCAGGGTGACCAAGATGAGGACATGTATTTCCTCTTAAATGGCACGTTTTCTGTGTTTGAAAAAATTCAAATTAACCGGAGTGATGTTGTACTACACACAGCTACTTTTCCTGGCCCCGGCATACTTGGGGAAGTAAGTATCATGACCGACGCGGAACGCACCGCGACCGTTGTCGTGATGGAGCCCGCTGACTGCTTATGCCTGACGAAGCAGAAATTTGATGCTCTTGTTAGAGCTAAACCTAAAATTGCAATTGAACTTTTAAAGACGTTCGGTGCCGTAATGTATGGACGCCAGACCTCATTTCAAAATCGAGTGCGTGGAAATATTCTGCGGGAAAGCCGGAGCAGCGAGGGGGGTATTGCAAAGCTGGCTAGATACACGGGCAAAGTATCACGCACTAGCTCGGCTTTGGCGGAAAAATTATTCAGTGAGGATTTTAAAGGAGTTAATTACGATTCGAATTGATTTGGCTTGATACCTTGAATCTATATTGAGGCGCCAGCAAGGGAATCATTTATAGTGGTTCGATATGTTAATGAGACGGTATAGTTATGAAAATTCCAGCTACATCCAGGACGCCTGAGGTCGATTTTTCGGCAGGCTTATGTGCCATAAAAGGTGAATGTTATCCTGAGGATATTACCGAGTTTTCCTCTCCAGTCCTTAGTCACTTGAAAGAGGGTATATCCAATGCTGAAGAATATAAGGTGGTTATTGAGCTTTACTACTTTAATAGCTCATCAGCAAAATTTTTCTATGATTTTTTCGAATATCTTGATGATAGTGCGTGTGAAGGCACTAAGATCGTGGTTGTGTGGCGTTATAGAGAAGACGATGACACTATGGAAGAAGCAGGAGAGGAGTTTGAAGAAGACTTGGAGCATGTGAATTTTATATTAGAATCAATTGGTTAAGAGTCGTCGTTTTCTTATGCAGGGAATTTTATGAATAGTGATACCATACAGTTGCATGAGCTCATGCTCAATCGGGGCACCTTCTTTTGTTATGCAGGTCCGCTATCTGAAGAAGTGCTAACAAGTCTTTCTTCTGTTGTAAAGGACCAGCTAACGGAGACCGATAGCGCTTCGCCAATTACCAACAAAGTGTTCAGTATCTTTGTGGAGCAGGCACAAAATATCATTAGATATTCTCTTGACCGTTTGGATAAAAGTGGTGTTGGATCCGTTTCAATAAGCCATACTAGCGACGGATTCCTCATCGAGGCAGTTAATGAGATTGATGGAAGGAGTCGAGAACGCTTGGAGGAGATACTTACTCAGTTAAAACATATGGATGCGGCTGAGCTTAAAGCAGCTTATAAGCAGAGGTTAAAGGCGGGGCCACCGGAAGGAAGCGTTGGCGCAGGGCTTGGGTTTATCGAGGTTGCAAGAAGAAGTTCAAGATTCGATTTCGTTTTCGAGGAGCGCAATGCCCAGACTTTATTTTTATATCGTGGGTGGGTAAATAAGCCTGCATAAACAGGTTAAGTTGATCTCTCAGCATGTGCGCGCAGTGTGTCGAGTGCGTTTGTCAGGGATTCGCTCAGCTCGTCAATCTGGTGCTTTGTCAAGCCCGAAAGTTGCTCTTGCATAAATGAGTTTTTAGTTTTAATTGTGATGACAGATCCTCTATCCTCCGCTTCAACCACTTCATATGTTCTTACTGGATTGCTTATTCCTTTTAGCTTAATTCTCTCGGACTCTCTACACGAAATTTTATCTTTCACAAGATTGTAAGTGTCGAAGGAGAGTAGTATAGATCCAGAGGCCGCGGCAGACTCTAGCCGCGCAGCCATATTCACGCCTGCACCGATCACGGTGTAGTCTAATCGATTTTCAGAGCCAAAGTTACCCACAGTGCAAAAACCAGTATTAATTCCTATTCTCATCTTAAAAGGTTCCTGTAACCCAAAGCGCGCCCATTTATCGGTCAATTCTTCTAATCTATTTTGCATTTCAACTGCCATTGATACACATCGAACCGCATCCTCTGCGATGCCTTGGCTCTCTGGATCTCCAAAAAAGATCATTATTGCGTCTCCGATGTATTTATCTATCGTAGCCCCATATTTCAGTGCTATCGCAGACATTTCGTCGAGGTAATAGTTAAGCGCGGCTGTAAGATCCTCTGATTCCAGACTCTCCGTTATTTGAGTGAACCCAACAAGATCGGAAAAAAAGATGGTAAGTTTTTTTCTTGAGCTAGCAAGACTTACTTTCTGTTTGCCGCTAAAAATTGATTCATAAACCTGAGGGGATAGGTATTTGGCAAGTTGCGCCGATAATTGCTCCAACTGATTGCTTTTCTCTCTTGCTTCCTGAGCAAGAACATTCAAACGCTCCTCACTTCGATCGTTGTGCTTTACTAGACGTCGGGTAGTTTTGAGTAATTTTTCATATTCTCTCAGTAATTCGCTGAGGTCTGCTGTCGATGTATCCAACGCTCCCTCAATTGCGCATTTTGACTTCTCTATCACATGGAATTCATGTTGAAATATTCCTTCGTTTCGGGTCATTACAGTTTTATCTCCATACCTTCTTTTGCCAGAGAAAACTCTGGGTCCTCAGACCGGATAGAGTTTCTTTTTATGGAATCTTTAAAAATTCTTTCTAGTGCGATGTCTGTTCTTCTTGGATCATGATGTGTGAATAAAACTTGCTTGGCGCGTGCTTCACGCGCGGCCGAGATGCTTGAGTCTAGCGTTCCATGCCCCCACCCATGCCGCGTTAAATATTCCTCTTCTGTGTACGCCGAATCTATAATTAGCAAATCAGCTTCTTTAATAAATTCTATGGTCTTTTGTCGAGTAGAATTAATGCTCTGTTCCATACTCAAATAGCGAACGTCACCGGGTGAATGAGGATTTAATTTCCACTCATGATCTCCAGTAAAAATGATGCTCCGACTTTCGCTACTGATTCGGTATCCAATGTTGACCGCAGTATGATTAAATTCGAAAGTTTTAACAATCAAGGAGTTTATTTTGATCCTTTGACCGCCCGTCACATCTTTAAAATTTAAGCAAGCAGGCACATTTTTTAATTGCACCGGAAAAAAATGGCGATCCATCTGTTTGGTTAAATGATCTCTTATAGTTAATCCACTTGTCGGATCCTTCGGTCCATAGATATTAATTTCAACGTCTTTAGAGAAAAGTGGTTGAAACATGGTAAAACCCTGAATATGGTCCCAGTGGGTGTGGGTAATGAACAAATGAATCTTTTTTATTTCGGTGTTAGCGAGATGCTGCCCGAGCGGGAATATCCCTGTGCCGGCATCTAAAACTATGCACTCGTCATTATGCCCGTTGACTTGTATGCAAGTCGTATTGCCACCATACTTTAGCGTACTGGCTCCCGGAACTGGAAGAGAACCCCTTACACCCCATATTTTGCAGTACAATTAATACCTCCAGATTGACACGGTAGTATTCAAAAGTTTTACAATAATTGAGTCCTTTAGCATTCCCACGTATTGTACACCCTACAGATGCTCTCGGAATACTATCCATAGAAATTTGTCTTGAACAGTAGGTGATAATATGCTCATTTCATCGAGCGATTGAGTGGTGGAGGAAAAAAAACATATCGTTAACCTACAATTTCTATTGATATTCAATCGTATGGAGGATAACGTTATTGTGGTTTTACAGAAATTTATTGATGAATAAATAATGATCAAGCTAGAGTACAGAACAATTTTATATCTCAGTCTTAGATCTAAGATATGTAGCTTTTTAACTTGTTTCGCTTTGATAAGTAATTGCGGTTGGTCGGAAGTGCTAGCAACAAACATTGGCTATTATACCGACGGTGGTGAGAAGGTAAGTATTGAATGTTCTTTGATGGGGGCGGGGGCGCTCAGATATCCACCAAAAGCAAGAAAGTACAAATACGTGGGAGAGGTTATAGTGGCCTTTTCTATTGGACCAGATGGCAAGGTTGTTGATCCGCATATAGTGGACGCAGAACCCCCAGGAATTTTTGAGCGATCTGCATTAAAGTACGTAAGGTCTTGGAGATACCAGCCGCCGGTTCATGACGGAGAAAACATTCAGGTTGATGATGTTGCGGTCAGGATCGCTTTCCAGCCGGGGCGGTAATGTTCAATTAGCCAGGCTGATAAGATAGAGAATATGACCACACGCATACAGCTGCTTGCTCTAACTATTTTTGGTAATGTGGCCATTGCTGCACTCTTTTTTTGGTTGGCCACTGATCAACTTGATGACCAGCAAAAAACAAATCTCGAAAATTCCGCTCTAGTGTATCAACGGGCATGGAATACTGCCTCAAGTGAGTCATATGATCTTTCAATCGGGATGTGGCATCCGCAAACAGGCACTTTTGAAAATCGCTCTATCTGGAAAAGTAAAGAAAATTTTCTCGCCTCTCCGGTTGAGGGGCCAAAATTAAGCACAAGAAACCCGTTCTATGAGTCATTTCGGCGCGGTGATGCCCAGAGTATCGTTTCAATCACTGAAGGTCTTTTTCAACGTCCAATAGATGATATGAATATAAGTGCTGTCTTCGTCCTAGACGCAAAGGATGAAGTTATCCATTGTATGACTGCATATGATGGATATGGCATTGATCCATGTGCTGACACTGCAAAATATAATTTTGAGAAATTGGATATCGTCACGGCAAGCGGTATGCTTAGCAAGAGGCGTATAGACCGGGTTCCTGCCAAAAGAGGTATCTTGCGGGTCGATGATTTGCGAAAGGAGGAGGAATCTTCGGTTTACCAGGCTTTATATGTCGCTCTCCGTGATGATAGTTCAAAACTCGGTACGATAGTTTTGGCTAAAAATATTTTTGAAGCTCTTGAATCCTTCGAATACGAGTTTGAAATAAAGGCTGCTTTAAATTTCGATAAAAGAACAATTACTTTAAATAACTACTACGACATTGATAACTACTCAGGTATTTCTGACGAGGCTGATATCGCAGGCGAAGCATCAAATTCGTTGCAAGAGTATAAAGATATGTTACTAGTGAACGGTACTTTTGGAGCAATGAACACCATTCTTGAGGCATCTGTCTTCGGATTTCCTCTCAGTGATTTTGCAAAAGGCGAAGAAGCCCTACTCATAGTATTAAGGGATCAAAAGGAACTTTTGGATGCTCAAGATGAGGCAATGGGTAGCACTTTCATTTACGGGGCAGCGGTGTTTACAGTTGTTGTTCTGTTGGTCATTTGGTTAGTGTCAAGAATTGAGGCTGCAATGAAGGATGCTTATGACCAAGCATCTACAGCAAATCGAGAAATCCAGAGTTCGATTAATTATGCAGCAAAATTACAAAGAGCCTTGCTCAGAGCTGAGCGTATGCCCGATGATTTTAAAATTGATCTTACATGGAGACCAAGAGATGTTGTTGGTGGAGATATATATGTGGTGAGAACTACTGATAACAAGACTGTGATTGCAGTTATAGACTGCACTGGGCACGGTGTGCCGGGAGCTTTNACATCTGTAATTGCTCGGGCAGTTGTGGACCGAGCAATTGAGGATGATCAAATAAACACTGCTGGTGAATATTTGAGCGAATCAAATCGACTTATAAAAGA
Organism: Porticoccaceae bacterium; assembly: GCA_002691825.1. GTDB lineage: Bacteria > Pseudomonadota > Gammaproteobacteria > Pseudomonadales > Porticoccaceae > TMED48. Next base: position 26,336 of record NZIZ01000031.1, read on the forward strand.
TATGCTTTTTCAAAATGAGTCTGAGGAGACTGATTCTGATGCAGGTTTTGATGGGACAGTATGTATATTGGATAGGCAGTCCGGTTGTTTAGAGTTTGCCGGAGCTAATTCCTCGCTCTTTGTCGTCAACAACAATGAAACGAAGGAAATAAAAGGCAATAAAAAGTCGGTAGGTGCGCGGCGCACACCAAGCGACTTTGAATTTACAACACAGATTATTGAAAACCCCAGTGGAATGTTTGTCATGCTAACGGATGGAGTCACTGATGTGATGAACGAGCTGCCTCGGCCAATAGCATTTGGTCGAAAGCGTCTAATGAGACTCTTACAAACTCTGGACACATCCGAACCAAAACTCGTTGTCAGTAAGGTGATGGATGCAATAGATCAATATAAGGGGGGCACTCCGCTCCGAGACGATTTAACGCTTCTTGCTTTTTATATAGACGAATTTGACTCGGTGTTTGTTTCTGATGTGGCCACGGTTGAGAGTGTGGCAGGGTAATTGGGTATGTGGAGTTCTAAACCATTATGTTAACGAAGAGTGGCTCATTACGTATCGGCATGTCATTCTCAAAGGACATCAGCTCCTCGATTTGTCGGTTGAGTCTTTCTGAGACGGTGTTAGCGATTTTAGGTTTGATTTCATCTATGTCGACTTCGGGTGATAGGATCTTAGTGGACGCTTTCTCATGAACTACACTATCGCGAACCTTCATTTCAAAAAGGTGTTTGGCCAGTTGGTCTGCCTCCAGCCTTGCTATTTGATAACGTTGTAGTGAAAAATCGTCCTGCTGCTCTATAACTTTTGTTGTTTTAGTTCTGTTTTCAACAGTATTTTCATTACCTCTTGGCACACGCTGTTGGCGCCTCGATCTTTGATCCACCAACGCAGGAGAGTTTGCCAAACTTCTCGAAATCTCAGCCAATTGCCTGTCTCCAATAGATTTTATGCTAAAAATTAGACATACTTGCTAAAGTATGCATTAATTTTTTCCAGATTGCGAATTTAGGTTTTCACCTGTTCTGGATTGTGTTTACAAGCAAGGTTTAGGATGTAAATGCTGTTCTATGAGGGTACTTATACATTATACTTGCGTCTGGTCGGAGAGATTCATAGTATGCCTCCAAGGCGAGCTGTGATTCTGTTTTTGGAGGTAAAATATTGTAGGTGTGAGCTGGCAATTTTTAGCGAGAGGCGATCTATAAATTGAAACAACTATGTAAAGTAATTTTTTTATCAATTCTCGGAATTATGATTTTCAATGGAAGTTCCGATGTCTCTGCGGCAGACAAGCTAAAAGTTACTTGCGATGGTCGTGATCTCGCNTTAGACCCTGACACTAAACTTCTCGACATCGAGGTAGTCAATAACACGCTCTTGACCCCAGATGAAACATTTAGGGGTATACCTTTTACCGAAATTGATGACTTAGTAAGATTTCGAGTTGTAGGAGAATTTTACACGGAGGGTTGGGCACTCGATAAATCAACATTGATGGCAGCTAGTAGCTTAACCGTGACCAATAAGCCAAATATCGCTGCGGTGAATCGTCGTTATAACTGTACAGAGACTGCACCCCCTAAACCTCCTGAAAAGTTGCCTAAACGTCCAGTTGGAAAACGCCCCCGAAAGCGCGGTTTCTAACTTTGTTATTTCAAAATTCAGTGCGAACTTTAAAATTTNTTTATGCTGGCTGTTACAAGGATAAGTGGAAATTTCGGGNTTCAGGTTTTGGACGCTAAAAAATTCCCATGTCGAGACCTAATGACATGGTACGGCCAAGGTCTTGGCAANTTGTTAGCGCTTTGTCATTGAGGGTTCCCTTACAAATAACGGGATCAGCAACCTGTCGGAAAGGGTAACCTTTTAAAATTCGATTTATATCTCGCACGGCTCCAGTGCCGTCGTTTGCAGCCGAAACAAATAGCGCATATGGAAGATTTAATTGATATGGTTGGGCAGGATAATATGTGCGATCAAAAAAATCCTTCAACATTCCACTCATTGTACCAAAATTCTCTGGTGTCCCAAATATAAGACCATGACAGCAAAGTAAATCTTGCAATCCTGCGGATGGAGCCGGTAAAGAAATTATCTCTACAGAATTTTGCTGCGAACAACCGTTAACAACAGCTCTTGCCATGGCATCTGTTTTGCCGCTTTGACTATGTGAGATGATAAGCAGTTTCTTGGGCATTTCCAAAAAGAACCCCTAACTTAAAACAGTGGCGCAACGACCACACTCCGTCCTTTCTATATCCGCCATCGAGAAACCGCAATGAAAAAGTATGAAATTATGGACCATTCGTTTAAACATGTTAGGTTAACTCTAAGGAGAACANTGTAACCTTTTTTTTTGAAGTTTACATCTTTGTCCACTTGGGTGGTAATAAAATCGATATAATTTAAGGGGATTGTCAAAAGCAAAGCCGGGTACTATTATCAGAGGATTCGACAACTGGATGACTCTGAGAGACGACGAGCTACTTTTGGAGCTCGGCCTTCGGTGTAATTATCGTCAAGACATCCCTCAACAGTGGTGTTCATCTAACCTCATGGCAAAAATAGTTAATCGACCTATTTTTACTTATGCTCGTTTGTTGAAGTATGTCTCGCACTATTGGTTTGCAATTTTAGTTGCGATGACTGGTTTGATATTGCATTCGATTGCTGAAGTTGCTTTTGTAGATCTACTAGGGTTCATAACTGACACCGTGGGTCAACTCACTGCGACCTCTCTTCCAAGTGAAAAATTCTTACCTACAACCGGGATGACTGCGTTTTTTTCAGAATACTTTTTCGGCCCACAACCAGCTGATCGCGCTTGGTTGATAATCCCCACATTTTTAATTTCAGTCAGTCTGCTCAGGGGTCTTGGTTATTTGATCGGTAATTATGGTCTGGCTTATGTAGCAAACTATTTGGTACATACGTTGAGATCTGAAATTTTTAATAAGTATTTATTGCTACCAATAAAATTCTTTGATCAATCTATGTCGGGGCACTTGGTATCAGTGATTACTTTTAATGTGCAGCAGGTAACTGAAGCAGGCACAAAGGCAGTGAAAACTATTCTGCAACAAGGCAGTCTAGTCGCTGGACTTCTTGTGTACCTATTCTACGTTAATTGGCGTCTAGCGATCTTTTTTTTGGCAGTCATGCCTTTAATCGCTCTTTTAGTTGGATATGTGAGTAAACGTTTTCGTATGATCAGTAAAAGAATTCAGTTAGCAATGGGTGATGTGACCCATGTTACTCAGGAGGCGGTTAATGGGTACTCGGAGGTCCGAATGTATGGTGGCGCTGATACAGAGCGTCAACGTTTGCTGCTCGCAAGTCACGCAAATCGCAGGCAGAATCTGAAGATGTCTTTGACAGAGGGAGTAAGTAATCCGCTAGTAATGCTTCTGGTATCGATTGCCTTTGCCGCGGTCACAGGGTTAATGCTAAATCCAATTATTCTCTCTAATATGACTACAGGAAATTTTATAACATTTTTAGTCGCTTCTGGAATGCTGATAAAACCTGTCCGACAACTCAGTGAGATAAATAGTTCGATACAAAGAGGTATTGCTGCCGCTGCTTCAATTTTTGAGATACTTGACGCAGATCAGGAGGTAAACAAAGGCGATTACACTGTGGACAGAGCAAAAGGGAAATTCGTTTTCAACGATGTTTCTTTTTGCTATCCAGATACTGATAGAGCAGTTCTTACGCGCCTTGCCTTTTCCGTTGACCCAGGTCAAACAGTGGCTATCGTTGGTTCATCGGGGAGTGGAAAAACATCGCTAATAAGCTTAATTATGAGATTTTATGATTATCAAAGTGGCTCAATACATTTAGATGACGTTGATATTAATGAATATACTCTTAGTAATTTACGACACCAAATAGCACTGGTCAGTCAAAACATCACACTTTTTAATGACAGCATACTTAACAATATTGCTTATGGTGCTCTCGCCAAATCTGAGCTAAAAAAAGTCAGAAATGCTGCAAGAGTTGCAAATGCTGATGAGTTTATTTCTGAGTTATCAGATGGCTATGAAACAATTATTGGCGACGATGGAGTTATGTTGTCTGGTGGACAAAGACAGCGCATTGCAATCGCTAGGGCAGTTCTGAAAGACGCCCCAATTTTGATATTAGATGAGGCTACGTCATCCTTAGACACTGATGGTGAGAGACAAATTCAAGAAGCGCTTGAGCTACTGATGGAAAATCGAACAACATTTGTAATAGCACATCGTTTGACCACCATTGAGAAGGCCGATCATATTCTAGTTATGGGAAATGGTCAGATTCTTGAACAGGGTACTCATAAAGAACTACTTGCTCAAGCAGGTCGCTATTCAGATCTTCATCGAAATCAATTTGTATTGATGGAGTAAGATTTTCTTGTCATTTGAGCATTTTCTAACAATGTCTTGGTATCGGAGAAGTGCATGGTTATATGTACTATGGCCCATCAGTACAATCTTCGTGATATTGATTGAAATTAGGAAAGCGGTTCTTAAGTGCAGATTCTCAATGCGTAAGAATTCCGTGCCTGTAATCGTGATTGGCAATATTACGGTTGGTGGCAGTGGAAAAACCCCTTTATTGATCTCGCTGGTAAGAGAGCTTCTTCGGAGGGGGATTAAAATTGCCGTTGTGAGTAGAGGGTATGGTAGGTCCGGCCAAAAAGGACCTGCCGAGGTGACCTCAAAAACACCAGTTTATTTAAGCGGAGATGAGCCTCTGCTAATTGCTAAATCATGCGATTGTAAGGTGATTGTTGATTCTGACCGCGCGCGAGCGGTGAATTTTCTCTCAAATACAGGAGATTATGATTTAATTTTAAGCGATGATGGGCTTCAGCATTATTCGATGAATCGTGATATCGAAGTTGTAGTGGTAGACGGATCTCGAGGATTTGGAAATGGATTATGCATCCCCGCGGGTCCGCTCCGAGAGCCGATTAGGCGACTTCGTTCGGTCGATTTTATAGCGGTTAACGAAGAGGTAGAAGGAAAGGTATATCCTCCTCATGTAAAGGTGATCCATTTTTTTTATAAACCTGTTAAATTTGTGAATTTACTCACCGGACGGGTGTGCGATCCTAACAATTGGATTGGCTCAAAAATCGTACATGCGGTTGCTGCTATTGGCGCTCCAGAGCGTTTTAAGAAATCTCTTGAGAGGCTTGGACTTCATGTGATTTTACATCCGCACAACGATCATGATTGTTTAACGATGGGAGACCTGTCTTTCAATGATGGCTTAGATATAATTATCACTGCTAAAGATGCCGTAAAATTAGAGTGGAAGTGTGATTTTGATGTTTGGTGTCTTGAGATAGAGGCTGTTTTGGATGCTTCGGTGACCGATAACTTGGTCACCTGTTTAAATAAGAAAGGACTGTTTCCGGCTGTGCGAAGATAAGAGGTGTAATTTTTTTGAGATATTTATGGACTTCACAGTAATTATTCCAGCCCGCTATGGCTCGTCAAGATTACCTAGTAAGGTACTAAGTGATATCTCTGGAAAGACGATGTTGCGCAGGGTTTGGGAGCAGGCGGCAAAAAGTAATGCCCGACGGATAATTATCGCCACAGATGATGAGCGAATTGAATCTGAAGCACGAGAATTTGGTGGAGAAGTCCGTATGACGAGGATAGATCACCAATCTGGTTCTGATAGAATTAATGAAATTACAGTTCAGTTACTCCTGGAAGATGCTGAAGTCATTGTGAATGTTCAGGGTGACGAGCCGTTGATACCGCCAGAGATAATTAATCAGGTAGCTTATAACCTTAACGAAAATCCTGGCGCTGGGGTTGCGACATTGTGCGTTCCGATTGTGGAAATCGATGATTTTTTGAACCCAAATGTTGTTAAAGTTGTCGTTGATGATAGGGGCTTNGCGTTATTGTTTAGTCGGGCTCCGATACCATGGCCTAGGGATNCAGGATTTTTTAGAGACAAATCATCACATCAAGATTTCATCGAAGGATTCCGACATATCGGTTTATATGCTTACCGTGTGAGTACCTTGCAACAATTTGTCAATCAACCGCAGTCTGATTTAGAAAAAATAGAGAGACTAGAGCAATTACGATTTATGTCCCAAGGTGTTAAAATCCATGTTGAAACCGCTTGTTGCGATGTGCCCCCTGGCATCGACACCAAGGAAGATTTGTTGAAAATTAACGAGTTTTTTAGAAATTTACAAGGTCAATTTTTGTAATACATTCGATATGGTTCATGTTTTGTTTGTTTGCTTGGGAAACATTTGCCGCTCTCCTACAGCGGAGGGCATATTTGGAAAGATCGTTAAACAACATGGTTTATCCGATAGAATATTAATAGATTCTGCAGGTACTGGTGACTGGCATGTAGGTCACCCGCCAGATCAGCGAGCTATTAAGGCCGCAGCAAATCGCGGCATTGATATCAGACATCTGTGTGCTCGTCGGATTAGGCGCTATGACTTCGTGAAGTTTGACTATATTTTGGCAATGGACGGACAAAATCTGAACTCTTTAAAGCACAATTGCCCTAAGTCCTATGATGGGCACTTAGGTTTGTTTTTGGAATTTTTAAGGAGTGATTCTTGTGATGTCCCCGATCCATACTATTCTGACAATGAAGGTTTTGAACTCGTGCTCGATTTAATATCTGAGGCTGCTGAAAACTTGTTTCATCACATTGTGAAGCATCATTTATGACGTTGGAGATCATTCATAACCGCAGCTTGACGGAAAATAATACACTCGCGCTAGAGTCTACCGCTGAATATTTTTGCGAGGTTGAAAACACTANACAGCTCATGGAGGCCCTTGCTTTTTCCAAGTCAAGAAACCTTGCAATTACTGTACTTGGTGCTGGTAGTAATGTCGTACTAAAAAATAATTTATCAGGGCTGGTAATTATTATCAATTTTAAAGGTATTCGTCACAGTATTGATGGGGATGATGTATTCTTATCTGTTGCTGCCGGGGAAAATTGGTCTAACTTAGTGGAATATGCTCTAGAGAACAACTGGTATGGCATTGAAAACCTAGTACTAATTCCTGGAAGTGTTGGTGCCGCTCCAATTCAAAACATTGGTGCATACGGTGTGGAATTATCTGATGTTTTTCTTTCGCTTGATGCCTTGGACTTGCNCACAGGAGAGGTGAATTCTATGTCACACGAGCTATGTGAATTTGGTTATCGTGACAGCATTTTCAGAAAACAAGATAAAACTAGATTTATCATTATTGAGGTTAAGATCAAGCTTTCCTTAGTCGCCAAAGTCCGGGGTGATTATCCTCTTCTTCGTGAGGCTCTAGAGATGGACGTGCAAAAATCAAGCGACATGATCACACCGCAGAGAGTTGCTCATATTGTGTCGAATATTAGAAAGAAAAAGCTTCCAGATCCTTCAATAATTGCGAATGTTGGAAGTTTCTTTAAAAATCCAATCCTNAATTCGGTCTCGATNAAAAATTTTTTGAAGTATTATCCCGCCGCCCCCNTACACGAATGCAACGGACCGAGTTATAAAGTCTCTGCTGGGTGGTTAATAGAGAAATGTGGACTTAAAGGCTTTCGCTCCGGTAATGTCGGAATGTCCTCAGAACAGGCATTAGTATTAGTTAATTATGGTAATGCTACTTCGAGAGAGTTGTTGCAGTTTTCAGAATCCATAAGACAACAGGTTTTGGGCGTTTTTAAAATCTCACTGGAGCTAGAACCATCTGTTTATGGATATTTTTGAAGAGCAAAACATTCCTATGAGTTTGTCCNGNGGGCGATTGGGTTATATTCGATTCTGGCCTAAATGGATGCCCTCAAAGGAAGCCGATTTACTTCTTGAGTTGGCTATAAAGCAAACACCGTGGCGACATGACACCATTAATATGATGGGAAGGACAATACCTATTCCAAGGTTGCAAAATTGGTTTGGTACCCCGGGGACAAGCTACAAATACTCAAGCATACGGCTGGATGCCTTAGAGTTTCCATCTTGGATGGAGCAACTAAGACGGTCTATCGAAATACAGACTAAAGCTGATTTCAATAGAGCACTTGTGAACTATTATAGAGATGGAAATGATAGCGTGGACTGGCATGCAGATGACGAAGCTTCTCTTGGTAAAGAGCCCATCATTGCATCTTTCTCTTTGGGTGTTGAACGTAAGTTTGATCTCCGGCACAATCTGACTGGTGAGCGGGTATCCTTGAAACTACCCCACGGTTCCTTGCTATTAATGGGCCCAGGGTTGCAAAGTTTATGGAAGCACAGGATTCCAAAATCGCGTGGTCTTCAGGACGCTAGAGTAAACTTCACTTTTAGACATATGACGGATTGACAGTGAAACTCTTTATATATCTTCGATTGTTTTTAATAGTGTGCTTATTTTAGACAATGACTCTTGATACTCTTTCAACGGGTCTGAGTCGCCGGTAATCCCGCCACCGCCCCAGCAATGCAAAGTCTGTCCGTCTGCGATCACCGTTCTGATCGCAATATTGGTATCCATAGTTTCGTCAGCATTGATGTAACCAATGCTTCCACAATATACGTTTCTCTTTAGTGGCTCCAGCTCTTCAATAACTTGCATAGCCCTTTGCTTTGGCGCACCAGTAATAGACCCACCCGGAAAACAGTCTTTTAATAATTTGAGTGGAGAGACATCTGATTTGAGTTTTGCTGTAACTGTACTCACAAGGTGGTGGACATTAGGAAAGCTTTCCAGAGCAAATAGATTTGGTACTGAAACACTGCCAAGTTGAGCATTTTTACTGAGGTCATTTCTTAATAAATCAACAATCATTAAATTTTCCGCCAAGTCTTTCTTGCTATTTAAGAGAAGTTGGGCGTTGTCATAATCCTCATTGTCATTAGAGCCGCGACTGATGGTGCCTTTAATTGGCTTTGTCTCTGCGTAACCATCTCTGACTTGTAAGAATCTCTCGGGAGATAAACTCATAACTCCTTGTGAATTTCCCCAACTCCAAAAAGCAGCATAAGGTGACGGCATTTTTTCTCTGAGGGCAAGATAAGCGCTAAAAATATTTCCTTTATAGGAAGCCGAAAAATGTTGAGCAAGATTCACCTGATAACAATCTCCCGCGGCAATATATTTTTGAATTTTATAGATTTTTTCTAGGTAATCAATTTTAAGAGTTTGCGGTTGGAATGGGTTGTCTAACGCGAACGACCGCTGGTCGTTTAGCTTTACAAAGTCAAAGCGCTCGAATATTTTGAGGATAGTCTCCTTTAGCAAGATTGAACATTGCGGATGGAAGTTTAAGTTTGCGGTTTTTTCGGAATGATCGACAACTAATCCCCACAAATATCTGCCGATCCGCATATCCGGGAGAACCGACGCCACTTTTGTATCATTGTCTATTTTAAAATAAGGACGTCCGAGATCATAACCAAAATAGCCGAGAATTCCCGCCACGAATGGTGTTTTAAGCTCCTTGGATGCCCTATAACTTTTGAGTGGTTCTAACAGATCATTTGCTATGTCAAACGGATCGCGACAACTTGCGTAAGACTTTTTCTCGCTCGTTATTGTGGAATATTTGCCAAAGGTTTCAACAATGTGGTCTGGACAAGCAGAAATTATATCATATCTGCCTTGCTGACTATGTGGCTGGCACGAATCTAACCAGATTGCATCTGGCTGAGAGGACAGCAACTCGAAAAGCACTTTTGAGTTGCTGTTATAGGTTATAGCTTTAGTTAGTATGTGGTCCATTTTTTGTTCATATCATGAATATAATATCGATTTATAACCCAATAATGGTACGTATTCTTGATGGCAAATAGTCTTTATTGACCTGGATAAAGTCGGGATATCAACATGGGAATTGCCACTTCCACCCTCATAATCCGATCTCCAATACTCACAGCCTGAAAACCGATATTTTCAAATATATTTATTTCATAGGGTATGAATCCGCCCTCCGGGCCAATTATTAATAGGCTAGATTTATTTATACATACTGGGCATGATCTTTCTGATCTTGGCTGGGCTAAAAAAGCATCTTGACCATTCATTAGACTCGGTAACACATCCTCGACAAAGGGTTTAAACCGTTTGTGCAAAGTAACATTTGGAACAACAGTATCACCAGCTTGTTCTAGCCCTAATATAAAATTTTCATTCATTTGAGATAAATGAAGTTGAGGGGTATTCCAGTAACTTTTTTCCACTCTTTGGGAATGAATAATATGGATGTCTTTTATGCCCAATGCAGCGAGATTCTGAAGGATGCGTTTTAGAAATTTTGGTCGTGGCAGCGACAGTATAATCGTTGCAGGAATAGCTTTTGGCGGAGGTGAATTCGCTGAAATTGAAAGCATAATATAATCCATCTCGAATTTTTCGACCTCTCCGATACCAATTAGACCATCTATCACTCCTACACGAATCCTATCGCCAGTGCTCACACGCAAAACTTTTTTCAAATGATCGAATTGCCGTCCTGAAACTATCGTACGATTAGCTTTTATATTTTTTTTATTGATCAATAATATATTCATTACTAGACAAGGTAATCTATAGAAGTTAATAGTGTTCTGCATACTAAAGCCATGGTGTCACTCTAAATGAATTGTTTGGGTTATTTTGCAACATCATTAAAGATTGCCGTTATTGAAGAGAAAGTTAAATCAATATATCCGTTGAGTTGATGGTTGGAAATTTTTTCATGCACTTTAACCCGCCTTTGAACATTTAGTGCAACAAATTGTGCAACTAGGTAAACTGCACTCGAGCTTTATTGTGGTCCCTTAGTTTAATGGATAAAACAAGGACCTCCTAAGTCTTAGATGCAAGTTCGATTCTTGCAGGGACCGCCATTTGGCCTAAATTTAAAAGTAAATATTATAATGAGAAATTTTAGTATAAATTAATGGTTATAACTTTTTTTCGTTAGAACGACGCTAATTTTAGTGAAAAAAATAAAAACCTATTTCTTAAAGAAGTTGACCATTCGATTATTTAGATTTGAAGTTGGCTTTATTATAATAGCTATCTTCTTCGATGTAGTTATTGAATATGCGGCTTTTTAAAAGTAGGCGGCGAAAGCGATGAAAGCATTAGTATGTAATAAATTTGGTTCGTTTGAGGACCTTTTACTAAGTGATCTGCCTAATCCAGATCCTCTTGCTGGTGAGGTGATAATCGAAGTAAAAGCGGCAGGGATAAACTTTCCAGATTTGCTTACTATTCGAGGAGAGTATCAATATAAGCCTTCTTTGCCGTTTGTTCCCGGAACAGAAATATCCGGCATTGTTACGCGTGTAGGGCGTTCAGTAAAATCTCGGCGGGTAGGTGATGCAGTGATTGCGGTCCATATGGGTGGTTTTGCGAGCCAGATTGCGGTGCCGGAACTAGGCACATTCTTAAAACCGAAAAATCTTTCGTTTGAGCAGGGCGCGGGCTTTGCAACAACATATGGGACTGGTTTTTACGCGTTGAAACAACGTGCAAAGTTACAACGTGGGGAAACAGTCTTAGTTCTCGGTGCCGCTGGGGGAGTCGGGATCGCCGCAATTCAGCTGGCTAAGGCTATGGGAGCGAGAGTTATCGCGGCGGCTAGCACTGAAAAAAAGCTCTTTTTTGCTCGTCAAGCAGGGGCTGCTTTTTGCGTAAATTATTCAAGTGAGGATCTTAAGCAGAGAGTCAAAGAACTTACTAATGGCGTTGGTGCAGATGTTGTTTATGACCCTGTGGGAGCTAAATTTTCAGAACAAGCATTTAGGGCAACTGCATGGGATGGTCGGTTCCTAGTGATCGGATTTGCAGCTGGAGAAATAGCCAAGATTCCTCTGAATCTTGCTTTATTAAAAGGCGCATCTCTGATTGGCGTTAATTGGGGCGGATGGATAGGTCGCGATTCCGACGCTTCTCATCGTAACTTAAGTGAGGTAACTAATTTGGTTCAGCGGGGACTTTTTTCACCGCTAATAACTGAGACATATCCGCTACATGAGTACAAAACCGCATTTTCTAAAATAGCTAATCGAAGTGCTTTGGGTAAGATCGTTTTGACCATGCAGCCATAGGAGTTAAGTGACTTAAAAAAATATTTCAACCAATCAAGCAGATATCTTTTTCCACTAATAACCCCATATTTTATGGAATATTAAGTACACGCGACTGCGTTTTTTTGCTGTTGCCAAGAATTTTTATGGGGTTATGTGTTTGCACGTCGGAATGTTTTCTCATGTCATAGCATTTAAGGTAAACCGAAAGTATAAAATTTATAGACTAATAATTTTTTACTAATAGCAATAATGAGACTTTAAGAGTAGTCTAAAAGAAGGCGGGCTTGAGGTGTCTGGAAACAATAATAAGAGGGACACTATAATTTATAATCATTTGTCATTAATGAGTGTATAAGCGAGAAAATTTGGTTCATGAGGGTGGATCTCTCTACGCACTTTTTTACATTGAATTTTTTTCATAAAAATAGTGCCTAAGCGATCATAACAGGCGGATTAAGTACATAATGAACAGCAGAAAATCTGAACGTTCAGCTCGCAGCGATGCGTGGCTCTTGCTATTGTTGACAATTTTAAATGTGTTAAATGTTGTTGATAGGATGCTATTGTCATCTTTCGCTAACTATATAGTTCCCGACTTACAGTTGACCAATACTGAGTTTGGACTGTTAACTGGACTTATTTTCTTAATTTTTTACTCTGTAATGGGGCTTTTCATGGGAATGCTGGCCGACACTATGAACCGCACTAGATTAATAGCGGCTGGAGTGGCCCTGTGGAGTATTTTGACCGCGGTATCGGGGATGGCAAAAGGATTCATAAGTTTGGCAATCCCCCGAATGTTTATTGGTATTGGAGAGGCTGTGATGACACCAAGCGCAATGTCTATCATAGCGGATCGATTTCCTGAGCATAGACTAGGGTTTGTATCGGGTATCTACTATATGGGTGCGCCAATCGGTGGTGGTTTGAGTCTTTTGCTTGCCGGATATCTGGGTCCCGTCATTGGCTGGAGAGCTTGTTTTTATCTGCTTGGAGGGATCGGTATCCTTCTGGCAGCAATTATGTTTCTAACTAAAGAGACACCAAGACGTAGTTTCGCGAAGGTCGATTTATCAGTTGATACGCTACCGTTGACGTCCGTTGTTAGGACAACCTTTCGAATAATCGTTCGCTCGCCCGCGCTCATGCTAACCATCGCTGGAGGCACAATATTTCACATATTGCTGGGAAGCACATTTTTTGATCAGCTATGGTTCGTGAACGAGAGAGGATACGAACGAGATGAGATTGCGCAGCTTACAGGTTGGCTTGTTCTTGCTGGAGGAATAATAGGTTGCTTCCTAGGTGGGATCGGTGGAGATCGATTGATGACAAAAACGGGACTTGGGAGACCGGCTTTCCTGTGCATAATCATGATAATATTCTCTCCTTTCGTTTTTGCATTTAGACTTTCTGAGGAGGGTTCTATTTGGATCCCCATTGGTATGTTTTTTTCTGTAGTTCAGATGGGAGCAATTTTTGGCCCAATTTTTGCCACCATACAGGAATTGGCTCCCGCTCAGGTGAGAGCAACTACTGTGGCCTTAACAATAATGTCATTCAATATAGTGGGTTTGGGCATAGGTATTACAGGAACTGGAATTGCTGTCGACTGGGTAATTTCTCAGGGTTGGGAGCAACCTTACAGTATAGTCATATTGACTGCCACTTTGTTTTCATACCTTGCAGTACCATGTTTCTATTGGTCGGGGCTCTGGTTTAAGCGGGATAAAGATCTATTAAACTCAACCTGAGAGATTTCGATAGGATGTCACACTCTAGATCCTTTTTAGCTAGAATATGCCATCTGCTAGTTTGTTTAGCTCCAGCGTGGAATCAGTTTGATGTGTTTCACAACTGGAAGGTGTAATTCTTCGTTTTATGGTCAATTATTTTTTTGCTGCAGTAGAGCTTGGTGGCACCAAATGCAAAGCGGGCGTTGGAGATGGCGTGAGAATAATTGATGAGATAACCATTCCAACAAGATCTCCAGAGGAAACGGTAAAAATCCTTTTAAATTTTATCAACGAGTCAAAAAAAAACTTAGGCAGGATAAGAGGGCTGGGAATAGCATCTTTTGGCCCAATTAATCTCAACTTCCCGTCGCCAGACTTTGGTTGTATTCAAAACTCCCCCAAGGAGCGTTGGGTGGGATTTAATCTTCAACAAGCTTTCACCATTTTGGACTGTCCGATTGCTATTGATACGGATGTCAATTCCGCCTGCCTTTCGGAGACGTATTTCGGCGCCGGTAGAGATTCCAAAAATGTCGCCTATGTCACTATTGGGACCGGAATAGGTGTCGGTATCGCCTTGGATGGGGTCGTTTTTAGAGGAAAAACACACCCAGAGATTGGCCATATTTCTGTGAACCAGGATGTATACTGTGATCCCTTTGGAGGTGTATGTCCATATCATGGCAATTGTCTGGAGGGTCTAGCTAGCGGCCCAGCTATATTTGCTCGTTGGGGAAAGTCCCTTACTGATTTGCCCACCGAGCATTCAGGGCATGTTCTTCAGGCTGGGTATCTTGCACAATTGGTAAAAATGCTAACACTAAGTTTTTCGCCCGATAAAATAATTCTTGGAGGCGGAGTGATGATGACTCCAGGATTAATAGATTTAGTTCGAGTGAAAACGCTCGAAGCACTAAATGGCTACATTGCTGGTCTACTGACGTTAGAAGAAATGCTTTCACTTATAAAAGCTCCGGAACTCGGTGATAGGTCGGGTTTGCTAGGTGCTATGCTAAAAATAAAAAATATGACTCTTGGGGAGTTTGCATAGTGTTTAAGAAAAGGTAGGCTGGTGATCAATCTAACGGAATGCCTGAGATGAAGCGTCATTCGGGTCAGTTAAAGCTCCGTCAAAATCACACAAAGTCTTGTCGATTAATTTCGAGTATTATATCCCCAGCCTCAGCCAATTTGCGGGCAATATGTGTGATGTATTTCTGAGCTTTTTCCGCATCCGAGGCTCCAATATCACCTAACATACCTATATCATCACTAAGCCTCGTCTTCGCTCGTTGAGACATATTTTTGTAAAATTTTTCCTGAGTCGCTTTACTAGAGCCCTTTAGGGCAATAGCTAGTTGATCATTGGGTGTTTTTTGTAAGATTTTTTGGATCGCCCGATTGTCAATATTGGCTAAAGTATCAAATAAAAACATATTCTCCCGAATTTTAATTGCAAGGTCTTCGTCTTTCTTGGCAATATCCCCAATTAGTGTATTGGCTACATCCATCTTCAAAAGGCTCATTATTTTGGCTGCCGCATCAATACCACCAAGAGGAGTAGGTGTTTTTTTTCCACTATTAAAAATTTTTTTTTTCATAAGGCCTCTCTAGTTTTAAATTTCAAAACGTCAGATCGACATTCCTAATTGATTTTTTGAGCAATTGGGAAAAAATTTTCTTTTAAAGTAGCTTCAACGGCACTATTAATTCAATGGAATCTGAACACGTTCACATTAAATTAACATTAAACCGATTCACCAGTTAACAAATTTTCGAGGCTTTTTCTTCTTTCCAGTTAGAAATTTCCTTTTCGAAATCTCTCGCAATCGCGCGTGCTGTCATTTTGGCAGACATCATCACACTTGGAGTACCTGCTCCGGGCTGAGTACTAGCGCCGACTAAGTAAAGATTATCGATATCCTCAGATCGATTATGAGGCCGGAAAAATGCAGATTGAGTTAACTTAGGCTCAACTCCAAAACTGTTGCCAATATGACTATTTAGCGTGTTCTCAAAATAGTCTGGGGTAATAAACTCGCTGTGAACTAAATCTCTCAGCAGGCTTGGGATATATCCCTCCTGATCAAGGAATAGTAAAACTGCCTCAGTCAGCTTGGGCCCCTCTATGTCCCAGTTAATGTTACTTTGATTGTTTGGCACTGGAATAAGAGTATATGCTGCGTGATGGTTCTCAGGGGCGAGTGATGGGTCCGTAATTGTCGGTATGTGCAGATACTGGCTGAAGTCTTTCGCTAAAATTTTCCTTTTGAAAATATCGCTTAATAGCTCCCCATAGCGGGGTCCCAGAATAATGTTGTGGTGTCTAAGGTCTAACCGTTGAGTTGCCTTGAAACCAAAGTAAATTACAACAAGTGACATTGAATAACTCATCCGCCGAATTTTCCAATTATTATTCCATCTTCTGTGCTTTGGTTCGATCAGATTCATATAGGTGCTTGCATAATCAGCGTTACTCACTACAACTTCAGCAGATAAGTTATCTCCATTTTTCAAACTGAGGCCGGTCACCCGAGGCTTTAAAAAAATGCTCTTTCTCTGATCGACTTCGATACCCGCAACCTCTGAATTAAAGCGAATAGATCCACCTAATTCCTCAAACTTCTTGACCATCCCATTGACTAATTCTCCCGTTCCGCCCATCACATAATGAACCCCCCAGGTTTTCTCCACAAAATGGATCATCGCGTAGATTGCCGGAACCGCGAGAGGGTTTCCTCCAATTAACAACGTCTCAAAGCTAAAAACCTGTCGGAGTTTTTCACTGGAAAAATATTGGCTGGTAAAAGAAAACAAGTTTTTCACCGCATCGAGTCTTAGAAGATCTGGTAAAACTTTGAGCATTGTTTTTGTGTCTTCAAAAAAGGTGTAGCCCAATTCCAAAAATCCGCGTTTAAAAATTGCTTCTGCAGCCTTATGGAAACGTTCATAACCCTCAAGATCCTCTGGCGCAATTTTTTTTATCTGAGCCCTCGTATTGGATCTATCTCCGTCATAATCGAAGTAACTTTTATCATCAAAGTAGATTCTGTAGAAGGGTTTTATGGGAACGATGGTCACATATTTGCTTGTCTCACTATGCATTACTAATTTGTCTGGGTGCAATATATCGGATGGAAAATCGGGGTTATTCAAATTATGTTCTTCTCGCGTAAGCTCGAATAGCTCCTCAATAAAATGGGGTACTGTGATTACAGTTGGACCCATGTCGAACACAAATCCATCGATTTTTTTAACGTAAGCTCGCCCGCCAGGCGCGTCTAGTTTTTCGACGATTGTAGTATTAAATCCGAGACTTTGAAGACGTATGCCAAGAGATAAACCGCCAAATCCGGCACCAATGACTACTGCGCGGTTGTGTCCATTATCCATTTGATCTATTTCCATTCGTTAGTACTCATAATTTTATATCAGTTTGATAGCAAATTCGCGGCGTTTGAAAAGCATTATTTTAACAAACCTTATACTTATGGCTTGCTAAGTTAGATGGGAATCTTTTATAGTACCAAGGCACCGATTTGTTCAGCTTGCGGGTGCTTTATAAATTCTGCTAAAAGGATAACAGCATTTCTTAAGCTTAACTTCCCTTTTTCAGCAGCAACCTAGGTCAATGGTGATGATCTTAGATGCGTGTTCTTTCTAATGTAGACATCGAAGTTCTCCCAATTTGTTCTCAAACGAAAAGCGTCATAGTAGTTTGATATTTGACTAGTTACATGGCGACACTTACATTGTGATTAGGAAACAATAGAAAAAATGTTAATAGGAGCGCATGAAAATGAAATTCGAAACACAGGTTATTCACTCTGGTTTTAATGATGACCCTACTACAAATGCTGTTGCAGTGCCGATTTACCAGACAACTTCATTTAGCTTTAGGGATACACAGCATGGAGCCGATTTATTTAATCTTGCTGAAGCGGGTAATATTTACTCGAGGATAATGAACCCTACCTGTGACGTGTTGGAGCAGCGTATTGCCGCTGCCGAAGGTGGCATGGCAGCACTTTGCATGGCGTCAGGTATGGCGGCAATTGCGGCTTCCATAACAAACCTTTGCAAGGCGGGGGATAATATCGTTAGCGTCAGCCAACTTTATGGTGGTACCTACAATCTTTTTGCTCATACGTTTCCACAACAAGGTATTGAGGTCCGAATGGCTCCGGGAGACAATGTAGTGGCGCTTGAAGCCTTAATTGACAACAACACAAAGGGTGTTTTTTGCGAATCAATTGGAAATCCTGCTGGAAACATCGTTGACATTGACGCTCTGTCCGAGATGGCTCACCGAAACGAGATACCTCTCCTCGTAGACAACACTGTGGCGACGCCATATTTTTGTAAGCCTTTTGAGTTTGGTGCAGATATTGTAATCCACTCCTTGACTAAGTATATCGGTGGTCATGGCACTACGATTGGTGGAATTGTTGTTGATTCCGGGAAATTTGATTGGCGTGATAATCCGCGTTTCCCGCAATTCAATGTTCCCGATCCGTCATATCATGGTGTTGTTTATGTGGATGCTTTAGACGCTCCTTATATTGGTAGAGCTCGGGTAGTTAGCCTACGTAATATGGGGGCCGCGCTGTCGCCTTTTAACGCATTTCAAATTCTCCAAGGTCTTGAGACTCTGCCATTACGCATGGAGCGTCATGCGGATAACGCATTAGCTGTAGCCAAATATTTAAATGCACACTCCGCGGTAACTTGGGTTAATTATGCAGGGCTACCCGGTGATAAGTATTATGACTTAGGGATTAAAATCAGTAATGGCAAACCATCATCCATCATTAGTTTTGGTATTGCTGGGGGGGAGACAGCCGGCGGTAGCTTTATTGACTCACTGCAGTTGATCAAGCGCCTCGTAAACATTGGGGATGCTAAGACATTGGCTTGTCATCCAGCAACAACAACTCATCGTCAGTTGAGTGACGATGAGATGGTTCTTGCTGGTGTCACTAAAGATTTAGTTCGACTCTCGGTGGGTATTGAGCACATTGATGACATTATAGAGGATATTGCCCGAGCTTTAAATACCGCGTCAGCTATTGGTGGTTAAATTAACTCTTTCTTTGAGCTCAAAAAAGAGATCGATGTTGCCCACCATCAATAACTATGTTTTGCCCGACTATGTAGCGTGACAGTGGGCTGCAGAGTAGTGCCGCCATGGGAGCCATGTCATCCGCTATACCAGCAAAGCCAGTCGGAATTGTATTGTGGGTACTGAAATGTTTTGCAACAGAATCTTCATCTGGTTTTATATTAAATGCTCTGGCATAAGCTTCTGTGTTCTCCGAGGATCCCTCCGTGGCAAACATTCCAGGAAGAATATTATTGATGTTTACTCCATAGCAGGCGATTTCTCGTGATACGCTGGCAGTGAAGTTTACTAATGCGGAGCGCGCTGGCCCCGACATCAATCTCCAGACCATTGGGTTTTTTGCGGAAAAAGTTGCAATATTGACAATTCTACCCCAGTTTTTATTTTTCATAATCGGTATGTAATGCCGCATTATTTCTATGGGCCCAATGAGGGCTGTTTCGATGGAATCTCGCCACATTTGTGGCGTTACGTCCAAGAAATTCCCATTGGGTGGTGGAGGTTTTATAGTTATCGCTAAAATATCGGGGCTTGGGCACGCAGAAAAGAGGGTATTACGGCCCTCTTCTGTAGACGAGTCAGCAATAATCGGTATGACTTTTGTCCCATACTTACTTGATATTTCGCTAGCGGCTCTGACGAGTCGCTTCTCTCTTCGGGCGGATATATACAATTTCACACCGGCCTCCGCCAGC
Source organism: Porticoccaceae bacterium (assembly GCA_002691825.1). Lineage (GTDB taxonomy): Bacteria > Pseudomonadota > Gammaproteobacteria > Pseudomonadales > Porticoccaceae > TMED48. Next base: position 45,927 of record NZIZ01000031.1, read on the forward strand.
CTTTCGGCAGTTGCTCGCCCCATGCCGGCGCTACCTCCAGCCATGATTGCGATTTTCCCTGAAATTTGAAGATCCATAAGATTACCCGTCTAGCTTGTTCAATGGATTTGGAAGAAAATTGAGTTATTTTATAAACCTATCTACCTTTTCTCGTCAGATTGAGGCACCCTAGAAGAAAGGTTTAAATCATCTTCTTTAATTATTTTTATTCATTAACCTATGTCTCTGATTCGTTTTACAACCGATTGTTTTTTTGATTCGGACATTTGGCTCCAATCTATTATTTCTTGAATTGTTCTTTTACAGCTGTTGCATATCTCCAGTTCTTGATTAAAGTCGCATTGTTTTACGCAGGGGGACTTTATCTCAAAACTGTTGCGTATTCTTAAGTGCTTGCTTTCGCCCATTGCAAAATACCTTGTCGACTAACTTTTCATATGGGAAAAAAATGTTTCGCTATGGCTTAAAGAAGCTAAAACGCCAGATTATGATCATATCATTATAACCAGCCTAAGTTACCAATAAGCCCAGCTCTTTTTTACGTCAAATTGTTTACTGTGGTATTCTGCATATCACATTTACATTATCAATGTTATTAATAAAATAATCTCATTAAAATTATATTTTATGTAACTTATTCTTTATCCACACTTAAAAGTAATACTTTTTTGTAAAGTGGAGTTATCCGTTCTCAGTAGGTTGCTTTTTTCATCAAGAGCTCTTAGTAATACCAAATTTTTGCTCATAGTACAGGAGCTTTTCACTCAGGCTGATCATTTCAGATTGAGCTTTACTTTTTTTAAATTCCGATTTGTCAACTATTTCTCGCATTAGAATCAATTGGTTGTTTACCGACCTTATTTCTCGGTTTAGATTTTCAATTTGTTCCTCCAGATCCGATATTGATTTTCTACGCTCATTAAAACCGAGCACTTCGACTTTTTTTAGACTTTTAATCAGATCGTTAAGTCGCATTCCCCTCGGCCTAAATGAGTCTCTCCAAGGTATCCTATCCGGCAGTAAATCATATTGCATCCGTTGACGACGAAACCTGAATGATTCGAAAAGAGGGGCGTAAGGCTCCCAGTCAGCGTTCTCTTCAGCATCAAATTCACTCATATGTATGTATGCACTTAAGGGTCGCGTTAAATCACAATCATGTCTGCAATAATCTGGCATTATTAGGAATACATTACCCCAATGTGCGGGATGATCAACCGCCAGTACTGAATAACATCTGTTGCAGCACAGTCTGGTTGAGGCGCCATTAGCACGTATTTTAAAAACTTTTATATTCTCCTTACCCTTTATGGTTAATATATCTGACCTAAAATAAAAAAGTCTGGGCAGAGCTACAGGGGGAATGCCGCCTTTGGAGTGCATATATTCTGCGAACCGGCGGCAGTCGCTACAGCCGCACCGGATGTAGCACTTTGCTTGGTGATCTGCAACCGTTATTGAACACGCTCCACAAAGACACTGTATTCTACCGGTTATCGTCGAACTCTCTCCGAAGCGTTTCTGTGTCA
>NZIZ01000032.1 GCA_002691825.1 Porticoccaceae bacterium
GTCTGGCATTGAAGCTGGATGATTAACGTTCCTTTTGATTGGAAACGAACCAGGAGAGTACGTAGATGAGGATTTTTTTGGTGTATGGGCTAAACAATTTTGCTATTAAAACTGCGATGGCTTGAACAAATTGCTGTCGCTGGATTGTGGAGCGCAAGGATGCTAGACCACCTTGCGGATCCAAAAGTTTTGGCAACGATACGGTTGCCACTAAAAAGCGCTTGAAAGGGCGTGGGAGTATGCGCTCTCTGTAACTATAGCGCATTGGTCACTATAAGGAGACCAGTATGACTGTGATAGAAAGTAGTGAGAAGTTTTTAGCACGGATGAAAAGAAGGAATCAAAATGAATTTGGAGTAGCGTTGGGAGACAGTTTTATAACAAAACGGCGAGATCTTCGCCGGGGTCGTATCGAATGTAAGCTTCATAGGCCCGGAGAAGTCGCACGTTTGGTGAGTGAAACCATAATTCGTGAACCCGTAATGGCAATTGAGACTCAGGGGAATATCCAGATCTCAACGGTAATTACGGCTTTAAACGAAGCGTAGCTCCAAGCAGGACGTAGCCCGGTACGTGGCTTTTATGGCCGGCGCCGGGCGGTCTCGGCAGGAACACCCGAATAAAGCGTGTTTTCAAGAGGCAGAAGAGAAACGATTATATTTTAGCGTTACGAAGCAGTATCGCTGTGCGCCGGCGCGAGAGAACTTCGCTCTGAGCTTGAATTAATTGGTGTCCATTGACATCGAATGACTAGTGGGAGAAACGTATGTCCGTGATTAATACGAATATGGCATCTATGATAGCGGCAAATGCTTTAACAATGAATGAGCGGGATATGGGTCGGTCGATGCAGAGACTNTCAACTGGCAAGCGAATTAANTCNGCTAAGGATGATGCGGCGGGACTAGCTATCTCATCAAAGATGACGTCACAGATTCGNGGGACAGCACAAGCNGTCAGGAATGCTAACGACGCCATCGCGATGCTNCAGACTGCGGACGGTGCGGTGATTGAGATNGAGAATATACTTCAGCGCATGCGAGAGCTNACTGTNCAGGGCACCTCTGGGTCNTATACAACTGCTGATACCGCTAATNTAAATCTCGAGTTCCACGCACTCGCCGATGAGATTGAGCGAATAGCGGATAACACTCAGTGGAACTCAACAAATTTGCTGGATAACACTTCGAACAGCGTTACTTTCCAAATCGGTGCCAACGCAAGCCAGACCATTGGAGCTGTAAACTTCGGAAACTTCCAGCTAAGCAGCGGCACAAGCGGTATTTACACCACCACACTTGCGACTGCTTTATCCACCGACACATCAGCCAGTGGCAGTAGTTCACCCGGAATGGTAACAACCCAATCTTCCACAATCACCGCCATCGATGCCGCCATTACTGCTGTAGCTTCTCAAAGGGCAACTTATGGAGCTTTTATGAATAGGCTAGATTTTGCGGCGGATAACTTATTGAACATTTCCCAAAATACAGCTGCGGCACGGAGTAGGATACTAGATGCAGACTATGCTCGCGAAACTGCCGAATTGGCGAGAACTACGATTATACAGCATGCAGCTGCTTCAATGCTATCTCATGCGAATGTTCAAGCTGCAACCGTACTAGCTCTATTGAGTTAGTGACTACTCGCTTACTAGATGAGATACTATGAAATTTAATACTTTTTCCACAAATCATTGATTAAAGCTTGTCTATTCATCTGTGGACAACGAAACATCATAAACCCCTGCTTCTCGAGACTGATCTGATATTTTGATAAAGAGCTCAGTTTTGCTTTTAGGGTGAGCGCTCACTACCACCTTCGCCTCAGGTCTTTCTGCGTGCATACGTTCGACATTAGCTCGAACAGCTCTGATATCAATTCGTCTACCCTCGAAGCGGATCTCGTTGCTCTCTGAGATACGGAAAACGATATTTGTATTCTCAGAATCCGGTGGCGGCTGGTCTGATGTTGGCGGACGGTCAACTTTCAGCCCTATTTCGTTCACAAACGATGCCGTAACAATAAAAAAGATGAGCATAATAAATACGACGTCAAGCATCGGAGTCATGTCAATCTGTGACTCTTCCTCCGTCCTTCGTCTTCTTCCAAGGGCCATGCGGACTCACTTTTTTATTATTTTGAATAATAGACCCAGTTTACTGGTATTACGAAAAATTACCACCCTTAGGCTGCAATCGAGATTTACTATGTGAGACACTAACAAGCTTAAATTTATCGCCATTATTAGTTTCGTTAGTTTAAAATTACCCAGTGACATATGCCAGAATTACCTGAAGTTGAAACGACCCTTCGCGGGCTACGGCCCTGGTTATTAGGGAGTACCATAACCGAGGTGCAAGTGCGGCAGCCTGCTCTCCGGTGGCCCGTAGTTAAGAACCTTCCTGATCTTCTGATTGGTCAGGTAATAGTGTGCATGGGCCGACGGGCAAAGTACCTGCTTATAAAGTTACAACAAGGATCCTTACTGATCCACCTTGGGATGAGTGGCAGCCTTCGGCTTTTGCTTGCCGATGAAATCTGGCGTAAGCATGATCACATCGAGATGGTGCTGCACACTGGAAAGCGATTACGCTATCATGATCCTAGACGTTTTGGTAGCTGGAGCTGGGCGACCGGAGATCATTATCAACTAGCTAAACTTGGCCCCGAGCCTCTATCGAAACAATTGAATGGAGAATACCTTTATAAAAAAGCCCGAGGTCGGATGGTACCGGTAAAAAACTTTATAATGTCGTCCGACATCGTTGTGGGCGTTGGTAATATATATGCGGCTGAATCTCTCTTTAGCGCTGGCATTCGTCCCGATAGAAGCGCGGGCAGAATAAGCCTGAAGCGTTTCTGTATCCTTTCGGAACATATTAAAAATGTGCTCGGCAGCGCAATAGACCAGGGCGGGACAACACTAAGAGATTTTGTCGATAGTAGCGGTGAGCCTGGCTATTTTAAACAGCAGCTACAGGTTTATGGAAGGCATGGCAAAGCATGTCGCGTGTGCAACGCAGCCCTGAAACTGCAGCGCCTCGGACAGCGCTCTACTGTTTTTTGTAGCCGCTGCCAGAAATAATACTCAATTTTCCTTGAATTTATCACTAAGTGCGTCCCTCACATTTTTAGGGACAAATTTAGATACGTCTCCGCTTAACGAGGCTATCTCACGGGCCAGAGAGGATGAGATGTATGAAAATGATTCTGCTGGTGTAAGAAAGATACTCTCAACTTCAGGAGCAAGTGCCCGATTCATATTCGCCAACTGAAATTCATACTCGAAGTCCGACACCGCTCGAAGTCCTCTTAAAATACCTTCAGCTTGCATGTCCTTTACAAAATTAACCAAAAGATAATCAAAGCCTAGAACTTCTATGTTTTTTAAATGAGAGAGCGCGCCTTTGGTGAGTTCCTCTCGCTCTCTTAGGCTAAAAAGGGGGTTTTTCCTATCGCTTGATGCGATAGCCACTATAATATGATCAAACAAGCTTGATGCCCTCTCAACTAGATCAACGTGCCCGTTTGTGATTGGATCAAAAGTACCCGGATATACAATTTTTCTCATAGCATGGTCACCATTTTGTTGCGCTGCCGAATAGTACTGAATTTATCTATCAGACTCAACGCGCTTGTATAATAGGATTTCGACCTTACCTGACGCGCTTCTACGCCATAGTTGCCAGTTAACGGGAACTTGAAACAGATCGGGATTTGATGGCATTTCAATGTAAATATATCCAACCGGTTTGAGCCAGTTATTAGCCTCTAAATCAAAGCATAAATCAGATATATAGTTGTCAGAAAAAGGAGGGTCGACGAATATTAGATCAAACGGAGAAGCTGCATTTTTGCTTGCTAGTCTCCAGCTATCCGAGTGAATTATTTCTATGCTACCTTCTCCCATCTTTTGCGCATTATGTTTTAACCATATTACAGCATTAGGATTTTTCTCTATTAACAGACAGCGCGCAGCCCCCCTAGAGAGTGCTTCGAATGATATAGCGCCGCTACCAGCAAAAAGGTCTGCACAGTCTGCTCCTTGTATCATGGGACTAAGCCAGTTGAAAAGCTGCTCCCGTGACCGGCTTCCGGTTGGACGTAACCCATGACCATTTTCAAACTCAATCATACGACCTTTCAATCTACCTGATATTATTCTAACTTTATTTCTACTTTTCCTCTTTGTAGGGTCGTGCTTTTTCATTTAGCGCTCATCTTCTTTGAATTTTTTTAAAAACACTACTATTAGTCCTTACCCTATCGGCACAGGATGATGATAGGATGCATTTACTAGCTGATACTGAAGAATATAACTGTGATTGATATGCCGTCAAATCCACCGAATACCTCTCGGCGATCCTTTGTCGATCGCTTCCGCAACCATAAGGCAACCCCGATTTATGCTGAGACGGATTCCATCGGGAACGGTCGATTACGTAACCTACTTTCTAAGGCGGGCCAGAATTTTCGAACAATGTTATCGGGTGCAGACGATCACCATCAGCAACTAATAGACGATATAGAAACGTTGTTACTTCAGGCTGATGTAGGTATCGTTACGACGAAAAAAATTCTCTCAAGGCTAAATGCTAATCTGACACTTCGCGAGCTTTCCGAAAAGTCTAGACTAACGCATGAATTACGTAAAATTTTGGTTGACCTATTAGCTGACTGCGCTAATCCGATGCCAGCGACTGCTGTAGATAATCCGGTTGTTGTTTTGGTAGTCGGAGTAAACGGGGTCGGTAAAACAACGACTATCGCCAAGTTAGCGGTCCGTCTCAAAAATGAAGGTATGTCGGTAGTCCTTGCCGCCGGCGATACTTTCAGGGCTGCCGCTGCAGAGCAGTTGCAAGCATGGGGAGATCGATACTCCATCCCCGTATTGGCTCAAAAAAAAGGTTCTGATAGCGCATCCGTTATTTTTGATGCAGTGCATTCGGCTTATGCGAAGACTATCGATTTTGTGATTGCCGATACAGCTGGTCGTCTTCATAACAAAACAAGTTTAATGGATGAGTTAGCAAAAATAACACGAGTCGTTAAAAAATTAGATTCTCAAGCTCCCCATGAGGTATTACTGGTTTTAGACGCTTCAACTGGGCAAAATGCCCTCGCTCAAGTACGGGACTTTTGCGCCACAGTTGATGTGACTGGAATTGTTTTGACCAAACTTGATGGGACGGCAAAGGGCGGGATAATCTTTGCTTTGGCAGACCAATTCGGAATCCCGATACGATTCATTGGTGTTGGAGAGGGAGTAGAGGATTTGCATGAATTTTCTATTTCGGAGTTTGTCGATGCCTTATTAGACGTTGGTGATAGCGAGGCAACTCGGTGATTGAATTCGACGACTTAGGAAAGCGCTATGATACTGGGTACGAGGCCTTAAGAAAAATCACCTTTCATATGGATGCTGGTGAAATGGCTTTTCTGACAGGACGTTCGGGAGCAGGAAAGAGTACCTTGCTTAAGCTGCTGATGCTAATGGAGCGGCCCACTTCAGGAAATATCTTAATTAATGGGACGAACCTCAATCTTCTTCGGAGGCAACAGATTCCCACCTACAGACGCCAGCTCGGTGTGGTGTTTCAAAACCACCGGCTTCTAATGGACCGGACCCTTTATGACAATGTTTCTCTTCCGCTTCAAGTCTCCGGTTATCCTAGAGACGAAATGGCTCGCAGGGTGCGCGCTGCTCTTGATAGCGTTGGTTTGCTGGATCGAGAACAATTTAAGCCAGCGGAACTCTCGGGTGGAGAACAACAACGGGTAGGGATTGCAAGGGCAATCGTACACAAGCCAAAGATACTTTTGGCAGATGAACCAACCGGAAATTTAGATCCGCAATTATCCGCTGAAATAATGGCCCTTTTTCGCAGATTCCAGACGGTTGGAGTTACCGTTTTGATTGCAACACATGATGTCTCTTTGATTAATCGAATGCGTCTCAGAATTTTGAGGCTGGATGGAGGTGGTCTAGCGGAGGATAGTGGTAAGCGTGAGCAAGAAAAAGAATAAGGAATCAAGAAAAAATCGGTTGGCTGCTGGGAACGCCGCGTTAACTTTGGCAGACCGCCTAAGAGGTGAGATCACCAACCATCGAGTAACCTTGGTTCAGTCGCTGCGAGATATGATTTTGGAGCCTCTACAAACATCTATCACAATTCTTATCATAGCAATTGCTCTTGCGCTTCCCGGAGCTCTTTTTCTTGCTGTGGAAAATCTTGAGCGATTGAGCGGGAACGTTAAAGCATCCACGCAGTTGACCGTCTTTATGGAAATTGGAGTTGAAGAACGAATTCTGGAGAGATTAGAGACCCAGTTACAGACTTTAGTTGGGGTATCGAGTGTCTCTTACATTTCCCCGGAGGAGGCGCTGACAGAATTCCAGACATTGTCCGGATTTGGGAGTGCTTTGGATTATTTAGCAGAAAGTCCTTTGCCGGCAGTCTTTGTGGTGCAACCTGATAGCGTTAGGCTGGAACGAGCCGGAGAGGTCGCCGATCAAATTTCAGAGTTCTCGGGAGTTGATCAAGTGCAAATTGATATGCAGTGGCTCCAACGTTTAAGATCTATGTTGGAAATCGGAGAAAAATTAATCACTGCTCTAAGTATCACCCTTGGCCTTGGAGTCTTACTTGCCGTGGCAAATACCATACGCATGGCAATTCAAAGCCGAACCGATGAGATCATAGTAATTCGTCTTGTTGGTGGAACAGATGGTTATGTTCGTCGCCCGTTTTTGTATACGGGATTCATCTTTGGTCTATCCGGTGGTTTGGTATCAGTTGCGTTACTTTGGTTTTCGGTTAACTGGTTAAATAGCTCGATCGAAGTATTGGCTAGCCTCTACGAGAGCCGATTTTTGCTTCATGGGTTGAGCGCCGGGAGTCTTATGAGTATTTTGGGCGGTGGTTCATTGTTGGGGTTACTAGGTGCGTGGTTAGCTGTCCGTCGTCATCTTAGGGGTATTGAACCTTAAATAATTTCCGTCCGTATGAAATTTGAACAACTTTAAATTTATTATTATAATAATGTCCGCTTTTGTAAACGTGGTACAACATTAGGAGTTTTGATGAATAATTCGGTTATGTCAATGGAGTGGATGACTCCTGGTGCAAACCTTAATGCATATATCCAAGGTGCATCCTCTGTGCCGATCCTCACGGCAGATGAAGAGCGTATTTTGGGAGAGCGGCTTTATTATGACGAAGATCTTGACGCTGCGCGCCGACTCGTATTGGCCCACCTGAGATTTGTAGTACACATTGCTCGTTCATACAATGGTTACGGATTACCTCTTGCAGACTTAGTGCAAGAGGGAAATGTTGGTCTGATGAAAGCCGTACGGCGCTTTAATCCTGAGAAGGGAGTTAGGATGGTCTCTTTCGCTGTGCACTGGATTAAGGCTGAAATCCACGAGTTTATTTTGCGTAATTGGAGAATAGTTAAAGTAGCAACAACGAAGGCACAGAGAAAGCTGTTTTTTAATCTACGCGGTGCGAAGAAAAGTCTTCACTGGTTGAATCAAAGCGAAGCCGACTCGGTGGCGAAGGACTTAGGGGTCGAGGTGAAAGATGTAATGGAAATGGAGATGCGCCTAGGTGCCCATGACTCAGCCTTCGATATCACGGCAGAAGACGATGATGATGCTTCAGTGATCACTCCAGCGTATTATTTGTCAGATCCTTCGGCTGACCCTGGAAAAATAGTCGAGAATCGTGAGTATCAAACCAACAACAATGAGCGCCTCGCGAGAGCAGTTTCCGATCTTGATGAGAGAAGCAGAGACATATTGCAACGTAGGTGGTTGGATGATGTAAAAACAACGTTACATGATCTCGCTGCACAGTATGGCGTTTCGGCAGAGCGAATCAGACAACTAGAAAAAAATGCTATGCAACGTGTGAAAGTGTTGATGGAGAAATAAATTAAGATTTAAAAAGGGCTTGTATATCCTTAAAACGTAAAAAACTTAGACGATAAAAAAGTAAAAAGTGGTTTTACAACTTTCTTTAAAAATAACACACTTTACAAAAATATTTCGTTACGAAATACCCCCTCGCCTATCGCCGTGCAAGCGGCGCAAACTTGCCTAACACCCGTTGGGTTTATAAAAAATTATGGTGAATATGGTTTCTAACGTGAGTAGATCGAGGGCTATTCGCAGCTACGTAATACGAGGCGGGCGTTTTACTAAGGCCCAGCGCCGCGCGTTCAAGCAAGTATGGGAGGAATTTGGTTTAGATGTGGGTTCTGGGCTTTTAAATGTTGAGGTTGAGTTCGGTCTGTTGGCCCCACTCGTTATCGAGATTGGGTTTGGTATGGGTGATTCCTTGTTTGACATGGCTCAAAAGAACCCTGAGAATAACTTTATTGGTATTGAGGTCTATGCCCCCGGTGTAGGCAGATTGATGAATCGTGCCCAGTCTGCAGGGCTAACTAATTTACGGATATATCTCGCTGATGCGAACGACGTTCTTGAAAATTGTATTGGCATGGGGAGTATAGATCGTTTACAACTATATTTTCCTGATCCGTGGCATAAGAAAAAGCATCATAAAAGACGTTTAGTGCAGAAGGAGTTTGCAGAGCTTGTCCGCAGCCGGCTCCGTCTAGGTGGAGTTTTTCATATGGCGACTGATTGGCAGCCTTATGCCGAGCACATGCTGAGTGTCATGAACCTCTCTGAAGGCTTCGAGAATTGTGCTGATACGTTGGGAGGATACTCGTTGAAACCAAAGTATCGTCCGTTTACGAAGTTCGAACAACGGGGACGGCAACTCGGTTATGGCACATGGGATTTGTTATTTAAGCGACGGATCTAAGCATCGCTTGAAAACTCTGTTTCTGCATTAATAAATCAAATATTTTTGTGAGTCGAAACTGGAGCATAAATGACATACACTTGGGCTTCCGTAGTTTTGTGTAAGTTATATTTTTATATCTCAGAGCATTCGTATTAAAAACATACTAGAGTTTAGGAGTAATAAATGCATAAATTTGGTCTTGTTTCTTTTGGATTACTGCTCGGCGCATGCGATCAAGTGAGTACACAGACTACGCAAGACTATGTTACCGATGATCTTGTTAGTCAAAAACAGAAAATTAGCTACTTATATGGGATGGACAGTGCCAAAAATGTAGAATCAATGGGTATAGAATTTGATGTCAGTGCTTTTCAGAGTGGGTTCAGTGACGGCGTTAATGGAGTAAAGCCTCGGTTAAGTGAGGCGCAAATTTCTGAGGTAATGCAAATTTTTCAAACAGAAATGTCCGCAAAACGGGAAGCTCAACAAAAATTGGCGGATAAATCAACTGCGGCACAATCAGAAAGCAATAGAAAAAAAGCCGAGGAATTTTTGAGTGCCAACAAACAAAAATCAGATGTAGTGACGACTGATAGCGGTTTGCAGTATAGAGTTATTAAATCTGGTGTAGGCGCCAGACCAAATGCAAAAAGCACAGTAGAGGTGCATTATGTTGGAAGACTGCTAGATGGTACCGAGTTTGACAGTTCGTTAAAACGTGGAGTGCCAGCTCAGTTTGGGGTAACCCAAGTTATACCTGGCTGGACAGAGGCGCTTCAGTTAATGCGGGAGGGCGCAAAATGGGAGTTATTTATTCCTGCAGATTTAGCCTACGGCCCCGGAGGACAGGGACCAATTGGCCCCAATGAGACTCTAGTTTTTGAGGTGGAGCTTTTAAAAGCAGATATGTAAACCGATTCGTTGGTGCACGCAAACATGAGGGCTATGGATGCTTAACTAACGTAGCCGATGAAAAAGGTGCTCTTCAGCATGATCTAGCTTACCAGCTGCGGTTCTCCTTCTTTTGATTTGCGGATCAGTCCAATAACATGATCTTCGAGCTCGAAACGTTGGGCTAACTCTTCTCCTAGCGCCGAGAGATCAGACGTTAGCGTTGCAAGGTCATCAAGGGCGAGATATTTGTCGTTAAAATCAAGAAGGTTATCCGTCGTTGTTTGGATGCCACGCATAAGGTCCATGGCTTCTTGCTTATATTCGGCTCGAGAAAAAATATTTTCTTGAGAAAGCTGTTCGAACACTTCGAAATGCACGAGTGATAAGTAATCCACCATTGATTGGCAGAATTCTTGCACCGAGGCACCATGAAGTGTGTTTTTTGAATCGAAGGTTTTTATAATGGCTAACTCACCATACTGTGATAAAAGAACTTTACGTTGGTTCATCCAGTGGTCAAGAATACCTTCTAAGCGTTTCCACATGGACTTATTATCTGCTCTTTCGCCCATTCCGTAGTCCTTCATTCGAAGATTTATTCAGAGAATATTATATTGCCGTCTGGCTTGCAACATACTGTGGATCTTAATCCTATTGAACAGATGTTTACAACAGGATTCCAAATATAAGAACCGTCGAGGGTTACCTATTATTTTGATAAGTTAAAGTGCAATATATTGCCGGGCGCGTTAAAACAGGCTAAATTATTTTTTATTGAGATCGTATTTACTCTCGGAGCATTTGATAAAGGGAGACAGTCAAGAGACCAACAGAATTAATCAACACCCAAACCGGAATACTCAAACCAAAAAGTTGCCATTGAATATCCGCGCAGCTTCCGTCTCCTTTGAACAGCATTGGTATTACCTCTAAAACTGAAAATTCCTTAATCAAGTACTCGACAGGTGGTCCGCACGTTGGTACCAAGTCATCCGGTAAATTTTGCAGCCAAATTTGCTTCATTGAAAAGAATGCTGCGGCCATCGTAAATAGAGAGGAGCAGCCTGCATAGGCTTTACGACCTGTTCCTTCAGGGTTATGAACTGTGGCAATCGCGAATGCTAGGCCGCAAGCAACTATAAAGAATCTCTGGGTAAAGCAAAGGTAGCAGGGCTGTAGAGATAGATACTCTTGTAAGTAGAAAAAGGCAAAAATAAATAGCCAAGCACAGACTACGGCACTTAAGGCGTTTACAGCGCGGTAACTAGTCAATGGCATATTATAAAATCGCAATTGCATTCGACAAACTCCAATCTCCTACTGACGATAATATTGTTCTAAATAGTGTTCAAAAGACAGATGATCTGATGACTCAATTTGTTTTTGTTTTAGTAATGATGCTTTTGCAATGTCTTGTTGTTTTACATTTAAAGCTCCATCGGGGGTTCTTGATGCAAAATTTTTGGAATGTTGCTTAGCCCAGCGTATTCCGAACTGAATATAACTCTCGTTGTGTGTATTCATTTCATCTATGATCCTTGCTGATGGCGTAAGCGCTGGTTGCTCAATTCTTGAAGCCATTTTAGCCAGTGCACCATCGTAAGCATTACCTCCATGGGCGGCATCAAGAAGTGAGGCTATAGGTTGAAGATCTATAAGTATTTTTTCCCCCCATTCTTTCAGTGAAATGGACTGATCTTGACAACGTAAACGGAGCCGCGGATCACGACCCCGATACACTGATGCGTTCTTGTTGTGGACGATTTCATATTGTTCTCTTTCGTCTGAAAGCGGGCTCTCTGAAAGAAGGCATGACAGCAAAAATGTGTCCAGAAAGCGGATGGTAGTAGAATCTATTCCTAGCAGGGTGAACGGATCAAGGTCAAGGCAACGAACCTCAACATATTCTACACCTCTGTCAAGGAGTGCCTGCATCGGTGATTCACCCGATTTGGTTGGTTGCTTTGGCCGGATCTCGCTATAAAACTCGTTCTCTATCTGTAGTAAATTAGTGTTTAGTTGTCGAAGGTGACCGCTGTCATCTTTCAATCCTATAACTTGATATTTTGGGTAATTTTCCTGGAGCGCTGCTTTTAAGCTTGTAGTATAGCTGTCCATATCATTGTACGTGACGTTTAGAGAGGCTTGTGCCTGGCTCTGATAACCGAGGTCCCCCATCCGGAGGGAGGTCGCGTAAGGACTATAATAACTCTTTTTGTTGTTTAGAAACTGAAGCTTATGTGTTTTCCCATGGACAAAACTGGCACAAACACTTGGTGTAGCGCCAAAAAGGTAATTAAGGAGCCATGCTGAGCGTCGAAAGTTTCTGATTAGACCAAAGTAACCATCAGTCTTAATATCTTTTAAGGAAAGTCTGGGTTTTTGAAATTCTGCAATTTGCTGCCAAATTGAGTCAGGAACAGAAAAATTATAGTGAATCCCCGCTATAGTCTGCATCGAACGCCCATACCGATGCCCTAAACCAATTCGATAGACATGCTTCATCTTACCAACGTTCGAACGACCAAACTTTGCGATCGGGATTTCGACATTTGCCTTCATTTGACAAGGCATACTATTGACCCAAAGGAGTTCCTCTCCGATCTGAGCGTATACAAAGCGATGAATATCGTCTAGTTCGCCCAGAACATCAGAAATGTTGTTAGATGGAGCGGTTATAAATTCAAGTAGGGCCTCTGAAAAGTCTGTAGTGATTGAGGGGTGCGTCAGTGGAGAGCCCAAAGCTTTAGGATGGGGGGTGATGGATATAAATCCATTATTGGTAGTCCGAAGACTTTCTTTTTCAACACCTCTTTTGATTTCGAGGAGTTGATGATTCGCTGCAGGGTCAGCCAGCCGTTGTAAAATTTGATTTAATGACACAAGGGTGTTTCCGTTTGATGGCGCGCTAGGCACCGAAAAGGTTTTAATCCTTCGAAAAGAATCAAGTGTTACTGCAGGGGAGCTTTCACTAAGTTGATGTGTAGCGGATTTTAACCTATTTTTCACTGAGATAAAATGTTATCTTGTTAAAGCAAGATCTATATTCTCATAAAGATGTTGTAGGCAGTTTTGTTCCTCTCAAGTAATCTCTGAAGCTTGCGGCAGTCAGGTAGATAGACGGCACAAAAATTAACGTTACCGTTGTGGCGAAAAGCACTCCAAAGACGAGTGATATCACCATGGGGACCAAAAACTGCGCCTGTTCACTCGGCTCAAAGATTATTGGCATAAGACCGATAAATGTTGTTAGTGAGGTTAAAATTATCGGCCTAAATCGGTCTTTTCCAGCCCTCATAAGTGCTTGGCTTACTTCAAGCCCTCCTTGCCTTAACTGATTAATTCTTTCGATTAAAACAAGGTTATCGTTTACTACTACCCCGGTAGCCGCGAAAACTCCCATCCAGGACATCATGCTAAACTCAAGTCCAAATAGGACATGTCCGAAGATAGCGCCCATCAGTCCAAATGGAATGGCCGTCAAAACACCTAATGGCTTGAGGTAAGATTTAAAGGTGAGAACCATGAGCCCATAAATTATCACTATTGCTGTGATGAGCAATTTTGTAGCGGCCTGGTAGAACTCGGTTTCGTCAGAGCTGAAGCCATCTTTCGACAGGCGGACACTAGGATATTTTCTCGCTAGTTCTGGGCGGATTTCATCGAACACAATTTTGCTAATCTCATCTGTTGTGATGAGACTCTTCTGCTCGTAGGCCCTTATTCGACTGGTACGCTCGCGGTTAACCCTACGGATCCTTGTGACCCCCTCAACATATTCGATATCTGCGACGGAGTAGAACGGTATCTCTTTGCCGTCTGATGTCCGGATACGCATATCTGAGAGTGTCTCTACATTCTTGCGGGCTGATTCCGGATAACGCACGAGGACCCTCAATTCCTCTCGATCTCTTGCTATTCTCTGTGCCTCCGCCCCATAAAAGCCCTGTCGGACCTGATTTGCGACATCAGTGAGCCCTACACCGAAGTTATTTCCGTCAGGTTTGAGACTAATATTCAGGTCCATTCCAGAACTTTCGCTAGTATCTAAGACTCTCGAGACGCCGTGAATTTCCATTAAAGATTTTAGCATATAGGTTTTAGCAGCATTGAGTTGTGTGCTGTCATTAGAATTAATTAGGACAGAAAAACCCTGATCTTCTTTTGCCCCGAACCCTGTTAAGGCCTGATAATTGGAGGCTTCTGGAATTTTCCCGAGATGGTGAATCCAGCGCTCACCAACAATAGCGGTGTCAATAACTTCTGTCACGCCCGGACTCAACTCAATCCAAACAGTTATGTCGTAGCCAAAGAGGAAAGCGAGGGTATTTAAAACTACCTTGCCGTCAAGCCCTTGTTCTTTAAGCACGCTGTCCGAATCCAGTTCCTCTGCCGCCGCTTCAGCTTTTTTAAGCAAGGACATCATTTGTGTTTTTGAGTAGTTGTCCGGCATTGATATCTCGAGTCCGACATAGTCCCATGGCACATTTGGCATGAATTGTTTTTTTATGTGTCCGGCATTTAAGAGACTATTCGCAAAAATAAGAGCAATTAAAAAGCATAAAATAGTAAGATATCTCCACTCTAGTGCTTTAGCGAGGAAGGGCTGGTATCTATTATTACAAATTTTAAGCAATGTGTTGGAGCACTTCTGACGTAAATACTTTAGCTGCCACGTAACGTATGTTCTGGGCGGTTTTTCAGGGCCCATATGAGCCAGGTGAGATGGTAGAATACATAAACACTCTACAAGGGAAAAGCTTAAAGCAATAACTGCAACTATAGGAATTGCCCAGATTGCCTTGACAAACGAGCCCGGTAAAAAAAACATCACTGCGAATAATATGATTGTTGTAGTTACTGCAAGAACCACTGGGACCATGACTCTGTGAGCACCCAGCTCTGCAGCTTCATGGACTTCGTAACCTTCTTCTTGGTGTCGATATATGCTCTCTCCGACGATAATTGCATCGTCCACAATTATCCCAAGGATTAGCAAGAATGCAAACATTGACGCCATGCTTATGGTCACTCCTGCCGCTGGAAGCAACCAAAGCGCTCCGGCATATGCTATACCAATCCCAAAGGAAACCCAAAGAGCCAAGATGGGACGTAGAAATAGCATCAAGATAATAAATACTAAAATTAGTCCCCCAATGGCGTTTTTGGTAATCAGGTTAAGACGGTCTTGATACATTATGGAGTGATCTTGAACCGTGTTTATTTTTAGATTGCCGGGGAGAAATGACGTTTCGTTGAGAACATAATTTTTAACAGCGTCCGTCGATGCGACCACGTCGGGATTCTCTTCGGTATATACTTGAATGAAGATCATTTTTTCGCTATTTAAGCGGGCTTCAAAGAAGGTTTCCTCAAATGTTTCCATTACACTCGCTACATCGCCCACGGAGATCTTGGTGCCATCTGGACGACTTGACACCAGAATCTCATTGAATTGGGATTCATTAAAAGCCTGACCGCTGGTTTGCAGCTGCAATGTGCCGTTTTCACCTCGGATTGAACCAGCTGGCATAGTGATTGAAGATCGTTGTACTGCTGCAACAACTTCCTCAAAAGAGATATCAAAGCGTCTCATCTGATATTCTTCTAATTCGATTGATATAACGGGTGCCCTTTTTCCTTGAAGCTCGACCGATTCTACTTGAGGTAATCTAGAAAGGTCGTCTCGGACTTTCTCAGCGAAGTCTATTAAAACATCTGTTGCAACATCACCTGAGAGGGCTACGGTCATTACACGCTCTCTAAATACTTGTTCTGTAACCTCAGGACGCTCTGATTCTCTAGGGAATGTCGTAATGGTGTCAATATTAGTTTTGATATGGTTTGTCAATTTAGTCTTATCATAACCCACCTCGACTTCCACCATAACCTGACCTCCACCTTGCCAGGCAACGGAATCTAATCCCGCAACTCCGTCAATGCTGTAGATAGCCTCTTCAATTGGGATGAGGATTTGTTCTTCAACCTCCTGTGGTCCTGCGCCGAGATATGGCATCATAACCCGTATGTAATCAACCTGAACCGATGGGAATACCTCTTTCCCCATCGACATGGCGCCAAACACACCACCAATGAATATGAGTATCGTTAGTAAATTACTTGCCACAGGGTCCCGTACGAACCAAGAGACAATTGGTCTCATAACAATTCGCCTGTGATATTTTCGGATTTGATTTTTTCGATTGGCTTAAGAAGCGGGGAAGGCCTGACGCTCATTCCGGCATATGGATTTGCTATACGAGAAAAAACAACTCGGGTACCCTCAACTATGCCTCGAACGATAGCTTGTTCGGGACTTGTTTTAATGACATCTACTATGGCAAATACAATTGTGTTTTCATCGGTGACGGTAAGTACTAAATTATTTTTATAAAGTGCATGGCGTGGCAAAATAACAACATTATTTAAGGTGACTCCTGTGATTCTTGCCTCTACGAATCGGCCGATATCAAGCGGGGAAACATTCGTTTCTGAAAAAGGCTCGGTTATTTCAGCTACGGCGAATGTCATTCGGCTATGTGGGTCGATTGAGGATTCAGTTCGCACAATGCGCCCCTCTCGAGTGTGCTGAACTGTACCAATTGTGCTCTTTATAGAGACATCTGGGAACTCCTGGCTGTTAAGGTTGGCGGGCTGCGATGGTAAGTTAAGCCATCGCAACTGTTGATCCCTAAGCGGGAGTCGTATCTCCGCTATATTAGAACTAAATATAGTTGCTAAGGGGGTTCCGCGCGACACAAATTGACCTGAATGGACCAATGTACTTCGAATTCTTCCATCGAATGGTGCAGCTATGGTAGTCCTATCAAGCTGGATTTGTGCCCGGTCACGCTCAGCCGAAGCCGAGGCAAGTGCTGCCTCTGAGGCTTTCAATTGGGGTTTACGCAAAAACAATTCGTTTGCTTCTTTGTCGCCCAGTTCTCGCCACTCCCGCCGGGCTTGTTTAGCGCGACCACGTTCGATTGCTAATTGCTCTTCTGCCCTAGCTACGGCACTTTCAGCGGTAATTAAGCTGAGCTCATAATCGATCGACTCTATTTGAACCAGTTTTTCCTCTGAGTTAAAGAAACCACCATTGGCGAAATTGGGCGCCACAAATTCAATGCGTCCTGAAACTTGCGCTATCAGATCAATTTCGTATTTGGGACTGATGTTGCCCTGAGAGACCACAGTTAGTTGGTGAGTCTTCGGTCTAGCTTCGACAATACTTACTTCAATAGCTTGTGGTGACTGTTGTGAAACACGTTCTTGAGTTGGCTTGAAGTAATAAGTCGCTGATATTAACAGTAGCCCAGCAAAAAAAACGCTCGCTGTAACAATAATTTTCCGAGAAGATTTGGCCATTGGTGACTTGCTCAAAGCGCTTACAATTTTATTAACCAGCGGTTTATGTGCTGGGTTATTTGGTACTTAGTTGTTTGAACTATCTTTTGAAAGAGCATTTTAATTCGCCTAAAGCACGCTTTCTTCATGTTAAATGGACAAAAATAATTGACAAGCTTCCGACACTGTTATCTTAACGATTTTTATTTTTAATGTTTATTCATTATTGCAACTCTTAGCTTAGAATTTCTGATAGCCCCCCAATTTTTATTCATTGACTAAGATTTTCCAGCATGCTGCCAGCTTTTATTGTCTTCAATTTTTTAAAAAAATTTCCGTTTAAAGTTTTGCTGTTAAAGTTAAAATGTAGACTCTTTTGACGAAAAGTTGCAATAAAATCAAGTTTTTGGTTTAACTCCCAGAGAATTCCAGATTTCATCGACTCGTTGAACTACTGACTCTTCCATACTAATAGCTTTCCCCCATTCTCGCTGTGTCTCACCGCCTATCTTATTTGTGGCATCTAACCCCATTTTAGATCCCAGGCCTGAGACTGGGGAAGCAAAATCTAGGTAATCAATTGGCGTATTTTCTATGAGAAGAGNATCTCTCGAGGGATCTGCTCTGGTTGTTATTGCCCACACGACATCTCGCCAGTTTCTTATGTCTACATCATCATCAGTTACGACAACAAACTTTGTATACATAAATTGCCTCAAGAAAGACCACAATCCCATCATCACGCGTTTGGCATGTCCAGGATATTGTTTTTTAATACTTATTACCGCAAGTCTATAAGAGCAACCCTCCGGTGGAAGGTAAAAATCGACTATCTCAGGGAACTGTTTTTGAAGTATTGGAACAAATACTTCATTAAGCGCTACTCCAAGTATTGCTGGCTCATCTGGTGGTTTTCCGGTGTATGTGCTGTGGTATATTGGACTCTCTCTATGAGTGATCCTTTCGACAGTGAATACCGGGAAGTTTTCTGNTTCGTTATAGTATCCTGTGTGATCACCGAACGGTCCCTCTATGGCAGTTTCGCCGGGATGGATGTATCCCTCAAGAATATATTCTGCTGTTGCCGGCACCTCGAGACTATTATCAAAGCACTTTACCACTTCAGTTTTGCTGCCACGGAGTAAGCCAGCAAATGCGTACTCTGAGAGCGTGTCTGGTACTGGAGTAACAGCTGCTAGTGTAGTTGCGGGATCTGCTCCTAATGCAATTGCAACAGGGAATGGACGTTCTGGGAATTTTTGCTGCCATTCTTGAAAGTCTAGTGCGCCACCTCGATGGGCTAGCCATCTCATTATTAGTTTGTTTTTAGCGATCTTTTGCATTCGGTAGATGCCAAGATTTTGGCGCTCCTTTTCAGGTCCCTGCGTGATTGTGAGAGCCCAAGTTATCAGCGGAGCTGCGTCTCCAGGCCAACATGTTTGGATCGGAAGATTGTCAAGATTAACTTGATTTTTTTCTAAAACTACCTGTTGACATAGCCCTTTTTTCAGCAATTTGACAGGCATATTTAACACTTGCTTGAAGTTATGCCGTTTATTCCAGAGATCCATTAATCCTTTGGGTGGATCTGGCTCTTTTAAAAAAGCTAAGAGAACGCCGATATTACGAAGTCCCTCGAGCCCGGTTTCTCCCATCGCCAAAGCTATTCGCTCAGGCGTACCAAATAAATTACATAACACCGGGGTGTTAAAACCAATAGGATTTTCGAAAAGTAAAGCAGGACCTTCAGCGCGTAAAACACGATCGCTGACTTCAGTTATCTCAAGATACGGGTCGATTGGCTCAATTACTCTTAACAGCTCACCACGTAGCTCAAGAAATTCTACAAATTCTCTGAGATCATTATATTTGGAGGGCGCTTTCGACAATTTTAAAGGCGGTCACTTTCGCTTCATGGCGCCAAAGAATTCATTATTATTCTTGTATCCTTTTAGCTTTTCGACCATAAACTCTGCGGCGGTCAGATCCTCCATATCGTGTAAGAGTTTTCGAAGAATCCATATCCNTTGCAATTCGGATTCTTCTATCAATAGTTCCTCTCGACGAGTGCCTGAGCGTCGAATATTTATGGCTGGGTAAACCCGTTTTTCTGCTATTTTTCGGTCGAGGTGGAGCTCCATATTGCCTGTCCCCTTAAACTCTTCATAGATAACTTCATCCATTTTTGAACCGGTATCGACTAAAGATGTTGCAATTATCGTAAGACTTCCTCCATGCTCTATGTTTCGTGCAGCTCCGAAGAATCGTTTTGGTTTTTCCAGAGCATGTGCGTCTACACCGCCGGTTAAAACTTTACCGGACGATGGGATCACAGTATTGTAAGCTCGCGCAAGGCGGGTAATGGAGTCAAGAAGAATAACGACATCTCTTTTATGTTCAACAAGCCTCTTTGCTTTTTCAATAACCATCTCGGCAACTTGAACATGCCTAGTGGGTGGCTCGTCAAAAGTCGATGCAATGACTTCTCCACGGACCGTTCGCTGCATTTCGGTAACTTCTTCTGGTCTCTCATCAATGAGCAATACGATTATGTAGCAGTCCGCATTATTTCTTACGATTGACTGAGCGATATGCTGCATCATAATAGTTTTTCCCGCTTTTGGCGGTGCAACAATGAGGCCCCTTTGACCGCGTCCAATTGGAGATATCAAATCTATTATACGACCAGTCAAGTCTTCGGTTGATCCATTTCCTGACTCTAATGTAAGTCGATTATCAGGGAACAATGGAGTAAGATTTTCAAACAATATCTTGTTGCGGACATTTTCTGGAGTATCAAAGTTAATTTTGTCTACTTTGAGCATAGCAAAGTAACGTTCGCCATCCTTCGGTGGCCGGATTTTACCTGATATGGCGTCTCCCGTACGAAGATTAAAACGTCTTATCTGGCTTGGAGAAACATATATATCATCTGGCCCTGCTAGGTATGACGATCCCGCGGACCTAAGAAAACCAAAGCCGTCTGGAAGAATTTCCAGAAGCCCATTACCATATATGTCTTCACCGCTTTTAGCATGGCGTTTAAGAAGGGAAAAAATAATGTCTTGTTTGCGTGATCGCGCAACGTTATCAAGGCCCAGCGATTCTGCCAACCCTATGAGATCGGCAATTGGTTTTTCTTTTAATTCGGATAGGTTCATAAAGAGACTTTTTACTTGCGAGACAGGACAATTATGAACTGTCGGATCTTTCTAGTGATAAAACTGGCTGTGCCCTTGGCGCCAGTCGGTGCGCGCATCAGACACTTTTTGGAATTTTAACGGAATTAACGNANCAAAGTATAACCGAACGAACAGGAATAACAACTATTATATTTACATCTGCAAATAACAATAGTACCTTTTTAAACGAAACTTTCTACGAATTCAACTAACTGATTTTTTGACAACGCTCCTACTTTAGTTCCTTCGATATTACCATTTTTAAACGCAAGAAGTGTCGGGATACCCCTGACGTTGTATTTCGCCGCAGTTTCAGTATTGCTATCCACATCAATTTTGCACACTTTCAGTTTTCCCGCATATTCTACCGAAATTTCATTTAGGAGCGGAGCGACCATTTTGCAAGGCCCACACCAAGGCGCCCAAAAATCAATCAGCGCGGGCACATCGGACTCCAAGACATCTGCCTCGAAACTTGTATCAGTAACATTGATCGGACTCTCACTCATTCCCTACTCTCCATAAAACTTTAGAGGCTATGATAACATATAATACCACTTGAAATCTTAATACGACAATACCTTCTATCGAATTTGCCTGGCTACGACTGTTGTTGACATTACTGGATATTTTTCATGCGAGCATAAACTTACTACTGATCATGATAGATCACCTGACTGCACAAACCTGTCCAGTATTGTATCTAAAAAACGGAAACCAAGTGGGGTGGTCAAAAGCTGTTTTTCTGTGTCGACCAGCAAACCTGCCTCTTTTAGGTTGACAACAATTTTCGATATATAACTTTCGTGCAGTCCCGTGCGCTCCGAAAAATACTTCAATGGCACTCCATTCTTCAATCTAAGAGCATTCATCATAAATTCTAAGGGACGNTGTGGTACCTCGACAGACATACTTTTTTTCTCTCCCTTATTTTCTTGCTTGAGATAGTCGTTTGGTTGTCTAGTACGTACAGTGCGTAATAGTGTTTGTTCGTTATGAAGAGTTATTTTTCCATGTGCACCGGCGCCAATGCCAATGTAATCTCCGAATTCCCAATAATTCTGATTGTGGGTACACTGCTTTCCTTCCCTTGCAAAACTCGATATCTCATACTGCTCGTAACCATGATTTGCCAATAGTTGAAAACCATGATCCTGAATTTCTGATATGACTCGACAATCTGGTAATTTTGGAGGATTATTAAAAAACATAGTGTTCTTCTCGATGGTGAGTTGGTACCAAGAAATGTGTTCGACACCTGTTGAGATAGCAAATTGTAAATCTTTTAAAGCATTAGACACGTTTTGTGCTTTTAATCCGTACATTAGATCTATGTTTATTCTGTTAATGCCAGCGGATTTCGCCATCTCTATCGCTTCTATGGCAGAGTAACTTGAGTGCAGGCGACCAAGTAGGTTTAATTGTTGATTGTTGAACGTTTGCACTCCGATCGAAATTCGATTGACACCCGCCTCGCATAAGTCTTG
Source organism: Porticoccaceae bacterium (assembly GCA_002691825.1). Lineage (GTDB taxonomy): Bacteria > Pseudomonadota > Gammaproteobacteria > Pseudomonadales > Porticoccaceae > TMED48. The sequence continues at coordinate 21,730 of NZIZ01000032.1, forward strand.
TAATTTTTGCAGAGTCACACTCTCTGGGTTAGCCTCTAGAGTAATCTCTACGTCATCAGAAAATCCAACTAATTGCTCTGCAAATTTTATAATTGTACTTATAGAAGCTCCTGTAAAAAGGCTTGGAGTGCCGCCACCAAAAAATATGGAGCTTAATTTTCTGCCTTGAACGAAATCTAAATCGGTTTTAATATCAGCCATCAATGCATCGACATATTTTTTTTCTGGAATTTTTTTGAGACTTTCGTGGGAATTGAAATCGCAATAGGGACATTTTTTAGAGCACCACGGAATGTGTATGTACATGGCCAGTGGCGGCGGGCGCAATGTCATAGTTTTTAAATTAGTGGTATTTAACACGACATACTTTGAGAATTAGCAAGATAGTCCACTAGTTTTGACAGTGCACGACCCCGATGGCTGACTTTGTTTTTTTCATCTATTCGCATTTCTGCCGCGCTGAGTGTTTGACCGAGTGGAATAAACAAGGGATCGTATCCAAAGCCGCCTTCACCTTGATGATCGGTAGCGATGTGACCTTCCCAATGTGCTTCACAAATAATTGGCTTAGGATCTGCATAATCTTTGAGAAAAACAATCACAGCCTGATATCGAGCTGTGCGGAGTGATTTTGGTACTTTCGTTAAACGCTCTAGAAGATAGTTATTGTTTTCCTCATCAGATGCTTTGTCCCCTGCAAATCTTGCTGAATAAATTCCTGGCGCTCCTTTTAGGAAGTCTACTTGTAGCCCTGAATCGTCCGCTATTGCAGGTAACTTGGTCTGTAGAGATGCATGTCGAGCCTTTAAAATAGCATTTTCGACGAAGGTCAAGCCTGTCTCATCAGCAGATTGAACGAAAAATTCTTCTTGCGGCGTGATATTCATTCCGACGTCGCTGAGAATTTTTTGAAACTCTTTGATCTTTCCTTGATTGCTACTTGCTAAAACTACTTCCATCTTGGTTACTCGCTTCAAAATTTATTTGTCAATGNACATAAGTTTCTGAAACTTAATGTCATATTGCTCACCGGTACTCATCTGTAATTTTATTTTAAAGGTCAAGTAATCTTCATTTTCAAATTTGAAAGGTGCAATGTAATATATTGATGTCCCTTCTCGGATTGTTTTAAACTTTAAAGTCTGGTTTTGTTGTATTATATTTATCGCCTCACCTGTGACTTTTGCAGGGAGCCCACTGCTTAGGCGCTCCATAGCCGAAATGTTGACAATTCCACGATTTATTCCGCGAGTGATATTATTTTTGCTTGCAATATCCGCAGTGATAAATGCGCTAGGGAAAGCGCTGTAAAAGATTTTTAGCTCTCCATATTGTCTAAATGATTCTGCATTTCCTAAAGACGTTGTGAGCAAAGTAACGAGGAGGATACGATAAAGCATGTTTATTGAAATTCCTGATAGTAATTATTCATAAACTGAGATGGAAAACCGCTGTTTGTGTGAACAAGTTTGGGAACATTTTTTTCAGGTAAATATCGGGATATGTCTCGGCAATACAATCACAATGTAAGATACGGATTTTCTGAGCATCACATAGCATTTTAAAATCGCGATAAGTAAAAAAATGTATGTTTGGTGTTTCATACCATTGGTAGGATAACTGACGTGTAACCGGCATTTTACCTAAAAAGAATAACTGGCAGCGTGCTGACCAATGTCCAAAATTAGGAAAAGTTATAATACACTCGCGACCAACCCGCAACATCTCATCGAGAAGTAGGTGTGGGTGACGCATTTCTTGGATCGCCTGAGCCATAATTATACTATCAAAGCAATTGTCGGAAAAGTTGCTTAATCCAGTATCGAGATCCTGCTCAATAACGTTTATACCCTTTTTAATACATTCAATGATAGATCTTTCATCGATCTCTAAACCGTAGCCGTTTACTTGATGGATTTTCTGTAGATTTCCTAAAAGGCTACCGTCTCCGCAAGCCAAATCAAGCACACGACTATTCGATCTTATCCAAGGAAGTATTGAATTTAGTATTTTATCCATAGTTCAGCAATTGACGTTTTTTACGATTCGATTTAGGAAGGTGCTGAGAACTTTTTGATATCTTGAGTTAGGAAGTAAAAATGCGTCATGTCCCTGCGATGAAGAGATTTCAGCATGGGTGACATCGCGTCCGGCAGTAATCAACGCTTTAGTTATTTCCCTAGATCGCTCAGGAGGAAACCTCCAGTCACTACTGAAAGTGAGAACTAAAAATTTACAGCTAGCTACCTCAAAAGCGACACTTGGTTGCTTATTATATTCACTACCGAGATCAAAATAGTCCAACATTTTCGTCAAGAGTATGTAGGAGTTTGCATCAAATCCATGTGCAAATTTGTCGCCTTGATAGTTGAGATAGCTCTCGATTTTAAACTCAATAGATTCTCCCTTTTCGCCAAGAAAATTACCATTAAGTAGCTCTCGACCAAATTTTTCTGCCATAGATAAATCGGATAAATAGGTTACATGGCCGATCATTCGAGCTAGCGCGAGTCCTTGGAGGGGTTTTTTGTTTTTTTCTTGGTAATGCCCGTGATGGAAATTAGGATCTGCCTTTATTGCTCGCCGTGCAATTTCATTGAAAGCGATGTTCTGTGCGGATAACTTCATTGCGGAAGCAATCACGACTGCGCTTAATAATCTATCAGGATAGGTTATAGACCAATGCATTGCTTGCATACCGCCAAGGCTTCCTCCAATAACTGCAGCCCAACATTTTATTTTGTAATGGTCCATAAGCATGCGTTGCGAGGCGGTCCAATCACTGATTTGTAGTTTTGGAAAATTTGGACCCCAAGCTGCGTTCGTTTTGGGATTAATTGAAAGTGGCCCCGTGCTACCGTGACATGTGCCTATATTACTTGGGCTCACCACAAAAAATTGGTCTGTATCAATTGATTTACCCGGACCAATCACGTTATCCCACCAGCCTGGTTTTTTGTCACCAACGTGCCACCCAGCCGCATGATGGTTACCGGTTAGTGCATGACAAACTAGCACCGCATTTGATTTATTTATGTTAAGTTGGCCATAGGTCTCTACGCACAGAACATGATCTAACAACCTCATACCGCATGATAACTCAAGTGGTTCAGGAATATGGACGACGTCCGTTTGGATCTCTCCTAAATTGGATCTGTCTAGAGGATTAGAAACTATTTTGGTAGCCAAATTTACAACTTAACAATTAAACAACAAAGTAACATTGTACAACGAAAATTGGGAAGTTTTTGTTATTATGAAAGGATTATTTGCTTAAAATGTTCCGGAGAAGAGGATATGCGTTATATCAATTTGGGGGCGAATGGCCCCCGAGTTTCGGTCGTTGGTTTAGGCACAATGACATGGGGACAACAAAATAATGAGAGTGAAGCATTCGCACAGATGGATTTTGCAAAGTCGCGTGGCATTAATTTATTTGATGTGGCTGAGTTGTATCCGGTGCCGCCTCGTCCTGAGACTTACGGATTGACCGAGCGCTACATAGGGAATTGGTTAGCTGATAGAGGTCATAGGGATGAGGTAGTCCTGGCTACAAAGGTAATTGGTAGATCAACTGGCCTAAATACCCCCTACGCCGGATATATCAGAGGTGGTTCGAATTTAAATCGCGACAATATTAGGAGAGCAGTAGAGGGCTCGTTGGTGCGCCTTCGTACCGATTATCTTGACCTTTACCAAGTCCATTGGCCTGAGAGAGACTGCAATATTTTTGGGAAGCGAGCTTACCTTCATAATCCTAAAAATGACGGTGTGACTATTCTTGAGACCTTGGAGGCGTTAGGTGAATTAGTGAATGAAGGGCTGGTTAAGTATGTTGGCATTTCTAATGAGACGTCGTGGGGTCTGATGGAATATCTGCGCTGCTCAGACAAGCATCGCTTACCCAGAATCGTTAGTTTACAGAATCCCTACAATTTGCTTACGCGGCAATATGAAATTGGTTTAGCTGAGATGGGTCTCAGGGAGTCGGTCGGGTTGCTAGCGTATTCGCCGATGGCCTTTGGGGTTTTAAGTGGGAAATATTTGCACAAGAATATGCCAGAGAATTCCCGCTTGGCGCTTTTTAAACGCTTTTCCAGATACAGCAGCGCATCAGTATATATCGCAACAGAAGCATATGCAGAGATTGCTCGAAAACATGGCTTATCTCTAGCTCAGATGTCGTTAGCTTTCGTTCTTCAACAACCTTTTTTAGGTAGTTGCTTGATTGGCGCAACCAGTATTCGGCAGCTCCAAGAAAACATAGATGCTCACTCAGTTAGGCTATCAGCGGAGGTTTTGAGAGATATAGAGGATGTACATTCTTGTTACCCAGATCCCGCAGTCTAGTAAAAAAATTAGATCAAAATAAAATTGACTCTATTGTGTATTTAACTGTTGGTAAGATTCTATCCCTAATTATTATGAGGCCAATTAGAGCAACCATCGATGAAATATCGAGAATTCCTATCGGAGGAATTAGGCGTCTAAACGGGCTAAGATAAGGTTCCACTATCTGGCTTATCAGGCTTATGTGAGGATGCTGCAACGCATCTAGCCAGCTAGCAACAGCTATAATGATTATTCCCCAAAAATAAATATCTACTACGCTTACAGTAACTTCATAAATTGAAATAAGGAAATAACTTGGAAGTTCGATGAAAAGTCTCTGACCTGTTAATATCAAAATGCAAACGTATATCCACTTGAACACCAACGCTCCCATCAATGCAGCTGTGTTAAAAGTGCCGAGGGTGGGAAAGACTCTATGAAGAGGTTCAACTAAAGGAGCAGTGATTCTGAAAATTGCTTGGGCTAGGGGATTAAAAAAGTCTGCTTGGACCCACTGTAAAAGAAGACGCAATAGCATAAAAAAACTACATAATTGCAAAGCGATATGTATCAGGTTTAGGGCCAAATCGTTAAACGCGCTCATGCAAACTTACACCTTTTATATAATTAGATTATTGTCCATATTCCTCTGAAAGTTTCTGCGCTCGTTCTAATGCTGCTTTCATTGCTTTAAAAATAAGTAGGTCAAGATTGCCGGCCCGAAGTGTAGCTATGGCTTGCTCTGTCGTTCCACCCGGTGAAGTAACCTGACTTCGAAGCTCACCAACCTCTGAGTGAGAATTGAGTGCCATTTCAACCGAGCCTTTTGCAGTTTGTAATATTAGATTTTTTGCAACGCTAGGGCTAAGACCAAAATCTTCAGCAACGCGTTGCATTATCTCAAAAATAAGAAAAAAATACGCTGGAGAGCTTCCAGAAACTGCCGTAACCGAATCTATATCTTTCTCATTCTGAAGCCAACAGGTATAACCAACAGTGCTGAAAATACGTTCTACAATTGAACATTTTTCGATAGTTACATGTCGGTTAGCATACATACCAGTAGCACCTACCATGAGCCTTGAAGGCGTGTTAGGCATTGAACGAACAATTGGGACACTTTTACCAAACCATTTTTGTAACGCACTTATAGGTACTCCCGCAGCAATGGAGACTACCACTGTCTGCACTTGTATCACTGAGGATAACTCTAAAACCACTTCCCTCAGTATTTGTGGTTTAACTGCGAGTATCACTATATCGGCATAACGAACAGCGGATTTGTTATCACTCATAAATTCAATCTGATGCTGTTTGGTGAGGCTGTTCTTGGCCGCTTGGCTTGGATCGCTGACAAGTATTTCTGTACTTGGATACCCATTACTTATTAGTCCGTTTATTAAAGCGAAAGCCATATTTCCGCCGCCAATGAACGCGATTTTGTAGATGTCATCTGTCAATGTAGGTTCCTAATTTGTAGCGACTTTTCGTCGAGGACCAAAAATGTCGCTTCCAACACGCACTATAGTTGCCCCTTCGAGGATGGCGGCCTCTAAATCTTGAGACATCCCCATGGAGAGGGTATCTAATTTATCATTACTATCCAATCTATTATTGATTTCAGCAAATATATGACTGAGCTTAGCAAAGCTCCTACGTTGATCTATCTCAATAATTTTGGATGCTGGTATCGCCATGAGACCTCGTAGATTTAATTGCGGTAGTTCAATAACCTGTTCAACTATCTTTGAAAGTTCTTTGATCTTGAATCCAGATTTAGATAACTCATCATCAATATTAATTTGAAGACAGACATTTAAAGGTGGTAATTGAAGATTTCGATGCGCACTCAAACGTTTTGCAATCTCGATTCGGTCTACGCTGTGTACCCAATCAAAAAGGTCAGCTACCTGTCGGGTTTTATTTTTCTGTAATGTGCCGATGAAATGCCATTTTAAACCGTCTAGACATACCTTTTTTATTTTTTCCTGCGCCTCTTGTAAGTAGTTTTCCCCGAAATCTATTATGTTCGAGGTAACTGCGACCCTGATATCATCAGCATTCCTTGTTTTGCTGACCGCTAGTAGCTTAATTTCACTAACCTCTCGTCCAGCTAGTTGAGCCGCGCTCCTGATACGTTCTCTTACCTGCTCAACGCGTTCTGTAATTAATGTCATAGTTGCCTGGATACTCTATTATTGGATCTAGGAATTAGGCTGTTACCCAAGTTGGTTACAAAATGTATTCATTGGAGAAGGTCGTGAAAAGTCAAGCACCATATTCGGTTAGGGGTTGGATGCTGAAGAAGGCGCATTGAGCCATGTCTCAAGGATAAAAGCTGCCGCTAAATCATCTAGTTCCCCGCCGGGCCGAAATTTTGTTGCCTCATGACTCGATAACCTTTCGTCTACCATGACGGCACGTTTATTGAATCTTGCTGATAGCTGTCGAGCAAACTTTTTTGCTCTACCACTTAGTTTACCATCCGAATCGTCCATGTTTAGTGGGAGGCCGACTACTAATAAATCAGGAGACCACTCATCAATAATGCGCGAAACAGCACACCAGTCGGGCACTCCATTGTTTGCATTTAAAATAGTTAGCGGTGTTGCAATCTTGGCAGTGATATTTGCAGTGGCAACACCTATTCGTTTGAGTCCAAAGTCAAAACCAATTAATGCCTGACAACGGGCATCTCTAGGCATGACCAGAGATAAAAGAGAGCTTATTCATATCTATACCGATAGAGGAGGCAGCAGCACGAGCTCTGTTTTCACATTTAGTATTAAAAATAATTGCTGAATCGGCTGGAACTGTGAGCCAGCTATTTCGGACCAATTCCTCTTCTAGCTGCCCAGGCGCCCAGCTAGAATAACCAAGGGTTATTAACGAATGCTTCGGCCCATGACCTAAAGCGATATCGCTTAGAATGTCTTTTGAGGCCGTCAGGCTTATGTCTTCTGATATCTCTATAGTTGATTCCCATTTTTGGGTGCAGTTCTGATGCAAAATGAAACCACGATCTCGTTGCACAGGACCACCAGAAAAAACAAGAGGAGTGCTCGTTACATCAGAGTACTCAAGTTGAAGTTGGTCGAAAATAGCCTTGACGGGTATATCCATCTGATTATTGACCACTAAGCCCATTGCCCCTTCCTTGCTATGTTCACATAGGTAAACTACCGCATGAGAAAAATGAGGGTCTTTGAGTCCAGGCATGGCAAGAAGAAAGTGATTCTTGAGACTGGGAAAGTCGCTGTTAAAATCATCCATAAAAACAATATGAGGGTTTGTTTCGAAAAACTCAAGTGTAAATATACTATGTTTTTTGGAAATCAAAACATTAAATTTAAATTATCTTTCTTTTTTTCAAAAAGTTGTTTTTCTAAAGCCTCAATAAACTGATCACAAATTTGCAAATTTGTTACTCGTTCGATCTCTCTTGCACACGTCGGGCTCGTAACATTAATTTCTGTCAAAAAATCGCCTATAATATCGAGGCCTACTAAGAGAAGACCCCGCGATACCAAACTAGCGGCGATTTGACTCGCTATCCAATGGTCTCTTGAACTGAGAGGTTGAACGATTCCCTTGCCGCCAGCCGCCAGATTGCCGCGGAAATCATTTTTGCTCGGAACTCGAGCCAGACAGTAAGGCACAACCTCACCGCCCACGATTAGGATCCGTTTATCACCAGCCGATATCTGAGGGATATAACTCTGAGCCATGATCGTTTGATGACCATTTTTAGTAAGAGTTTCTAGAATTACATTTAAATTGGGGTCGTTTAATTTTACTCTAAAGATCGAAGTACCCCCCATGCCATCCAACGGTTTTAAAACGGTATCATTATGCTTTTCAACAAATTCTTTCAGACGCTTTTGATCACTACTTACTAAAAGCGGTGGGGTGCAGTTGGGGTAATAAGTTGCGAATATTTTTTCATTACAGTCTCGCAGAGAGCTAGGTCTATTAGTCACCAGGCAGCCACGCTTTTCAGCGGCTTCTAAAATATAAGTTGAGTAGAGGTACTCATTATCAAAGGGGGGATCTTTCCGCATGAGTACAACATTGAGCNCCGATAGTGGCCTCGACTGAGACGCCCCCAAAGAGTACCAAAGATTTGAATCGTCGAATACTTTGAGCGGCCGCATCTCTGCAAAAGGCTCACTATCTCTCATAAATAACTGATTTTGCAACGTGTAGAACAATTGGAAATTCGCCCGTTGGGCAGCCATCAGTAGACCAAGAGTGGTATCCTTGGCAAAGTTGACCATCTCAATGGGATCCATGACAACACATAGGCTTTTCACTTCTTCTTAAACTCCAAATTGGATTGTAAAAATGGTAGATCGGAATAATATCGCGCCATTATCGGATTGCAAGGGCGATTCTCATCAATTTCTTTCCACTCATCCTTNAAAAGGTTTAATTATTTTAGCCTCGCGGAGACTGTGTGTGATTTCTTCCCAAGTAGCGGAGGCAAACAATGGGAAACGCTACAGTATAATATCAACGTGGCAAATATCGTAACTAACGCGAAGCGTATATTTCGATGAAGTCTTCTGATTGTTAATAAATTAGCATTGAGGTTCCAAGTATAACTGCTAAAGTAACAGAGTTTTTGTGATGACATGATTAGCCATTAAACATCCTGGTTGGCGCATGGGGGTAGGTGGTTGCAGTTATTAAAAGGTTATCTGTCGCACCATAAGCGGGGAGTAAAGAAAGGTTTTTTAGTAAGAGCTTTTTTGTTTTTGTGAGGAGTTTATGGATCGTTACATAATTGCACCATCAATTTTGGCGGCGGATTTTTCTTGTCTCGGTGCCGAAGTTAAATCAGTATTGTCGGCGGGGGCGGACGTTATACACTTCGACGTGATGGATAATCATTACGTGCCAAATTTGAGTATAGGGCCAATGGTGTGCGGGGCTCTTAGAAAAGCAGGGGTAACTGCTCCAATTGATGTTCACCTTATGGTTCGGCCCGTTGATGAAATGATTCGTATGTTCGCCGATGTTGGCGCAACATATATTTCTTTTCATCCGGAGGCCTCAGATCATGTTGACCGATCTTTACAGTTAATTAATGAATTAGGTTGCAAAGGGGGACTGGTTTTTAATCCGGGTTCCAGTATAGAAATACTTGATTGGTTGCTAGATCGTTTAGATATCATCGTGCTCATGTCCGTCAACCCAGGATTTAGTGGGCAAAAGTTTCTTACCCATATACTGAATAAGATCCGGTTAGTAAGGGACCTTATTAACTCCAGTAGTAGGGATATTCTTTTAGAGGTTGACGGTGGAATTTGTGTAGAAAATATTGCAGATGTAGCAGCTGCTGGGGCTGATATGTTTGTCGCCGGTTCTGCAATTTTTGGGTCACAAGACTATTCTGAGGTTATATTGCAGATGCGTGCTGCGCTTGAGCAGGCGGTGAGACTGAAATAGTGAAAACTTTGTTCAAAGGTGACTTTTAAATGTAGCATTATTAAACTTTGGCCCCCTTTTATTGAGGGGAATCTCGTGTTAGAGATGTTTTTTTTTCTACTTTGACAATGTATATTCTTTTACCTTCGGTGAGGTCGATCAGGTGAATCCCAGACAATTTGAGAGCTACACAAAATCAAAATATAACCGAGTTCCGATTATACGTGAAGTGGTTGCTGACCTTGAGACTCCCCTCACTATCTATTTAAAACTTGCCAACGATAAGAATTCCTATCTTTTTGAATCGGTGCAGGGCGGTGAAAAATGGGGAAGATACTCGCTCATTGGGTTGCGATCAGAAACTACTATGATGATTTCGGGATATCATGTGAAAATAACTCGCAATGGGAAGTGCAGNAATAGTTATCAAACAAAAGATCCACTATCTGAAGTGGAGACTTTTCGAAAGTCTTTTAGGGTACCTGAACTACCTAATTTGCCTCGTTTTTGTGGCGGCCTGGTGGGCTACTTTGGATATGATACTGTGCGCTATGCAGAGCCTGTTTTGTCAAAGTCTACTCCACACGATGCTCTTGGACTTCCTGATATTTTTTTAATGGATTCTAATGAGATTGTTGTTTTTGATAATCTGAAGGGAACGCTCTTTATTATAGTGCATGCTGATCCAGCCGAGTGCGATGCTCTGGTCAAAGCAACCGCTCGTTTAGATGAATTACAGGGGCGAATGAAACTTCCCATCCCAAAACTTCCAGAACTTAATTTAAATGGTGATCCATCAGTGGATTTTATCTCTAGTTTTGAGAAAGCTGACTATATAGCGGCTGTTAAACGAGCGAAGGAGTACATTGTCGCCGGAGATATTATGCAAGTGGTGCCATCACAACGTTTATCCGCACCATTTTCTGCTCCAGCAATTAATCTCTACCGAGCACTGAGACTATTTAATCCATCCCCGTATTTGTACTATCTTCAATTAGAAATCTGCCAAATAGTTGGTTCGTCGCCGGAAGTTTTAGCTAGAGTAGAGGACGGCTTTTTGACTGTTCGACCAATAGCTGGAACTAGACCTCGCGGCGAAAACAGGTTCCAAGACGAAAAATTAGAAGAGGAAATGCTTTCGGATCCAAAAGAGTTAGCAGAGCATTTAATGCTCATTGATCTGGGTCGTAATGATGTGGGGCGGGTAAGTTTATCTGGAAGCGTCGATGTTACTGAGAAGATGGTTGTTGAGCGATATTCACATGTCATGCACATTACCTCAAATGTTGTTGGGCAAATAAAGCCTGAGCTAGGACCACTTGACATTATTCGTGCAACTTTACCTGCTGGAACGTTGAGTGGCGCTCCAAAGATTCGCGCAATGCAAATCATCGATGAGCTTGAGCCTGTAAAGAGGAATATCTATGGAGGAGCTATCGGTTATATTGGTTGGAATGGCAATGTTGATACTGCCATCGCGATTCGAACGGCGGTGATAAAGGATGACACTATTTATGTTCAAGCGGGAGGCGGAGTGGTAGCAGACTCTGATCCCGAGATGGAGTGGCAAGAAACTATGAACAAAGCAAAAGCGATCATAAAAGCCGCAGGCATGGCAAATGCAGGGAAAATTCATGATTCTTATGTTAGATAATTATGATTCATTTACATATAACGTCGTTCAATATATGAGTGAGTTAGGTGCGACGGTGCACGTTCATCGTAATGATGAAATCACTATTAAAGATATCAAAAATATGAATCCAGAAAAAATTGTTATATCCCCCGGACCTTGCACTCCTGATGACGCAGGAATCTCGATGGAGGTGGTTCGGGAGTTCGCAGGTGTTTTCCCTATCCTTGGTATATGTCTAGGCCACCAAAGTATCGCTCAGGCGATGGGAGGTGCTGTCGTGAGAGCAAGACAGGTTATGCATGGAAAAACTTCGTTGATCTACCATACAGGAGAGGGCGTCTTCGATGGACTTGATACTCCTATATTGGCGACCCGTTACCATTCTTTAGTGGTAGATCGGCATNCTTTTCCCAGTTGTTTGAAGGTCACCGCTTGGAGTAGACGTTCAACTGGAGAGGACGATGAGATTATGGCGTTTAAGCATCGGGATTACTCAGTACAGGGAGTCCAGTTTCATCCGGAGTCAATTCTTACAGAGCATGGCCATGCGCTATTGAAAAATTTCCTGGAGAACTCGTGATGGATCTCAAAAAGGCAATTGCGCGCATTGTGATTGGCCAAGATTTAACTTCAAATGAGATGAAAGGAGTGATGCAACACATTATGAATGGTAATGCTGAAGAAGCGCAGATCGGTGCTTTTTTGGTGGGATTGCGCGTAAAAAATGAGACCGTTGAGGAGATAAAGGGCGCAGTTCAGGTAATGCGAGAACTCGTTGTTCCAGTGGATGTGAGTGGTTTAGATGTAGTAGATATAGTTGGCACAGGAGGGGATAGAGCTAATTTATTCAATATTTCCACAGCAACTAGCTTCGTAGTGGCTGCAGCAGGTGTAAAGGTTGCGAAGCATGGTAATCGCTCTGTTACAAGTAATAGCGGTGCAGCTGATGTTTTGGAAGCGGCAGGGGTCAATATAAACTTGTCGCCGAAACAAGTAAGTTTGTGCGTCGAAAACGTAGGTATCGGATTTATGTTCGCGCCTGTGCACCATCCTGCGATGCGTCATGCGGTCGTGGCGAGAAAGGCGTTAGGCTTGAGGACGATATTTAATATCCTTGGACCGATGACTAATCCTGCGGGAAGCAGAAGACAATTAATCGGTGTCTATTCTAGAGAGCTCTGCGTGCCAGTAGCCAGAGTGCTGGGTGAGTTGGGTGCACAGCGAGTGATGGTGCTACATTCCGAGGATGGTCTTGATGAAATAAGTATAGTTAAGGATACTGAGGTTGTGGAATTTGATGGTGGTAAAACTTATAACTACATTTTAAAACCACAGGAATTTGGTATGAAACATGAAAGCTTGGCAGGACTTTCTGTAAAATGTCCGAAAGAATCTGTGAAAATCATCATGGACTCTTTTGGAGAGCAAGAGCATAAGTATGCGAAAGCTGCGGGGGATATTATAGCTCTTAATGCTGGGGCGGCGTTGTATGTATCCGGAACGGTTAAAAATATGGCGGACGGTGTTGCCTTAGCGAAGGAAACCATTGCAAGTGGTTTGGCAAGCGCAAAAATTGCACAACTCATTGACTTTACTCAAGGATTTAAAAATCATTAAAGTTTACTTCATCTGATTTAACTTGCCGAAAAAAAAGGGATCAATAGTTTATGGCTGCTATGAGCACAATTTTGAATAAGATCGTTAATCAAAAATCAGTTGAGATAGCAGCACGAAAATCGGAATTGCCTCGGCATAGGCTAGTCCAGCAGCTTGATGAGGCTCCTCCTGTCCGTGGATTTTACTTTGCCTTGAAAGATTGTATTCAAGCAGGCCAAGATGCCGTCGTTGCTGAGGTTAAACGCGCATCTCCGAGTATTGGTATGATCAGAGAAGAATTTGACCCGATAGAAATAGCGCAGAGTTATTTAGATGGCGGCGCTGCATGTTTGTCAATACTCACCGACGAAACCTTTTTTAAAGGAAGTGATACATATTTGCAGTCTGTTCGGACGCATTGTCGGCTTCCTATATTACGAAAAGACTTTATTATCGACCCTTATCAAGTTTATGAAGCAAGAATTCTAGGGGCGGATTGTATTTTGTTGATTGTAGCTATACTGTCGATTGAGGCGTTGGAGGATCTTTATGCATTGGCGAATAATTTAAATTTGGATGTTCTGGTTGAGGTCCACGATAAAGCAGAGCTAGATATAGCGTTAACGCTACGCAATCCGTTAATAGGCATAAATAATCGCAACCTCCATACATTTGAGACAACATTGAAAACTACGTTTGATTTGATGCCATATATTCCTAAAAATTACTTGGTAATTACAGAGAGCGGAATTCGTTCTCGGGAGGATGTGGAGTCCATGCGCGAGCATGATGTGCATGCTTTCTTAGTTGGTGAGGCTTTTATGCGTTGCATGGATCCCGGCTTAAGAATCAAAGAGTTGTTTCGAACCTAGCCTGTCCCAAAAACGCTAAAGCGTAAAAAGTAAACATATGTAAATTAAAAGTTGCTATGGCTCCGACTAAGTAAGAGTCAGAGTTTCAAATGACAAATATTAATAAAATACTAATTTTTTTAATAAAACAACATATAAAAATGTTATAGTTGTCTCAGAAAAACATGCTTTTTGGTCATACATGAGTTTAGACTGATGAATTTACAAAAGCTTTCTCGTTTAGATCTCAATTTGTTGGTCGCTCTTCAAGCTTTGCTCGAAGAGCGTAGTGTAACTCGAGCTGCAAAAAGGTTGTTCATAACGCAGCCAGCTATGAGCCGAGTACTTCAGCGGTTGAGGCAGCAACTTGACGATCCCCTTTTTACGCGATCTGGGAATGAATTAGTCGCAACGCCAAAGGCACAAGATTTGCAGCTTCGATTACCTGCGATGCTTGATGGTATTTTAGCGATGATTAGTGTTGGTGAATTCGATCCAGCGTCGCATGTGGGGGAGATCACAATAGCGGTTCCAGAGTTTTTTGCGATTTCTCTCGTGTCTCGCTTAATCGAGTCACTCAGTGTAGTCGCCCCAGGAGTGGTCTTATCTGTGTCAAGCGATACTGATTCAGTAGAGCGAGAGCTTGCGGAGGGGGTTCTTGATTTTGCCATTGACATTGATAAACCCCTCGGAGTGGATATTGAGGCCACTCATTTAGTTAACTATAGTCCGTCCATTTGGATGAGAGAGGGCCATCCTTTGGCGGATCAAAACTCCATTAGTTTAGATGAAATTCTGGAGTACCCTTTCGTTCAATATTATCTTTTAATCGCGAAAAGGGTGAGTGCCCGCACAGATGCGCGTTTTGACAAAACACTTCGTAAGCTTGGTAGAAAGCGAACCAAGTCATTAGTCACAAAACAATTTATGACAGCCATGGAGACGATAAGCAGGAGTAACTGCCTTATGGTTGCTGCCCGATATGGACACACAATTGAGGAAAATACATATCCAATCGTAAGAAAGGGTTTTCCAGATGATCTTCCACACGAACAGACGATAACACTTGTACTTCTGCAGCATAAGAGAACTTTTGAATCTCCTATTCATTGCTGGTTAGTAAGCCAGATAACCGGAGTTATTTTGAACAAGGAGGCGCAGGAGGTGTACTAGCAGAACGTTTGAGAGGATTCAGCTTACACTTCTGTGATGCTTTTAAGTACCTTATCTTTTGGTAAACCGATATCTTTACGACAGAAGAGGTTGTCACATTCAACCTGCTTGAGGAGCTTATAAGCCTTCAAACGGGCTTCACCTTGGCTATTCCCTAAGGCAGTTATACAGAAAACACGACCGCCACTCGTAAGTATCATATTGTCTACTAAAGCAGTTCCCGCATGAAAAATTAACCCGTTATGCGTTTGTTTTTGATCTCCGCTTATGCCTGTCACTTGTGATCCTATTTTATATTTTTCGGGGTAACCTTTCGACGCTAGTACAACCCCGATAGAATTTTTTGCTTCCCAATCTGCCGATTCTCGATGTAGTTGGCCATTAATGGCAGCCAAACAGTGAACCGCTAGATCCGATTTCATACGAACGAGAACTGCTTGTGCCTCGGGGTCTCCAAAGCGACAGTTGAATTCAACCACCTTGAGAGCTCCAGTTTTTGAAATCATTAAACCCGCATACAAAAAGCCAGAATAAGGATTACCTTCATCGGCCATCTTCTTTACAGTCGGTGAGATAATCTCGTCGATGATTCGTTGATGTAATTCGGGAGTTATAATAGCTGCGGGCGAACAGGCTCCCATACCTCCGGTGTTAGGGCCGATGTCGCCGTCACCAGCGCGTTTGTAGTCTTGGCTTGTAGCCATTGGCAAAATATTTTTTCCGTCTACCATTACTATAAAACTCGCTTCCTCACCTTTTAAAAACTCCTCTATAACAATTTTACGAGAGGCTTCCCCGAATTTTTTCCTCTCCAACATCTCGTTGATAGCCTCTTTCGCCTCTAGCATGTTATCGGCGATTACTACGCCTTTGCCAGCAGCAAGTCCGTCAGCTTTTATGACGATGGGAGTACCATTTTCTTGAACATACTGGATGGCTTTTTCTGCGCCTGAGAAGCTTTCGTACTTTGCTGTGGGAATTTGATTTCGCACTAAAAATGCTTTAGAAAATTCTTTTGAGCCCTCGAGCCGAGAGGCCGCTTGCGTGGGTCCAAAAATCTTTAGATTACGGCTTAAAAATAAATCAACAATGCCGTCAACAAGCGGTTTTTCCGGCCCAACGATGGTAAGTCCAATATTTTTTAGCTGAGCGAAATCGGCTAGCTTGGTAAGGTTATCTGATCCAATATCGATATTCTCGACGCAATGTTCTTGCGCTGTACCAGCATTTCCGGGTGCCACGTATACGCGTTCAACCAACGGACTTTGAACGATCTTCCACGCTAGTGCGTGCTCTCTGCCACCCGCACCTACTATCAAAACTTTCATGAATTATCTCTCACTCGTTACGGATAAGAGTATATCAGAGTAAATAATTTCAGTGTGATAAAGGCTGGTAGAATTATCGAACTAAACAAATTGTTAATTGTGATAAAAGATTTTGAAATAATGAGCAGTCAGCGACGTACAAGTGACATAAGAACGAGCATATGTTTGGGAAATGAGAGGAAGAAACTATGAGGGATTCATCACGAGCGCATGTAATTTTTTGGTTTCGTCAAGACTTGAGGATGTTAGATAACCCTGCTTTTGCTGAAGCCTGTCAGCGAGGCTTCATTATACCTATTTATATTCTGGATGATGTCAATTCCGGAATACATAAGTTAGGTAGTGCAAGTCGCTGGTGGCTCAATTCTGCGCTGAGGGACTTAGATGATTCTTTGGGCGGATTACTCAGATTTTACGCTGGTGATGCCCTCACACTTTTACCACAACTTGCGAAGGCATATAATGCCCAAGGTGTATTCTGGAATCGCTGTTATGAGCCATGGCGAATCAATAGAGATACAAAATTAAAACAACGGTTAATAGATAATGGAATTGAAGTTTTAACTGCCAATGGCAGCTTACTTTGGGAGCCCTGGCAAGTTCTTAAAAATAATGGGGAAGCTTATCGAGTATTTACCCCGTACTATCGACGCGGCTGTTTGTCAATGCCAGCCCCCCGCTCTCCTATACCTATCCCAAAACACATCCGTTATGCGCCTCCAGACCGAAAACTTGGTGCGTGTACATTAACGGATCTAAATTTGTTACCGAATATTGATTGGCATCTCAAATTATCGAAGCACTGGGATATCAGTGAAAAAAATGCTTTAAGGTGCGCTACTGATTTTGTATCGAAGCGGTTAACCGATTATCGTGAAGGACGTAATTTCCCCCATGATTCAAAGGTTTCTCGTCTGTCTCCTTACCTACGATTTGGACAGATTTCGCCAAATATGGTTTGGTTTTTGGCAAAAAATAGTTCGGAGAAGATTGAAAGTGCGGAGAGCCTAGATATGTTTTTGAGTGAACTAGGATGGCGAGAATTTTCTTACTACACGATGTACCATTTTCCGGAGTTGCCTGTGAAAAACTTGCAGACTCGATTTGATAAGTTTCCATGGCGTTCGGAATTCTCTCATCTCAAAGCATGGGAAGAGGGCAATACAGGGTTCCCACTAATCGATGCCGGAATGAGAGAACTTTGGGAGACGGGGTATATGCACAATCGTGTCCGAATGGTGGTTGGATCTTTCTTGGTAAAAAACTTATTGATTCATTGGCATTATGGTCAGAGGTGGTTTTGGGATTGTTTAGTCGACGCTGATCTTGCAAGCAACAGTGCTGGTTGGCAGTGGGTCGCAGGCTGCGGAACCGATGCCGCACCCTTCTTCAGAATTTTTAACCCCATTACTCAGAGTGAGAAATTTGATGCTGAAGGAAAATATATTCGTCGTTTCGTTCCCCAACTTTCCAGCCTCTCAAATAAAGACATTCATGCCCCCTGGATGGCCTCTCCCGAGGCACTTAGTGCGGCTAGAATCAAATTGGGAGACAATTATCCTCGACCGATTGTGGATGTGAAAAGTTCCAGAGCACTTGCTCTTTCTGCATTTGAGCACACTAAGTCAGTTTAATATAGGCGCTTGTGGCACTTTTTAATGCCTAAAATGTCGCATCGCTGTGAAAACCATCGCTATGTTGTGCTCATTTGCTGCTGAAATTACTTCGTCGTCACGCTTCGATCCTCCCGGTTGAATGATGCAGGAAACTCCTGCGTTGGCTGCGTTGTCTATACCGTCTCGGAAAGGAAAAAAGGCATCGGACGCCATTGCTGCTCCAGACACCTCAAGACCAGCTTGTTCAGCTTTGATAAGGGCAATTCGAGATGAATTAACTCGGCTCATTTGACCCGCTCCAATGCCAATTGTCCTTCCATTCTTTGCGTAGACTATCGCATTTGATTTTACCATTTTTACTACCTTCCATGAAAAAATCATGTCTTGAATTTGGGTTGCAGTAGGCGCTCGCTCGGTAACTACTGATATATCTTTGACTGACAAGACATGAGAGTCGTAATCCTGAACAAGCAATCCTCCGCCCACTTTTTTATAGTCGTAGGCTATTTTAGGAGCCTGTTTTACTTCGACAAAGTGTAGACACCTTATATTTTTCTTGTTTTTTAGTACTTTGAGTGCTTCAGACGTTATTGATGGCGCAATGAGGACCTCTAGAAATTGATTTCCTATGACAGATTGCGCTGTAATCTCATCTAACTCTTTATTAAATGCTATTATTCCCCCATACGCAGATTCAGGATCTGTAGAATGAGCGGCCTTGTAAGCATTATATAAACTATCAGCTATAGCAACCCCGCATGGATTTGCATGTTTTACAATAACGCATGCGGGTTCAGCAAATTGTTTTACGCATTCAAGTGCTGTGTCGGTGTCTGCGATATTGTTAAATGATAGTTGCTTTCCTTGGATTTGGCGAGCTGCTGATATGCTCGATTCGTTTGCATCTTCGGCAATATAAAATGCAGCTGCTTGATGGGGGTTTTCCCCATATCGAAGTCCCTGTCTTATTTTATATTGGAAACTGTAAGTACTTTTAAACGGAATTTTCTCATTGTTGAAGTCACGCTCAGCGAAGTGATTAGAAATCATGCCGTCATATGCAGTTGTGTGCGCAAAAGCTTTCGTCATCAATGAATAGCGTGTCTGGTATGATAACTGTCCATTATTTTGTGTTAACTCCTCCGTAAGTTCGTCATAATCGCTCACGTCTACCACTACGGCGACATCATTATGATTTTTAGCCGCAGCTCGTATCAATGCGGGGCCACCAATATCAATATTTTCAATTGCGTGATCTATTGAACAATGGTCTGTCGCCACTGCTTGAGAAAATGGGTAAAGATTGACTACTACTATGTCTATGGGAGTGATTCCAAATTTTGTCATTACTTCGTCATCAGTTCCACGCCGACCTAGGATCCCGCCATGAATTCGGGGATGCAATGTTTTAACGCGGCCATCCATCATTTCTGGCAGTTCAGTATAATCTGAGACGTCAATTACATGTATGCCTGCGCCGCTTATGAGTTCAAATGTCCCGGCAGTTGAAAGTAGTTGTATTCCGCAATCCGAGAGTAATCTCGCAAATTTTAGGATTCCTGTCTTATCGGATACACTTATCAGTGCACGGCTAATTTTTTTTTTACCCGAGACCATGCGTTATTTCCCTCAAATCAGATTATAGTATTTTAGCTTTTTGCGGAGAGTCGCTCGGTTTATACCGAGCATTTTTGCCGATTTACTTTGGTTTTGTCGATTATACTTCATTACAGCGAGTAACATCGGTGGCTCCACTTCCGCCATTACTAACGCATACAAGTCTACGGCACCTTGACCGTCCAAATCCTCAAAATAGCGTTCTATCGATTTAGATGCACTCTCTCTCAGTAAGGAATAATTCTTTTTTTCTTGATCTAAATCAGGCATTAGGCTGCTTTTTCTCTTTTGTTATTATGATGACCTAAGTAACTACTCAAAGCCTGTTTCTGTTCTTTGGTGGTAGTCAGAGTATTGAAAATACGAGTAAAATCACGGGATTCTGGGAGATACCAATTGAGGTGCTTACGAAAAACTTTGACTCCAGTTGGCTCTCCATAAAATTGGTGAACCCACCTCATATGTTTCAATATGGCCTCCGCAAATGCGGTGTTTGATGGGGGTCCCATCAGTTTTTTGTGCGCAAAAAAATACTCAATTTCGTTAAATATCCACGGATTACCTCGAGCAGCCCTACCAATCATTACCGCAGCAGCGCCTGTAAAACGAATAACCGCCCCAGCCTCATGGGGGGTCGTTATGTCTCCATTAGCAAATACTGGGATATCAATTGAGGATGCTACCTCAGCAATTGATTGGTATTCTACTTCGCCAACAAAGCGGCATGCCCGAGTACGACCGTGTATTGCGAGCGCAGAGATTCCAATATCTTGCGCTATTTTTGCAACTTGCATTGCGTTTCGGGAGGTAGGGTCCCAACCCGTACGAATTTTTAACATTACAGGCACGTTAACCGACTGTGTAACGGCTTTGAGAATGCTTTTGATTAAGGGAATGTCTTTCAGCAAAGATGAACCGGCCGCTCTACGACAGACTTTTTTAGCGGGGCATCCCATATTAATGTCTATGATATGAGCTCCGTGGTCTACGTTATACTGAGCTGCAGTCGCCATGAGCTTTGGATCGGCACCCGCTATTTGAACTATGTTTAGCGAGCTTTTGCTTAAGTTCTTATCAAATTTTGTTCGATTCATAAATTTGGTAGTGTTCCGAGTGCTCGGATCTGAAGCCACCATCTCAGAGACAGTTAAACCTGCTCCAAGCTCACGACACAGTCGCCTAAACGGCATATCTGTAATTCCTGCCATCGGAGCAAGTATTGTCCTACTCTCGATTTTATATGGTCCGATATGATACAAATTGTCTGCCCGCATTCAGTAGCTTAAAAAAGCTTTATGATAACCTGATAGTTGTGCTGAAAATAGTCGCGAAATACAAACAAGTTTTCCAATGTAGATATTTATATTGTTACTCGCTATCGTTTTTCGTACCCTCTATTAGGGCCCAGTCTTCTGTAATAATTGATTTTTTAAATTGGAACTCATTTTCATAGCCTTTTTGGACATATGGAATTTGAGTGTCTAGCATGCCGGAGAGACATATTATCCCGCGAGACTTTGTGAGTTTTTTAAAATGAGAAGCTAACTCATATAAAGGTTTTGCTAATATATTTGCAATTAATATATCGCTCTGGATATCTTGGGGTAGCATTTCCGGGGGGTAGCAGAAAAGTTGTTTTTGTTTAATTCCATTTTTTGCGGCATTCTCTTGTGTTGCGGAAATAGCTAAAGGATCATTGTCTATGGCTATCACTTTCTGTGCACCCAATGCAATTGCTGATATGCCCAGAATACCGGAACCACAGCCATAATCTATAATCGTCTTGTCAGATAAATTCTGCTTTTCCAGCCATTGTAGACACATTAATGTTGTCGGATGACCGCCTGTTCCAAAAGCTAACCCAGGGTCGATGATGATATGGGGATGAGAAACATCTCTGATGTTTGACCAGCTGGGGTAAATCCACAAGGAGTCACCACAGCAAAATGGCTGGGCTTCCCTTTTCCAACTATTGATCCAGTCTTCCTCTGGAAGGAGTTCCCATGAAATACTCAGTTTTGAAACCTTTGACGTCAGATGTTTGGCGACTAACTCTTGATTTACTTTACTGGTAAATAAACCCTCGATGCTACAAATATCCCACAGGAGCCGCTCTCCTGAAATCTGATCAAGAATTAGTTGTTCGCCAGCATCTTTTATGGTAATCGATAGAACTTTAAAAGCAGTTAGTACTTCTTCTACTAGTTCCAGATCTTTCTCTTTACAAGTGAATTTTGCTTGAATCCATTCCATTCCTCGAGGTCTAGTTTCCCAGAAATTTTTCTTCTAAATAGTGAATACTAACTCCGCCTGAAGCAAAGTTTGGGTCACGAACTAGGTCAGCATGAAGTGGTATATTTGTTTCTATACCATCTATGAGCATCTCGTCTAGCGCAGTTGTCATTCTCGCAAGGGCCGACGTGCGGTCACTACCATAAGTAATGACTTTTCCGATCAAAGAATCGTAGTATGGTGGCACGCTGTAACCATTATATATATGTGAATCAACGCGGACCCCATTGCCTCCAGGTGCATGATAGGCCTCTATAACTCCGGGTTGTGGAGCAAATGTCTCAGGATGCTCTGCATTAATTCGACATTCAAATGCGTGTCCTCGGAATACTATATCCTTCTGCTGTAACTTAAGGAGATGACCACTAGCAATCAGAAGCTGCTGTTTCACTAAGTCGATGCCCGTTATCATTTCTGAGACGGGATGCTCAACTTGAATTCGGGTATTCATTTCAATAAAAAAGAACTCATTGTCCTGATATAAAAACTCAAAAGTTCCTGCGCCACGATAACCGATTTGGACACATGCGTTTACGCACTTTTTATGTAGCTGACTACGTAATTCCTCAGGAATCCCAGGTGCCGGTGCCTCTTCGAGAATTTTTTGATGCCTTCGTTGTAAAGAACAATCTCGATCGCCTAAATGAACCACACCGCCTTGTCCATCGGAAAGAATTTGAACTTCAATATGTCGTGGATTATTTAGAAACTTTTCAATATAGAGTGTGTCGTTACCAAAGGCTTGCTTGGCCTCTTTGCTGGTCAGCGAGAGTGCAGTTTTTAATTGAGCAGTATTTTGGGCGACTCTCATGCCTTTGCCACCGCCGCCAGCCGCCGCCTTAATGATTACGGGATAGCCGATCTTTTCTGCAATAGCACTGGTTTTTTCAAAGTCATCATCGATGGTGCCATCCGAGCCGGGAACGGTAGGTACACCAGCTTTTTTCATTGCCTGAATGGCGGACACTTTGTCTCCCATCATGCGGGTTACATTTGCTGTAGGACCAATGAAAACGAAGCCACTATTTTCAACCCTTTCAGCAAAATCGGCACTCTCCGCTAGAAAACCATAGCCTGGATGAACTGCGCTCGCATTAGTGATTTCCATTGCGCTGATGATGGCTGGAATATTCAAATAGCTCTGAGCTGAGGGATTTGGTCCAATACAGATTGCCTCGTCCGCAAGTTTGACGTGCTTGAGTGCTGCATCTATTTTTGAGTGGACGGCCACAGTTTTAATGCGTAGCTCCTTACAAGCGCGAAGGATTCTTAGCGCAATTTCCCCACGGTTGGCAATTAAAACTTTTTCTAACACCTGTGCTCCAGTAATTTATTTATACAATTTTAAAAAGAGGCTGGTCAAACTCCACCGGATCTCCGTCTTCCACTAAAATATCGAGTACTGTTCCTTCTCTATCACATTCGATCTGATTCATCATTTTCATTGCCTCTACAATGCAGATAACACTTCCTTTAATGACAGATTTACCAATTGAAACAAACGGAGGCGCTCCCGGCGCTGGCGCAGAGTAAAAACTTCCTACCATCGGCGACCGGATGTAGCTAGTTTCTTCCTCTATTATTTGTTGCGATTCTTGTGGAGGAGCACTGAGAGAAGGTATCACGGGCGAGGTCTGTTGAGTAATTATTGTCGGATCTAACGACGTGTTGCGACTTATCCGCACAGAGTCCTCACCCTCTGTAACTTCGAGCTCGCTGAGATTTGATTCTTGAAGCAACTCGATAAGTTTTTTAACCTTTCGGATATCCATAATATTCCTCTCAAATTTGAGTTCGACGCAATTCTTCAATAGCCGCATACATGGCCACATGATAGCTAAGTGAGCCGAAACCACTTACCACGCCAAGTGCTATATCAGAAAAGTAAGATTTTTGTCTAAATACCTCACGCGTTGCAATGTTTGATAAGTGAACTTCAATGAACGGAATGTTAACGGCAATAATTGCATCTCGAAGAGCTATACTTGTATGCGTAAATGCGGCTGGATTCATGATGATAAAGCTAATACCATTAACGGGCGCAGATTGAATCCTATCCAATAATGTATGTTCAGCGTTACTCTGCAAATGGGTTAGACTATGGCCCGCCTCAGTTGCTTTGGTTGCAAGACATTCAGCGATATTATTGAGAGAATCAGCCCCGTAATGGCTGGGTTCTCGCGATCCTAAAAGATTAAGGTTTGGACCATTTAAGAGTAAGATTTTGGCCATATCAGTGCTCCCTTCGATACCGATATTTTAACTACTACATGCATGTTAGTGAATTATAGGAATATGATCGAAGATTTTCTACGAATATATTGTATTTTTTTGGCGGTTTTCATATGCTAAACTAAGGTATCTTGACTTAATTTCAATTGAAGCTTTTTCTTTTCTGAGGACCAGTTCTTTTCGTAAGGATTGTGGTGATCTCATTTGGTGACAATATTTGATCTAGAATTTGTTCCTTTTCACCATCTCCGGGAAAGTATACATAAAGTGGAACGCCCGTGCGTTCGTAACTATTTAGAAAATTTGTAATTTCGACATCATGGTTTGTCCAATCAGCCTTTAGATACGTGATGTTGTTGTCCTTGAGAGTCGAATAAAAGGTTTCCGAATCCAACACCAACTTTTCGTTTAGTAAGCAAGTGATACACCAATCAGCGCTCACATTAATGAAAACCGGTTTCTTGATAGATTTTAAACTCCGTAGCTTTTCGGCGCTGTACATTTCCCATTTGGGATCAGTTTTTTGTTGAGTTAAAACATTAAAGGGTATCAGAGCAGCTAGGACTAGACAGCAGCAAGCGATTGCTTTGCACCAAGTATTTTGATGCAAAGTTGTTTTTAAAAACCAAACACCCACAGATAGCGATGTAATACCAACGAGAATCGATGCTACTACGTCAATATTAGTTTGGCGGCCAACAATCCATAATAACCAAATTGTAGTTAAAACGAGAGGTATTGCTAATAATTGCTTTATCAAGTGCATCCATGCACCGGGTTTGGGGAATATTTTGTAAACTGATGGAACCCAAGAAAGAACCAGGAGAGGCAAGGACATTCCTAGACCTAAAAATCCAAAAATTAGTAAAGCTACGGGTGTAGTTTGTGTAATCGCAAAACCCAGAGCAGGTCCCATAAAAGGCGCTGTGCAGGGACTAGCAACAGTAGTTGCAAGAACTCCAGTCATAAATGATGATCGATAGCTTGTTCCTTCAATGCTGTTTTGACCCAAAAACATCAGGCGGGAACCAATTTCAATGAAGCCTGCAAAGGAGAGCGCCATAATGAAAAACAAAAAAACTAGACCAGTTACAAAAATGGGCGATTGTAATTGAAATCCCCAGCCAATAGCTTCCCCACTTGCTCGAAGCAGGAGCATGACGCTGGCGAAAACAATAAAGCTTACTATAACGCCAAAGCTGTAAATAAAACCGTGTGCTTTGTTTGATCTCGAGGAATCTTGATTTTTCAACAATTCAAATGCTTTTATGGAAAGCACAGGAAATACACATGGCATTAGGTTGAGGAGTATACCTCCAAGAACTGCGATGAGTATGGCGAAGACCACTGAAATAGGTGCTGACGACGCGGTAACTTCATTAACATTTGATTCATGGGGAGTCAAAGTTCCTGTCTGGGCATCCACCTTAAATTGCGAGCTTTGAGGTGGATAGCAGAGCCCCTCATCGGCACACCCTTGCCAGTGTACTTCTATCAGCTGCGTTTTTGCGTCTTGTAACAAAGACACGTTTATTGAAACGTCGCCGTAATAAACTATCAGATCTTTTTCAAAGTAGTCATCCCATTTCTCTATTCCAGCTGGATATTGTATGTCTCTTTCAAAGTCGCCCAAATTATGGTACTTGAATTTAAACCCATTTTGATAAAGATAGTAATCGGGCGCTATTGCCCAGTAGAACACAATTCTACTCTCTTCAATTCTGTGGGACAAAATGAAGGCTTCTTCTACCGGTAAAAACTTGTTTTTCACAAGTCTTGGATTCCCTTTGCTTTGGTCTCCCGCGTTAAACTGTGCAAAACCATCAGACGCGACAATAAGAAAACCCAAAAAGAATAAGATTATCTTCAATGAAACCCTATCATAAATTTGGATATTTATAGTGGTGTGTCTCCTCACAGTAAACCATTTAGCGGGTTTTCAAAGCCAGAATTTTTTGTAGGCTTTTTACTGCATATTACTAATATGTGAACTGTTGGTGTCATTGGCGAGCTATGGTGCATATTTATTACGGGAAGGGAGTATTGCTGGGTTGTTTCGTGTAGTCAACTGAAGTTAAAAAACGACTGTTTAGTTTAAAAAAATTTTGAGGGATCGGTACTTTGTCTTTACAAATGCTTATATGAAACTTAATTATGTTTTTATTAACATTATCTTTATGTTCCATGGCAATGCATAATATTCATCGAATATTAATGCTTGCTAATAGTTTTATGCGAATATCTAGATCAAAGGTAAGGGCTACTAGCAGCAAAGTTTTGGTTTAATTGCTTTGAGCTTCTCATAGTCGGTTCGACTGATGTATGGATATATGGTCAACACGCTGCAGACTTTTGCAATCAATCGCCTGATATGGCCTGAAGTGAGTATTTTAGGGTTAAGAAAATTTTTATTTCGGCTCCAAGGATTAGTTTTCTCGCTAGAAAACATATGTTTTATTTTTGTTTTCGTGGTGAACATGAGTAGCGGTCGTGTAAGAGCTCGATTTAATATTGATTACCGAGGAGAGCGGCATTTTTCATGTTGTCTTGCTGCGAAAATTCAATTGAGGTAAGAGTAGATGAAGTTTTTTCGAAAAACTTTGACGATGTGTCATAGTGTGATGAAACGCATAAAAGCCGCTGGGGAAATATCTGGGTTCATTAATCCTACGGGAATTGTGGGCGCTTTTATTTTTTTTGTACTGGTTTTTTTCTCATTTCGATGGAGTAGTGAGCCTGATTTCATCGCATCTAGTTACAATGAAAATGAGAATATAAGTGGACACAGGATTGTCGCTACCCTCATCGAAGTGGTGGATGTATTACTAAAAAAACCTGGAGGGTATCTGAGCAATGATGTTCTTCCCCCCAGCGTTTGTCTTGACAATATACCCAGTTGGGAATTCGGTGTATTAGTTCAGGTGAGAGATCTATCTAAGGCTTTGCGTGAATCCTTTAGTCGTTCACAGTCTCAATCTAGTGAGGACCCTGATCTTTCATTTGCGGAGCCACGTTTTAATGTTGACCATCTAAGTTGGGCAGTACCATGGCCTGAAAGTGAATATGCTGAGGGGCAAGAATTTCTGATCAGTTATATGGAGCGATTAAATGGTAAGAGATCACCTACGGCGGAATTTTTCCCCCGAGCAGATAATCTTCGCTACTGGTTGGTGACTGTAGAGACTCGGCTTGGAAGCGTATCACAGCGATTATCGTCAAGTGTTGGAAAACACCGCATTGCTGGGTTACCAGACACAGATACAGATATAGAGACGAGCTCAGAAAATGTGCGCCGACATGTCAGAACTCCGTGGTTATTAATAGACAACGTTTTTTATGAAGCGAGGGGGACAGCGTGGGCACTAGTTCATTTTTTGAGGGCAGTTAATGTCGACTTTGGTGATATTTTAGAAAAAAAGAGGGCTCGAGCTAGTTTGCAACAGATTATTTATGAATTAGAGAGTAGTCTTCAGATCGTGAACGCCCCAATTATTTTGAATGGCAGTGGTTATGGGATGTTTGCGAACCACTCTTTGGTGATGGCTTCTTACATAAGTCGAGCTAACGCCGCGTTGATTGATTTGAGGGAACTTTTATCTCAAGGTTAGAAAGCACTTAGATTACAATAATTTCGAGATATTTTCTTGTCTAACATGAGTTGTGATTTGATTTGGTGAAGAAATTAACACCGTGTTAGGNCTATTTTTTGCAAAAATGCCATTTGTAACAACTCCTGAAATTTGGTTTATTTCAGCTTCTAGAGCCTTCGGACTCTCTATTGGCCATAAACCATGAGCATCAATTATTTCATTACCATTGTCTGTTACGAATTCTCGACGCCACTTGGGATTGGCGCCTAAGCGAATTAACTCGCGGGCGACTTTGTTACGAGCAATTGGAATGACTTCTACTGGAAGCGGAAATTTACCAAGGCTCTTAACACATTTAGAGTTGTCCGCAATACAAAGGAATTCTTGAGCCATGGCACAAATAATTTTTTCTCGAGTAAGTGCGCCACCGCCTCCCTTGATTAGTTCAAGGTCACTATTAATTTCATCAGCGCCATCAACATAGACTCTCAGTTCTGATACATCGTTGGGATCGAGAACTTTTATGCCGTTAGTTCGAAGCCGGTTCTCAGATAAGTGGGAGCTTGCAACAGTACCGAGAAAGTTGTGATGACACTCAGCCAGCAAATCGATGAAGAAATTGGCTGTGGAACCAGTTCCAATTCCAATAATACTCGATTTACAAACCCGACTCATAGTGAATTTTATCGCTGCTTCTGCGGCAGCTTTCTTTAATTCATCTTGGGTGCTCATCTGAGAGTGTTACTCATGTTCAATCGATTTATAGGATGATACATGACTTTCTACTGAGTACAGTAGACAAAATTTTGGCTGGATGGACTAATAATTGAGTTACACTTACAGTGCGTTGATTCTTAGGGTTTAAAAACATGTCGTTTGATTATGTGAGCGCTATACATAATGCTGAAATATATGACTTAGCAATAGAGACGCCTGTGTCTTCAGCGCAGATTTTATCGCATCGCTTGAGTAATAAAATTTTACTCAAGCGTGAAGATCTTCAACCTGTTTTTTCTTTCAAAGTTCGAGGCGCTTATAATAAATTAAAGAACCTCACTCGAGGGCAAATGTCGAAAGGTGTAATTGCTGCATCTGCAGGTAACCATGCTCAAGGCGTTGCTATTTCAGCTAAAAAATTGAAGATTCATGCAACCATAGTCATGCCAGTTACTACTCCACGAATCAAGGTGGATGCAGTGCAAGCTTATGGAGCGGAGGTTGTTCTTTTTGGAGATGATTATAATTCTGCAGCAGCACATGCAGATCAGATCGCAAAAAAAGAGAAATTTGTGTTTGTCCATCCTTTCAACGATCGCGATGTTATTGTAGGACAAGGCACCATTGGGATGGAGATACATAGACAGATAGCTCAGCCTTTAGATGCGATTTTTATTGCAGTTGGTGGGGGCGGCTTATGCGCTGGGATAGCAGCATATTTGTCGGCGATGAGACCAGAAACCAAAATCATTGCAGTTGAGTCTGATGATGCTGCCTGTCTAGCAGCTGCCATGGAGGCGGGCAGGCCTGTCCGCCTACCAGAGGTAGGCATTTTTGCTGACGGTACTGCTGTAGCTGAAATTGGTAACTACACTTGGGATATACTTAAAGACCTTGTCCATGAGGTGATCGCTGTGACAACTGATGAGATCTGCGCGGCAATAAAAGACACTTTTAATGATACTCGCGCTATCTGCGAGCCCTCGGGAGCGCTCGGCCTAGCAGGACTTAAAAAATATATATTAGAAAAAGGTGTTTTGGATGAAACTTTGCTCGCGGTGCAGTGTGGAGCGAATATTGATTTCGATCGCCTCCGATACATTTCTGAAAGGACACAAACAGGCGAGAAAAGGGAAGCAATCCTTGCGGTAACGATTAATGAGGAACCTGGAAGTTTCAAAAATTTCTGTCAATCATTAAAATCGCGGAACGTCACTGAGTTTAATTATCGGTACGGCAGCAGTAAAGCGGCGCAAATTTTTGTTGGGGTACAGGTCACAGGCGATGTTGACCGCCTTGAGCTCATTCAGGATTTGTCATTACAAAATTATTGTGTCGAAGACATGACCGATAATGAGATGGCTAAGCTACATATAAGACACATGGTCGGTGGAAGAGCGCCAAAGGTATCCGAAGAGCAAGTGTATCGATTTGACTTTCCCGAGCGCCCGGGGGCATTAATCAACTTCTTGAATATATTAGGCGATCGTTGGAATATTTCATTGTTTCATTACAGGAATCATGGCTCTGCTTTTGGCAGGGTGTTGGTAGGTTTTCAGGCATTGGATAATCAACGAGAAGAAGTTAGAGTATTCCTCGATAGTTTGCAATATCGATATGTTGTCGAAACACACAATAATTGTTACAGATTGTTTTTAGGTAATTTAGACTGAAACAACTTTACGTTCAATCACCCTTAATTTACACCAAATCACCAACTTNTCTTATTTGTATGGCTTCAATTCCTTTGCCAGCTAATGTATCAGAAATAACAACGATCCTCTGATTTAAAGAAAATATGCCGCTTGAGAGCATTATTTGCGCGGCTTTAGCAAGTGTTACCTCAGGATTTTTGTCGAAATCGATTAAGTAACTAAGTACATTTCGATTTAACACTAGTTGATGAGCGATTCGATTATTATTGGTAAACGCACAAATTATCGGTTCTTGCGGATGACAGTTAGTAACCCAATTTGCCATTCGTCCCAGACGAGTTGGAACAAGAATTGCTGCTGCTTGAATTGATTCCGCTAGTTGCACAGCCGCATATGCTATGTGTTGTTTTTCGTTCTGAAGGATCAGTTTATCTGTAAAACAGAGCCCCCGGCTACTTTCTGTAGAGCACGCAATTTTATTTAGAATTTCTACACAACGAATAGGAAATTTACCGACAGTTGTTTCTCCAGATAGCATAATGGCGTCTACCTCCTCGTATACTGCATTTGCCACATCAGTTACTTCGGCTCTCGTGGGAATAGGGTTTTCAATCATTGATTCAAGCATATGCGTCGCTACAATCACACGTTTTCCCATTTCTGCACAGGTGCGGATAATTCGGCGTTGAATTCGAGGAAGCACTTCAAGCCTGATTTCTGCTCCCAAATCACCTCTTGCAACCATAATGCCGTCCGCATTTTCGGCGATTTCCACCATATTCGTAATTCCTTCTTGATCCTCGAGTTTTGCTATAACTTTTATATCTTTTGACTTACTACCTAAAAGTGATCGAAGCTCCGTGACATCGCTCGCCTTTCGAACAAATGATAATGCTATAAAATCGACATTCTGAGTTATGGCAAATTCGATATCACGTCGATCTTTGTCAGTAATTGCGGGGAGATTGACGCGAATTCCCGGAAGATTTACATGACGTTTGCTCTTAAGTAGTCCGCCGTCGATGACCCTACAACGCATGGATTTCGTCTCTTTACTCAGAACTTTTAGATTTATTAATCCGTTGTCAACGGTAATAATGTCCCCCGTGTCCATATCTTTAACTAAATCTTCATAGTTAACAAGGATAGATGTCGACTCAACGTCTTCACTGCCGCGTACCACAATAGATACAAGATCACCCATTTTGAGATGGAGGTCATTAGTGCGGTTTCCTGTTCGGATTTCGGGGCCTTGAGTATCGAGCATTACTGCGATTGGTTGTTCTAGGGATGTGTTTAGTTTATGAATTGATTTTATCACCTCTGCATGTGAGTCGTGGGTACCGTGAGACATGTTAAGCCTCACAATATTCATTCCTGCTTTGGCTAATTCCTTCAGCATTTCAAAGGAGTGAGAGGCAGGCCCAATGGTACATATTATTTTTGTTTTACGCATATAACTTCCGATCCTGTGATCACCATATGTAGACGTATATCCCAAGGTTTACCGGCAATATGTTGACATTCCTGACAACTATGGGCTATTCCAAGAAGTTTCGGCCCATGATCGCTTTTTAACGAGCAGTTTGCTAGGGCTCTGTCATAATAACCGCCTCCCATTCCAAGGCGATTGCCTTGGCGATCAAATCCTACAAGCGGCAAGAGAATTAGATCCAAATTGACAGCTTCTAAAATTTGGTTTGCGGGGTTAATAGGTTCTGAGATGCCATATTTATTTAAATATAAACAACTATTTTTGTCGTAGCGACTAAATCCAAGAGACTTTTTATTGACCTTTAAAACTGGCATAAACCATTGTTTGTGACGGTTCGCTTTTTGTTTTATGAGAACTTGTAAATCAACCTCGCCGTCGTGAGCGAAATATGCCGCAATACGGTGAGACTTTTGAAAAATTGGTTGTTCTGAGAGAATTTTTGCAACATCTGAGGCGGCAACAGCCTGGCATTTGGGAGACAGATTTCTTCGTCTGGCCCGTAAATTTTTGCGCCTGCTTATTAGCGTCAAAAAATTATTCCTCGTTTCAAGACCCAGAGTGCCGCTGCCGACGTGGCCTTGAACCGAAAGGTTCAAGTCGGCGACCCTCGCATCGCATCAGGCTTTCCGACGCACGGAATTGCTCAACAGCTTTGACAAAGAGAAGCCATAGCAAAATTATCGGCTCAGGGACTTCTCGGCTGGCGCACACCCCAGGATTACTATTATATCAGAGCTTTTAAAAAAACATCTACGTTGAGGCATCAAATTCAAAAAGTATCGATTCGAGCTTACTATCAACCGATGCTAGTCGTTGCGATGCTTCGGCATTTTGTTCGGCAGAGTCCCGAGTTCTTATTAAATCGTGACTTAAATTAAGCGCAGCCATTACAGCTATCCGCTCTAGCCCAATTATGTTGGACCGATTTCGAATCTCTTCCATTTTTTGATTCAATAATTTGGCCGAAGCTTCCAAAGCCTCACGCTCCTTCGGAAGACAGTTAACCTGATAGTCTTTGTCCAAAATTCTTACCTTTAACGAAATATTTTCCATTACTGCTCGGCACTCATATTTTTTAGGCGATTGATCATCGTTTGTATCTTTTGTCTAGCTAATTCGTTTTTTTCTAAGAGCTGTCCCCTTTCTCCCACTAGACCTGCTTCGCGTTCACGTAATGACTTATTTTCAGCTTTAAGTTGCTGACATAATTCTATTAATCTATCTAACTTTTCTTCAAAATTTTCAAGTTTGTTCATTACACGGCCCAATTATCCGAAACTTTTTACGTTTATCTTCACTATATTCATTGCGGTCATTATGGTCAATTATTTGCTTGTGATAAACTATTGTACTATGAAAATCCCTGAGTGATATCATCCTCAGCATGGCATATTCAATTGACATAGTAACCTTTGACAGTCTTCAAACGCTATTCCTCGATTTGAATGTAGATGTGACGCCAAGCATGTTCCATGGTTTTGTATGTGGGCTACTGATTAGGAGGGGCATCGATGAGTCGCAAGTTTTTAGGAAGTTAGAAAAGTGGCTGCTTTTATCTTCAGAGCAAAGAGATATCTTAAGAGATCGTCTTTACGGATATCAGGATATTGTGAATAATAATTTGAGAGACATTAATTACGGTTTCCATCCTCTTTTACCTAGCGATCATGAGCCTCTAAATGCTAAGTTAAAAGAGTTAGCAAATTGGTGCACGCAATTCTTATCCGGACTTACTGAGATTTGGGACAGTCAATTTGAGACGACTGAAGACACAGTTGAAGCTTTGAAACACCTTGTAGAGGTCGCAAATGTCTCGTTGCATACAGAGGTCGACGGTGACGGTGACTTTACGCACCTTCTTGAACACGTTCGAATCTTGGTTCAAGTTATTTACTCTGACTTACATCAGAGCGGTTGAGAGCATTGGTCATGACAATTTTTGTGTGGAAGTAGTGAGTATAGTGTGATTACGAAAAAAGAGTACGCAAGTCGACGGTCAGGCCTCATTAATATGATGGAGCCAAGAAGCATTGCAATTGTTGCTAGTGGCCCTAAGCGGGTGCGCTCAAAGGATACCTTTTACGCTTACAAACAGGATACTACATTTAGTTATTTGAGTGGTTTTCCTGAACCTCAATCCGTTTTGGTGCTCATACCCGATAGAAAACAAGGTCAATTCATTTTATTTTGTCAGGAAAAGGACCGATCGCGCGAAATTTGGGACGGCTCACTACACGGACCTGAGGGTGCTTGCCATTATTTTGAAGCAGATGATGCATTTCCGATTACCGATATCGACGACATTCTACCGGGAATGTTAGAGGGTCGCGATCGAGTATATTATGGAATTGGTAAAGATACTGAATTTGATAATCGATTAATGGGGTGGGTAAATGATATTAGGGCGCGAAGGCGTAAAGGAGCGATGCCACCGGGCGAATTTATAGATATTGACCACTTTGTTAATGAGATGCGGCTTATCAAAACTTCTATCGAGTTGAAACTGATGAAGAATGCCTCATCTATTTCAGCAAGTGCGCATAGGCGTGCTATGCGGGTCGCTAGGCCAGGCATGTATGAGTACCAACTGCAGGCTGAAATTGAGCATGAATTTCTTTATCAGGGAGCGACGTCTCCTGCTTACACGACGATTGTCGGTGGTGGAAAGAATGCTTGCGTCCTACATTACATAAAAAATCAAGATTTATTGTTAGATGGGGATTTGGTTCTTGTTGATGCTGGTTGTGAATATCGTAATTATTGCGCTGATATTACCAGAACATTTCCCGTTAATGGACGGTTTACCGAATCTCAAGCATCAATATACGACATTGTTTTAGAGGCTCAAACTGAGGCCATAAAGTCATTAGCGCCCGGCAAACCATACAACACAGCGAATGATGTGACCATTAAAACGATAACACAGGGTTTAGTCGATTTGGGGATTCTCTCAGGAGATGTTAGTGATTTAATTGAAATTGGTTCTTATCGTGATTTTTATATGCACCAATCTGGCCACTGGTTAGGGATGGATGTGCATGATGTCGGAGATTATAGACTCGACCAGATTTGGCGCGATTATGAGGCGGGAATGGTAGTAACTGTTGAGCCAGGAATATACATCTCCCCAGATAACTTGAGTGTGGCAGAAAAATGGAGGGGTATTGGTGTGCGCATCGAAGACAATGTGGTTTTGACGCGAAACGGATGTGAGTGCTTGACTGACAGTGTCCCTAAGCGCCGTGTTGAAATAGAGAAGCTGATGATAAGATCATAATGTCTGGTGTGGTTTAATGGGACGAGATATCGCTTTTGACGTAGTGATTGTTGGTGCTGGCCTTGTGGGTGTAAGCTTTGCCCTTATTTTAAAAAAAAAGGAGCCAGATTTAAGTATCTTAGTAATAGAGTCAACTAAACTTATCTCATCTGACAAAATAGCTGTATCTGATTCGGACATCAGAGGCATTGCACTATCCAGTGACAGTAAAAAAATAATGCAGACCGCGGGTCTTTGGACTACCTTGGAAAAGTCTGCGGCACCAATTGAATCTATCCATGTAAGCGATAAAGGACATCCTGGGATTGCGCGTTTAAATCGGTCTCCTAATGATAATGATCCGTTAGGATATGTTGTTGAGAGTAGATATCTAAGGGGTACACTAAGAAAAAATTTATCTCAATCGGATATTCAAATTTGGTACTCCACAGAGATCATAGATGCATCAATTGAGAAGGATCGAGTTAGACTTTTTACCAGCAACACTGAGAAAGATATTACCGCTAAACTATTGGTGATATCTGATGGCGCATATTCTAAAACAGCTTCAAAACTTGGTTTTTGTATTAAGTCAAAAGCCACAGGACAGAAAGCGATAATTGCAAATGTTACCCTTGACAGGAAACATAGGGGAATTGCTTATGAGCGTTTTACACAATCGGGAGTATTGGCGATGTTGCCACTTTTAACAAGTATGGGTCAATCTAAAGCCTCTCTTGTTTGGACGCGGTCATCAGAGTGTGCATTGCGACTTGAAAAAGCAACAGATGTTTCATTTTTAGATGAGTTACAAGCGCAGTTTGGTTATCGAAATGGTATATTTACAGACGTTAGCGCACGGGCTAGCTTTTTGATAACAACTAGTTTTTCAGAAGAAATGATTCGCGCGCGGTCTGTATTGTTGGGGAATGTCGCACATAATTTACATCCTGTGGCCGGTCAAGGTTTGAATTTGTCCTTAAGAGACGCCGCGAAACTAGCTGAAGCGGTAGCTTTTGCATCTAATGCCAACAGAGACTTTGGATCTGTCTCTTTGCTTGATCAGTACCGAAAAGATCGATTACATGAGCAGCAACTTATTGCAACGTTTACGGGCAATCTTCAACCATTATTCTCATCCAAGAATTTAATTTTAAGGTTAGGTCGTAACCTTGGGTTGTTTAGTTTGGATTTTGTGCCTGTTTTGCGGGAGAAATTTCTTCACTTCGGAATCAATGGGAGAGCGTTTTAAAACTTGATCAGATATGTGTCAAGTTAGGTGGAACTTAAGTTGTTGCTTTTTAAGCAATAACCAATTTTAGTAACCACTTACTCTTTTCTTTTCAATGACTCAGTGATATTAATTTGAATCGATTATTTTTATTTAGTATATGAATGCGCGAAAAATTATTCTTCGCGAGAAGCTCAAGGGGAGTGCAAACATCAACTACAAAAAGTGCTTTTCCAGTTTTTGTTATAAGATGCTGAGTGCTACTTAAAAACTTTAGAATTAGTGCTGAGTCGACTCGAAAGCCTGCATGAATCGGCGGATTACATAGAATAACATCGAAATTCCCTACTATTTTTTGTCCTGCGTCTGTTGCCAATACATTAGCCGCATTTAGGCCATAGTGGTTAAAGTTAAGTCTACATGCAGCGATTGCTGCGGCATTATTATCGGTTGCGAAAATGTTTAAAAAATTGAATCGCCTCGATTCGCATGCTAAGTAGCCATAACCGCACCCAAGATCGAGAAGTGTCCGCGGCAAAAAGTCATAAGTTTCAAAAAAAGTTTCTAAGTTATCAGACAAAAACTTGCTTCCTCGATCAATTTTATTCCACCCAAAAATTCCTGGTTTACTAAAAAATAGACTATCCTCTCCGTACTTTATCTTTCTCATATGAGAGTAATTGTCTGTTTGAGCTTCGTTTTTAACGATGCCTCTGCAAACGATTGATGCAAAATAGTTAATACCGAATTTTTGAACTTTCGACGTGCTCGAGAGCAGCTCTTGGGAGAACTTTACATAGGTTTTAATCCCATCTTTCTTTTTGCCGGCAAGTAGCAAGGACGCACCTCTTTTAAGCAACCGTTGTGCGTTATTTATAGTGTGTTTTGTTATTGCTTTTTCTTTTGAAACGCGAAAAATTATGTGGTCGAGGCTGATTTCTGGTAATTGCGAAAAATCAAAGTCGCAAAATAGACATTCAATTCCTGAGGCACTTACCTTATATGCTATATCGAGTCGGTTACTGAAAACTCGAATATGGCTTTGCTCAGGTATCTTGATGGAGTGCCAATTTACGTGTTGCCAATTTTCATCTGCCACTATTAATATGCTACCTTTCAAAGAGGGTAGTATATTGAGCAAGAGTTGGACGCAATTGTCCATCTGGAGAGCCCTATTAAAGTGGTTGGCTAATAATTTTGTCTCAATACTTTTATTTGACAAAATAGGGTTGCAGCGCGTCGGTTTCTGGTTTTACTGGAGCTAAATGTTTACCATAGAAATCAATTTATGCGGATTTCGATAATAAATGAGCGGCGTCTTTCGCAAAATAAGTCAGAATTCCAGCCGCTCCGGCACGCTTAAATGATGTGAGCGATTCCAAGATAATTTGTTCTCTTGACAACCAATTTTTGTCAAAAGCAGCACAATGCATTGCGTATTCGCCGCTAACTTGAAAAGCGAAAGTAGGTACTGCGAATTCATCTACAACACTTTTCAGCACATCAAGATACGGCATTCCCGGTTTAATGAGCAGCATATCCGCGCCTTCTGATAGATCTAGAGAGCATTCGTAAAGCGCTTCTTTTACATTTCTATAATCCATTTGATAGTTGTTCTTGTCAATTTTTTTGAGACTTGGTGCGGAGCCAATCGCATCTCTAAAGGGACCATAGTAAGCAGAGGCATACTTGGCTGCATAGGCCATTATTTTAGTATTTATTAATCCTTCTTTTTCTAATTTTTCTCGAATGATTCCAACTCGGCCATCCATCATATCTGACGGCGCAACAATATCTGCACCTGCGTGGGCGAGCGAAAGAGCTTGTTTTACCAAGATTTCGTTTGTGGCATCGTTTAGTACGTAACCGCTGCGTTGATCTAAGATACCGTCATGACCATGGGAAGTATATGGATCCAGAGCGACATCTGCAATGATTAGGACATTCGGTGTGTTAGCTTTCAGCTGGCGAATCGCGGTCTGAATGAGTCCATTTTCATTATGTGACTCCCCTGCCGTAGGAGTTTTTATTGATCTTTCAATCATTGGAAATAGAGCAATTGCTGAGATACCAAACGATTCTGCTTCCACCACCTCCTCCAGTACGCGATCAATTGACAGTCTATTTACACCGGGCATAGATTCTATGGGTTGACTTTGATTAAACCCTTCAGTTACGAAAAGCGGCAAAATCAGATCTCTTGTATCAATTTTGGTTTCCGCGACTAAGTGCCGAATAGAAGAAGAAGAGCGAAGTCTTCTCATTCTTGTGGACGGAAAGGAACCGCGATAGAGTGATTTTCTCATGAATTGTCGTGTCCTTTGTATTCTGTTGTTGTGTTCCAAGTACGATTTTTAGAGTTTCAACAAGCAGATAGGTGACTTAGAAATCTTTTTTTGGGCGTTGGCTGTAATAACCTGACGACTTAAAGTTTGTTTAATACCCTCTCTGCAGCGTCCAGTGTGAATTCTATGTCTTGCACACTGTGGGCAGAAGACATAAACCCAGCTTCAAAGGATGCAGGCGCAAGGTAAATGCCTTCTGCAAGCATACCATGAAAAAATTTAGCAAAGCGCTTTGTGTCACAGCGCATCACTTGCTTGTAGTTGGTTATCTCTCTTTCATGTGAAAAAAAGATACCCCACATAGTCCCGACATGATTGCTAGTCAACGGGACCTTCGCGTCTCGCGCGCGATCTACGATACCTTTCACAAGTCTTGTTGTAAGAGTAGACACCGGTTTGAAGAAATTAGGTTCTGATATCAGTTTGAGAGTCGCTAAACCAGAAGCCATGGCCACCGGATTCCCAGCAAGAGTACCTGCTTGATAGATTGGGCCGACAGGTGCGATTTGCTCCATTATTTTTCTACTCCCTCCAAACGCGCCTACGGGTAATCCACCTCCTATTACTTTACCAAGACAAATAATATCTGGTTGTATCCCGTACTCTCCAATTGCGCCGATAGGGTTTATTCGGAAACCGGTCATCACCTCATCAAATATTAAAAGTGCACCTGTTGAGCTGCAGCATTCTCGTAATGCACTCAGAAAACCGCGGATTGGAGGTACACAATTCATATTGCCTACCACGGGTTCAACAATAATAGCCGCAACTTCCGATCCAATTTGCTCCATTACTTGTTGAACTTGATTAATGTCATTATATGTGAGCGTGATAGTTTGATTAGCTATACACTTTGGCACACCGGGTGAGCTAGGAATACCCAGTGTTAGTGCACCAGATCCTGCCTTTACGAGCAAAGAATCCGAGTGTCCGTGGTAGCAACCCTCAAACTTAATAATCTTGTCACGCCCGGTAAATCCTCGAGCTAAACGAACTGCGCTCATAGTCGCTTCTGTGCCGGAATTAACCATTCTTATCATATCTATGCCGGGCAGAAGACCACAAATATACTCTGCTAGGTTTATTTCTAATGCTGTAGGGGCGCCGAATGTCGTTGCTCGCTCAAGCTGCGTCCTGATGGCATCAAGTACAATAGGATTACCATGACCAAGAATCATAGGGCCCCAGGACAGAACGAAATCGATAAATCGTCTCCCGTCTTCATCATATATATATGCGCCTTTAGCGCTATGAAAGAACACAGGTGTTCCGCCAACCGCCTTGAACGCTCTTACCGGTGAATTTACGCCACCTGGGATATGTTTTTTTGCATCTTCAAAGAGTTTTTGTGATCGGTTTTTTTTCTTAATCATAATAAAAGGTTTAGCAGTGAGGTTAGTTTAAGTCAATGAGGGCACAAGTCTCAACGCCAAGCAATCGGTGTACGTTATCAACGATACCTTAGATTTTTATCATCAAATGATTCTTGAACACAATTGATCATAATGAAAGACCTTGGGTTAACCTCACTATTGAAAAGGCCTCACGACCACCAAGACAACTATTGAGACAAGAAAGACCACCGGAATCTCGTTGAATATTCTAAAGTATATATGAGACTTCAGATTAGCATCTGCTTTCAAAATAAGCATGTATCTCAAGCAAACAAAATGGTAAATCACTGCTAAAGCAACTACCAGCAGTTTGGTGTTAAACCAAACTTGACTTAAATAATACGTTGGTGACATCGAGAATAACCATAAACCGAACAACATTGTTGCTAACATGGAGGGATTTGCTATGCCATGATAGAGTCTAGATTGCATTATTTTAAAGCGTTCAATACTTATCTTATCCCGCGCTGTTGCGTGATAAACAAACAATCGAGGGAGATAGAAGAGTGCAGCGAACCAAGTGGTCATTGATATTATGTGAAAAGCTTTGGCCCAATCATACATTTTAGTGGTTCTCTAGGATAAAAAGCTTGTTGCTAATACCTATGTGATTAATGTCAAAACAACAAGACAGCTGATGAGATATCATAACGTCAGAAATCGAATTTTAATATTTAAAGAGGAGATTTAGTTTGATTAATGTAGGTATCGTTGGAGGGTCAGGATATACGGGTGCTGAGCTCTTGAGATTGTTGGCATCCCATCCTGATGTGAAGGTAGTAGTCGCTACCTCACGAAGCTATGCTGATGTAAAAATAGATGGAGTCTATCCGAATTTATCTGGGATTTTAGATATTTGTTTCTCTGCTCTTGACTTAAGTCAACTACAACAATGTGATGTTGTCTTTTTCACGACGCCTCACGGAGTGTCTCAGACACTAGCTCCAAAATTATTGAACTCAGGTGTCAAGGTCATCGATCTCTCAGCCGATTTTCGTATTCGGGACATCGCCGTTTGGGAGAGGTGGTATGGACTTGAGCATAGAGCTCCAGAGCTTATCCCTAGAGCAGTTTACGGGTTGCCCGAATTTAATGATGAACGGATTCGAGAGGCTGATTTAATTGCGTGTCCTGGTTGTTATCCTACAAGTATTCAATTAGGGCTTTTGCCGTTGCTACGCTGTCAATATTTGGATACAAGAGATATTATTGTTAATGCTTCTTCTGGGGTAAGTGGAGCGGGACGTGCAGCAAGCCTCGCTAATATTTATACAGAAGTTGGGGATAACTATAAGGCTTATGCGGCGGATGGACACCGACATTTTCCAGAAGTAGTTCAGGCCTTGAAAGATATCTCGGGGCGTTC
Organism: Porticoccaceae bacterium; assembly: GCA_002691825.1. Lineage (GTDB taxonomy): Bacteria > Pseudomonadota > Gammaproteobacteria > Pseudomonadales > Porticoccaceae > TMED48. Next base: position 62,882 of record NZIZ01000032.1, read on the forward strand.
AGTCGGAGTCACATTTGTTCCACACTTGCTGCCCATCAATCGTGGCATTCATGCGACAATCTTTGTTAATTTGACAGACTTAGACTTGAAACTACATGATCTTTACACAACGGCGTTTGTCGATAAACCTTTCGTGTCTATACTTCCACTTGGAGACCACCCACAGACCCGAAATGTGAGAGGGTCAAATTTTTGTCAAATTGGCCTCCATAGACCGTTAGGAGGCAGAAAAGCGATTATACTTGTAGTGATAGATAACCTAATAAAAGGTGCGTCAGGACAAGCAATTCAGTGTATGAATTTGATGTTTGATTTGCCAGAAACTTCTGGTCTCACTAGCATAGCCTGTGTCCCGTAATGCAAGAATACAAATCTGTCGTAGTCAAATACAGGCCGAAGCGGAAGATTTTTCTGGGCTTGATAGCTTTTTTATCGATAATTTTTTCTTTCGCGTTAGGGCGTCACTGGGGAGGTCATGAGGCCGCACAGATAATGTCTCAAAAGTTGGATTTAGACGAACGGTATAAAACTTTGCAGATCGACTTAATGAACTATAAGGAACAACTCAGTCTTATGAAATTAAGTTCTGAGGTTGACAATGTGGCTTTGGAAAGCGCTCGTCAGCAGATGGTGATTCTACAGCGACAAATATATTCGAGAAATGAAGATCTGAAGTTATATCGAGATTTATTACAGGATAATGATAGTCCGAGTGGAGTGTCCATTGGCGATTTTAGTCTTACTCTCTTAGATGATGATAGAGTAAAATATCGCTGGGTAGTGCGGCAAAAACAAGACGAAATGAAGCGACTAAGTTTATTTGCTGATGTTAATGTGAGGGGTAAAAAAAATGGAAATGGGACTACTTACAGGGTCACGGATTTAGATCAGCAGATTGAAGAATGGCCCATAAAAATTGAATTTAAGTATTTTTCGATACAGCAAGGTGTTATGGAATTGCCGGATGGGTTCAAGCCTGATACCGTGGATATAAGTTTGCGGTATACTTGGGAGAAAGAATCGATTTTAGAATTTAAGCATGAATGGCAATATGGGGATTGAGTTATGTTTGGTAATAAAGAAAGCGCCGCGCTAAATGGAGCGACAACCCTGATAGCACCCGGAGCGCGTGTGGAGGGAGATCTTCATTTTTCGGGGTGCCTCGAAATAGAGGGTACAGTGATAGGCAACATTCGCTCTGAGGAGAAAGGCGCTCGCGTTCGCATTTTAAACGGGGGTTTACTAGAGGGAGAAATATGGGTAGGAGATGTAATTATCAACGGACATGTCCGAGGAAATATACATGCTAGCAATTTGGTAAAGTTGGCGTCGAAGGCAGTGATAGAGGGAAACATTCATTACTCTTTGATTGAAGTTGAAAAGGGAGCAGAGGTAATGGGAAATTTTGTATTGGAGCAGACTATCAGCAATGTGAGCACTTTCCCAAAAGACAACAGCGTTGCGGATGGTTAGGAAACTGATACGCGGTTGTTTAAAATTCACTTGCGTTGAGAGGATGTGATTTTTTATATGTCAGATGTGAAGGTTTTTATGCCAAGCCTATTGGAAATCGCTCCAAATGCTATTGAAAAGCTAAGATCTTTAAAGGTAGAAGAGTGCGACGATAGTTTAAAATTACGAATCTTTGTTACCGGCGGAGGGTGCTCAGGTTTGCAATATGGTTTTTCCTTTGACGGAGCGGCTGTCGAAGACGACACACTAATTAGTCGTCATGGCGTGGATGTGCTGATTGATTCGATGAGTTTACCTTATTTAGTCGGATCGACAGTTGATTACGAGCAGGGTTTGATGGGCTCTAGGTTTATTGTCGCAAACCCTAATGCTCAAACAACTTGTGGTTGTGGCTCTTCGTTCTCAATCTAACGTTTGTGTAGTTTATTCGTCCTTGTTTTAACGTGAGTAGGCTTTTGCTTCGTGTAATGATGGAAGAAAGACCCCACCTAAAATTGTTGAATGTCTTGCTCCCGTGACGCTCGGCAAATTGCCAGATAATCCATTTATTCGGCGCATTGCGAGCCAAGCGAACGCAGCGGCTTCCACGTTATCAGGGTGGACGCCCAAGCTCTTTGTTGTTCGAAGATTCAAACCATCTAGTTTCTGTCTTAAAGTTTTCATAAGAGCACGGTTGTGAGCGCCTCCCCCGCAGACGAATATTTCATCTACTGGGCATTTCAAACTTTTTATGCAGTCAGAAATAGTATCGGCAGTAAACTTGCATAACGTGGCTTGAACGTCTTGAGGAGCTAAAAATTCGATATGATTTTGATGTTCTTTTAATTGTTGCTCTAGCCATTTTAGATTAAATAACTCGCGGCCTGTGCTTTTAGGAGAACTTTGTCTTAAGTATGGGTGCCCCTTAAGTTGATGCAATAACGTTTCACAAATCGTTCCTCCAGCTCCCCAGTTTCCATTTTCATCAAATGGATTTCCTCTGTGACGTTGACACCAACCGTCCAGAAGGACATTTCCGGGTCCAGTGTCGAATCCCATGCATAATCTATCCGGTGAGAGGACGGTAATGTTAGCAATACCGCCAATATTTAAGATAAGCCTGACTAGTGAGGGATGGGAAAAAAAAACTTGGTGGAAGGCTGGTGTAAGGGGAGCTCCTTGCCCCCCGAGAGCCATATCAGCTCTTCGGAAATCTGCCACAACGGGACAATTTGTCCGAGCGGCTATAATATTTGGATCACCAATCTGTATCGAGAAGGGTATGTTTGGTCCTCCAGGCGGAGAGTGTCTTATGGTCTGGCCATGAGAGCCGATTGCCATTATATTTTCAGGAGTTAACCGAAGTGCCGACATCAGAGATTTCACAGCTTCCGCAAAAAGAATGCCCATTTGAATATCGGTTGCGCCATATACTGCCATGCTTGATTCATTTAATTGACACAGTTGGGCGAGCTGTTCTTTGATGCTCTGAGGTATTTCATGCTTATGACTACCCAAACACTCCATTCTCTCCTTTTTGAAATTTATTGCTACAGCATCGATGCTGTCCATGCTGGTGCCAGACATAAGGCCGATATAGTGTTTAGATTCACTCATAGATAGATCCGATCAATTAGCATCAGCTGCATCTAATGGATCAGCTACAGAATATTGCGATGCTTGTTCGTAAATCGCTAGTCGCACAAGAAGCGGTTTAGTTGTTAGTTCAAACCTTTCTCGCTCTTCTGCATTGATTGGATCTGCCTTGGGTAATTCCACTGTTCTCGGATTTTTATGTACGCCATTCACCAAAAACTCATAGTGAAGATGCGGACCAGTTGAGTAGCCCGTAGAGCCAACAGTTCCTATCAACATGCGCTGTGAAACCGTTTGTCCCGTCTTAACTTTTCTTTCATGTAGATGTAAATATTTTGTCATATACGTTTGGCCATGCTGCAAAAAAACATAATTTCCGTTGGCCTTACTAAAACCTGATACAGATACTTTACCTTTTCCGACAGCATAGACAGGCGTTCCTCGAGGCGCCGCATAGTCCACACCACGATGTGCCTTTATCTTCTTATGAATTGGGTGTTTTCTCTTCAGATTAAATCCGGAAGTAATTCTAAAGATGTCCAAGGGTGTGCGTAAAAATGTTTTTCGCATGCTTAATCCCTCGGGAGAGTAATATAATGTTGACCCATCACTGTGTTGGTAGCGAATTGCTCGGTAGGTTTTTCCACGGTTAGTGAACGACGCTGCAATAATGTCACCCGCATCAAGCTTTTCACCATCTAAATAGCGTTCCTCAAAAAGAAGTGAAAATTTATCGCCCTCTCGAATATCAAAAACGAAGTCGATATCCCAGCCAAAAATATTAGCCATTTCCATAATAATGTTATCAGGTAGTTGGACCTTTTTTGCGGAGTTATAAAGCGAGTCGATAATGACGCCTTTTCGGAATCCGAGAAGCACTTCGGCCTTTCGTTCTCTTTTTTCGGTTTGGTAACTTCCCTCTTTATAAGCATAGATATATCTCATTAGCGGGGATTTGATATACTCGAGTTCAACAATTTGATTTTTATTATTCACTCCGATCCTAAATTTTTCTCCAGGATACAGATTACCTAGAATGTTTCCTCCGGGAGACGCGGTCAGGTTGTATATTTCGTTAGTTGGAATGCCCTCTCGATCAAACAAAGTCGATAAATTATCGCCTACTCGAACATTGATCGAGTGCCATCGTACCGAAGAATTGGTTGACAGCGGTCGTCGGTTCTTTAAAACCTGGATTTCAGGAACAACTAGTGGTGCGAACTGTAGCTCTATCGATTCAACTATTTGACGTTTTTCATTATTTTTTCCTACTGACAAGAATGTTAACGACAATGTACACATAACGATGAGGCTCGCCGCGACAAGATGTGGTTGAGGAAAATCGCGGATAACCAATAGCACACGTTGTAAGGTTTCGGTTGATAGTCTAAATTTACTAGTAAAAGCCATTTGTCGAAGGAAATTATCGTTATTTGTTTGATTCTATCTGAATAAATCTATGTATGCCAATCTCTTGCGAGATATTCCAAATAATTTTTTAAGGAATATTTTGTTGATAAATGGCGTTGTTAGACGTGGTGTATTTGTATTCCCTGTGTTTAGGTTATACTCCCCACGGCAAAGTGAAAAGTGTTGAATTTAGATGAAGATGACAGGCAAAGAGTTTTTGGGTCAACTGAATGCACGTGGCTTAATCGAGCAAAAGACGGCGAATGAGGAACTTGAAATTCATCTCGATGCTTGTAGAGTTATATATTGTGGATTTGATCCCACAGCGGACAGTTTACACATTGGAAGCTTAATACCGCTGTTGATGTTAAGACGATTCCAACTTGCGGGTCACCGGCCGATAATTTTAGTTGGCGGTTGTACAGGGTTAATCGGTGACCCTAGCTTCAAAACGGAAGAGCGTCAACTAAATAGCCCCGATTTAGTTGCTGATTGGGTTGAAAAGCTAAAAGAGCAACTTCGGAGATTTTTGAATTTCGATACCGTTAATAAGAATTCTGCAATTATTGTAGACAACCTCGCTTGGACGTCTGAACTTTCTGTGATAACTTTTTTACGTGAGGTAGGTAAGCATTTCTCTGTAAACACAATGTTGTCTCGTGAGTCGGTCAAAAAACGTCTTGCAAGAAAAGGATCGGGAATTTCTTTTACTGAATTTTCTTATGCTTTACTTCAAGGGTTAGATTTTTCAGAGTTATATAGGAGACATGCATGTACTGTGCAAATAGGTGGTAGTGATCAATGGGGTAACATTGTTAGTGGTATCGAATTGAGTCGAAGACAATCTAATGCAAGATGTTTCGGTTTAACCTTGCCGCTGATAACAAAAACGGATGGCACTAAATTTGGAAAAACTGAGAAAGGAACAATTTGGTTAGATCCAAATAAAACCTCCCCTTACAGTTTTTATCAATATTGGCTTAGTGTTTCCGATTTAGATGTTTATCGTTTTCTCAAATTTTTTACTTTTATGACTCTTGACCGGATTGCTGAGATAGAAGCATCTGATAATTTGTCTGAGGATAAGCCATTTGCTCAGAGCGTCTTGGCGAGTGAAGTTACGCGCCTTGTCCATGGCGAAGATGGATTATCTGTAGCGAAGCGCATCACTAGTTGTTTGTTTAGCGGAAATGCGGCAGATCTGAGAGAGCATGATTTTGTGCAGTTGGAAAAAGATGGGGTGGCTACTGCTATTCCGGACGATTTTTCTACGTTGCCTCTCACAAAATTGTTGGTGAAAGTCGGTGTGGTTAAATCTGGTAAAGAGGTGAAAGATGCGCTTTGCAGAGGATCACTTTTTATAAATGGGGCTGTAAAATCACTGAAAGATAATATGCGAGGTGCAGAGACGTTTTCACCAGAGAAAGCGTTTTTTGGACGATACTTTTTACTTCGTTTAGGTAAGAAAAAATTTCATATATTCTATCACCGAGAGTGTTACTAAGTTCTATTTAGGCATGGGTTTTAGCAAACGAAATGCCACTTATCGAGTAGTGCTCTGCGTTTCGGCTTGATGAATTGTTTTTTGTATGTGTCTCAACATCACCTTCACAACGGTGAGTGTTAGAAAAGTAATTCGTCTCTCAACCTACATAGAGAAGCTGCGTGAGCACGCTTCGAAATCTGGAAGAAAGTCTGCGTACATTTTCTCACAAAAAGCCGGATATTGATTACAGTGTCGAGGTGCATTGTTCTATGAATTTTTACGGCAATAAGTATGTTATTTGTGTTTTTGTGATTCAAAGGTTGACAAAGGCGTTCTCACATATAGAATATCGTCCCCAGCTTAGCATAAGCTGTTGCTCTTTAAAAATTTAATCAAGCAATGCGTGTGGGCACTTGCAAACGAAGATAGGACACAAAATTTTCGCAAGCAAGTGACTCATCGATTCATTACGAATAGGTAGTTCAGTTTTGTGATACTGAGATTTGAATGGTAAAGCAGGGTATTGCGTAACCATTCCCTCACTTTAAAATGTGAGGTTAAAGATTAAACTGAAGAGTTTGATCATGGCTCAGATTGAACGCTGGCGGCAGGCCTAACACATGCAAGTCGAGCGAGAAAGCACTTCGGTGTTATTAGAGCGGCGGACGGGTGAGTAACGCTTGGGAATCTACCCAGTAGAGGGGGATAACGTGTGGAAACGCACGCTAATACCGCATACGTCTTAAGGGAGAAAGCAGGGGATTTTCGGACCTTGCGCTATCGGATGAGCCCAAGTCAGATTAGCTTGTTGGTGGGGTAAAGGCCTACCAAGGCAACGATCTGTAGCTGGTCTGAGAGGATGATCAGCCACACTGGGACTGAGACACGGCCCAGACTCCTACGGGAGGCAGCAGTGGGGAATATTGCACAATGG
>NZIZ01000033.1 GCA_002691825.1 Porticoccaceae bacterium
GACGCGACTTAGCGGTATCACTTGCTGCTCGCTTTGCAGATGATACTACTGGACAGTCTTATACTCACAACACAGGTTGGACTGCGACAGGGGATGCGCATACTTACTGTGCGTCGATGAATGGGCGTCTTGCTACTGCAGCTGAAGCAAAGGCTAATCTGGTTCCACACCTTGTTGAGGGCACGTGGGATGCGACGTTTGGATGGCCGAGACACCACTATGATCATTATTGGACTGCAACTGGCGCCAGGGCATATGCAATAGAATTGTGGCCTGGTTGGACGCAGGGCGCCACTATTGCGGAGGCTGAGGCAGCTGGCTATTCAGGCTTCGAGGGAAATAAGAAGGTGTATGGTGCTAGTAATGTCCAAGTTACTGCAGGTGTGCTTGCTGTCAACGATCCAATGGATTATGTAAGACTTGCGACGACTAACTTTGAAAACAACGTCGAAACTGTGGTAAATGATATTGATGATGTAGATGCGTCACAGACCTGGGCGAATTATTATCCATTGTGTGTAGCACCACTAAATTAATTTATGTTTTAGCAGTACAGACCACCTCTTTCCCATTGGAATTTTAGGGGTTTTATGAGGAACAAAGAATCCACCGGTAGCGAATCCGGCTAATTGGCCTCAGGTCCAGTCGAAACACTAGAAGAATAACTTACCACACAAGGATGAAACGACGAAGATTACATTTACGCCGACTCCATATAGGAACAAAAATATTGAAACAAGTATCCCAGATGACCACTTCTTTAACGGAGCTTTAGTTAACTGCTTGATACTAAGCCGGAAATGCTGCTCCCTATCTAACCAAATTTACACGAGATTATTTAGCAATAGGCAAAATGTGTCTTTAAAAGAACGAACGTAAGCGCTTTATTTAAATCGGTTTTCATTTTCTATTAAGGCTTTGAGATGGCGATACATTGAAGCAGAGAATAGCCCTTTCACATGAGTAACTTACAAATAAGAGAATCAAAAGCATTAATTTTTTGCCAGTTGGACTCTTTTGTAAATTACGCTCTTATTTTATAAAATCGTACGAGGGTTTTTTAAGAGGGGCTAACAAGGGATTATATGCAACACTTAAATTTGGTGAGGGTAGTCATCGAGTTTAAGAGGATTGGTGGTCATTGTGATGCAATCAACTTGTTTACGATTTTAATGTTAAAATTGAAAAAAAAGGTGGGCTGTTCATGATTACTAAGATGATATTTGTTTAAACTTATATTCTTTCTAAGAAAAAAAAATATGAATGATGATATCGTAGACCATACCCATAAGGGTCAGGCGTGTATTGGGAACCTCAGAGTCTTTGTTGTTTCAAGCGGCGGATAGAACATGATCACCCAACACCCTCTAAAGAACCTAATAAAAAGTTTGAATAAAACTCAGTAAAATATTGATTTTAAATGCGTTTTATTTTTACTAGCCATGAGTTTTATCTTGCTATAATTTTAGCAAGGTCTCATTAAGGAATTGTATGAAAGAGACATGGAGATGGTTCGGTCCCGACGATACGGTGAGTTTGGATAATATCCTACAAGCCGGTGCCTCAGGCGTCGTGACTGCACTCGATCATATTGAAACAGGACAAATCTGGCCTATTGAAGATATTAATGAGCGAAACACGCTAATAAAAAGTGCCGGCCTAGAATGGTCTGTAGTTGAAAGCGTTCCGGTTCACCATGATATAAAAACTCGGTCAGGTTCCTTCCATGATTACATAGAGAACTACAAACATAGTATCAGAAATATTGGTTCTGCAGGTATTTCGACTATCTGCTACAACTTTATGCCGATCTTGGATTGGACCCGGACTGATTTGAGTTTTTCTTTACCCAATCGGAGTCAGGCGCTTCGTTTTGATATGATTGACTTTGCAACCTATGATGTCTTCATCCTCAAGCGAGATGGGGCGGTAAAGGATTACTCAGAGGAAATTTTGGTACAGGCAGAGGACAGAATTCATGATTTAAACGGTGAAGATGTGCTCAAGCTGGAGAAGAATATTATTGCAGGTCTCCCCGGTGGTGAGGGATCTTATGACCGATCTGGGCTCTCACAGATGTTGTCAACCTTTGATGTAATTGACAAAGATAGCTACCAGAGAAACTTGCATCATTTTTTGGAATCGATTATTCCTGTAGCGGAAGAGTCTGGGGTTCGCATGGCAATCCATCCTGATGATCCGCCTTTCAGTCTTTTCGGATTGCCTCGTGTTGTCTCAACAGCGGACGACCTCAAAAGCATCCTTGAGGTCTATCCAAGTGCGTCTAATGGTATTACTTTTTGCTCTGGATCATTGGGTACTCGAGCTGATAACGATTTGTTGAGCATGGTTCGAGAATTCGGTGCTAACATCTTCTTTGTTCACTTGCGAAATATTATTCGTCAACCAAACGGTTCCTTTTATGAGTCAGAGCATCTTAATGGCATGGTTGATATGGTTAGCCTCATCAAAGAGCTTATCACGCAAGAGCAAAAACAAAATCGGGCTGGATACAAAAATTTAATTCCAATGCGTCCAGACCATGGACACACGATGGCCAGTGAGCTTGGCAACCGTAATATTCGACCCGGATACTCATTTGGAGGTCGGATGAAGGGCCTAGCTGAGTTACGGGGAGTAAGCAGGGCTATTTCTGGAGTTAGTGGGTAAGCTTAGATCGCCGGTTTCATTGCAGTTTAGATGTCGTGTCTGTTTTTTTAAGGGAATAGGGAATAACTCTGATGAATGAAGGTTTATGCATGCATCCCGATAGGTTTCTTGGACAAAATGGAGAGATTAGGTCAGTCGCTCGGCGTCTCTTCACCGAGGTGGAGTCACTACCAATAATAAGTCCGCATGGCCACACTGAGCCTCGTTGGTTTGCCGATAACGAGGTGTTTGATAATCCGACCGATTTATTGATTGTTCCAGATCATTATATCTTTAGGATGCTCTATAGTCAGGGCGTGTCTCTTGAGTCACTTCGAATCCCGATTGCTGGAAATAAGAGCAATGTGAGTCCATTCGAGGCGTGGCGAATTTTCGCTGATAACTATTATTTATTTCAGGGCACGCCAACCAGGATTTGGCTCGATTATGTGTTTTATGAGGTTTTTGGCCTCACGGATGTACTTAGTGCTAAAACTGCGCAACAGTATTATGAGCAAATATCACACCAATTAAAGATGGATGCTTTCAGACCGAGAGCAATTCTGGATCGATTCAAGATAGAGTTTCTTGCAACAACTGACGGGGCGCTGGATTCTCTTGGGTTTCATGAAAGTATTGCTCGAGCAGGGTTTGGACGTCGTGTAGTTCCAACATTTCGACCGGATAGCATTATAGATCCCGATTCTCCAGGATTTTTTAATAATGTTGGTAGATTGTCCGAAATTACTGGCGAGGAGACTACTACATGGAGCGGCTACCTCTCTGCGCTCAAGAACCGACGCGAATTTTTTAAAAGTCATGGTGCTACTGCAACTGATCATGGTCATCCCTCCGCAAAAACATCGGACCTCTCCAATGTAAAATGTCAGAAGTTGTTTGCAAAATGTTTGAAAGGCGATGCGGACCGCCACGAGAAAGAGTGCTTTCGAGGTCAAATGCTGACGGAGATGGCAAAAATGAGTGTTGACGATGGTTTGGTGATGCAGCTTCACGTGGGTGTTTCGCGAAATCATAATGGCCCACTTTTTGATCGCTTCGGTCAGGACAAGGGAGCAGATATTCCAATTCCTATGGAATATGTGGATGGGTTAAGACCTTTACTCCAACGTTTTGGCAACGAGTCCTCTCTTTCTGTGATACTTTTTACGCTTGATGAGTCCACTTATTCGCGGGAGTTGGCGCCGTTGGCGGGACATTATCCATGCTTAAGACTCGGACCGGCATGGTGGTTCCATGACAGTCCAGAGGGGATGATGAGATATCGTCAGCAGGTGTCAGAGACCGCGGGGTTTTACAACACTGTTGGGTTCAATGATGATACCCGGGCATTATTTTCGATCCCCGCGCGTCATGATCTTGCTCGGCGCATTGATTGTCAATTTTTAGCTGGCTGGGTAGTCCAGCGCAGGCTTTCCGAGGAACAGGCGCTCGGTTTGGCAAAGGATCTGGCATATCGGCTTGCCAAGGATGCTTACAGGGTGAAAAATTAAGTTGCAGAACATGTCATACATATCAAATGATGAAAAAATAGGTGTGTCATTTCACTTGCCGGCATTATTGCGAAGTGAGGGCCGGTTGATTCATGTTAGGCTTGGTGCATCCGCTCGGGCTAATATTAGGGTTTATTTTAAGAGGATTTACTTAGCTTGGCCCAAGGGAGTTGATTGCGGTTTGAGCAAATCTTTAGATTTATTAGAAAAAAAAATTATCAAATTTATTATGTTACTCCGCGTAGCTAGCAGTATGGGATCTGATTTTTATGAGCTCTTGAAGATTACCAATAGTGACGTATATTTTGAGATTGTTAATCAAGGTTTGTGCCCTTTGAAAGTGGTACAACTGCAGCCTACGTGTTGTCGGAAGTAATGTCATGAAGAAGCAAATCGTATGCATTGGAGAATGCATGATCGAGATAACAGACGATCAAAAATTAGATCGAGGCTTCCAGTTTGCTGGCGATGTATACAACACTGCTTACAATTTAAAACAAGGGTTGGGGCCTCAATTTAATGTTAATTTTTTAACAGCTCTTGGAGANGACGAATTTAGTNCNNAGATGCTTAAATGTTGGCGAGATGATGGGATAGANACATCAAAGGTGATGATATTGGATGGTGACCTTCCGGGGCTTTATATAATAAAGACAGATAAAAAAGGTGAGCGACGTTTTCACTATTGGAGAGGTGAGTCGGCGGCAAAGCACTTTTTAAATTCAATCGAATTCGTTAATTGTCTTAATTCCCTTAGCAAACCATTCTGTATGTATTTTTCAGGCATCACACTTGCTCTCATGCAAGATGATGTTCGCGCTATTTTTTTTAAAGTCATGGAGGGTTTCAGGGCTGGTGGGACCATCATGGCATTTGACTCGAACTTTCGGCCGTCATTGTGGGATTCTTCAGGACAAGCGATAGGTGCTTTACAAAAAGCATGGCAACTAACTGACATTGCGATGCCGACATTGGATGACGAAGTAAAATTATTTGGGGATACCTCTGCTGAAGAACTCTCGAGAAAGCTAATTGATTTTGGTGTAAGTGCGGGTGTGATAAAATTGGGTGCTAAAGGATGCTTCGCATTCGATGGCACTATCAGCCAGTTTTGCCCAGCCAAGAGGATTCGACGAGTCGTCGACACCACTGGCGCGGGAGATGCATTTAATGGAGGATTCCTNTCACGTTACATTGAAACGGATGACGTTGTGCAATCGTCTATATTGGCCTCTAGATTGGCAGAACAGGTAATTGGCCACGCTGGCGCAATAAATCGTTGTAACTGAGTTGTNCGCTTTCGACCAGATGGCCAGAAAAATGTTCTGTAGTACTTATTCTCCGCCTTAAAAAATTATGAGCACTTTGACTGCGACAAAAATACAAGATGCGGCAATGATACAGTCCTTCACTAGGTTATGAAGACTGTGAGAAGGAGTATATTTTTGTGAAGAAGAGAAGAGATAACTAGTTAGAGCTGAGATGAATGAAGATTTCTGATTCAGATGCTGACTTGGTTCTTTTGTTAAATTGTAAGCAAAGAACATAACTCTTCTAAAATGTAGGTTGAGTGCCAGACCAAAAGTAACCACAACAAACGTCCATCAAAACTTGCTGCATTTGAATTTCGCTACTAATCGGNAAGGCTTATTTTAAAGTTCTCACTATTTTGTTTTCGACCTCGTTCATCGTAGTGTGTAATTGAAAGAGCCATATCTTTGTAATTCACAGACATAAAGCCGCCTGTAGGACCATTGTAAGGCTGTTTAATAACCCCATTTTTTGGTTTGGGCACATGATGAACCTTGAATTGACTCGTGGGGCCGCTGGAGAATTCATGTACTAAGTCATCATAGATAGAGTGATATTGCCAGTGTCTGTCACCCGTTATCAAAAACGTGTTTATATGTAGTTGCTGGTTTATCATCCAGTCTAAAAAAGCTCTTCCTTCATGCATGAAACCATTTGCGTTGGCATGATTATCAATTTTGTTTGGTTTGTCGGGTCCTATAAGCGGAGTCGGGCTGACCACGAGACGAAAGTCTGCATCGCTTTCCAGAAGAGTTTTTTTGAGCCAAGCCTTTTGAGTACCTCCCCAGATAGTTTTTTTTGGGCCATCTGGAAGTCTGTTATCTGACCTGAAATCTCGCCCCTCCAGTAACCAGATCTGAACACCTTTCCCCCATCGGAAGGTTCGATAAGGCATATTGCTGGATGGAAAAACATGCTTAAAAACCTCAACACCCTCTTCATGAGTAAGATAAGTCTTGTCAGCTCGGTTAAAGTTAGGATTCAAGCCATTCGGCTCATCTTTGTGCTTCTGAAACTTGACCGGATGTTTTGAAAATGGATCTGCGTCATTATAGCGATAGTCATGATCATCTTTCATGAAGTATGCTGGTATATGTGCGAGGTAATTGATTGTATAAGGAGTGCCATATTGTTTCTGATATAGCCAGTAAGCCTCTTCTTTCGAGCGAACGTCATACCTATCGTAATACACTGTATCACCAGCGGAAATTAAAAAGTCGGGCTTCTGTCGCTCCATTAGTGTGTAAGTCGGAAGCCCGTGAGCAGATTGGCACGTAGTAACCTGAAACATGATTTCTTTCCTGTCAGTGCTTTTGGGCGCGGTTTTAAATGAAAATATTTCGGACATTCGGCTTGGCATGCCATCCTTCTCTTTCAACTCAGCCTGATAAAAATAACGCTGTTTAGGTTTGAGATCCGCTATGGGGAATTGCAGGTGGTAATCATTTTCTTTCGATGCCTCTTGCCATAAAGTTTTAGTCGCATCTGCCATTTCATCATGACGGCTAAGATGAATCCGTGCTTTTCCAGTTTTTCCCGGAATGCCGAAGTTTCTCTCTTGTCCAAAAGACTCTGTGAGCCGGATTTGGACGATTGCTGAGTCTTCTGTGATTTCTCCTGATCTTGCACCCATGCCCAGACGTGGCGCATCGGAACATGTGAGATCACAAAAAAATGCTAAACAAAAGATTATCGTGTAAATCAAAGGACAAGTTGTGAGGGGAATAAAAATATTCAATTTTATGCCTTGCTAAGTCCATATTTCGGCGAGTACATATTAAATGTAACACTCTGTTTTTTATGCATTAATTTTAATATCACAAATTTAATGTTTGAGAAACAGTTGTAATTTAAGTACATCGTGAGGCTACACTTCATAAGTGACTCGTTACATCTACTATTACAAATCTGTTACCTCTAGTTGGTTCCTGTCTTAGGATCTAACTGGGAGGTCATATAAACATTATTGATAAAAAAGTTTCTCCAATTGTTGCACGAGTTAGAGCATGGCTATTGACCACCACGCTTTGATCATCTCTTTGTACTGGTACATTGCCCTTTTTTATTCATAACCTATCGAGTTAATTTTGCCCCTTCCTCCCCAACATTAGGCTGGCTTGACCGATTGACGCGGAGAATTTACACTAATTTGGAAAGTAAAAAAAGATCCGTGAAAAAAGGTTAGATAATTTAAAAAGTTGTAGCCACAACGGGGGATTAAATATGAGGGTATTTGTATCGTGCGATTCCTCGCACGCACTAAGTTTTTCGAACAGAATAGTCCTGTCTTTTTGGACATTATTTTTTGTACTATTTATAAATCAGTCAGCTTTGTCGCAGAGTGATCGGAGTCCTTCGGCAGGTAGTGATGAGATTGTCGACGAAATTATTTCTATCGGTATCAAGCAGTCGCTAGAGCTCATGGTAAACGCAAAACGTTACTCTGATTCAATTATGGATGGAGTCTCCTCAGAGGGTATAGGAAGATTTCCTGATATGGATCTAGCTGAGGCTATTGGTGGGATAACAGGAGTCCAGCTTGAGTATGCAGGGGCTGGGGGAGAGCGCCGAGAGGGTGAAATAAGGGTTAGGGGTCTACCAAAAAATTACGCCAAAACGCTTTACAATGGCCAAACCCTTGCCTCCGGAAATCCCATAAGTGGTTTCGTTTATGGTATGTTCCAGTCGGATGTTGTCTCAGGTGTTCAGCTTGTAAAAACACCAACGGCAGCATTCGATGAGGGTGGTCTCAGTGGAATTGTAAATATAAAAACAAGACGGCCCCTCGCCTTTGGAAGTCCATTTGTCACCTTCTACAGTGGGATGGACTTCGAGTCTCTCCCAGGCGTTGCAGAACCAAACGCAAATTTAGCCTTTGCCAATAAGTTTAACAACGAAACTGTTGGGATAATGGGAGCTATCTCTTGGTCTGATCGCCGGCAACGCACCGATTTAGCAAAGATCACGAACTACGACGACGATGACACTGACGGAGACGGGTTAGCAGATCTTTATACTCCGATTGATGCTCGCGTTTACTCCCGGCAGAACGAGGGTGATAAGATTACTGCGGCTTTCGGTTTAGAATTCCAGCCAAACGATAAATTAAATATGGGTTTTACAGGGATCTACTCGCTTTTAGAAGATTTTAATATCATGGATCAACTCCGGTTCAGGCGTGCTCAGAGTATGACCGTTGAGGAGACGATTGATGCTGGTGCCTTTGGCGCAACTGCAACCCAAGTACTTTTCAACCAGCCAGAGATTGATGCAGAGTCCCGAGCTTTTGATGACGAGCGCACTAGCTATGCGATTACGGGAGATATTACGTGGCAAACTGACGAGTGGAGGGCAAAGGGTATCTTGCACTCGACCCGCGGAACTCAGGACCGGTGGGGCGTAAGCTCTCGAAGAAATATTAATGACCATGATGACAATGGCGTGATTCTTCGTATGGACAACGGCGCGGGGGATGTCGATGCCTTCCGCGTCGAGATGGTCGAGGGTGATTTCTCTGATATTAATCAGTGGAGTTATGGAGAGAGTGTGAGGAGCAATAGCCCACCTACAACGGCCCGCACTAATTTTTATGGCTCTGGAGATGGAAGAGACAGGGAGGAATCGGAGGTAGCAGCCCAGTTCGATCTCACAAAGTTAGTGGATGGACCGTTCATCAAGACTGCACAAGTGGGCGCGAAATGGAGGAGTTATGAGCGTCACCAGCGATATCCGCGTTGGACTAACAGAGATTTTATTTATGATCAGATTGATGACCTTGGTGTAATGCGTCCGCACATTGGGAACAACAACGATGGTTTTTTTGAGGGTAACCTTCCAGGCGTTACTAATTATTGGGTCCCGGATTGGAGATTGGTTATAGATGATATACTTGGTGCCACAACAATCACTGGTGACACATTCGGAGGACTGCCAGTAAACACCGACACCATCAACAGGACCTTCGACGCGAAACGGGATGTAACTGCTTTTTACGCGATGGTTAAGTTTGACGGAAATGACCTTGAGTTGCCCCTTCCGGTGAGGGGAAACTTCGGTCTTCGCTATGTGAGCACCGACCGAGAGGTGAGCTCTGTTACTCAGAGTGATCTTCTTGCGGAAGATATTTTTAGCACTGCGAGTCAAGAATTCTCGCATACACTTCCTTCTTTAAATTTGATATTTGATGTGAAGGACGACGTCCTACTTCGGCTTGGTTACTCAGAGAATATCACTCGTCCCAACGCTTTTAACTACAGGACGAATTCAACAGCGCGGGTCAGGTATGCTGATGAGGCAGATTCAATCGTTGAAAGCGTCGAAATTGACCTTAACAGCGCCGCCATCATGCCATTTACCGCAGATAGCTATGATCTCTCGCTAGAATGGTATAATCGATCCGGTAGCTATATTTCTCTTGCGTATTTCCGAAAGGATGTTGCTGATAAGACCGGGCAATCTGAACACTGTCCTAATGATCTGAATGAATTTACTCAACTGGATGTGTATGACTTTTCTGGGATAATTACAGGCAATTTGTCGCGGGTTGGCGACGAGTGTTTGGACTCAGCCGGTATTCCAGTGTTGATCGAAGACGAATTTAATTCTTCAGAGGGGGCCTCATTTGATGGATTTGAAGCAAGCTTGATCCAAAATTTCGACTTCATGGACAACTGGATGCGCCATGTTGGCATTCAGGCAAATATGACGTATGTGGACACGAGTGCGTCTGGCGTGAAAGATTCGGCAGGGAATGACCTTCCTCTTGAGGGCGTGTCTAAAAATACTTTGAACCTCAAAGCGTTTTACGAAAAAGATAACTGGGCATTTAGTGTACAGTACCGAAACCGGAGCGAATATTTCGTAAATGCTACTGGAAGTAGTTTTTCCGGCGACGACCGAATGATAGCCGCAAACCCGAAGCTGGATGTGCGCCTTCAATGGAAACCAATGAAAAATCTCAGTACTAAGCTTGAAATATACAACATTACCAATGAACGCAGGACCGAATATCAGGGCGTTGAAGAGCGCGTTCGCGAGATTCGTTACTATGGACGAATATACAAGGCTGGAATTCGTTATAAGTTCTGATGGAGCTAAACTTTCGGTGTAGTGGTGTAAAGACCGCTACACCGTCCGTACCGCCTGATTTTAATCTTCATCGGCAGTCACAATGAGAAATTTGATGTCAAGAATGGGATGTAAAAAATCGCTCCTTTATTCCATGTGTATCTATTTTTTCTTTGTCTTGTCGTTGTGTTCAAATGCAGCAGTTACAGCTGAATACTCCGGTTTACTAATCAACGTGGATTCCCGTGAGTCGACTAACCTATCGGGTGAGTGGCGATACATCATAGACCCATACAAGACCGCGTTATTAAAGTCCAAAAGCGAGCCAAAGGCGGTATTTTTAGACAAGATCAATGTGTCTCATCATAAGATGATGGAGTACAGCTTTGATTCCTCACCGTCTATGTCCGTGCCGGGAGACTGGAATGGACAGGTTGCCGAGATGGCTTTGTATGAGGGGCTAGTTTGGTTTCGAAAGGAGGTACAGCTATCCGAGTTGGATGGCGAGAGGTACCTCCTTCATATCGGCGCTGCGAATTATAAATCTTATGTCTATGTAAATGCTAAAAAAGTTGGAGAGCATGAGGGTGGGTTTACTCCCTTTGCATTTGATGTGACTGATAACTTAAAGGTCGGCCGTAATTCTGTGGTAATTGGGGTTGATTCGGAGCANGAGGACGACTCAGTACCAACTCCAGTAACCGATTGGAAAAATTTTGGCGGCATTACACGGGATGTCCATCTTGTGCGGGTTCCTACCACATATATTTCGACATACTCTATACAGCTGGAATCCTCTGACATTATAAAAGCTAATATCTCACTTAGCGGTGCCGAAATTAATCATCGGGAAGTCACCGTTAGAATTCCAGAGCTTGGGGTCCTGGTTACTGGAAAAACTGACTCTGATGGCAATATCACGGTAAAGGTGAAAACCCCCGAGGACATGAAATTCTGGGCACCCCGTAACCCGATGTTGTATGAAGTCATAGTTTCAACAGCCGATGAGACGGTTTCTGACCGTATTGGGTTCAGGACGATAGAAAGTGTCGACGGAGAAATTTTATTAAATGGAGACCCTATCTTCCTTCGGGGGATTTCTATCCACGAGGAGGCTCTCGGGGCAACTCCAAATAGGGCAACTAATAAAGCCAGCGCCAGAGCCCTTCTTAGTATTGCGAAATCAGACCTAAATGCGAACTTTGTCCGCCTTGCACATTATCCTCACTCAGAAATCACAACACGTGTTGCGGACGAGTTAGGTCTGTTAGTTTGGAGTGAGATCCCCGTGTATTGGGACATGGATTTCGGAAACAAGAAGACGCTTGCCCTTGCTCGCAAGATGCAGAGTGACAATATCACGAGGGACAAGAATCGTGCTTCAATAATTCTATGGAGTGTGGCAAACGAAACTAAGAGAAATAAAAAGGGAGCTGCGCTTGAGCAGCGAACCACCTTTCTCCGAACTCTTATCAACGATATTCGAGCGGTTGACGGCACAAGGCTGATAACGTCTGCGCTACACAAGGCAAAACCAAAAAATAAAGATGGCCGACGCGTGTATGTGGTGGACGATTCATTGGCTCAGTACATTGATGTTGTGGCTGTAAACACGTATCAGGGATGGTACTCAGACATGAAGCTTGAGGATATAGCAAAAATTGAGTGGGAACCCCCAAAGGATAAACCATTTCTATTTTCTGAGTTTGGTGCTGGCGCCTTATACGGTTACCGAAACGACGATCTTGCAAAGTTTTCTGAGGATTATCAGGCCGAATATTACAAGGCTAATATAGAGATGTGCCGAAATATCGATGGTCTCAACGGCCTCTCGCCGTGGATTTTAAAGGATTTTAAATCTCCGCGTCGCATGCATGGGAAGTTCCAAAAGTATTGGAATAGGAAGGGGATTATTTCGCCTGAGGGCCAGCGTAAGGCCGCGTTTGGGGTGCTGCGTGGCTGGTACAATGAGTTAGCAGGTCCGTGAGCGTAAGTCACGATTACAATTCAACCTTGAAAAATTAAAATAGTAGTAACTCGCATTAGCCGAAAAAAATTAAAAATCTATGAAAGTCAGTCACGGCCGAAGNTCTTTGGTGAGAAACTGTGATGTTATTAAAAGGGTTCCAGGCGGAGAGAGGCGCCAAAATTTTCAAACTCTATGTTGGTCTTTTTTTGGGGTTTTTTCTCACTGTCGGTTTTGTAGTGCCGGTTGAATTGCCCACGACTGAGACCGGTGTCTATTTTTCATTAGGAATTCCTTATGCAGAAGCCCCTGTTGGTAGGCTACGGTGGAGGCCGCCTGTAGACAAAATTTTAGATACAGACCTAACTGTCGGTAAACAGTTATTCTCTGCAAGCTGCCATCCTTTCTCACAAAAAAATCTTTCTTATAACCGTCATGGACGCGAAATCAATGAGGATTGCCTATACCTGAATGTTTGGACCCCTAATCTTCAGGGTAATCACCCGGTCATGGTCTGGATTCATGGGGGTGCATTTAGGAATGGTAATGGCAATATTTTAGGGGATTTGTTGGCTCGACATGGGGTGGTCGTTGTTTCATTAAACTATCGCTTGGGACCCCTCGGTTTTTTTTCCCACACTGCATTAGAAACGGATGACCCTAATTTCGGTATTTTGGATCAGCTTTCTGCACTACGGTGGGTACGCAGACACATCGACTACTTTGGCGGAGACCCTACCAATGTGACAATATTTGGCAGCTCAGCGGGGGCGCTGTCGGTAGACCTTTTAACCGCCCATCCGGATGCTGCAGGCCTCTTCAACAAAGCTATTGCCAAGAGTAGTTATATTGCTTCACCTCTGAGGATTAAAAAAAAATTTGCTAATCTTGTAAAGAATGATGCATATGGATTTCCCCAAGAGATTGCAGAAGATCATACGGAGAGGGTTCTCCAAAGCATTGGGTTGGACGGAGACGAATCGTTAAAATTTTTGAGGGCGCTTGAACCAGAATTTTTGGTAAGTAGTCAACTGCGTAGCCTCCCGATTATTGATGGGACTTCACTCAAAGTAGATCACTTCGATTGCATTAGGGATTCAGCCTGCGGTAATCCTCTTGACGCATATATGACAGGTGCGATGAGTTATGAGGGTTACACGTATTCTTATGAAAAATATGGTTTATGGTTGCAAGCAAATATTGGGCGACTCATCAATGTATATGATGAAGATTTTGCAATACAAAAAGAAATAGGTTTTAAGAGATTTATCGGGGACATGAGATTTCTGGTTTCTGCTAAATTATCCGCGTCCGCCCACCAAAATACAGCTGCGAAAGTATATACTTTTTACACGGATGCGGGGCTAGTGACCAAAAATGATAAAGAGTTGGGCACTCCACACGGTTGGGACAATACCGCTCTATGGACGCGTGTCCAAGACAAAAAAAGAAAAATATTACAAAAACATTATCATGTAAATTGGAGCCGTTTTGCCCATGGAAAAGAACTAATCGGTAACGGAAGTTGGCAACCCTGGAGTGAGGATCGGTCTTATTGGCAGGTCCTTGGGAGGGAGGGCGGCGATGCGGGACCCGAACTTGAGGAAAGATTTCAACTTGCTGAGTATTACATGGCCCGTTAACATAAATTTGTAGGGAAATGCTATTTTGTTTGTGTTAGTGAATATCATCACAGTCTTTACTGAGGCTAGGAAGCGCACCAACATGAGCGTTGACCTCGTTCTGTGGGCTCAGCAGGTTGTGCTCGCATAGCTTATAAGCATCGAGGGCTTCTGGATCTGTCATGTTCGCGGGAGATTTAATTCCGTTAGCATCTTGGAACCGTGGAAATACTGAGGGCCCGTTGTAATCGGGCTCATTTAGGCCAAACACAAGATTATCAGTGAACCGGTTACCTAACTTTGCGAGTGGTTTTGCTCCCCACGTCGCCCCTTCTCTTGCAAATACAAAGATATTGTTGCTCAAGTGAGA
Organism: Porticoccaceae bacterium; assembly: GCA_002691825.1. Taxonomy (GTDB): domain Bacteria; phylum Pseudomonadota; class Gammaproteobacteria; order Pseudomonadales; family Porticoccaceae; genus TMED48. The sequence goes on from NZIZ01000033.1 coordinate 14,497, forward strand.
ATTAATAGGAATTCGGTTTTTCTTGGCATCGAAGTTACTAAACATGTGCATGTCTCTGTGTTCACTATACATTGTGTTTTTATAAATTTTCGCACTAGCAAGTCCGTTCTCCGTCGGAAATCCATAAAAGAAAAACCCATATTGATCGTTTTGGCTGACGTTGTAGCGAATTTCTAGGCCAACCTGATACCTGCGCATAATTGCAAATGCACAGTTATTATCGTGAGAAAAGTTGAATTGAAACAAAGAATTTCGAGAGTTGTAGTCGGCATCAAAACCACATCTATCTTTATCAACTGCAGGTCCGACGTTTCCGAATGCTTCGTTGTATTGGACGAGGGCGTCATCCGTCGCGAATACAAATAACGAATTTCCGGTAACTTCAGTCGATATATTGGGTCCGATAGTGTTGTATTCGATAAGAGGTTTATCTGAACTAGCTACTATAATTGCATTTTTTGTAATGTTCTTTATTTGGTTTTTGCGGACAACTACGTTTTGGAAAGCATACCGACCAATTGCATTACTTTTTATATGGCGAAGATCTTTTGGATTAATTTCCCATGGAGACTTAATTCGAATTCCAACCCCACTAATATCTTTTATCTGATTATTTTCAATCAGAATATCATTAAATTGTGTTGGGTTACTTTTACCCCAAACTCGAAAAATAATGCCGCCATTATTTTTATTGTCCGGCTCTCCAGCAATGTTTCGGATGATATTGTTGCGTATTGTGAACCCGCTATGTGTTCCACTATCAGTCGCTGAGACGAGGATTCCATGTCGTTCTGAACGATTTTCAGAGCTATTTATGAGCTCAAGATTTTCGATGATCCATCCCCCCGAATTGCGAATGTCGAGCGTGCCCATTTTTGGAGCATCAGCCTGAATTATCGGCCTGTTTTGCTGATTATTTCCAAAGTCACTGATTTTTATCTCAACATTGGGATGTGCATCACTGCGTCTCAGGGATATTGCACCTTCGAAAGTTAGGCCTCTCTTAAATAAGATTTGATCACCTCCATTGTAGATTCTGCTTTTCGCTTNTTCATAATCCGCTTGTGTATCTAATTTGTAGATTTTCGCCGATGGGAGAGGTTGCTTTAAGGCTATTGGGATTTTATTTGGCGACGCAGGGACGAGCCCTGAAAATAGAATTATGGCGATAATTAGAATGTTTAAGACNTGTCTATACATCCGTGTTTTCCGTAATTTGGCCTCCATTCATTGTATTGTGATTACTATATGCTTAGGCACGTTAGAGACTGACCAAGATTTTGCAAATAAATACTTAGGATAAACAACACTTACAAATTGAGCAATCAGATCAGGTTTGTCCTCGAGATGCCCTCTTTGGCATTACTAAAAGTTTTTTTCATTTTAAACACAGTTTTTATCTGACTATTGACATTGCAGTGATTTACCTAGACTATCCATTTCTTCATACTATAGATTGGACTTACCAATTATTGGTGGGCCTTGCAATAAGCATTCATTCATAAATTTGCTCTTGTTGCTGCGCACTTTGGTCATCAAGGAGGAGGGTAATAGTCGTGATTCAAATAAAAATATCACTTGTGAGGGATCGTTTTTTCTATGTGGTAATCTTGGCATGTTCTCTCGCAAGCGCAGAGTTGTTAAGAGCCGAATCCGCTTTGCTTGAGGAGGTGGTGATTTATGGTACCCGAAAAAGCCTTGAGTCATCACTGAGCGTCAAGCGCAACTCGGATCAAATTGTTGATTCTCTGTCAGCTGAGGGGATTGCAAAATTACCAGACTTAAATCTAGCCGAGGCACTCGGTCGCATTCCAGGAGTGCAAGTAAGTCGAGGTGGCGTAAGCCGAGAGGGCGGTGTTACCCTAAGAGGATTACCTGGACAGTTTCAAAGGAGCACTCTCAACGGACGATACTTGGCTAGTGCAGGACGGGATGGGTTGGCTTTCGGTAGAATGAGATCAGAAGTTTTTTCAGGTATTGACGTAATAAAATCGCAAACAGCGAAGAATGTCACTGGTGGACTCTCTGGGTTGGTTGATTTAAAGACTGGCGGAGCACTGGGGTTGGATGATAAAACAACGATCTCACTTGATCATTACCATGAGTCTCTGACACAGACCACAAAGCCAGGAGCTGCGATTACCTTCACGCGACAGCTTATCGAAGAAAAACTAGCGGTCCGGGGGGCATTGGGTGTTAAGAAGAATGATTTTAGAACCGACCAAATGCAAATTGCTATTTACGATATTGACGATGGAGGCACCGCTGAAGTGCCGACTGATGATCTGTACACCCCTCGTCAGCTACGATTCGACATTGATAATTTTGATAGTGAAACTCTTGCCGGGTCCTTCGGTTTGGAGTACAAAATCAACGAAAATCTTCACGCAAAGCTGGATGGATTCTATAACAATGACGATTCGACTGATATTCAGCAGCAGCTTCGTATTGAAAGTCGAGGAGGTTCCACAAGAACCGCGTTAGGAGAACCCGTGATAGGAGTTTTCGGGGGCACTCAGCAGCATATTACTATCGAGAAGCCACGAATTTGGCATGATGTCCGAGGTCGGTTAGAGGATCATACCGTCTCAGCTATGACGGCGTCGCTGAATTGGGAGAATGATGTGTGGCAGATCGGCGGTACTGTCCACCAAACAGAGGCTGAGCGGCAAAGGCTCGCTCCTGGTCTTATGGTAAGGCTTGAGGATAAGAGCCCTAATAATGACTTTATAGCGAACATCAACATAGGTAACGGAGATCCCAGTGCTGCAGAGTTTGATTTGAGTCCAGATGATTCAGCCCAGCTTATCGATTTAGATCAAGATTTTGGTTCCCCGACGAGTTCGGGAAAGCGACAGATAAGGTCGGTCTTACATGGTGGAAACGAATCAATACAAAGCGGATTTTTGGATACACTTGAGAAAGATGAAGAACTATCTTTCCAAATTGATATATCTCGGTCGCTGAAAATGGGTCCGTTTACTATGGTGTCTGCCGGGCTTTCCCGTCGTGACAAAGAGCAGTCAGACGACTCAGCGAGGATTACGCTTTTTGGAGGGAAAACTGAAAACGTTAGCAATGCTATGCATGTGCCCTCAAGTATCGTCTCAGAAGATGACTTTCTTGGTGGAGGGCTAGGTAAATTTGATGCGGTGAATGACTTTGGCAGTGTCGACCTTTTCGGGTTCTGGGATGCCTTACGACCTTTCGAGCCAAATGATTCGAGCTACACACTCAACGCGATGGGAATTACCACCTTGGTTGACAGTACCGCCGCTGCTGCCATTTTTGAGAATGAAGTTGAAATCGTTGGAGGTTACGTCCAAGTAGACTTTAGCAGCGAGATTAGCGAGCTCGTTACATTTCATGGAAATTTTGGTATTCGGCGCGAAGAGACAACTCGCTCAACAACAACTAGGTCGACAGACGGAGTAAGAACATTCGAATATTCTAACACATTGCCTTTGATTAATTTAGTTGCAGACATTGGTGAGAGCTTTGTTGCTCGTCTGTCTTATACAGAGACCATGCGCCGGCCAGAGGCCGATGAGTATGCTGTAACGAGGGTGATTGACGTTCGAGCCGATCAGATAAGTATCGATATAGGCGCGGCTAATTTACGTCCATTTTTAGCTGAAAATCTTGATTTTTCATTTGAGTGGTATAATAGAGAGGGGTCAGCAGTAACGTTGGGGATTTTTGACAGAGAGATAACTGATTTTGCTTCACCCGACTATCTTTGCCCAGCTGATGGCGGAAGTTTTGGGTTCGGAGTATTACAGTTAACTGGTTCTCAATGTTTAACTACAGTTGCAACGCCTGCAGTCGAAGGTGGATTTCCCATTGAGATTGGGACCATTGTTGAAATTGAGGCGGCTACAAATCAAGACTCGTTTACGATTAGTGGGTTTGAAATATCAATTCAACAAAACTTAGACTTCTTGCCCTCGCCCTGGAACGCTCTGGGTGGTCAGATTAATTATACAAGCGTAGACCTTGATAGTAGCGGAGGCTTCGAGCTGGAGGAAGTCTCTGAGGACTCATATAATATTATTTTATACTATGAGACGGAACGACTTGGTGCTCGTGCTGCATTTAACTCTCGATCCGACTATCTCATGCCAGGAGGAGGAAGTTTTCGCGGTGCAGAGCGTCGCGGTGATGACCGTACGCAGCTTGATCTCGCCTTTCGCTACGCTGTAAATGACAATATGAATTTAAGCCTTGAGATTTTTAATCTCACAGACGAGATATTGTATGAGTATGAGGCGGATAAGAATCGTCCTAGGAATTATTTTAGTTACGGACGAACGATCTCTTTCGGACTCAGATATGAGATGTAGATAATCGAGCGACAGATCATAGTGGAAGGCAGATTTTTTTAAACCCATAGAAAACTTTGCGAGGCAAAACTCTTTTATGCGGGTGTAAAAATAAGACGCTCATTGAACTGCATGATTTTTGACGGCAAGTATTCCATCAAAAATTGAAGGCTCTGTACCTAGGACATATGATACGTAGATTCGCTGTTCGGAGAAATTTAAGGTGATCTTGTCTTCTCNTATTTTTTGTGGCCGCCGAAACACCCATTTGATCTTGATAATGGCTTTAATTTTTTTTTCTTTTGCTACAACAGTAAAGGCCGTTGCAAGGGGTGTCCAAAAACCTAATATCCTAATAATTTTGGCTGATGATCTTGGCTGGTCCGATATATCGCCATATGGAGGTGAGATAGCAACGCCAAATCTTCACGACCTCGCGGATAATGGACTAAAATTTACCCAGTTTCATAATACAAGCAAATGCTTTCCATCACGGGCCTCCCTTTTAACAGGGTTGTATGCCCAGCAGGTCGGAATGAGTGAATCCCCCAACTCGTATTTGGAAAATTCTATCACGTTAGCCGAGGTCCTCAAGTCAGNGGGATATTCTACCTATATGGTTGGAAAACATCATGGGCTTGAGAACCCATTTGACCGAGGATTCGATCGTTATTTTGGTCTGCGAGACGGTGCGACAAATCACTTCAATCCCGGATTGCCGAGGCAGGGTGAGGCGGTGCCTGCACAAAAGCGTCCCGGAGAGCGGATCTGGTGTATTGATGAAGATTGTTTGCAGCCGTATACGCCGACAAGCATGAATTTCTACAGTACAGATACATACACCGATAAGGCTCTAGAGTACTTGAGAACCCACAAGGATAGTGAGACTCCTTTCTTCCTCTACATATCCTATCAAGCTCCCCATGACCCATTACAAGCATGGCCGAGTGACATAGCGAAATATAAGGGCCGTTATAAGGATGTCGGGTATGAACAAACAGCCAGAGCTCGCTACGAGCGGCAAAAAAAATTGGGGTTGGTGAATCATACATTCAAATTACCAGAGCCTGAATATCAACCCTGGGATAGTCTTTCATCCAGTGATCGCTTAATTGAGGATCAAAAAATGGCTGTTTATGCAGCGATGATTGATCGAATGGATCATAATATTGGACGGGTGGTAGGTGAATTAAAGTCTAAAGAGCAGCTAGATAATACCCTTATCCTATTTGCTTCTGATAATGGTGCGTCAGCAGAAGTGGTTGAAGTCGGAAATGGCGATATAGGTGCGATAGACCGATGGACATCCTTGGGTCGCAACTGGGCTAGCGTCAGCAATACCCCATTTCGATACTATAAAAATCATAGTTATCAGGGCGGTATCAACACGCCGCTTATTGCACATTGGCCTAACGTAATTTTTGACGGAGGACGGGTTACCGAGTATGTGGGACATTTTGTCGATATTATGGCCACAGTAGTTGATATATCCTCCGCTCATTACCCTCAAAAATTTAATGGCCAAAAAATTCCAACGTACGAAGGCACCAGTCTTTTATCAGTGTTTGCTGGTGAGACAGAAAACAGAGTTGGACCACTTTTTTGGGAATGGAGGACCGGGAAAGCTGTTCGCATTGGGAATTGGAAACTCGTATCGAGTTCTTCGGAGGATTTAAGGAAAGATGGTAAATGGGAGTTATACGATATGTTAGTTGACAAGACTGAGACTACAGACCTTGCCTCAAAATTTCCTACAATAGTCAATGAGCTCGTTCAAGCTTACCAAACTTGGCGGCTTCGGATGAGGCCTGAAAATGGTTTGGACTAAAAAATTTAGGCGTTCTTATGATCATTTGTGATAGGTAATTTGAGAGAGTAATACCAGCATCTTTTAGTCCCACTCTAGATAGAGTTAGATTAGGAATTTGTTCAAGAAACATTGAGATGGCTAAATCTTGCAGATTTAAGGCTCTTTGAACTTTTTTTAGGGGTTGGTTTATCCTCTTAACTTGAGGATAGACAAATCAGGCTGAAGTAATAAATTTGATTTATCTAACTTTTTGCTGATTCTCCACGTCGCCTCTCATAAAACGAATGATCGGTGAATGGACAATTTGATAGATAGATAACTTCACATTTAGGAAGAGAAAAATTATGAAAAATTGCTGTTTTCTTAAAATCCTCATATTAGGTAAAGTCTTGCTGTTTATTTCGACTGGAGCTCACACCGCAGAAAGTGATTTCGCCGTAGAGTATGTTCAGAATTTGATATCGAGACCTAGCATATCATTGGATGGAAAATGGGCTCGGATTGTTGACCCTTTTGAAAACGGTTTCTATAACCATCGATACCAGCCACATAAGGATGGTTATTTTAAGAACAAAAAGGTTCAGTCTGTGTCAGACCGGATAGAATATAACTTCGCCACGGCAAAGAAGCTATCGGTGCCCGGTGACTGGAATTCTCAAGAGGAACAACTTTTTTTTTATGAGGGTACAGTTTGGTATCAAAAGGACTTTGATTTAGTAAAAAAAGCAGATAAAAAATATATCATCCAATTTGGGGCAGTTAACTATCACGCAATTGTATACATAAATGGTAACGAGGTTGGTCAGCATGAGGGTGGATTTACTTCCTTTCAATTTGATATCACAAAAGAACTCAAGGACGGAGCTAATTTTGTTGTTGTAAAGGTGGATAATCGCAGGTCTAGAGATCAAGTTCCCACAGTGAACACTGATTGGTGGAACTATGGTGGAATTACAAGATCTGTAATTATTACAGAGCTTCCGTTATCGCACATAAATGATTACTACATAGGCGTTTCAACGCATATTGATGGCGGTATTGAGGGTTATGTTGAAATAACTACCGTAGAGAGAGAAACATCAGACGTCGTACTTATTAGCATCCCAGAATTAGGTATAAAATATGAAGCTTCACCCGACAAGAACGGTTTAGCTAGGTTTGCCGCAGACGTCTCCCCGCGCCTTTGGTCGCCAAAAACTCCAAAGCTCTATGGTATGGAAATTAGTTTTTTAGAAGATCGCGTTTCTGACCGGATTGGCTTCAGAACGATTTCGGCAAATGGTGATGAAATTTATTTGAATGGAAGTCCTGTTTTTTTAAAAGGTATAAGTATTCATGAGGAATCGCCGCTCAATGAAGGCCGAGCTTGGAGTGCTGCAGATGCGCATGTAACTCTGTCGTGGGCAAAAGAGTTGGGCGCTAATTTTGTGAGACTTGCACACTATCCGCATAATGAGGCCATGATTAAGGCAGCAGACCAATTAGGTCTGATGGTTTGGTCTGAAATTCCGGTTTATTGGACTATTCTTTTTGACAATAAAGCCGTTTATGCGAATGCTGAGCGCCAATTAACTGAGATGATTACTAGGGACAAGAATAGGGCGGCAATCGTAATGTGGTCGGTTGCGAACGAGACTCCTCTTTCGGAAAACAGGCTCTCATTCCTAAAAAAGTTGATTAAAAAAACACGGTCCCTCGATCCGTCTAGGTTGGTGACTGCGGCAATCGACACTCAAGATAAGTCAGAAAATGAAATTGTTCTCAGGGATCCTTTGGCTGATTATCTGGATGTGATTGGAATCAATAGCTACTGCGGTTGGTATTGGGGCTTGCCAGAAGATTGCGCAAAAAAGACTTGGGACTCGAGCTATAACAAGCCCATCATAATGAGTGAGATGGGCGGCGGTGCTAAACAGGGGTTGTACGGAAACCCTGATCAGATTTGGACCGAGGAATTTCAGGCAGCCGTGTATGAGCATAATTTAGTTATGGCTCAAAACATAAAGGGATTAAGCGGACTCTCGCCGTGGATATTAAAAGATTTTCGTTCACCCCGCAGGCACCTAAATCATGTGCAAGACTTTTGGAATCGGAAAGGCCTAGTTTCGGAGCGAGGTGTAAGAAAGAAGGCTTGGTATGTTCTACGTGATTTTTATGTTTCGCTCGAGAATGGAGACCGTAATTCCCAATGATATATATTTTGCATGGCAGATGACGCCCTGTATTTTCAGATAACTGGAATATCCGATTTCGGGTAGAAACCTTTTTGTCATCCTTGGTTGTGATATGCTTTTCTGTCGTTTTTGGGCTTGAAAGTAAACGTTATGCCAGTTTTGTATTTGCTCGGTGAAATCATTGACCCTTAGTCATCAAGAGAGTACCCCACGCCTTTACATGAGGGCCGCAACCCGAATTGCTGAATTCATTTCGAAAGGTAACTTAAAGCCAGGAGATAAACTTCCGCCAGAGCGTAATCTCGCAAAAATTTTAAATGTTAGTCGGCCCACGGTCAGAGAGGCTATAATAGCGCTTGAGCTGTCTGGTTTGATCGAGGTCAAGGTGGGTTCCGGCGTTTATCTGAAGCAAAATAAACCAAATCTAGTTTTGATGGATAAGGGAATAGGGCCTTTTGAGGTGTTAGAGCTGAGGCGTATCCTCGAGCCGGAGGTAGCTGCGCTTGCGGCGAATCGAATCACAAAGACTCAATTGAAGCGCTTAGAAAAAATTTTGTCGGAAATGAAAAATCAAAACGACACGCCAGCGATGCAGAACTCAGATAAAAATTTTCATGTATATATTGCCGAGGTGGTGGCTAATACAGCTATCAGTGGAACAATAAGATGGCTTTGGGAGATTAGGGAACGTACCGAATTAACACGGGTTTTTCATGAGAGGATTCTGCAAGAAGGGATTTTTCCGCTGTTGGAGCAGCATGAGATTATTTTTTCAGCACTATCGGTGGGAGACACTGATTTAGCACGACAATCTATGAGTGATCATCTTGAGAGCGCAACGAAAAATGCCTCCAACTATTTCACCTAAATATATTACCCAACTCGGTTGAAGTTGCTTTGCGAAGATAAAAGTTTTTAAGCCTACTCAAGATCAGAGAGCAGCTTTTTCAGCACACGCTTTATATATGAAATGTACATCAACCTTAGGATATCTGGATTATTGATGTTTTCCTCGTCTTGCAGCTTACCAGTATGAAACGTGACGGCTTGATATTCCCGAGCGAGTCTCTTTATCGCAGGTAGTATCGGCGCGACTTTTTCATCAAGATTGTCCAGTGCCACTGCTGCACGAAGCTGTGCTGCGCCTGATTCATTCAATATGACTTTTTCTAACACTTCGAGAGATTTATTGCACTCGCTTAACTGACACATTGCCTCTGCAGCATTGACTCTTACAGCGATGCTTGTATCTTTCAGTAAAGGACGTAATGACGGGAGAGCGTCTATCCCATCCCGATTTAGAGCTATGATCCCAAGTGTCCCCCAAAAACGAACAGTATCGTTTTTATGTTTGGTAGAAGCAATCAACTGGGAAATATTACTCTTGTTCATTTGGCTGGCAAGTTCCGCAACTTTTAGAGTCTGTTCAAAATCATAGTTCGATGAGTCTTGCCCAATATCATAAACAGAGCTACCGAATGATTTTTTCTGTAATTCCGATTCTGCGATGAGACCGATATCTTTTATCTTTCTCATCCAATCTACTGTCGCCGCTCTCATTTCAATTAACATTGCTTTATACGCTGGATTTTCCGCGAGGTTGGTTGTCTCGTAGGGATCTACAGCTATGTCGTAAAGTTCTTCACTGGACTTTGCAGAAAAAAAACTTGACTGGATAGCTGATAGTGACCCATTTTGGGTTGCGCTCGTCCAAACCCTAGCTACCTCATGGGATCGATACATCGAATCTATGTACTGTCCATGGGGCTGGTAGGGCATGAAGTTCTTGATATAATGAAATCGTTGAGTTCTTGCCGTCCTGACTAGGTCGAATCGCTCATCCATACGATCGCGAAATCCAAATGCATATTTAGTGTCACGATTTCTATCCGCGAGAAGAAAAGGAGTCCCTTGGAGGTGACTTGGAATTTGTTGATTTGTTAGGGCTAGGACCGTTGGAGCAAAGTCAATAAATGAGACAATATCGTCAACTTTTGTACCCGCAGTGATGTTAGTGAGGTGCTCAAACTTTCTAGGTATGTGAATAATCAGTGGCACATGCAATCCAGAGTTGTAAGGAGATCTTTTTGATCGAGGTACACCTGTACCGTGATCTGAAAAGAAGAATACTATCGTGTCCTCGGCTAGACCATCTGATGCTAATGTTCTCAAGATCCCCGATAATGCTGAATCCACATCACCTATATTGTCATAATATTGCGCCATAACTTGCCGAATTTGCGGCGTATCGGGGTAATAAGATGGTATTGCTAGGGCGTCTGCACTGTGTTTAGTATTCGATAAATCTCGAGTCTGATTTCCCATATCGCGCTTTACGCGGCTTTCATGGGTGTTAAATAGGTTTATTATGGAAAAGAAAGGCTGTTCCCCATTGGTTTTCTGGAAGTATGCCGTTCTATCCCAATCTTGCACGCGGTTATCGTCGTTGGTCTCATCCCAAACTCCCTCGGGGGCCATCATGTTAAAATCATGTTTCCCAATATTTGCAGTGTAGTATCCAGAATTTCTTAGATATTTAGTAAAAAACGTAATCTCTGAGGACACTCTACCAAAACTCCTCATATTATGTGTCCCGATAGAATTAGGATACATTCCCGTTATCAATGTAGATCGTGCGGGAGCGCATACTGGTGCTACTGAAAAAGCATGTGTAAAAGTTATGCTTTGTTCGGCAAATGCGTCAATTACGGGAGTGGAGGCTTGAGAGTCACCAAACGCACCAATCATGGGTCCGTGATCCTCACTGATGATCCAAAGAATATTGGGTAAATTTCTTGATCTATCTTTGACTTTGTCGCTTTGTTCCACGCAGCCAATTAAAGCCATTAGTGATATTGTGCAAAATTTTGACAAGCCAATGTGCTTAAATATTGATATATTTCGGTCTGGTTTTGACAAACGTTTCATTGGAAAATATCTAAGTGGGTGAACTGCATTATCCTACGATTACATCGCTGTGGGTAGGCCAAGTAAATATTTTGTATGTATCAAATTGTTCTGATCATTATCAATCTTTAATTAATTGCGATATTGATTTCTTTTTTGACATCTACTTTGCCATATGACTCATTATTGGACGACGCCCCGCACGCAAAGGGATGCAATTAGAAACGAAAGTATCTTGAGTTTCATACTACCAATTTTTTAATACGCAGACATGATTGTGCGAAGAATAGAAGTTCCTATACATTCTCCTCAAGTCGTAATAGGAATGTTATTTTTGATGACCTCGAGAGCTATTTGAGATGAGCTTTTCGGTTTTTTTATTATCCAACTTTTAAATAATCTTTTGGAAGCATGAATTTCCAGCCCTTTAGTATCAAAAACTCGATTATTTTTATGTACTCGCCGAGGGCATTTGCGTCAAAGGCATTCGGATGGAATTGGAGTGCTGTAAATCGAATATTGCCCGTTTTCTCGTAAGCGGAGACGAATTTTTTAAAATTCGGTCTGCCTGTGCCGTCTTGTTCTCCCCTGAGTATCATTAGCGCATTCAGCTTAGAAGTATCTTTTTTTGTATAAGAAAAAATGAGATGTAGATTCCTGTTTTCATGAATAACTCTCAGAGTATCGTTATCTATCGCATTGTATGGTGCACCAAAGGCGATAGGCTCCTGTCCAAGAACATCCCTAAGTAACCGCTGACAGGCTTCAAAATGCTTTTTTTGATGGTTATATCCTGTTCTGTTGAACTCATGGAATTTTAGTCCATTTTCTCCTTTCCAACGCTTGTGGTCGTATCCATGGTTCCAGAATTCAACCCATCCCGACTCATGACTTGCCCTTATCCAGTTAATGTAGTGCTCATCATTTCGTTCGATTGAATTACATATTACCCCAGCAGACACGGGTACACCTCTCACTCTTGAAACTTCGAAAAATTTGTCCCACTTGGTCGTCTTTTTTCTGACGTCATCGGCCTTTATTATAGCGATTCTTGGCACTTCTAAACTCTCTGAAATACTCGGAAAAAAGAAAACTAATACACCTGCGAGCACAATTTGTGGTACAGCCTTAAGCCTCGTTAGAATCATTATTGGCTAAGCTCCAGAAATGAGATGGTGGAAGTATGTCGCTATTTGTTAATGCCAAAGACCTTTTTATGATCCCGCTACTCAAGCAGGGTTTTGGGGTAAAGCAGCTTTGATAACGAGTCGCTGTTCGCCTGTCTGTAGTGGAGAGCCTTTTTTTTATATTCAATATCACCAAATGCATCTTCGGCACGCAGTAAGTTTGAATAAAATGATTTAGTATCAAATGACCCGATCTCCTTAAACCGCCAGTTTCCCAAGTTCCCAGAAAAATCGGCTTGGTAATCAATTGCTAATTTAATTCCTACTCCCCTTTTAGTCTTGAAATTCCATAGATCCTCGCCAACGCATTCGCCCAAGTCTGCGGCATCTAAAAATCCCCGGAGAGTGTATGAGGTATAGTGGAAGGAGCGAGTTCGTTTCAATTCATGGGGCATCTGACCTTTTCGATTGATGTGACCAGGGATACGGTATCGTTTTACACTATCTATCATAGCGCGTAGTGCCCTAAAGTCGTCTGCGAATGCAGAGAAGATAGCGACTTGCACATCGTAATACAGACCGTGATTATTGGATTTTCGGCGTTCCTCTTTTCCATGCTCACTAGTGATCAGCCAAAGCGTATATTCTGTAAACCATTGCTTTAACGTTTCAACTTCTCTTGTCGTTAGTTGGCCAAGATACCCAAGCACGCCAATCGAGTCGACTATTTGAACAAAGCTGTACGTGTCAATAATTCCGATACCTCTCCCGGTCGTTATGCCGGGAATAGCCTGCGCGTAGTTCAAGTTTGGATTCATTCGAGTCTTTTTATCTAAAAACCAGACTCGTATTAGTTCAGACGCTTTTTTTGCATACCGCTTATCGTCACTAAAATATGATGCTAGTGCTAAGGTCGACACATTGTTACTGAGGTGAGAAAGAGGAACTCTGTCGCTAGCCGAGGATTTACTCTCCGGATTTCGCTCTCCATCCTTCTGAATGTAGGGGAGACCGCTTTTCGTATTGGGATTTGGCCACCAATAGGGCGCAATGCTGTAGTAGTCATGCTTGCTACCGCTTGGNGGTAGTGACGTTTTAAAAACGACGCTGTAGGGACCCTCGGTCAGTGCTCGATCTGCACGCTTGAGAAGTGCTTTATGGGATTTTTCAAGTTCATATGATGATGAGATTCGAAGAGAATTTTTTGTGACACTAAGATTTTCATGGTTCCAAATAAATAAGTTAGGCTCACCTATTTTATGTTCCAAGCATCTATTTGTGCTAAAAGCCACTTCACTTTTTTGTTCCACAGTTGACTCTTTAGAGAGAGCAATGCTGGCCTGTATCATAAGAGTGGGCAGTAGGACTGTTAACATAGTTTTCATGAGCAGAAATAACGCCGAATTGAGATTACTTGTCTAATTACGTTATTTTGACCTGAAGCTGCCGAGATGGATCAGGTCTCGATCCATCTCGGCAAGTTCTCCTAAAAACGGCCCTTTACCCCAAAGAATAATCGGGTGCCGCTGTAATTAGCCTCGGCAACCTGGTTTTTTAGAGGACGATTCATGATATTTGGTTCATCCCTCAAATTAAGTGCTTGGAATCGAAGCTGCCATGTCTTGTCTATTTTGTAAGTAGCTTGGAAACTTAAGAAACCTTGGTCAGACACATACCGGAGTGCACCCTGACGATAATCCTTAAAGTAGTCCGTACGCTCTTTATATGCTAGTCGAAGGCTAACATCTTTGTTCTCCCAGGAAATTTCACCGTTGAGAGAGTGATCCGAGAACCCAATTATGTTGGCAGGATCCACAAAATTCCTCATCGGGTAGGCGCTTCCACCAACTGCAGTAGGATCAGGTGTCTCATAATCAGAGTCCGCGATGTTGATGTTTCCCTGAATCCTCAAGCCATTAAACGGTGGTGGTAATGTTGAGAACTGGTGCTGCCCCGCTAGTTCTATTCCTGTAAGGGTACTCGAGTCGTCAGAGTTACCAAAACGTGATATTTCAAATGTAGAGGGCGCTCCGTCGACCATCAGTGTCAGCTGCTCGGTTACGATCGCATTGAGACCAGCTTTTATATCCTTGTGATATGCGGCAACTGAAACTGCGGAGTCGTCACTGATATACCACTCCCAAGAAACATCGAAATTCGTCGCTTCAAGTACCTCTAGTTGTGGATTACCTTGCGGCTGAATCATTCCCGCGATCGTCTGCCGTTGGCTAAATCCATCCTGCGTTGGGTCAACATCGATATCATCGAGGTCGAGCGCCGCACTCATGAGCCTAGCATCAGGTCGGGCAATCGCTTGGTACGCAGCAAATCTCAGCAACATGTCCTCTCGGAGTTCTAAGGAGACATTGACGCTTGGCAGAACATTGGTGAATGAGTTTGTTTCAGTACCGGCAAGTGTGCCGCCGCTCAAGGTGATCGCAAGGTTATCAGGTGCAGTTAGCGCGGTGCTGATGTCTGATGAGATCCCTACGGACTCTATCTCTGTTTTCACGACCCTGACACCCACATTACCAGATGCTGGAAGGCCGAACATTTCTGAGGCGAAGTCAATCTGACCATAGACAGCTGTTATGTCCTCGGTGACGTCGGTATCGTGTGTCGACATAGTGCTCTGTCCAGGATCGAATAGGCCTGCGGCACCCCCTCCAGTTAGCGCATTATAAAGAGGTACTGCATCCCATGTGGCCCACTGTGTAAGCGCAAAATCGGTATCGGCGCCCTCAAAGAAGTCCTTTACCAAAAAGGTATCTCGTCTAGCTGCGATGGCACCCTCACTGAGATAACCGCCCTCTTGAATACAAAAGCTGGAGGAGTCACAGCTACTGGATGCTGTTCGATCTATACCATCATCGTTCACTCGCTGACGCGATGAACTTCTAATTCCAGTCTTGAAATGGGTCATAAAATCATCATCAAGCTCATATTCTAAGTCAATCTTCATCGCAAAGATTTCGTCGGTGTTTTCCTCAAGTCTCCTTCGAGCTCTTGTGCCATTGTCATAAACACTATGATCCATCAGATCAAAGACTTGAGCAGGGTCGATAACAAAATTCATCACATTACTTCCTCGTCGGTCTGCAGTGTAATCAACCCTAGAGTTCCGGCGAATTCGCATGTCAAGCTCGTCCTGATTTCGCTCACTCTTGTTGAACGAAATGTCACCTGTGACCTTGATTCGGTCTCGACTCCAACTACCGTTCAACCCCAAACTTTCAAATGATTCCTCTCGAACTCGGTACACAGTTTGGTTCTCTATCCGGGTGTTTCCGGTCCACGACATTAACGCTCCGTTATCAGCAATTTCTATGGGAGTTATTCTCCTTCGCCCGTCTGCCAACACTATATTAGCTCGCTCTTCGGAATCGAAACGGTCAGAAAACTGGTAGTCAAGGGTAAGGTCAAGCTCATCGTTGGGCTGCCATTGAACTGTTGTAAAAAAAGAATCCTTGTCTGCATCTGTCTTCATAGCCCGCCAGATATATTGGTTAGAGACTAAATAGAAAGGCACACCTAGCGCTAAACTTTCAGCCGCACTGGTAACGTTATCATCGTCATTGGCGCTGCAGTTACTACTCGCATAGTTTCTTACGCTGCTACCGCCCGCATGCTGGGTTATACATGGCCTATAGCTTGAGCTTGTTGTAAAAAAGTCCTCAGGAGCAGTGTCATCTCTGAGCTGCCCGCCGACCGCAATGCCCCACTTACCACTATCAGTGTCCCAACTGTCGACAAATGAAGCTGTATACCTTTGGCTAAGTCCCTCGCCCCCATCCACGCGCGCTTCATAGTCGTTATACCCAAATAGTCCTTGGATCTGTATTCGTCTTTTACCATAATCGATCGGCTTCAGCCCGAGCAGCTCTATCGTACCAGATACGCCTCCCTCGACCATGCTTGCTTGCTGAGATTTATATGCAATGGTTCCGCTGACGAGCTCTGAGGGAAACTGTCCAAAGTTTACCTGCCTCCCGTCACTCCCAGATGTAATCTCTCTCCCGTTGAATGTCGAGTAGGAGAGAAAAGCTCCTAACCCCCGAACGGACATCTCGGAGGCTCCTCCCTTGAAGCGATCGGAGGTCACCCCTGGCATTCGCTCCAACGACTCGGCTATCGAAAGATCCGGCAACTCGCCTAAATCAGCTCCGAATAATGCGTCAGATATTACGGTGTTATCTCGTTTTACCTCGAGTGACTTTAAAGCACCTTGCTGAATTGCACCCGTTACAATGATTTCCTCAACTTCCGGCACAGTATCAGCAGAACCCTCCTGTGCCATGACTGAAGTGGTTAAAAGAGTTAAGCAAAATACATGCGCGAAAACCTGAGCTAACTTACCCATAGAGAAACCCCCTCTGATTACATTCTATTTATATTATTTATGTTAATAATTGGTCAGGCCGGCTGATCAACTTATAGTGATAATACAATTACTGAGAGACACAATCAACAGGCTATGGCTCAGGAGATAGCTCTGATTCTTAACCAACACAAGTAGCCTTAAGTAAAAGTAAATGGTTAGCCAAAATCTTTTGATATGTGGTTGTCTGGAAAGTCATTGCAGATCTTGAGGATTTACAAAATCCATATCATCGAAGTCTTGGTTCTCCCCACCCATCGCCCAGATGAAACTGTAAGCGCTAGTGCCCGCGCCGCAGTGCATCGACCAACTGGGGGAGAGAGCTACATCCTGATTTTTTAACACCAAGGTCTTAACAGAATTCTCCTCACCCATAAAATGGAAAACCCTTGAGTCTTCTGCGAGGTCGAAGTAAAGGTAGAATTCGGATCTCCTCAGGTGAGTGTGTGGGGGAAAGGTGTTCCAAACACTGCCAGTGTCGAGTATCGTGAAGCCCATTAAAAGCTGACATGTGGCTACCCTGTCGGGGTGAATTGACTGAAAGATGACGCGCTTGTTACTTGTGCTTTGCTCTCCCATCTCTTTTCTGGGCACATACTTTTTTTCGATGAGGGTTGTAGGATAGCTTTTGTGAGCGGGGTAGCTGATGAAATAAAACTTCGCAGGTTGATTAGGATCAGTGCTTCCAAAGGCAACATATTTTGATCCTCGTCCAATATACAGGCTGTCAAGCTTGTCGAGCGGAAACAGCTTTTCATCCACCTTGATTTGCCCGCTACCGCCGATATTAATGACACCGATCTCACGCCGTTCTGCAAAGAAGTTTGATCTGATGGCATCTGATGTCTCGAGCACAAGTTTAGAGCTATCAGGTACCGCCGTTCCAATTATGCCTCGATCGATGTCCGAGTAAATAGAGGAAATGCCGCCTCGCGAAAATAAATCGCGGATGGTAAAGGAGTCTGAGAGCTCCGTGTTGGTCATCGTCTTATAACGGACAATGTCGGCAGTGTGGCGTATTTTCATTACATGTTTCCTATGATGTTTTATGGAGATTTAGTGTTAAGCTCGTACAGGGTGTCCATGATCCAGCTCTCAAACTCGCTTTTGTTTCGGATTCCGGTTGGCTCTTGTTCCCAGGCGGCGGCGAGAAAATATTCAGGGTTACGGTCACTTTTAAAAATGATGTAATCGTCATCGGCATCCGTCCCTAACGAAACTATGTCCTCAGATTTATAGAATATTACGAGCCCGAGCTTATCGGGCACGAGGCTTTGGTCACCATATCTTGCGATGTAATTCCAGCCAACTTTTTTTTCGGGTTGAGATAATTGTGTCGTGCCCGGATGCTTTACCAAGCCGGCCACTAAAGGTAGCCGACATCGGCTATCCACCTCGACTCGGGTTAATCTATTATCACCCTCTATCATATATCTAGCTGTGAGATCTCCACCACACTTTTGAGATTGCCTGTGAATTACCTCTACTATGGCTCTTTGCGGCCCATTCCTGAGAATTTTTGCAGAAAATTGAATTGCTGGACCGATCTGTCGGGCTTCACCGTCTTCAAGAACACCGAAACCTCCACCACCGAGTGATGCGCCAACCTTCAGGATATCCATGCCCCACGGTTGCATTTGATGATAATCATCGCCACGCCCAACTTGTTTAAGAATCATATCGGTCTTTTTTTTTCCGAATACGTCAATTGCGTTCCGACCATCGAGGTAGAGTCGATAGCCCACCATCTGAGATTCCCATCCGGGTCCTTCATATGTTATGAGCTTGTCTCCGGGCTTGTAACCTGGCGGAGTGGTAACATGGTCAACCGATTGATCTCCAAGCGCTAAAAGTGCGATGTCGGCCTGCGCCTGCATTTCTTCTCGTCTAGGCTCGTTTTGAGGGACGCCTGTCTTAGCACCATGCGGTTTGGTACAACCCAAAGCTAAGATGGTGATGAAAATAATCAGCATTATAGGTGAAGACTTAGATGAACAGTTTGCTGTACGATACATATTAAAACACTAACGAAAACATGGTCGTTATGCAACATGGGTTTGACCAAAATAATCATGGCTGGTATAACGGCCAGACCAATTGAGGGGTCCAAATGAATAATAAAATTTTTTTCCGGACACAGTTTTCGTTGAAGAAGCTCAGTGTTTTTTTATTGTCATACTGGATTAGCGCCTGTTCTTACAATCTAGTTGATGGTGATTTAGAGACAGATAAGGTCTCGACAACTCGGGAGGCTGTCATAAACATTACGAACGAGGTAGCAGATTGGCAGTTAAGTCATTTGTCCGATTTTAAAGGTCACATAAAAACGTTTGTAGAGCGCTCTCGGGATCCAAGGGAGTGGCATCAAGGTACCTTCTTTAAGGGACTTGCAGATTGGGCCATCGAATCTGGTGACGAGAAAAAGCTGCTTTTTCTGCGGGACATTGGCTCAAGTCAAGAGTTTAAGCTTGGAGACAGGATTTATCATGCGGACGATCATGTCGTTGGTCAGTATTATCTCGTACTATATGATTTTTTTTTAGAGCCAGTTATGTTCGAGCACACCCAAAGACAGTTCGATCTCATATTATCGGCTCCCTCGGAGGAGCCGCTTAACTTTGATTCGCCGGGTATAGAGGCGGGATATTATAAGCGATGCCTGAAAAGGTGGTGCTGGTCTGATGCGTTGTTTATGTCACCGCCTGTTTGGACGAGGTTGACCAAGATTACAGGAAATAGTGATTACGTTGATTTTTCTAATGCCGAGTATTGGCGAACGGTCGAATATCTTTTTGACAAAGATAGTAGCCTTTTTTTCCGAGACAGCCGTTTTTTCTCGGAGCGAGAGTCAAATGGCGAGAAAATCTTTTGGAGCAGGGGGAATGGTTGGGTATTCTCCGGGTTGACTGACATAATTGATAACCTTCCAGACGATCATCCGGATTTGGATAGATACATTAAGTTGTATCTTTCAATGGCGGCTGCATTACTCCCCCTTCAAGGAGACGCGGGATATTGGCCGGTGTCACTGAGGGCGGGTGACCTCTACCCCGCGCCTGAAACCAGTGGGACCGCCTTCTTTGTTGCTGGCTTAGCTTGGGGTGTATCAAATGGTTTATTAGACAAAGATACATATTTATCCTCTGTGCTGATGGGTTGGAGTGCACTTGTAAGCTCAGTAGCTCCCTCAGGTATGATTGGTTGGGTTCAGCAGGTGGGCGAGGCTCCTAGCCAGGTGTTTGAGAATGAAACTCAGCTTTATGGGGCAGGCGCTTTTCTTTTAGCGGGTTCGGCGGTGCTGAGGCTTCATACTGCGGGAATTTTGCCATTATGACATTATCGAGGGTCCTTTTAATAATTGTGGTTTTGGTTCCACTCCTACTGTCAACTTTCGTCCTCCTACAGCACGATAAGTCGTCGGAGGTTGTTGTGCTGAAGCTAGCCCACGGACTTAGTGCTGAGCATCCGGTACATAGAGCCATGGAACACATGGCTGAGCGGCTTGCTGTATTCTCAAGGGGGAAGATGCGGATTGATATCTATCTTAATGGACAACTGGGTAGTGAGAGGGAAATGATTGAGATGTTACAAGTCGGATCAATCGCCATGACGAAAGTCTCCGCCATCTCTCTCGAGGGGTTCTCTTCGGGCATGCGTCTATTTTCTATACCGTACCTATTCAAGGACAGTGATCACTACTGGCGAGTGCTTGATAGTGATGTTGGTAAGTCGATGTTAAACACGCTTGGTGATGTCAGGCTAAAGGGGATAGGCTACTACGATGCCGGTAGTAGGAGCTTTTACATGAGCGATGCGGCGGTCAATACTCCTCAAGATCTTATCGGCAGAAAGGTGCGTGTGTTGCCCAGCCGGACTTCTATAGAGATGGTAGAGGCTCTTGGGGGCGCTGCAACACCTATAACTTGGGGTGAACTATATACCGCGCTTCAGCAGGGTGTAGTTGATGGTGCAGAGAATAATCCTCCATCATATTTTCTCTCAAAGCATTATGAGGCAGCCAAGTATTATACCTTAGATGAGCATACCTCGGTTCCGGATGTGTTAATAATGTCTAGCGCTGTTTTCGGCAGGCTCTCGGAAGTGCAAAAAGGATGGTTAAATCGGGCGGTCGTTGAGTCGGTGGCCCTCCAAAAAAAGCTTTGGGCTGAAGCAGAAACATATGCTTTGCAACAGGTTAAGGCAGCCGGTGTGCAAGTGATCTATCCAGATAAAAAACCTTTTAGAGTGGCAGTGGCAGTGATGAGGAATGAGTTTCGCGATAGTGAGCTTGGATCGATTATAAAGCGAGTAGAGGCTCTGGAGGCATCACCTTGAGGGGCTTAATAAGCGTGCTAGATATGTTTCTTAAGGCGGCGCTCCTTGTCATAGGGGCGTCGATGTTGGTCGTTGTGCTTTGGCAAGTTGTTGGCAGGTATGCCTTAGAGGCGCCAAGCTCAGTCACCGAGGAACTAGCTCGATTTTTACTTATCTGGTTGGGCATGCTTGGAGCAGTTTATACATTTCGGAACCGAATGCATGTTTGTATTGATGTATTTGTAACAACACTCGCGGGAAGGGAGAGCATGACTGCCGAAATCCTTGCGATGCTTGTAAGTCTGTTGTTTGCGGTTGTCGTGTTAATATATGGGGGGTTCCAACTTGTTGAGCTGACCGGGGACCTACAACAGACCTCTGCTGCACTTGGAGTTCAGATGTCCCATGTGTACCTAGTGCTACCTCTCAGCGGCATCTTTATATCGATTTACGCTGTGAATCACATAGTAGAGGTATTACGATCAGGTGATGGGACTGGAGAACAGCCCAACCTATTGAATAATAATCTAGATAAGGGCCAATGAATTGCTTTTAACTGTTTTCGTCCTTTTAGGTGTTTTCTTTGCTCTCATTTTACTGGGCGTGCCCATCGCGATATGTATCGCACTTTCGTCTCTAATTACGTTAATGCTTAGCATGCCTTTCGAGTTCGCGACTACGACGCTGGCTCAGCGTCTTGCGGGAGGGCTCGATAGCTTTACCTTATTGTCTATTCCGTTTTTTATCATGTCAGGGTACCTCATGGGTCGCGGGGGAATTGCGGAGCGCTTAATAGAGGCGGCAAAGGCCTTAATTGGCACCTTTCCAGGAGGGCTGGCACTCGTTAACACGCTGTCGTGTATGCTTTTTGGCTCTATTTCGGGTTCTGCAGTGGCAGCGACGTCAGCAATTGGCTCGTTCATGATCCCAAAAATGGAGGGGGAGGGTTATGACAGAGACTTTAGCACTGCCGTTACAGTTACTGGTTCTATCCTAGGGCTGTTGATCCCGCCTAGTAATGTGCTGATTGTGTATGCGGTTGCGGCCGGAGGTGTATCGATTGCAGCATTGTTTATGGCAGGTTATGTGCCAGGAATAATCGCGGGTGTTGCATTGATGATCGTGGCAGCTATTTATTCGAAACATCATAACTTTCCAGTGTCCGAACGTATTCCGTTAAGGATCGCGATTTACAAGGTCTTGGACGCTGGGCCAAGTATCTTTATGGTCGTTATTGTTGTCGTAGGGATAGTCGCTGGCCTTTTTACCGCAACAGAGGCGAGTGCTGTTGCCGTAGTATACGGACTTGCGTTGACACTTTACTACGGAGAGATAAGCGTCCGAGACCTTCCAAGCGTCATGCTTAAGTCTATCGAAACAACAGCGATTGTNCTGCTTCTGATTGGAGTTTCTTCAGGGATGGCATGGGTATTGGCTTACGAAAATATCCCGCAGAGTATAAGTGAGTACATGTTAGGGATAAGTGATAATCCTCTCGTCATACTCCTCATGATCAATATTATTTTACTATTGGTCGGCATATTCCTCGACATTACACCTGCGATATTGATATTTACGCCTATCTTCCTACCAGTAGCCACAGACCTCGGTATGTCGCCAATCCATTTCGGGATCATGTTGGTGTTAAACTTGTCGATTGGCCTTTGTACCCCTCCGGTTGGTAGCGTGCTCTTTGTAGGATGTGCCGTTGCCGGTACTACCATCCAGCGCCTCATTCGGCCCCTAAAGATGCTCTATCTCGCATTGATTGGTGTGCTGTTGTTGGTGACGTTTTTCCCTTTCTTAAGCGAGGGTTTGCCAAACGCCCTTGGCTTGCTTAGATAGTGAGTGTAAAGATGACTTCTTTTGACCTAACAGGAAAAACAGCAGTAGTTACCGGCGCGAGCCGTGGGATCGGTCGAGCTATTGCNCTCGGCTTAGCAAAAGCAGGTGCTGATGTCATAGCCTTAGCCTCAGCTCATGAAAATGCGGTGGGTACCATGATACAAATAGAGGCCCTTGGTCGTCGCTCACTAGCAATTGGTTGTGACCAGTCGCAGGCCACTGAAGTCTCGGAGGCTTGTGAAGCAATTTTTCACTTCTGTAATCATATTGATATTTTGGTGAACAATGCGGGAACGATCCGTCGGGGTCCTTCCAAGGTTTATACTGACGAGGATTGGCGGTCAGTAATCGATACAAATCTGACTGGGGTCTTCCAGTTTTGTAGAGAAGTAGGGAAACACATGTTAGAACGAGGTTCTGGTAAAATCATAAACATTGCGTCTTTGCTCAGCTTTCAGGGTGGGCTGACGGTTCCAGCCTATGCTGCTAGTAAGGGTGGTGTGGCTCAGTTGACAAAGGCTCTTGCTAATGAATGGGCGTCGGGGGGANTGCAGGTTAATGCAATCGCTCCGGGCTACATTGCCACCGACAATACAGCAGCTTTACGGTCAGATCCTGTTCGGAATAAGGAGATTTTGGCAAGGATTCCTGCAAAGCGTTGGGGAAAACCAGAGGACATTGTTGGCGCTGCAACTTTTCTTGCATCTTCATCCTCTGATTACGTAAATGGCCACGTGTTGACGGTTGACGGCGGCTGGATGGGCCGTTAACAGAGTGATCTCTGGAGAACGATTTTTTTTATTAATTATCAGAATGCACTTATGTAAAGTTAGTATTTATGTTTTAAAGTTGCAAAGCCAGCTGAGGACATATCATTTACAAGTCCACCGTTGGACTTTTACAGACTAAAGCGGGGGAAAGCAAGAGTGGATATTAAGTCATTATCTTTCAGGATACTCTCACTTGGATTGCTTTGGTGCCTGAGCGGTTGTTTCTCTGAGCCCCCTCAAGTTGGCGCCTCAAAAGATAATGCTGAGTATGGTTCTTACAGGCAACTAATTTCAGATGACTGGTTATATCTCGAGAGCTCCGATACAGATCACTCAATGCTCAGGCCAGAGAATTCGTGGGAGGCCGTAGATCTCCCTCACACATGGAATGATCAGGATACTACCGATAACGTGACCGGGTATCGTAGAGATGCCTCCTGGTATCGTAGATACCTAAATATTAATTTCTCAAAGGGTCGTCGATATTTTCTCCATTTTGAGGCCGCCCAGATGAAGGCTCAGATTTATGTTAATGGAGAGCTTGTTGGTACTCATGTGGGCGGTTATGTGAGTTTCGATTTGGAGATCTCGAATTATGTGTTTGACGGAGAAAATATAATTGATGTGCGTGTTGATAATGGTATTGATATTGATCTAATACCATCTCAGAAGGCGGACTTCTTTCAGTTTGGTGGGTTGACACGAGACGTTTGGCTAGAAGTAAAGCCATCCTCTTTTATTAATAGCGTTAAAATAAAAACTCCAGAGGTCACCAATGCCATTGGGCGGGTATCACTGGTGCCAGAGGTCAACCTCAAGGGTGATTTTGAACCTGCGAGGCTAGAAAGCAAGATTTTCGGTCCTGATGGATCGCTTCTTGAATCTGGTCTGGGGTCAGATTTTGTCATCCAAAATCCGGCGCTTTGGTCACCGGATACCCCCTCTCTTTACAGGTTGCAGGTCCAAATGATCGATAAGAGTGGCTCAGTAGTTGACACTTTTGAAGACCACTTTGGCTTCCGATGGTACGAGTTCAAGCCCCATGGCCCATTTTTCTTAAATGGGGAGAGGCTACTCTTGAGGGGTACACACTTGCATGAGGATCATGCTGGCTTTGGTTCAGCTATGCCTGACCAGCAAAGGATAAAAGATATTCGGCAAATCAAAGAATTAGGAGCTAATTTTATCAGGTTAGGTCACTATCCGCATGACCCCGTGATTTATGATGAGGCTGATCGTTTGGGTTTGATTCTATGGGACGAGGTACCGTGGAATCGTGGCGGTGTTGGTGGGGCCTCCTGGCAGAAAAATACTCATCACATCACTCGGAGGATGATCGAGCAAAACTATAACCGACCCAGTATTTTCTTTTGGGGGCTCGGTAACGAAATGGTCTGGGATTCGGATGCTCCGGATATGACTGACAAGTTGAGGGTGCTTAAGGAGTTAGAAATTCTTCATACTATGGCCAAGCAATTGGACCCTGGAAGGTTAACTGCGATTAGAAAGTTTACGGAAGGGGCTAAAGTAGTTGATGTTTATTCTCCGTCTATCTGGATGGGCTGGTATGGTGGCGGATACCACCAATATGAGGGAGCTATCCTAAAATATCGCGAAGAGGTACCCGCTTTATTACACATGGAGTATGGGGGCTCCTCTCATGTTGGAAGGCATGTTGAGTCGCCTTTCGGTGGTGGTGGTGTTGGTGGAGACCGCGCGCAGGTGTCTGTTGAGGAGGCGGTCAATCAGGTCGGCATAACTTCTGTGGCGAAATCTTATGTATGGGATGAAACCTATATTGTTGACCTTTTCGACTGGACACTCAGATATGCAGAGACGGACCCGTCATTCACGGGCTCGGCCCAATGGGCATTCAAAGATTTTGGGACACCAATTCGCCCAGAAAATGCGATTCCTTTTGTCAACCAAAAGGGCTTAGTTGATCGATCGGGACAGCCGAAAGATGCATATCACGTGTTCGCGAGTTACTGGAAACAGGAACCGGTATGTTGGATTGAATCTGATACATGGACTGATAGGTATGGGCGTCGCGGTGAAAAAAAAATAATCTCTGTTTTCTGTAATTCTAACAGCGCACAACTTTACCTAAATGGAAGTGCTCTCGGCACAAAGATTCGTGATCTTACGAAGTATCCGGCCTCAGGGTTAACTTGGGATGTGATTTTTAAAGAGGGCATCAATGAGCTCAAGGTTAAAGGATATAATAATGATCAAGTTGTAATTGCAGAACATAAAATCTCGGTAAATTATGTCGTAAATAAGCCAGGAAAGCTAAAGCGAATCGATCTNAAGCTGGAAAAAGGTCCAGANAGCAGCTTGCTCATTAGGGCGGAGGCACTCGATAGCAAGGACAGGCTCTGTATCNCTTGCGCACAGACCATTTACTTCACTCATAATGGGGACGGTGAGTTCCTAAAGGGTCTTGGAACACCCGGTGGAGGGTTGATACGGCAACTTGCAAATGGGAGAGCTTCTATCCTGTTTGAGCCCGGTGATTCAGAGGCGATCATTGGTGTGCAAACGCAAGACTTTAAGGGCCACTACATAAAGATACCGGGAAAATGAATAGTTATTTCCAGTGCTTTTCTATCTTTTTCGTATTCTTGTTAGCGTCAAATTTGTCAGGAGATGAGCAATTTTCCGTAAGGGGTTTAACGGAAAAGTCGGATCGTCTCCCATTAGCGCAAGCGACGTCGTTACCCAATATCATCACCGATAGCGCACCGTATATTCCAGATTTCTCGTATGCAGGATATAAAAATGGCAATATATCCTTGCCGTCTGTAGATGGAAAAATTTTCAATGTGACCGATTATGGGGCCGTTGCAGACGATGGGAAGGATGATAGTAAGAGTGTTTTGAAGGCGTTAGAGGCGGCAAAGGCTTTCGATGGTCCCGTAGTCGTCAAGTTCCCTCCAGGCCGTTTTATATTGTCCGAAATCCTTTACATCGATCGAAGCGATTTTGCAATTCAGGGTGATGGGCTTGAAACAACTCTCTTCTACCCGAGACCGTTGCGACTGCTCGAAACACCNCCTCAANTANNTGANTTNTCTGAGTACCTTATCNTNAATNATAAGCGCCAGCGNGANCGAGNCAATAACATTGATCTGCCTTTTTCACTNTACGCNTGGACGGGAGGTTANCTNTGGGCAAGNGTTCCNGGCGCCAGNGGNAANGCTTATTTGAAAGAGTACGANAGGCCCNCTGANGTNCTCGCNAATGTTATTGNAGGTNTNCGAGGNANGCTATCNGTNAAGGTNGANGATGTNNGNCGCCTGCGCGTTGGCGATGTCNTTAAGCTTGAGTGGTATAANGTNGANGGCGAGNAATAGCTCTCTGTTGAAAGAGCTTTATGGAGACCCCACTCGCTTTTCAACCATCGGTAGCCACCATTGGACGAATGCAAATCGGGCGTTGGTTACTCAGGTCACTAAGATACTATCCATGGATGGAGATCAGTTGCAGTTAGCAGACCCCTTATTGATTGATGCTAATCGTGATTGGAAACCTAAGCTCGTTCGGTGGGAGCACTTAGAGAACGTTTCGTTAAGTGACTTTACAATGGAATTTCCCAATGGAGTGTATATCGCACATCATGTAGAGGAGGGCTATAACGGGATTTATCTCGAAGGGGTATATGATGGTTTTGTCAGAAATATAGAGATAATTAATGCTGATAGCGGCATCTTAACCGACGATATCGCGAATGTGACCCTTGAGGACATAACTACTTCGGGTCCCCATAGGGCTCATTATACTGTGCATATGGGAAGTGTTTATAATGTCTTAGCCAAGCGCGTCAGAGTTGAAAATACCGCAGAGCACCCCCTTAGCTTCAATACATATGCCGTTAAGAGCGTTTATAAAGATTGTGAGGTCTTATCATACCCTATACTCGACCAGCATTCGGGAGCAAATCATCAAAACTTATTCGATAACATAAGGGTTCACCTTCCATTTCTCGATGAAGACCGTACTTATCCACTCTTCGGTGGGGGTGGGGCATCCTATTGGAAACCCTCTCATGGACGCTTTAGTACCCTTTACAACATTGAGGTGGTCACTAGAGAAGAGCCACACACTGATAACGTTGTTACGCTGAAAGGTCCACGCGACGGGGTCCAGAGTCGTCTCATTGGGATCCATGGTAACTCGCCTCTTGAGATCCAGTACGGGCCGGATGCCCATATGGAGCAGATTAATCAGAAACCGCGCTATACCTCTCTATACGACTTGCAGCTCAAAGAGCGGCAAAAATAAGTGTCGTCCTTTTTCGTTTCTGTTGCTCTATTTCTGGGCTTGGGCACCTCTTCAATATTTGGCCATGCCGGGCCTCTAGTGAACCTAATGGTTGAAAAAAACGCGCAGTGCGGTGTCGCTAATATCATTGAACTTGACCGTGATTACATACTTTCCAAAGTAGAAACATATTATACAGCAGAGATAAGGACGGTGACCTCTGACATTTCTGACCGCAGTGCGGGGGGCATTAACGATTTCTATTCAGAGGGGGATTATTGGTGGCCAGTTGACGGCGACTACAATGCGCCATATGTCCGGCGAGATGGTGAGAGTAATCCTAAAAATTTTATAGCCCATCGGCTGTCGATGATGAGGCTTGCAGATATCATGGCCGGATTGGTGGCAGGATATTTGCTGACCGATGACGAGGTTCTATCAAAAAAATATGCTAACCGAGCCGAGGCACATCTTCTAGCGTGGTTTGTTGATTCCGAAACCTCGATGAATCCTAATCTGCTTTATGCACAGGCAATCAAAGGTCGATATACAGGCCGGAGTATTGGTCTGATCGACACACTTCACCTAATAGAGGTGGCGCTTGCAGCCAATATTCTGATTGAGCGAGGTGCAATTCCCAAAGTGAATGGAGGATTAGTAAAAGTATGGTTTTCGGAATATACAAGGTGGATGAACAGTCACCCATTTGGAGTAAAAGAGCGTGAGCATCCCAACAATCATGGCGTCGCGTGGTCCCTCCAAATTGCCTCCTTTGCGACACTAACTGGAGATACAGTATTGTTAGACCTTGTTCGTCGCCAGATCCGAGTGCGATATTTGCCTGAAATGATGGATTTTAACGGGTCTTTTCCGGCAGAAATAAACCGAACCAAGCCCTTCGGATATTCTCTTTTTATACTTGACCTCATGGCAGGAATTGCTCAGATAGCATCCACAGATGATCAAAATTTGTGGTTATATGAGACCGAAAATGGCAGATCTATGAGCGTAGGACTTGATTTCATGTTTCCATTTGTAAACGATAAAACAAGTTGGCCTTATCGTAAAGACGTGCAGTATTGGGATGAGTGGCCAATGAGGCACGCCTCAATGCTCTTCGGAGGCTATCAAACTGATCATTGCGAATTTTTTGAGGTTGTGAAGTCATTACCACGCGATTCGGAGGTCTACGAAGTGAGAAGGAATTTTCCGATTCGAAATCCAGTGCTTTGGTTGAGATGGNTAGAGTGATAAGTTGTTGGTTTANTGTTTTCGANTCTNGTGTGCAGAATTGNTTAATTCTNCTGTTNGTTGNNTTACAGAGTTGCNCNCAACTNTATNNATAGGATGCAAAGGTCTTTATGGTGNTGTGTCGGTCANAAAGTTCTCCTATCGAGACTTTAGAAAANTTTTTTCAGTGCTTNAACGCCAAGGATCTCGNNTCTCTTGANAAGATATGGGATTCCCCCTGTGTCTTTATTATTGGTAATAAGATAAGCCTATTTGACAGGTATCGTAATGCTGTTGACTTCGAAAAAATAGTAGCAGGAGGCTGGCGCTCATCGTCAGTCAATCATTCGGAAATTATCTTTGAAGATCTCGCAACTGCAATGGTCCAACTAAATTTTTCCCGATTTGATATCGATGGCACTGAGATTGGCAGTTATGACGTGTCACATCTCATGGTAAACACAGAAAGCGGATGGCGTATTAAAATTTTATATATGAAC
>NZIZ01000004.1 GCA_002691825.1 Porticoccaceae bacterium
ACCGGACTTTTTTTGATTTACCGGAGGGAGTATGATTTTTCCTTCATTAATGGTTCGCATTGAATCATCTAAAAATATCTGACGTAAGGTTTTTGTCTCAAAATCGATCTCCATCCCTGGTATAGGATTGGCATAGGTGTCATTCAAGAAGAGGTTATGCAATGCGGTCTTTGAGGGAAGGTATTGAATAAATATTTCCTCTACCTCTATGCGTTCGTCAGATCCTAAAGCGGGCGGACCAGATAAAATAATAGCCGCAGACAATGCGAGCTTGTGTTGCATGTTTTTCATCGGATTACTCCTATCTAAATCAATTCAGCGCTCAATATCATGCAGGGCCATTACACACTAGTTACTGCTCAATTAAATTTCTATGAAAGTTTTCGGACAAAATTGTGGCAACAACTCCGTTCAACCATTGCGAGTGGAATGGAGCGATTGATTAGTCTCTTTTGTGTGCGCGACCCGAATTACAGGGGAAAAAACATTTTGAAGACTCGTTGTAATGATTCTGCATTTTTTTTGACATCTAACCGTAAATCAGCCGCAACGTTTTCGTCATGCTGCAGTGATAGATTGCATACGTTTTATTAACTTTTGACGGAGATGTGAGAATGTTTAAAAAAATATTTATGATTTCTGTAATAGGTGCCTTTGCTGCCCTCGGTGGTTGCAGTGGGGACGACGGTTCGCCCGGTGCTCCTGGAGCCATTGGTCCTGCAGGACCACAAGGGGAAGCAGGGCCTCAAGGAATCGCTGGCACTGACGCTGGCGCGTCTTTTGATTTGACAATTCTTCATCTCAACGACACACATAGCAATATTACTGGGGATGATTTTGATTATGACGTCAGCGGTCTGGCATTGGAAACGACAAATCTCGATGGTACAGCAATCCGAGAAGTTAAGGTGCTCTACGGAGGGTATCCCAGAGTCACGACTGCTATGCGAATCGCTGAATCGCAATCGCCAAATGTGCTGAAACTGCATGCGGGTGATGCCATAACAGGCACTAATTATTATTCCCTGTTTAAGGGCGGAACGCACATTTCGCCGGATGCTATCATGATGAATCGCATATGTTTCGATGCCTTTACCGTAGGTAACCACGAGTTTGATGATGGCGACTCGGGATTGGCGGACTTTTTAAGTGATCTGAATTCTTCGGACTGCATAACCCCAGTACTGAGCGCAAACATAGTGCCTGCGCCGACTTCCCCACTTCAAGGAGGCTACATTCAACCCTATGTGATCACTGAAAGAGGTGGAGTAGAGATAGCGATAGTTGGGTCGACTACAAAACGTAAAACAGAGGTGTCCTCACAACCGGATGCCGGAACGACACTATTAGAGGAATTACCTGCGCTTCAGTCAACCATAGATGAAGTGGTTGGACTCGGCGTAGAGCACATAATATTGTTGACGCACTCGCAGTACGATGTGGATCTCACTTTCGCAACTGGATTGACTGGGGTTGATGTGATTGTTGGTGGCGATTCGCACAGTTTATTGGGCGACTCCACCCTCACCGACCTCGGGTTCACTCCTGACGGACCATATCCCACCATGGCGACAAATCTTGATGGCAACCCTGTTTGTATTGTGCAAGCCTGGGAAAATACTCACGCTTTTGGGGCATTACATGTCAACTTTTCTGAAGGAACAGTTACATCCTGTCATGGAAACGCAATTATGCCAATTGACAATCGATTCGAGTACGAAGACTCGGATGGGGAAGATAAATTCTTGGCGGGCACTGATGTAACAACAATTGTTGAAGATTTAACGTCTGAAGACGAATTTGTGCATGCTATTGAGGATCAAATCGCCTTGGATCATATAGCAACCTTTGATGCCCAAGTGGGCCCCGCGTTGGCAAGAGTTATTGGCACTGCCAGCGTTCCTTTATGTTATGAGCGTGTCCCGGGTCAGGGCCGATCCAGCATTGACGGTTGCACTGCCTCGACCTACCAGCATGGGAGTGATATCACCACCATTTTTGTTAAGTCAATGATCGATGCTATTGGAAGTGCTGATATCGCCATACAAAACGGTGGCGGTCTCAGGATCGACATACCATCTGGGGATATTACTCTAGACGATATTTACACGCTCTTACCTTACAGTAATACCATTGTAGAGGGGGATATGACCGGTCAAGCGATAATTGCGGTACTTGAAAACGCAATTTCAAATTTTGAGGATACTACAGACGGCAGCACAGGATCATACCCTTATGCGTATGGATTGCGCTTTGATGTGGATGCTTCGCAAACGTTTGGCAGTCGCATATCAAATGTTGAGGTGAACTCGCGTGTCGCTGGGAATTGGACACCCATAGATTTAAATGCTACCTATCGTGTCGTGACCAACAGCTTCACAGCGGGAGGTAGGGACAACTATATAGAGTTTGCTGACGTTACTTGGAATAATACTTATACAGAATATAGGGATCCTCTAATGAGATATATAGAGAATTTGACTTCGCTTGGGCAATCCGTGGCGCCCTTGTCAGAAGACGTTTATTCAACTAAGAGCTTTATCGATAGGAATGGTTGCAATCATGCCATTGATTTAAACTGCGCTTCTATAAACTATTAATAATTGGTAATCGAAAAACCATTAGATAAGCATTTACCTTCATCCCGACCGCTTGCCGGTCGGGTATTTTACGTCGCGTTGATTCCACAGTGACCGCGATTCAAGTATCTTTCAACACTGAAGATTATTATCTTGAGAGCCGTTAATCAAAGTTTTTGTTTTTTTATATCTGCTAGAAATCATACATATAAGTGCAGTTGCTGGCCCATTGGTATCGGCATCTGTCGGGAATATACAGATTTAATGTCGTTTTTATTTACAGCATTTTGTGCTAACTTCAGGCGCTTATGGGACATTTTGGGCAACTGCTTTACTGAGAAAACTAACGCCCAGTGGTAGTAAAAAACTAAAAATGTGTCGGTATAGAATTGTACCTTATATGACTTACGACGGAGCAAAGGCACAACCTTGCATTTCGCTTAGCTGGCAGAGACTCCTGTCGATTCGCCTTTGCCGGTGCGGATTTCTCTCGCTTTTTCTATTGCCGACAATCCTTCTGGCGGAGCCGTCCTATATGCCCATTAACTATGGGGACATGAACCCTTTGACTATGAATTTCGGTGCTCCTCGAGTGAGATCTCCCGCCGACATTGCTGAAGGGCAACTCAGTTGGCAAGTCACATCTGAACTGGGTAACACAGTGCACGTTGCAAACACTCAATCTGAAAGTTTGCTAGTAGATGCTGAGACTTCGAGGCAAGTTATCATGCTAGAGTATGCAATCAGCAATAAGTGGAACTTTCTCCTTGAGGTGCCATATATTCGACATGGTGGAGGTTCTTTTGATGGATTTATAGAGGATTTTCACAATACTTTAGGGTTTCCAGCCGGACCGAGGAAGGGTCGCGTTAAAGATGCCTTCACAGTCTCCTATCATGGGAATGGGATGGAACCGTTGGTTATTGATGATGTTCACTCAGGGTTGGGGGATATGTCGATATCATTAATGCGCGGGTTATCAGGCCACTGGGGAGACAATCTCAATATTGGTCTAAAGATGAAATTTTCCACGGGCAGTGAATCAAACCTTACTGGCTCTGGCACCAACGATCTTGCAATCTGGGCCTCGGCGTCAAAGGAAATATACCCCGATTTAGCCCATTACCTATCTTTATCCGCGGTTTCGATCAACGGAAACGGGGGGCTACTGACTGACATTCGAAATGACGAGTATGCAGCTGCATCCTATGGAATAGGCTGGAGGTTCAATGAACTAGTTGAGTTCAAACTCCAACTTGACGCCAGGACAGCGATTTTTGGCGCAAGCGCCGTTAGATCCCTCGGCCACTCGGTTGCTTTGAGCATTGGTGGTACATTAAGCTTTTCCAGCGGCTATGATCTGGATATTGCGGTGACAGAGGATATTGATGTGGGTACCTCTCCGGACGTGGTTTTTCACATGAATCTTAGGCGACATTATCGATAGATTATCTGTGGGGATGCCATTAAACACAGGTGTCTTATCCCCTCTGAGCGTTTGACTCTTTGTTGTTTTTAGAAATTTTCTTTTTTGTGCCTCCTCTTTTCTCTTGGACCATGTCGTTATGAAAGCTTATGTCAGGAGCGCCAGCACCGCTTGCTGAGACTGGTTAGCCCGAGCCAAAATAGCAGTTGCGGCCTGCTGAATAATTTGCGAACGCGCTAGCCCGGTCGTCTGCGCCGCGTAATCGGCGTCCAGCATTCGACTGCGAGCTGATGACGTATTCTGCAAAACGTTCTGTAAGTTATCCGATGCATATTCCAAGAGACTGATTGATGCACCTGGGGTCGCACGTGCCGCATTTTATCTAACGAGAAAAAGCTCTCAAAAACAGTGGCATAAAAAGCTATTCGATTCCTAATGCTACTGTCATATTCAGGAGTTGACTTGGACCGTCAACAGTTTATGTGGATCAACTCCAGCTTGTGTTTATTTGCTGCCGTTGTTCTGACTCGGAGTGCTTGTCTCTTGCGCAATGATTTGACCCGCGACTTCGTGAGTTGGCACCGCAAAGTCCACTACACTATCATTGTCAAATTTTTCGCCTCTGGATTGAGCAATCATTTCATGTAGTTCGATTAAGTCAATGCCAAATAAAGCTGCCAATTCGCTTGCTGTTACCTCAGATCCATATAGACAATTTAATTTGCTTTTTAAATCCATGATATTAACTCTAGTCACCTTACCTCATACGATCTCATGAGGCCGCAAATCTTTTGAGACCGCTGTGGTTGGGAGTTTCTTCGACTTTGGACTAACTTGGGGAACCCCCTGCCACCCTGTTAAATATTGCGCCTGTTTTCTGACATCGCGCGGCGGTTAGCGAAAATACTCTCTCTGCGCTCGGATATTTCAGCCTTATTTTTTAATAGTGCATCCTGATTTTCGATAGACTTTGCAACTAAATCTCTCATTTTTTCCCGATTTAACTCGACATTCTGGGACATTTCCTCGAGTAGATTTGTGTTGTAAGCTATCATCTCAGCGTTTTTTTCAGGCGTCGCTTTACTCGGAGACAGAGCCCCGTCGAGAAATGACGAATTAGCTTCAATATTCGTAGCGTTGTATTGAACAATTGATTCGTTTGCTTCCATTATGGATTGATTGATTTCAATGAGCTGGGAATTGATCTCCGCCATTTTTTCGCTGATTTCAAGCACGGCGGTATTCAGACTAGACCGATGTTTGAGAGCTTTAAGAGCCGTTCCATTCAGAGCAGCGTTAACAAAGTTATTTTCTACCTCGTTCTCACTCTCGAATTGAGAAAGAATTTTGTACGTATTTGTTGTTATTTCATCAGTATTTTGATTTGCAAGCTGACGGTTACCCGTGAAAGCAGCGCAATAATTGCTCAGAATCATTTGACGATTCTCTTCGATTAATGACCTTGACAGATAGACCATTGCTTTATTATCCATCACCGCAGTTTTAATATAATTAATCGCATCCTGATTAGAGGCGATGTTATTTCTATTTGTCTCTGTTTGACTCATTGACTTATTTCCATGTTTGCTTAAGCCCGCATACATTCTATTACTTTAACCTTTGCAAAAAGATGTCAGTATTAAGTCAATTGGGTGAACTTTGCCGATTCCCTTTTGCCATTCCAAGCCGAATCTTCAAAATAATCGGTGTCTTATCCAATGGTTGCATTAAAAAGTAGGTTGCTCTTCGAACACTTAATGACGACTCATACGAATGCAGTTTGAAGTGCATTTGCTCGATTTCTTGACAGAGACTTTAGTCTAATTTTCAAACCATGCTGCCAACAGTGAGAAGAGTTATTTCTTCCTGATTCGTTATAGTCGTGCTGAACCCCTTGAAACAGTCCTTTAAAATAAAATGATTTCCCAAACATTTCCTCATTGTCCTGAAAAGTCTCCTGTAATCCCTGAAGTTTCACAGTCTTAAAAGTTCATTTTTTGCATAAAAACCGTTTTCATCCCAAGCCTCATGCGCCCCATACGGCAATCCAAATTATAGTTTGTTTCCATAGTTTAAAGTTCTGTCCACCTTGAAGCTCTTGTGACTGCAGTGAACATCTGAAGAGCAATATTTGCCTGTTGCATTCTAAGGATGTCCAAATGCCCTTGCGAGTGCTTTTCGGAAAGATCCCTCGACCACAGCGTGCTGTCTGCGTGCCAGTAATGATAAAGAGTTTTTTATGGAGTTCGATGGCTTGATCGGTGATGTGGGCTTCACCGACACTAAAAATTTGATTGGATTGCCCATGTATAATGGATGGAATTATGCCGAAGCAGACAATTATTGAGATCGTAAAATCAGTCGCAAGAAAACTTAAATGGTTTATTTTTGGCACATAGTGTTGCTAGCGGATGTTTTTGCTGTCGGCAGCCAACTATGGTCACACACCCTCTAATTGGTCGCGAGTAATATCATGATAAACCACTTTTTTACCCCAGCAGGGGCGATGTAGTTGAATTGTAATAATTTTGTGTTTTGGTGTTTGCCATGGTTACCCCAATAGAGCCCGTCTTTGAAAAATACTTGAGAGATAAGCCTCGCTTGAGCTATTCATCCCCGGATCATCACTGGATTTCGCGCAAGGTTACAGAGGGCTTGGAGTTCGCTCTCGGTGGGGACAGATTGGAGACGATTTACTCGACTTTAAAAGCAAAAGACCTTAAGCCCCAAGAATTTTTCGCTGAGGCGCTTAATGCCACAAAGATCGATTGGTCTTGTGATACGTCAGCATTGGATCTCATTCCCGATGGAAGCCCAGTTGTTTTTGTGAGTAATCATCCATTTGGTCTGATTGACGGACTAATTTTGTGCAATATTGCGGCCAGTGTTTGCGGTGAATTCAAGATCCTTATCAATGCGTTGTTGTTTCAAGATCGTGATTTAGCTAAACATTTCTTGCCTGTGGATTTTGCCCAAGGGCCGCAAGCACGAGAATGCAATATTGCTACAAAAAGAAATGCTTTGGAGGCCCTTGCACAGGGGATTCCTGTGGCCATATTTCCCTCTGGAAAGGTTTCTACGGCCGATTTATTTGGTTTTGGAAGAGTTGCAGATGCCCCTTGGACAACCTTCGTCGCCAAGCTAATCCGACAGTCAAGGGCAATGGTAGTTCCAGTTTTCTTTTTTGGAAAAAACAGTCGCAGTTTTCATATCGCGTCCCATTTGGCGGAACCGGTGAGGATGGGACTCTTGGCAAGGGAAGCCAACCGTCAATTTGGTAAGAGAGTCAATTTGAGAATTGGAAAGCCGATTGCTGCTCAGGAAATGGCAAATTTGGGTAGCAGAAGTGAGTTGACCCATTACCTCTATAATCAAGTGCAAAATTTGGCAAGAGCAAGCTAGTTAGGGTTTGTAACTCCTTCTCCATCAGCTTACGCATTCACACTGCACAACTTAAGCGAAGCTAACTCTTGAGCTCATGGAGAATTTGTGGCAGCAAGGCGGTCTTCAGAACAACCAGACGTAAAAAGGTATGATCAACACGCTAATCTGATCAAAGATCCCCTAAACTCAATCTCGTAACATTGAGGAACGATTAGCGTTGCAAGGCTTAAGTCATTTTTGGCCAATGGCCAGAGGCGGATATTAGAATTGATTTTAATAGCTAGCCTCAGCATGTTTTTTGAAATTTAGTTATCATTATCACTTGACAGCAGGAGTAGCATTCGGCAAAACAGCGGATATCAATATTAACGATAGACGTATGGGTGTTTGAAGTTTGATATCAGAAGTGGCGGTAGTTTGCGCATCGCCAAATTTCCGGCCTATTTAAATCATACATTTCATGGTGAATTGATCATCGAAGAGCCCATTGATCAAGAATTGCTTGTTAAGAAATTTTATGTTCCCGAAGAGAATAAAGTTTTAAATGCAGAGCAAGCTTTTAAAGAGATATCTAATATAAAACTGCAAAATCTTTATTGTGGTGTGGACCCTCGCTTTTCACTAGCTGATCTGATGTTATTGAAAAGGTTGTTCGGGAACTTATTATTTCTGACAGGCAAGGAAACACTCAGGCGAGACGCCTATGACCTAAATAGAAGAGGCGAAACAAATTCATTCTCCATAGCAGAACTCTACAGGTTCTTTTGGTTGAGACATGGAGTTTTTTATGACGTAATCGATGTCGAATTATTTAATCAGGAAATCAAAGATGCTGTAATCTTAGAAAATGCCATTCAGATAAGTAAAGGAACGGAAGGAACTGAAGTTTGGTGCGAAACTCGTTATTCTTTTGGGACTCATGATTGTTGTGTTCTGAAAAATGAATTTGCAACTTATTTCAATTTGAAAAAAAATACTTTTCAAACAAATTAGCTTCTCTCGCAGAGAATTTTATTCCCTGGCAGGTGGAGTTTTTTTATCCGATAGAGGAATATAAATCTGAAGATTCTTCTCTCGGAAGGTATGATTATCTTATTCGTGGAAACAATCTTTACTCAGCCTATGATCCATTTTTAAAAGAGTGGGAGGACCCTTTATCATAGCCGCTTGTTGTTTGAGGATGCTCAGTACGCTTGGTACCTCGGCTGTGCTTTTGGTGTGATGATGAATTAACTCGTAAAGCCATTGGTTACTGAGGCTTTCTCTACGTCTTGTCCAGTGTGTGTTTAGGTATAGTTTGAGAATCCTCTCTATCGTGCGACGCCCCCCCATTTTCTTATTGTGACACTCTCTCAAAATATGAATTTGATTCACGGCCTGAACTGCTAAAATTTGTTTTATTAATAAGATGATCGCTTCATCTTGATTCTCTTTAAGCCTGTTGTTTGTAACTTCTCTGTAACTGGCCTACGTTTCGCAGATAGTGACGTTGCGCTGTGAATCGATGATAAAAGAATGGGGGACCACTCGAGATCATGATGCGATTTTTGGAGGATAGGTCAATCCACTCGGCTCGATCGCTTCTAGATCAAACACCAATGCCATGAGAATTTCTTAAAACGGTAATATCTTTGTCATCTGTTGCACCCAAGCTTGTTTATGCTTTTTTAAAAGTTTTTGGAGCCGAATATAATGCGTAATCTTTTGATAGCCATGCTAACCATATTTATTTTTGCTACACCGGTTTTTTCTGATGATCATTTAAAAATGGAAGAAGTCCTAGTGATTGGATCGAAAGCTGCTTTGAGAAGCGCTCTCGAGAAACAGCGTAACTCAGATCAGGTAATCGGAGTCGTCGACTCGGATGCTCTTGGCAACTTTGCCGATATCAACGTAGCCGAATCTGTACGGCGATTGCCTGGTGTTATGGTTGAGAATGATCAAGGTGAGGGACGTTATGTTTCCTTGAGAGGTATGAACACGGATCTTAATGCCATGACCATAGGGGGCGTCAGCGTAATGTCGCCAGAGGATCGCCGAGGTGTCATATTGGATGGTGTTCCTTCAGATATGTTGGACAGCATCACGGTTTACAAAACTCTGCAACCATTTCAGGATCTGGACAACATTGGCGGATCTATTGACCTTGAAACGATCAGTGCGTTTAATTTTGATGGCATTCATGCGAAAGCCAAACTGGATACTTCCTATAACGAATTGACCAAGGATGGAAGTAATCCAACTCTGGGTTTAACGTTAACTAACCGCTTTGAATTTGGCGAGGATGAGTTGGGAGTTGCATTTGTGATAACAGATTCCACGCGCCGAATCATTGCACACAACAACGAAAATGGCGGATGGGGTTCTTCTTACCCAAATGACGATTATGAGATGCGATATTATGATTTAGAGAGAGAGCGGGAAGGCATTGTTCTTAATCTTGATTATCGGACGGAAAATGGGAGTGAATATTATCTGCACACATTTTATAACGATTATACCGATACTGAGTTGCGGCAGAAGTTCGAAACCCGTGATGTATTGGAAAATGATCCAACTTCTGTTGAGGGTCAAGTCTTTTCGTGGGTTGACCAGGAAACTGAAATGGATAACGAGGGCAAGTGGAGGATTGAGGCCCGCACTATCGAATCTTATGTAGCCGGCATTGAGCTTGATCTTGCTTCTGGAACGCTTTCCATGCAAGCTTTCTATTCGGCAGCAGAACAAGATGATACCGACAGGACTGAGGCAAATTTCCGCACCGACACAGTAGATGGCACTACCACTACATATGACAACATCGATCCGAAAAAGCCCGCAGTGGGTCTCGACCCCTATTTTTATGATCCAGCAAACTATTTGTTAGACGCGGTAGAAAAAGAATATGCTCTTACTACCGATGAAGAAATTGGGTTTAAGCTGGACTTTGAGTTTGATTTAACTGAGTACACCACCGTTCGTGCAGGATTGAAATATAGAGATAGAGAGAAAGATAATGATTTCGTATTTTGTGCCTATGAAGCGGCAGATGATTATTCAACAACTCTCGCGGATTATGAAACAAGCTCG
Organism: Porticoccaceae bacterium; assembly: GCA_002691825.1. GTDB lineage: Bacteria > Pseudomonadota > Gammaproteobacteria > Pseudomonadales > Porticoccaceae > TMED48. The sequence goes on from NZIZ01000004.1 coordinate 10,459, forward strand.
GCAAACCCTTATCTAAATACTGTCCATGCGCCAGCTCCTACTCCCAATACGGTGCGCGGTTTTGAGGAAATGATGTCTGGGACTTATGCGTTGCAGGATGGCCGAGTCTGCCCGGGACCCGGTTCAAATTTGGTCATAGATGACGGAGATATCGATTTTGAATCGACAGTAGGCACATGGAACACTGAGGAGGAGGTTTCTGCTGTTTACGCGATGGCAACAACTAATCTCGACAATCTTAAGGTGATCTATGGCCTTCGTTACGAACAGACAGATTCCAAGTTTACGGGCTCGACTTGGAACGATTCAAGTGGCTCACCAGAGCCAGCCCAGTTTGAGCAAGATTATGGATTTTTATCGCCACAATTAAACATAAACTATCTGCTAAATGATAACAGCAATGTTAGGTTCGCCGTGACTCGGTCTCTCGTCAGGCCAAACTTCGGTGAATCTCGAATCGGCGCAGACATAAGAATAGATGCAGACGATAATGAATATGAAATTCGTGACGCTGGAAACCCCGAGCTTGACCCATTCAAAGCATGGAATGTTGATGCTTCTTGGTCCTACTACTTCTCTGATGAAGACTACCTAAACATGGGAGTCTTTTATAAGCGAATTGAAGATACAATCGTTCAAGTTAGACGGGAGAACTTTGCTTTTCGCGGACGAGTTTGGGATGAGGCAAGGACTTTTATTAACATTGACGAAAATACCTCTTTAAAAGGGCTCGAAGTGACTTATACCAAAACCTTTGAGAATGGTCTATGGTTTGCACTCAATTACACGCATGTTGATGGAGACATGAATCTTCCTGCAGATGCAGAAAATGCAGATGGTGAAATGAGGAGTGTGCCCTATTTTAAGCAGGCAGATTCTACAGGAAATGCTGTACTGGGTTTTGATAATGGAACTTGGGATATAAGATTAGCCGCCAATTACAGGAGTAGTTATCTTGATGAGCTTGGAGAAGCTGATTTAGAGGATAGATATACTGATGATTATGTTTCCGTTGATTTAACTGGCAAATATAAGATTAATGATAATTTGACTCTGAAAGTCGAAGCGCTCAATCTATCGGATTCTCCCGAGTTCTATTATTTTGGTAATCAACGTCGATTGTCGCAATATGATGAGTATGGAACTACATATAAATTTGGACTTCGTTATAGTTATTAAATAGTTGCGCAAGTCTGGTTGATGACGTTTCCGAAAATAATTACAAGATTTGTTGATGCCTATATGCGAATAGATTTAGCATCAAAATATAAAGTGACTGACTCAATGGAAGTTAAATTTGAGGCAGTGAATATGGGTGGCGAGGAAGAGTATTACTACTGGGGCGAGGAGTCGCAGCTGCCTCAATAAGACCTCTTCAGAAGAAATTACTCAGTAAGGTTTACCTGCACGTTCTAGCTTGCCCCAGGGACTTCCCCCCCCTCTGAGGCGCTGGCCGCTGTAACCATAGTGTTGGTTGCAGCGGTCTTTTATTTATCGATCAAAGAGGTTCAGACTAAATTAGTTTGCGTTATTACTAGGACACATTTATATGACATCACAAATTTGCAATACAATTGTACTGGTCAGCCTTGTTTCGTTTATCGGTGCCTGCAGTCAGTATCCAGCTGTGACAGCCAAATTCGAAACGCCACAGGTAACAACCCATGATGACGCGGCAGATGACCCTGCCATTTGGGTCGATGTTGCCCAGCCTGAAAACTCATTGGTTTTTGGAACCGATAAAAAAAGTGGTGTTCATGTCTACAATTTGCAAGGTCAGGAAATCGGTTACACAGGACTTGGCGATATCAACAATATTGACCTGCGCAGCCAGGACGGTGTAACTAAAATAGTGGCTTCAAATCGAACCAGCGAGACTATAGATCTTTGGCTAGTTTCTGATTTACGTCTGCAAGAGGGTTCAAAACAAAATAAATTTGCTCTGGATACCCAAAGGTCAGTGAGGGCTAACTCGGCAATCAATATCTATGGTATCTGTGCAGGTAACGATTCAGAGCTCGGCTTTATCGCATTTGTCACGGAAGATGAGGGTCCTGGGGTTGAGATTTGGCAGTATTCGGATGCAGGGTTATCCTTGCTGACAACATTTAATAATGGTGGAGAGTCTGAGGGCTGTGTATACGATGATGAGAATCGCAGACTGTTTATTTCTGAGGAGGAGAACAATGGAGTACTTAAAGCCTACAGTATTGACCAGGCTTTGGATTTTTCAAGTTTTACCACAGTAGATTCCAGAAAAGGTCATATCGTCGGTGATCCTGAAGGGGTTGCGATATATAAGACCAATGATACGGATGGGTTTATTGTGCTGTCCTCTCAGGGCGACTCAAAGTTTAATCTGTACAACCGTAAGCCCCCCTATGAGTATGTGGGAAGCTTCAGTGTAAAAGCAGGTCTTGGCGCAACACGACTACCTATCGATGAAATCACCACTACCGATGGTATTGAGGTTATCAATCTAGACTTCAATAGCCATTTTCCAGAGGGTTTAATGGTTATACAGGATGATGTAAACACAGTAGACAAAAAGTCTAAACTCAAGCGGCAAAACTTCAAATTTGTCTCATTTAAAGACATCAAAAATATCTTATCACTGAAAACAGCTGCGGATTGAACAAGTGTTCAAACGGTATTCCGGGATACAGAAATCTCCAAGCACCCTTCGTCGTTCATTGTCTCCCTGAACTACAACTGCCGTGAGTACTTCAATCGAGCACAAATTCGCACTAGCTGTTATGTAGAGCGTTTTACTTCCACAAGATTTTCCGTGAGCCGCGCCACCCCATTAAAAATATTTCAGAGCACCTTTAGCTATCCTAGTACCCCCCATGGCATCCTACCTCCCCATTAGATTCAATTTTGCTACATTTTGTGCTACATTTTGCAATGAATATGGGCTAACGCTTGTTCGTAAATGATTGAGAAATATGGTGCTTTGGGATATGGGTTCAATTCCCGCCGCTGACGGTTTGAGACATAGTTTTACCTTGGTATAAAGAGACCCTCTAAAACAGTTTTTTTGTCTCTAAAGGGATTCTAAAGGAAGTATTTGGGATCATATGAGTGTCCTATATTTATTTTTTGTATATCTATTTATAAGAATAAAGATTTCTACAGAGATACAGGTATATCTAATGATTTTCCTGTTCACTAAAAAGGAGACATAATTATTACGAACGCACCAATTTGGTGAACAGATGACTTATAAACCATTGTTTTTGTTAATATTTTATTTACGAGTCAAGGACTGAAAATCCATGTGTCGGTGGTTCGATTCCACCACTGGGCACCAAGCAAAACGATGATACTACCCATCAGTTTTTATTCAGATTACCCTTCAACGAGTAAATTTGGTTTGCTTTCCCGCTTTTTAAGTGAAAATTCGTCATACAACTCACCTGTCGCTTTAAAAGCTCTAAAGCGTAATCTTGATTCATTGACATCTATGATTTGGTAGAGTTGTGTGTCTTCTTCCATCCGTTTTGCAAAAGCACCCTTAGTGATTTTGTACATTTTAGGGCCACTTACT
>NZIZ01000001.1 GCA_002691825.1 Porticoccaceae bacterium
AAAGTAATAAATATTATCTTTCTGATAGGTATATTTAGGATGCCTTAAGTGTCTACTCATTTGTCTACTGCTCCTTGCTAAATCTGGAAGACTCCAGAGCTGACAGGGCCTGTAGAGCTGTTAAGAGTATAAAATGGCGGTGGGATAGGGATTCGAACCCTAGATAGGCTACTAACCTATGCCGGTTTTCAAGACCGGTGCATTCAACCGCTCTGCCATCCCACCTTTAATAGTATTAAATTATACAGCTGCGTTAAGGTAAAACACGACAGTAATTTTAATTAATTAGCTTTCTCTGTGATTTGATAATGACCTACCTATAAAAGTTTTAATTATTGTTGTTGTCTTTTGTTTCTGTATTTTTGCGTTTTTTTCTAGGATCGTTGAGAGCGCGCGCAGCTTTATTTACCGGCGGATTATCATTTTGTTCAGCCATTAGCGTCGCCTGTTTTGGCTCAGTCTTAAGTTCTGCGGTACTGACTTCAACGTCGGTCACCGGTTTGGGTTTCTTTCTCGGATCATTCTTAGCTCTAGGATTACTCTTTTTTACAGGTTTTTCTGAGGCATTATTTTGGGTTATAAGCTCGCCTTTCGCTTCTTGTGTCTCCTTCTTCTGATGAGATTCTTCGCCAGTCGATGGGCCACCTGATTCCACTTTCGATGCTTTATTCTCGGTCTTTATTAGGGGAATATCGTTAGTTGTTGTCGTCTTTGAATCGATATCTCCGGCACTTTTTGCGTCTTGGGAACGCAAGGTTGTAGCTTTCTTAACCGGACGGGATACTTTTTTTGTTGAATTATTTTCTTTTACAGCAACATCATAAACAGCGTCGTTTGTGAGTTTACTAACTTCCTTTTCGTTGCTAATTTCCTTAGCAGGCTTTGAGACCCTGGTACTTGAGGGTGGTCCAAGTTTTATCTCAGAAGGTGCTTTCTCTGAATCAAAAACTACTTGTCCATTGTCTTGGATGGGTGAGGGTGTCTCATGAGTGCTAATGTCCTTTACGTTCTGCATGGTCTTTAACGGTATCGGTTTTCTTTGTCTCCGACGACGCGGTCCCCGCCGTTGGTCGTCGGGCCTACGTTTCAGTTGTTCATTATTTGCGCTTTTTGAGGTTTCAGTCACGGACTCGGAAGATCTATCTGACGAATCGATGGAATCTTCCCTCTTGTGCTTAGAAACCGATTTTTTTGCTAATCCAGCACTTTTGGCTCTAGGATCAATACTACCCTCATTTGCCCCAGATCTACGTTTTCTTTGATTGTTACGCTGTTGCGAATCCCCGCTGCGGTTTTGACGATTTGATCGAGTTTTTCTTATAGTAGGTGGCGATTCTTTGACATCGTTGTCTTTTTTTCCTAAAAGTGTTTTGAATAAACGTCTTAACAAAGATTCTTTTTTGACAATAGTTTTGCCCGTCTGCTTACTTCGGGATTGCGAATTAATTTTTCTTTTCGGTGGGATTATTGTTTTCACTGCGGGCACTGATAGATTTACTGGAAGTGTCTCAACCTCATCCATTTTTTCGGCCGCTTGAACATCGAGTTGATCCACCAATTTGTAGCTGAAATCGGAAATGTCTTCATCTTGATGTCTTATCCTTGAAACCTCAAATTTGGGCGTTTCTAAGGAGCTGCTAGGTAAAATGATTAATTGAGTAGAATTTCTACTTTCAATTGCTGAGAGCTCTAAACGCTTCTCGTTCAGCAAAAATGTGGCCACTGAGACCGGAACAACCGCCCTTATCTCTTTACTGTATTCTTTTTGCGCTTCCTCTTCAATTAGTCTCAGGATCGACAACGCAAGGGAGCGGGTTCCTCTGATAGTACCCTGACCCTCGCATCTGGGACAGATTCTTGACATGGTTTCCTCGAGCGAGGGTCTTAACCGTTGTCTTGACATCTCTAATAAACCGAAACGCGATATGCGCCCAACTTGCACCCGAGCACGATCTAACTCTAAGGCATTACGCATGGTGTTCTCTACTTCTTTTTGGTGCTTACTATTCACCATATCTATAAAATCAATAACGATCAGACCGCCGACGTCCCTTAACCTGAGCTGTCTTGCGATTTCTTCAGCGGCTTCTTTATTGTTACTGAAGGCAGTCTCTTCTATGTCACCACCTTTTGTCGCCCTGGCGGAGTTAATATCTATCGCTACTAGTGCCTCTGTAACATCAATTACTATGGAGCCACCAGATGGGAGCTTTACCTCTCGACAAAAAGCCGTATCAATTTGATTTTCTATTTGATATCGAGTGAATAGTGGTATTTCGTCTTGATAGTGCTTTACCTTGCTTTTGAAATCCGGCATTACTGTGCTTATGAAAGCGTCAGCAAGTGCCTGTGCCTCGGCGCTATCGATTATTACTTCGCCAACATCGTGACGCAAATAATCCCGAATTGCGCGAACAATAACATTGCTCTCTTGAAAAAGAAAATGAGGTGCGACTTTCTGTTCCGCTTCAGCACTAATCGTGCCCCAGAGCTGAAGGAGATAATCGAGGTCCCATTGGAGCTCTTCCGTGTCTCTGCCTATACCAGCAGTTCTAACAATGACCCCCATAGTGGAAGGTATCTGTAGCCCCTTCATTGCTTCTTTCAACTCGAATCGCTCGTCACCCTCAATTCTTCGCGAAATCCCGCCCGCTCTTGGGTTATTTGGCATTAAAACCAGATATCGGCCTGCTAAGCTTATAAACGTGGTCAATGCGGCGCCTTTTGTACCGCGCTCTTCTTTTTCTACTTGAACTAAGAGCTCTTGACCCTCTTTGAGAGCGTCTTGAATCCGAGGTTTAGAGCCTTCTGTAATCTTTTTTTGAAAACAGGACTTTGAAACTTCCTTTAGAGGTAGGAACCCATGTTTATCAGCGCCAAAATCTACGAAGGCAGCCTCGAGACTTGGTTCAACCCTAGTTATCTTTCCTTTGTAAATATTTGCTTTTTTTTGTTCCCGAGTTCGATTTTCAATATCTAGATCATAAAGACGTTGCCCATCAACCATGGCAACGCGCACTTCTTCGTTGTGTGAGGCGTTTATTAACATTCTTTTCATGTGCTGTCGTAACTCCACGTTTAAAAACCGAGTGTAAGCACTTGAAAAAAGGAAAAAATAACAATTATAAGCAGAGAATTTTACCTTACAAAAGGATAAAGTTATCTAGCTGCTACAAACTGAAGTGTATGTCAGCACGCAATGTTAATGCTGCGCTGATATTTATTACCTATTACTGTCTTCTCAAAACTACAAACATTCGCTATTTCACATCTCGTTAATCAGTCGTTTGATGATGTGGTTTCTGGACATTAATAAGCTCTAAATTTTATCCCAAACTTTTCCTGCTGATCCCGGTCAGCCAATTTCGAAGCCAGCCAAATTCCAATTTGACCAAACCTCTTGTGTCTTTACCCCACAATACTGGGGTTTCATAGCTCTACTGATTTTCGCGTAATCCTCTTTTCGATTTCAGGAGCTCATACATGCAGGCTAACAAAATCGCACTCGGATATCAATTTAATCTTAGCCATCATTGAGAATTTGCCGTTTTGGAGGATATACTCTACAAATTCAAGTGAGCTTTTAATAGTGTCCGGTCAGTGTCGTAATCATGTTTCTTTTGTCACAGTCGGCGAAGAGTATACCGACCAACGGATCGATAATTTTTTGTTTCGCGAATTAAAAGGTGTCCCCAAATCGCGTATTTACAAGCTAATACGTGTTGGTGAGATCAGAGTAAATAAAAAGCGTGTAAGGCCAGACACTAAACTTTGCGTGGGTGATGTCCTACGTATAGCACCAATTCGAACTGCTAATCGAGAGACTACCTCGAAAAATAAATACAATCAAAACAACATAAAGGACATTTCCATTTTGCATGAAGACGACGGTCTTATTATTTTAAATAAAAATAGTGGTCTTGCTACACATGGTGGAAGCGGTATATCACAAGGAGCAATTGAATCAATTCGGCAAGATCGACCTAATACCAAATTTTTAGAGCTCGTCCATCGGCTCGATAAGGATACATCTGGATGCCTAATGATCGCAAAAAAACGCTCCGTATTATTGGCGCTTCAAGAGGCGATGATGACTAAAAGAATTTCTAAAACATATCAACTTTTGGTCAAAGATAGGTGGCCTATGAGTCGGAAAAGTATCAGTGCGCCACTTTTGAAAAATCAGATGAAATCAGGGCAAAGAATGGTGGTGGTTGATTCAAATGGTAAGCACTCCATAACAGATTTTCAAATCCTTCGATTGTTTAAACAAAATACTTTTTTGCAAGCGTCAATCATTACTGGTAGGACCCATCAAATTCGTGTGCATTGCCAATCGGTTGGCCAACCAATCGCCGGAGATCTGCGTTATGGCGATAAACAGTATAATTCGCAGTTAAAATTAGTTGGATTGCGTAGATTGTTTCTCCATGCCAGTTCATTGAGTTTTAATCATCCAGTAAACGGAGAATTTTTTACCGTGACAGCCCCATTACCAGAAGCCCTAAAAAAAGTTTTGGCCAGACTTTAGTATCTAACGGAATGTCAGTGTTAAATAACCTCATAATTGAACTGTTCAAGCATTCGAATTACCGATATGAGGGGTAGGCCAACAATCGATGTGTGATCCTCGCATTTTATAAATTCACAAAATGCAATGCCCAAGCTTTCTATTTTAAAACTTCCCGCACAGTTGAAGGGTTTATCTTTGGTAACGTATCGGTGAATCTGTGCATCTGTGATTACTTTAAATAGTATCTTAGCAACGGTAACTTCCGCCTGAATGACAGGAGTTTTATTGTTAGCACAACTTACGATAGCACAGGCCGTGTTTAGAGTGATGTTCCGTCCGCTTTGTTTCTTTAATTGCGCTACTGCATGGTCATAGTTGCCTGGTTTTCTCAGGATCAATCCATCTATATCAACAACTTGGTCGGCTCCGATTACTAAAGTATTTAGATTTTTATTGGCTATGGCTAATGCTTTCAGTTTTGCCAACCGTAGTGCCATTGACTTCGGGCTTTCTCCAAAGAGCCTACATTCCTCAATATTTGATTTTATAATAGAGAACTTGAGACCAAGACTTTTAAGCTGCTTTGCTCGATATATGGATCCTGATGCGAGGATAAGAGGTTGCATTTTCGCTCCTTTTTCTTATGCTGTATCGCTGAGTATCAAATTCAATTATTTTTGACAGCAGATATTGATATCCCTATCATGCGCGGCTAACAAATACTTGGGCTCGTTAAATGGTGATTCCAGCATGCGTTAATCCTCGCGCGTTATCATCGCAGAATATGTGCATGGAGGGTATAGTTCCGCGAAATGCTCTTTCGAGGCTGAATGATGCGGTTTGTGGATTATTGAGGGACGCATCAGCGACCCTCAATTTTAAGGTTTCACAAGAGTCTTTTTGTGAGCTCAATGGGATCGTTGAGGCTAAGGTAGAAGTGATTTGCCAGAGATGTTTAGAAAAGTGTCAAATTAATCTCTCGTCAGCATTCGCTTTTGTTATAGTAGATAGCGAACAGGAAGAACAAAAATTAAGGAACAATCGAGACGCTTGGGTAGTTGCTGGAGGGTCCGGTGACCTACACTCGTTGCTTGAAGACGAATTACTAATGGCTCTTCCTCCAGTCAGCTATCATAAAAATTCTGCATGTAACTTTGAGCTCATGAAACATTACCGGAAATCATCAAACGATATACAAAGTCCATTTGGCGTATTGAAAAACATCGACTTTAGCTAGGAGACTGTAATGGCAGTACAAAAAAGTAGAAAGACTCGTTCCAAGCGGGGTATGCGTAGATCTCATGATTCACTCCCCAGCCCAACAATATCAATTGATGAGCTTACAGGCGAAAAGCATCTTAGGCACAATGTCACAGCAGACGGTTTTTACCGAGGAAAAAAAGTTGTGGAGGTTTCTGTAGAATAGCGAAGCAGTTGCAATTGAGAAATAGTAGTATCATAGCTGTAGATGCGATGGGTGGAGATCAGGGGCCGCCTGTTACGATAAAGGCTATTCTAAGATTCTTAAATGAGCATTCTGATGTAAGAATTGTTTTTATTGGATCAAAGGAAGCATGCGAGTTGTTTTCTCACGTTTGTACATGCCCAAGCATCAGGGCAAGGGCAGAGATGATGTCATGCTCGGCACAAGTGGATGATTCAGAAAAGCCCACTGTAGCGTTGAGGAGCAAGCGGGATTCATCAATGGCTAAGGCTATTGAATTAGTGGCAACAGGTAACGCTCATGCATGCGTGAGTGCTGGAAATACCGGCACCATGATGTCCTTTGGTATGAAAATTTTAAAACGACTACCGGGTATTACAAGGCCAGCAATCTGTGCCTTGCTACCAACACTTAAAAGGTCAACTTTAGCCTTGGACTTAGGCGCGAACTTAGAGTGCTCGGCCGAGCAATTACATCAATTTGCGCGTCTAGGCGCGCTAACAGCACAATGTCTATACAAAATCGATCATCCGTCAGTAACACTACTTAATATTGGCTTGGAGCCGATTAAAGGGAGCCCTCTAATTCGAGAGGCTGCCGAGCGGATTAGCCAAGATGAGACTATTAACTATTGCGGTTTCATTGAGCCAAATCAAATGTTTCTTGGAAATGTGGATGTCATTGTTTGTGACGGGTTTTCTGGAAATATCGCATTAAAGACTAGTGAGGGTGTTGCCGAAATGATAGCCGAGTCATATCAAAGAATGCATGACAAAAATTGGATTTCTCGGTTAGGGGCATTTTTTTTCAAAAGATCGATATCGTCTTTGAATAAAACCATAAATCCCGCCCACCACAATGGAGCTTTTTTTGTAGGGTTAGAGGGGATAATGATCAAGAGCCATGGTGCTGCTGACACTAACTCCTTTGTTAAAGCTCTCGTTACTGCCAAAGAAGTCGTGGACCAAAATATTTTTCAAGCGCTGAAAAGTAATTTCATTACTGAAGCTGCCATAACGACTAGATCAAAAGTGTGATTTCATGAAGAAAACTGCATTTTTATTCCCCGGACAAGGTTCCCAAACAAAAGGCATGCTCAGCGAATTTGCAGATAAATCAGTGGTTAGAGAATGCTTTGAGGAGGCGTCTGATTTGCTGAGATATAATTTGTGGGACGCAATCCAAGATGAATCGCCAATAGACATCACAGAAACTTATCGGACCCAACCAATAATCCTAACATCTAGTGTGGCAATATGGCGCTTGTGGATCTCAAATGGCGGCCGCATGCCAGATTATCTCGCGGGTCATAGCCTAGGAGAATGGTCGGCTCTAGTATGCAGCAATGTAGTGTCATTCAATAATGCTATTCAGATTGTCGAAAAAAGAGGCCGGCTGATGCAGGCAGCTGTTCCCGTCGGAGAGGGTGTAATGGCGGCGATATTGGGGATGGATGATGCTTCAGTCATAAGTATTTGCCGGAGCGCAAGTGATAATGATAGTGTCTCAGCGGTTAATTTTAACGCTCCGGGGCAAGTCGTTATTGCCGGAGAAACCGTCGGAGTACAGCGAGCGATGGAGTTGGCAAAGAATGCGGGAGCTAAACGAGCGGTTCTTTTGCCTGTGAGTGCTCCGTTTCACACTAATATGATGCGTCCAGCATCTGAACTGTTGGGGCTAGAACTAGAGAAAGTTCGATTTTCTCCACCAGACATACCCGTAGTTCATAACTTAAACGCAGACTTTGAAAATGATCCAAGCAAAATACGCTCAATAATGTTACAGCAAATTTATAATCCGGTTAAGTGGGTGTCCTGCATTGCCACACTCAGAGCTTTAAAAGTACATACCTTTATAGAATGCGGTCCCGGGAGGGTTTTAAGCGGATTAGCGCGAAAAATAGATCCAATATTTGAGTTATTTTCAAGCTGTGATTTAAGAAGGTTTGAGTCAGCATTAGATGCTTTAGAGAAGGAGTAGTGGAGTGACAAAAGAACCAAGAAATGTTCTGATTACAGGCGCGAATCGGGGGATCGGTCAGGCCATATCCGAATCATTTGCTAAAGAGGGTTATAGTATAATCGGAACGTCGACCACTGCGGAGGGAGCTAAAAGGATAACGTCAACATTAGGGAATATCTCAAGCAAAGTTGTTGGGTTACGATTAGACTTTAGTGATCCTGAATCGATAGAGGTTTTTACAAAAAAGTTGGTAGACGAACAGAAAAGAATCGATATCTTAGTTAATAATGCGGGCATTACTAGAGACAATTTGGCGTTACGCATGTCTAAAAAAGAATGGCTTGACGTTATTGATGTAAACCTTAATTCGGTCTTCCATATAACTAAGACCTGTTTAAAAGGCATGATAAAAAATCGGTGGGGACGAATAATTAATATTAGCTCAGTAATCGGTTCAGTTGGCAACTCCGGCCAGAGTAATTATGCTGCTTCAAAATCTGGGGTAGACGGGTTTTCCCGAGCTCTTGCACAAGAATTGGGATCTCGGAATATCACTGTAAACTCAGTTGCTCCCGGATTTATAGAAACCGATATGATACAAAAATTGGTGGATTCTCAGGAAAAAGCTATTTTAAAAATGATACCACTTCAGCGTTTAGGAAGGTCTTCTGAGGTGTCAGAAGTAGTGAAATTTCTTGCTAGTGATGTCGCGAGTTACATAACTGGAGAAATAATTCATGTAAATGGTGGTATGTTCATGAAGTAACATATTGATAGACATAGTTTTTTGTAGTTTTTGCAATCGGCATTAGCTTTTTTTTGATTGTAAGGTAAAATGCCCACAAAATGTGGTTTTTTATTGGTACTTGCAACTTATGTTGAATTTAAAATGATCCTACTTTGGGAGTGATATATTTATGAGCAGCATAGAAGAACGTGTTATCAAAATGGTGGCTGAACAACTTGGTGTGAAAGAAGAAGAAATTCAAGTCAGTTCATCTTTTGTCGAAGATTTAGGTGCCGACTCTTTGGATACGGTGGAACTTATAATGGCGCTTGAAGAAGAATTTGACGCTGAGATTCCTGATGAAGAGGCAGAAAAAATCTTAACCGTAGGGGATGCTATAAAATACATTAATGCTCAAGTTTAGTGCCAAAGTTTTTATAGAGGCCGCTCAAGGGAGCGGCTTTTTTGTGTGGTTATAGTACGAGCTTGCCAGCTAAGATGTCTCCATACGAAATGGTAATGATTGACCGTAACTTTGTTTCAAAATCTTCACAGCTTGATTATATAAATATGTTTGGCCATGGCGTTTTTGAAACTATGCGCATCTTCAAATGTGATGCGCCTTTGCTTTCTTACCATGTTGAGAGACTTCATAAACATTCTAAGAAAATACATATCCAGACTGATATTCAAGACCTAAGAGAACGGGTCACCTACTTTTTAAGTAACATCCGTCCTCAAAACTCTCAAGGGGGAGTTTTAAGGCTCACGGTGGCGTCTGGTGGTTCAGCTGGGGGTTATAGAATTAACAGAGCTAGTAAGCCAAACTGTATCATTAGCTATCGTAGTTTACCGACTGAGCGCAAGAGTAGGTTATCAAAGGGAATGAAAATGAGGGTGTGTGATTATCGACTTCCTAGTAATCCTTTCTTATCAGGCATAAAACATTTGAATCGACTTGATCAAATCTTGGCACGATCTGAATGGGATGAGCAGTTTGATGACGGTATCATGCTTGATCAATATGATTCAGTTGTAGAGACGACGTTTGGTAATATTTTTTTTAGATCAGCGAATGGATGGGTGACGCCACTTATCGATGAGTGTGGCATAGAGGGGGTAATGAGGTCTCTAATTGTTAAGAAGATCATGCCAATGATGGCGGAATCCATTGAAGTACGAAAAGTTGAACTTCATGAGATAAAAGATTGCTCAGAGTGGTTTGTTTGTAACGCCGTTCGCGGCATACTACCCGTCAGTTTTTTGTCTCCGAATATCTCTTGGTCAATTGGCGAGAACACAAAAAAACTCCGGAGAGCTCTCTCTAGGCTTTATCCTTGTTATATATGAAAAAAAAAATAATACGCGTTTCAATCGTTTCGGGTATTTTATTCGGAATGGTGATTAGCTTCGTGGTCGTGAACTTTTATGCCGTCTTACATGAACCTATAGCGATCGACCATTTGTCTAGAAGTAAGTCTTTAGAACCGTCACTATATCGGGCAGATAATCGTTATCCTTGGGCTATTAAGAAAGGAAGCTCTCTAGTCCGCGTTGCGGAAGACCTACATGTCGCGGGTATAATTTCGAATCCTAATTTTTTAATTCTTTACGCTCGGCTTTCTAATAAGCAAGTGGTGCAGGCTGGAGAGTATTGGTTGCAACGTGGTGACAGCTCTATATCACTTTTAGAAAAGTTTAATCTAGGGAATGTGATAGTTCGACAAATCACGTTTATAGAGGGTTGGAATTTCTCTCAGTTGCGTGACTATTTGCACAGCCTTCCTCAGTTCTCTGATGAAAGATTTTTATCTGATTCTGAGATTCTTAAAGCTTCAAGAATTTCGATTAATCATCCAGAGGGATGGTTTTTTCCAGATACCTATTGGTATTCAAGTACCGATAAAGCGATTGACATACTTTTAAGGGCGCATCAAAAAATGCGTGCCCAACTTACCGAACTTTGGCCTCTGAGAGCTTCTGCGTTGCCCTACAATGAACCTTATGAAGCTTTAATAATGGCGTCGATAGTAGAAAAAGAGACCGGCCTTGCAACTGAGCGTGCACGCATTGCCGGAGTATTTGTCAGGCGATTACAGAGGAAAATGCGGCTTGAAACTGATCCAACCGTTATATACGGTTTGGGTGAGCGTTTTAATGGAAATCTCCGACGTTCTCATTTGCGAGAGGAAAATGATTACAACACATATAAGGTCAAAGGATTACCGCCCACGCCGATATCTATGCCTGGGAGGGCCTCCATTATAGCTGCTCTAAATCCCCTTTCTGGGGAAAGCTTATATTTTGTCGCCAAAGGTGACGGTAGTCATGTATTCTCTGCTACTTATATAGAGCACAAGAAAGCTGTGCGAAAATTCCAGCTAAACGAGTAATGGAGATATTAATATGCAGCGCTATAGCAAATTATATTTTTGAGAATTGAAGCAGATATGGATCAGCAAGAGAAAACTGGGATGTTTATTACGCTGGAAGGCATTGAGGGAGTGGGTAAAACCACAAATATTCAATACATTAGCAAATGGCTAACAAAGAGGGATATAATTCATGTAACGACCCGCGAGCCAGGCGGAACTCCCCTCTCTGAAGATATTAGATCGCTTTTGTTGCGCTCGCAAGTAGAAGAGGTTATGCCAATGACAGAGCTCTTCTTAGTTTTCGCAAGTCGAGCGCAGCATATTGAGAAACTCATAATACCCTCATTAGCCGACGGCACTTGGGTTTTGTGTGATCGATTCACCGATGCAAGTTATGCATATCAAGGTGCAGGCAGAGGTATTTCGGAGGCAACAATCCAGAATTTAGAATCCGTTGTGCATCAAAAAATGCAACCTGACCTCACTATCATTTTAGATCTTCCAGTAGCAGACGGTCTTTCACGTGCGAGAGAAAGGAGTAATCCAGATAGATTCGAACTGGAGGATTTAGATTTTTTTGAACGAGTTAGGAAAAACTATTTATTAAGAGCGAAACGGTTTTCTGGGCGGTGTCAGATAATTGATGCGTCACAACCACTAAAAGATGTTCAGGATCAACTTAATAAAATTCTTTTAGAATTCACACATAAGCGGTGATTTGATGAAGATGAGAGAGGCGCTGAGCTGGCAAAAAGAGAATTGGAGAGACGTTACACGCCAAATTAGTAATAATCGGATGCCACATGCAATTCTTCTTGTGGGCAGCTCGGGCTTAGGCAAGCAATATTTTGCAAAATTATTGGCAAGGTACCTTTTATGCCGCAAACGGGTTGGGATCATTCCGTGTGATACGTGTAAAGGATGCGATTTGACGAGAGCTGGTAATCATCCAGATTTGATAGTTGTTGAACCGGAGAAAACTGGCAAATCCATCGGTATTGAAGATGTTCGGAAACTGTCTGATCGTCTTAACAAAACCGCTCAACAGGGAGGTTGGAAAATAGCGTTAATAAATCCAGCTGATAGTCTGACGCTTCATGCAAGTAATGCCCTATTGAAGACTCTTGAAGAGCCAACCCGTAACACTACAATACTTATGACATCTCAATTTGTATGGCGCCTGCCCATTACGGTAAGAAGCCGGTGTCATCGTGTTGTATTTAACACTCCGCCAAAAAGTTTATCTTTAAAATGGATTGAACAGTTCGCTGAAAGTCCATCTGTAGCTCAAGAGGCGTTGACTTTAGCGGATGGCAGACCATTTTTGGCGAAACATATCTTGGGTACTCAAATATATAAGTATAGATCAGAATTCGAGAAATGGATTGCGAAAGTAAGCCGCTTTGAAGCCTCGCCGCTAGATGCTGCACGTTTTTGTCAAAGGAGGGATCATGTGCAGCTTGTTGAATGGTTCCTAACTTATTTGGCGAAAAGGGTGCAACAGGATCTTGCTAAAAAGTGTGTGCCCCCAGTATTTAATTTTTATGACAAACTATTTCGGGCTCGTGGCTGGTTCCTATCTAAGGCCAACCCAAATCCTCAGCTGATATGGGAGGAAATATTTCTTGATTTTAGAACGTTATGCCTAAAGATGGGTAAGGATCTAGACTGGAGTAATAATCAAACAGAGTAAAGTCAGTATGTGCGCATCCGGAGGTGTTAATGACCAAAGAAAAAAATTTTGAGTCATCTTTTATCATAAGATCTTTTCCAGTAGGACCCTTTCAGTGTAACTGCTCAATTATCGGAGACTCAACGACCAAAAAGGCTCTGGTCATTGATCCGGGCGGGGATCCAGAGCTAATCCTAGCGACACTAATTGAATTACAATTGTCAGTGGTTGCGATAATACACACACATGCCCATCTTGATCACATTTTAGCTGCAGGTGACCTTAAGAGAGCGACTGGAGCGTCTATTTATCTGCATCGTAACGATAAATTCTTATGGGATATGCTAGAGCAGCAATGTTTAATGATGGCAGTGGCTTATAAACCTATACCTGAACCGGATTATTTTTTAAGTGATGATGATGATCTATCCTGCTGTGGAGGAATTGCCATACATACCCCCGGGCATAGTCCGGGATCAATGAGTTTTTGGTTCGAGCAACATCAAACCTTGATTGCAGGGGACACTCTGTTCAAAGGAAGCATAGGGAGAACTGACCTCCCTGGAGGTGACATCAGCATGATTACAAAGTCAATCAAAGAGCGTATCTATAGTCTTGACGATTCCGCCTTAGTTATCACGGGTCATGGACCAAGTACACGGATCGGTATAGAGAAGAATTATAACAATTTTGTAAGAATATAAATTTTCATCGAGGCTTGGGGTTAAAAATGCAAGAAAAAATAATGATTATGTTGACTATGCAGGAGGCTATGAACAACAAAGTACATTCAAATTGGCGAGACAAAAATTTTGCATGGTATCGAGCAATATGGATAGAGTGTGCTGAATTATTAGATCACCATGGTTGGAAGTGGTGGAAAAAGCAAGAGCTCAATCGCGGTCAAATGTTACTCGAATTGATTGATATCTGGCACTTCGGTCTCAGTCTACTCCTTGCAAGAAACGCTAAGATTGAATCGATATCAGCTACTTTAGAGCAGGAACTATCTAATGTTTCAAATAGTGACAATTTTGGAGTAGACCTCGAGATTTTCGTTAGCTATACGCTGGAAACGAAAGACTTTGATGTTGCAAAATTCGCTTGCTTGATGCGCGGAATTGATATGAGTTTTGAAGAGCTTTATGTGGGTTACGTCGGAAAAAATGTTCTTAATTTTTTTCGCCAAGATCATGGTTATAAAGATGGCTCTTACAGAAAAGAGTGGGGAGACCTCGAAGATAATGAGCATCTCATCAGAATTGTTAAAGAGTTGGACGTAAATTCACTCACGTTTAACGAAGATTTATACCATCGTCTTGAAATAACATATATGGACAATTTGGGATTCGAAAAAAGTCATCCGTAACATTTAATTTCTAATTTGTAATATTCAATAGATTTCTCTCATTGGCTGGGCAAAATGCGCAATCAATCATATACTAAGGCCTCAAGAGTTTAAGGGGGATTGTTAAATTGAAAGAACCTGTATGTGTCACAGTCACAGGCGCCGCCGGCCAAATAAGTTATTCGTTAATTTTTCGCATTGCGTCTGGCGAGATGCTGGGGTTGGACCAGCCTATTGTGCTCAAACTTTTAGAGGTAACACCAGCGCTTGGAGCATTGCAAGGGGTAACGATGGAATTGGAGGACTCTGCCTTCCCTCTCTTAAGGGAAATTATATACACGGATGATGCTGAAATTGGGTTTAAGGATAGCGATTTCGCACTATTAGTTGGTGCTCGGCCCCGTGGTAAAGGAATGGAGCGAAAAGATCTTCTGGAGGCGAATGCTAATATATTTTCTCTGCAGGGCAAGACAATAAATGAAGTAGCATCAAGAGAAATTAAAATTTTGGTGGTGGGTAATCCTGCTAATACCAATGCCTTAATCCTCGCGAAAAATGCTCCAGATATCGATTCTAAGCAAATTACTGCAATGACGCGTTTGGACCACAATAGAAGTTTGACTCAATTAGCACAAAAGCTTGACAGCCCCATAACCAAGATAAGGCATGCTGCTATATGGGGCAACCATTCGTCCACTCAATATCCTGATTTACACCACTGTTCAGTTAACGGCATCCCAGCCCTATCTCTCATTGATTTTGAATGGTATGAAAATCATATGATTCCTTCAGTACAACAGAGGGGTGCAGCTATTATAAAGGCTCGTGGATCCTCGAGTGCCGCGTCTGCTGCTAATGCAGCGATAATGCACATGCGAGACTGGGTGCACGGCTCTCAAGATAACGACTGGGTTAGCATGGGTGTCGTCAGTGATGGCAGTTATGAGATTGAACATGGGCTGGTGTACTCATTTCCTTGTATTTGTAAGCATGGAGAATGGAATATTGTTAAAAACTTAGAAATAAATGTCTTTTCGAGGCAGAAAATGACTGCGTCTAAATTGGAGTTAATTGAGGAGCGTGATGCTGTTGCACATTTATTTACATAATCTTGTACACTTTGAGACGTAGGAATTACGTTAAACTTATCTAGATACACGTTATACAAAAAGCACGAGGTAAATAAAAAATGCTCCCATCGATCGGTTCTATTGCGCCAAATTTCTCTCTTTTGAATCAGAATTCTGAATTGATTTCTTTGGATAGTTTTCGTGGTAAAAATTCAGTTCTCCTTTACTTTTATCCACGAGCCATGACGCCAGGTTGCACTACGCAGGCCTGTGGAATAAGAGATTCTATTGATCAATTTGATCAAGTTGGCGCCAAGGTTTTGGCTGTTAGTCCAGACACCCCTGAAAAGTTGAAAAAGTTCGTTGAAAAGGAGGCGTTAAACTTTACGTTACTCTCTGATGTTGATCATGCTGTGGCGGACAGCTTCGGCGCGTGGGGGTTGAAGAAATTTATGGGTAAGGAGTACATGGGTATATTGAGATATACTTACATAATCGATATAAATGGTAAAATTACGCATATTATTAAAAATGTAAAAACAAAGACACACCATCAGGATAGCTTACAGTTGATTTCGGATGATTAAATTATCCTGTCAGAAATCTGATTTCAGAGTTTTTATCACCGTAACGGGTTATTTTTTGGGAGAGTTTTATGTTGTTTGTTGAAAATGTTCAGGCGCAGGCTTCCGGTGCTGCAGGAGAGCCTAACTTAATGTTCCAACTTCTATTATTCGCGGGCTTATTCGGGCTGATGTACTTCATGATAATACGGCCGCAAAGAAAACGTCAGAAGGCTCATAATGATCTACTCTTAAGACTCGCGAAGGGTGATGAGGTACTGATGACGAGTGGATTGTTAGGAAAAATTATAAAGCTCGATGGTGACTATGTCGTTCTAGATGTCGCCGAAAGTTTGCAGCTAAAATTTCAAAAATCTGCGGTGCATGCGGTACTTCCAAAGGGTACTTTCAAGGCAATTTAATTAAGTCCTCGCTTCAGCACCTGATTTAGACGCTATGGCAAGCAGTAGTATAAATTTAGTTACCTTTTAGTCGATAAGTTGACCAAAATAGGCCAATCTGTTATGGAAGATGTGTTAGATAGTCTAAACGCGATTATTTGGGGTCCATTAATGCTGGGACTCATTTTAGGCACTGGATTGTACCTAACTATTGGCCTGAGAGGGGTTTCGCTCTCTCGCATTCCACATGCCTTTGCATTATTAGTTCGCGGCAGAGATGGAGACGGAGACGGAGAGATTAGTCCGTTTAATGCTCTCATGACAGCATTATCTTCAACTATTGGTACGGGAAATATTGCCGGGGTGGCGACCGCCGTCGGGATAGGGGGTCCCGGGGCCTTATTTTGGATGTGGTGCGCTGCTGTCCTTGGGATTGCAACGAAATATGCAGAAGCAGTCTTAGCTGTAAGGTATCGAGAGACTAATTCAACCGGAAAAAAGGTCGGCGGTCCGATGTATTACATAAAAAATGGATTAGGCAAAAAATGGCAATTTTTAGGTTTTTTATTCGCTTTTTTTGGCGCTTTGGCAGGCTTTGGTTTGGCCAACACGGTGCAATCAAACACTGTTTCGCAAGCGTTAATGTCGACTTACTCGATACCAACCATTGTAAGTGGAGTGATGATGTCATTTTTGGTAGGTTTGGTTTTATTGGGGGGGTTGAAAAGAATAGCCGATGTCGCTGGAAGATTGGTACCATTCATGGCGGCGCTGTATTTAGGATGTACGATGTTTATTCTGTTGGTAAATTTCTCTGGAATTCCAAATGCTTTTTTACTCATAATTGATAGTGCTTTTAATGGAGCAGCCGCAGGTGGAGGTTTTGCTGGATCAACACTTGTAGTGGCTCTGAGAATGGGTGTTGCACGAGGTATATTCTCTAATGAGGCTGGCCTTGGTTCTGCCCCAATCGCACACGCGGCAGCGGAGACAAATAATCCTGTGAAACAGGGTAACATCGCAATGCTTGGTACATTTATCGATACCTTGATCGTATGCACTATGACAGGACTAGTTCTTGTAGTAAGTGGAGTTTGGGATGGAGAGGCTACGGGAGCGGCCATGACGTTAATGGCTTTTAGTGCAAATTTACCTTACGGTGAGTCTCTACTGACGGTTTGTATAGTGCTCTTTGCATTCACTTCTATGCTCGGATGGAGTTATTATGGTGAGCGGTGCGCGGAATTCCTTATGGGCCCCAAGATAATCGTTCCCTTTCGTGTTATGTGGGTCATAGGTGTATTTTTTGGCACTCAATTAAGTCTCAGTTTAGTTTGGAAAATTTCTGATATGCTGAACGGATTGATGGCATTCCCAAATCTAATCGCACTAATCTTGCTCTCCCCAGTAGTATTTAAGTTAACCAGTGACTACAGAAGCGAAGAGGAAGAGAATAGCGGTGAGAGAGCCTAAAACGTTCGCATGAGGATAACGTTTATACATGCCCGAAGATTCTAATCTTGTTATAGCAATATCTTCTTCGGCCTTGTTCGACATGCAAGACAGCCATGAAATATTTAAAACGGAGGGCGTCGATGCTTTTGCGGAATACCAACGACGCAATGAGCAAGTAATTTTACCTCCTGGCGATGCATTCCCATTGGTAAACAAGTTGTTGCGTCTCAATGAAAGATTAGCCGGCAAACCTCGGGTAGAGGTCATTCTTCTTTCGCGTAATTCTGCTGATACGGGACTGCGAGTCTTTAACTCCATATCCCATTACGGATTGAATATATCCAGAGCAGCCTTTTCAGGAGGTAATTCCCCCTATAGGTACGTGACGGCTTTCGCTTGTCACCTTTTTTTGTCAACAAATACTGAGGATGTAAGAAATGCACTAAATAATGGCGTTGCGGCCGCGACGCTCTTACCATCGAAAAAATCATGTAATGAGTCGGATCAAATTCGCTTTGCGTTTGATGGAGATGCGGTACTTTTTTCGGACGCTTCAGAGAGAATATTTAAAGAACAAGGCCTTCAAGCTTTTACTGAGAATGAGTTACGAGCCGCTCATCTACCGCTGGATCCTGGACCATTCAAGAGCTTTTTAGAGGCGCTACATCGTCTACAATCTCAATTTAAATCTGAAGATTGTCCGATTCGTACAGCACTTGTTACAGCGCGATCTGCACCATCGCATGAGCGGGTTATAATAACGCTGCGTAGGTGGAATATAAGGATCGACGAAAGCTTATTTTTAGGTGGTTTAGATAAAATTAATTTTTTAAGGTCGTTCGGTGCGGATGTATTTTTTGATGATCAAAAAATAAACTGTGTCCCAGCAAGTAGGTATTTATCTGCAGCTCACGTGCCTCACGGAGTGGCGAATGAAAATTAATTACTGTCTTCCTTCGGTTACTCAAAGTAGTAGCTATCGATACTGCTAGAAGATGAACAAACTAGACTTGTATTTAGACACGTAGTTTTACTCTGTAAAACCATAGCTATAACTACTATTTGCGCATCAAGAAGAAAATAAGTAGAGTCTTTAACTGCCATGGTGGAGGTTGTTTTAGTGGAGATTGCGTGTTTAGACTTGGAGGGGGTGCTGATCCCAGAGATTTGGGTCGCTTTTGCAAATAAAACAGGTATAGAAGGGTTCGCCAAAACTACAAGAGATGTGCAGGATTATGATGCTCTTATGAGATATCGTTTAAATTTGTTGAGTGAACATAATCTAACCTTATCTGAGATAAAAGAGGTGATTGAGACACTAAAACCACTAGAGGGCGCAATTGAGTTCACTGATTGGTTGCGTGAGCGATTTCAAGTTGTAATATTATCGGATACTTTTTATGAGTTTGCGCAGCCTCTGATGAAAAAGCTTGGATACCCAACTTTGCTTTGTCATACACTAATTCTGGACAAGTTTGGTATGATCTCGGATTACAAGCTGCGGCAAGCAAATCACAAGCGTCAGGCTATACTGAGTCTTAAGAGCTTGTATTTCCGAACGATTG
The DNA here is from genome assembly GCA_002691825.1 of Porticoccaceae bacterium. GTDB lineage: Bacteria > Pseudomonadota > Gammaproteobacteria > Pseudomonadales > Porticoccaceae > TMED48. Next base: position 19,096 of record NZIZ01000001.1, read on the forward strand.
CGGCTGGCGATTCATATAACGATATATCCATGTTACATGAGGCAGATTCCGGCGTTTTGTTTAATGCCCCCGATAACGTAAAGAAAGAGTTTCCACAATTTCAAACAGCCCGAACATATTCAGAGCTTAAAAAAGAGTTCCTTAACGCAAGCAGCCGATCACTACGGATTTGACCTCGGTTAGTGATGGTCGAAAGAGAGGATAAAATATCCTTTGAAAAAAGCATGCAACAATAGCACGCATCAGATTCGATATAAGAAGAAGCTTTTCAAGGCGAGAGAAAATAAGATTCTTGATGTTACCAAAGCCCTTCTTTTGAGCAGTGACAACGGGAGTGTAACCGTTTCCAAGATTGCCGACATCTCAAAAATTGGTAAGGGGACAATATATAAGCATTTTTTGACAAAAAATCAAATTCTGGTTCAAATAATTCTTGATCATGAAAAACAACTAGGTAAAAGGCTCAGTATGGGTATAAAAAGCTCCGAGGAGGGTCAAATATCTGCTGCCTGTAAATCCTATTTTGAATATCGTCTTGCAGAACCTGAGCTAGACAGCTTAGTGCAGAAACTAGAAAAAGAGCTTATCGACACAAATGATCTTGCACCCCAGTTTGAAGAATTACACAGAATCCGCAGGGAAAACCAAATTACCCTTAATAGAATTTTTAAAAAAAAACAGACTGAAGTGAATGGCGATGAAGAAGAATGTTCTGACTTTCATTATTTTGCATGTTGGGCTCTTGCACAAGGAGCAGTCGAGCTTTATTTAAACAAAGCGCACCATCAGGTTGATATGGGTCAGTTAATGACTTTTATTATAGAAATTGGTTCAACGATTGGCATCAACAATAAATTTATAGGAGCATTACAAGATCAGCAAAAAAAGTACGATTCTTGAGAAAAAATTTTCTGATCAGGTTCCCGATGCATCTGCCTTCAAAGAAACCTCCCTGCCTCCGGTAGATAGTTGGAATACGCCTCTAAGTGGAGATCTCGATATTGATATTGATCGCGAGGGAGTCTGGAGACATGAAGGAGATTTAATAAAAAGACCGAGTCTGGTAGCATTTTTTAGTTCAATTCTCCGGCGGGATGGCGACGATTATTTTCTTATTACGCCCGCAGAAAAGTGGCGAATTTCAGTGGCTATTGCCCCTTTTTTTATTATTTCGGCAGAGCTCGTGAATTACCGAGAGAAGAGCGCTGTGCGGATGACCACTCGAACTGGAGAAACTTTCTTTGTCGGGGAAAATAATCCTCTTTGGTTGAAAAAAATTTCAAGTGAGGTGAATCCAATACCGCTCGTCACCGTGAGAGGTAATATGGCTGGGATAATTAGCCGCCCCGTGTACTACGACTTAATTTCTTGGGCGAGAACCGCTCCAGACAATACCTTGATCGTTGAGAGCTTGGGTCAAGCTTACAGTATTGGTAGTTTTTAAGATAAGCTCGTCACCTTTTACCTACATGCTCGAGTAATTTGGTCCGCCTGCACCTTCGGGAACGGCCCAATCAATGTTCTGACTAGGCTCCTTTATATCACATGTTTTACAATGGACACAGTTCTGCGCATTAATCTGGAAAGTATCCACCCCTTCGGAGTCTGTTACAACTTCGTAGACCCCAGCAGGGCAGTAGCGTTGTGCAGGCTCGTCATATGCCGGCATACTGAATTTTATTGGAAGGTCTTTATCTTTGAGTTTCAAATGACAGGGCTGGTTCTCCTCATGATTGGTATTTGATAAATACACTGAAGACGCTTTGTCAAAACTTAATTTATTATCGGCAACCGGATAATTAATTTTTTGGCATTCATCTGCCAGTTTCATTGATAAGTGGTCTGGGGTTCGGTCCCGCACGGTAAACGGTACTCTACCAAAAAACACGTTCTGCTCAATCCATATGAACGCTGACGCAATTAGCAAAGGGAATTTGTGCATCCAACCTGAAAAGTTTCTGGACTTGTAAAGCTCATCATAAAGCCATGACGACCTGAACGCAGTCTCGTAAGTAGCTAACTCGACGGCGGCTGAATCACCAAATTTGAACGCTTCCGCAATGCATTCCGCCGCTATCATCCCACTCTTCATTGCGGTATGGTTTCCCTTAATTTTGACGCTATTAAGCGTGCCGGCATCACACCCGATTAACAAGCCGCCTGGGAAAGTCATTTTAGGCAGAGAGTTAAGACCGCCTTTTATGATAGCGCGCGCACCGTAACTAATGCGTTCCCCGCCCTGTATATGCTTTTTAGCTTCGGGATGATGCTTCCAGCGTTGAAGCTCATCAAATGGACTAACATGAGGATTGGAATAGTTGAGATCGACAATGATCCCAAGGTATACCTCGAGGTTATCTGCGTGATAGAGAAAAGTTCCACCGCCAGTGCCACTTTCCATTAGGGGCCATCCTAAACCGTGGACAACTAGCCCAGGCTGATGCTGTTCTGGTAAGACTTTCCAAACTTCCTTGATGCCAATTCCATAATGTTGAGGGTCAGAATTTTCATCCAAGCAAAATTTTTCAATTAACTGTTTTCCGAGATGACCACGACATCCTTCAGCGAGGAGAGTATACCTCCCGCAAAGCTCTATTCCTTGCGTATAACTCTTTTTTGGGATTCCATCTGCGTCGACTCCCATGTCTCCAGTCACAATTCCCTTGACAGAGCCATCTTCTTTGAATGCTATCTCCGATGCCGCTACCCCCGGGAAGATGTCTATTTCTAATTGTTCAGCTTGATCTGCGAGCCATCTACATACATTGCCCATCGAGACAATGAAGTTATCCTTATTGTGCATGGGCCTAGGAATCATGAAATTCGGTAATATAAAAGACAATGCTCTTGAAAGAAAAAATACGAATTTATCTTTTACTACCGTATTATTAATTGGTGCTCCAAGTTCCTTCCAATTAGGTATTAGCTCGTCTAATGCCTTTGTGTCAAAAACTGCTCCGGATAAAATATGAGCGCCCACTTCACTACCTTTTTCGATCACACACACCATTAGTGATGGGTCTAGCTGCTTCAACCGTATTGCCGCAGACAACCCCGCCGGTCCGGCTCCGACAACGACTACGTCGTATTCCATAGATTCTCTATCCAAACTGTATCTCGCTCTGTTATCTACTGGGTTGCCAAGGTTCTTTAAACATACTAGCTAGTCTATACAATTTTTTTGCCTACCAAGCTTACGCTACTTAATCCAGCATGATGCAACTTTTTTATTAATAGTCTTTGAATCTTTACGGTGCGTTGGTCAGTTCGGTTGAATTCGACAAATATTTGTTTATTTTATCTGATTGATTTTATTGCAATACATTGGAATAATGCTCATCGATTTGGTCGGCTTTTGACACTCTATCGTACTATTGTGTTGTTGAACATGTTTTTAATCACATCAAACCCACGAGGTTTTATATGAAGGTGTTAGTTCCAGTCAAGCGGGTAGTGGACTACAACGTCAAAGTTAGGCCGAAGGTTGATGGCAGTGGCCCTGAGGTAAATAACCTTAAAATGTCGATAAACCCATTTTGTGAAATCGCAGTGGAAGAAGCAATTCGACTCAAAGAAAAGGGCCTTGTGGAGGAGATTATCGCGGTTACGATCGGTCCACAGCAAGCCCAAGAGCAGCTCAGAACAGCACTTGCTTTGGGGGTAGATCGGGCAATTTTAGTGCTCACTGATATTTTGGTTGAGCCGTTGGCAGTGGCTAAGTGCTTAAAGGAGCTATGCCACAGAGAGACACCAGATCTTATTATTTTAGGGAAGCAGGCAATTGATGGCGATAATAACCAAACGGGGCAAATGTTAGGGGCTCTAATGCGCTACCCACAAGGTACTTTTGCCTCTGAGTTAATGATCGAGGGAAATCGTGCAATAGTGAAAAGAGAAATAGACGGTGGACTTCAGACTGTATCTTTAAGGCTCCCAGCGATCGTAACAAGTGATTTACGTCTAAATGAACCTCGGTATGCTTCATTACCAAACATTATGAAGGCGAAACGTAAACCACTTACTACCGTAACGCCGGAGGAACTTGGGGTTGATGTGTCACTTAGAACACAATTACTTAATGTAAAACTGCCACCTCAAAGAAAGGCCGGTATAGTGGTTAATGATGTAAAAGACCTTGTTCACAAACTTAAAAATGAAGCGAAGGTGATTTAATGGCGGTATTAATTTTGGCGGAACACGATAATCTGTCTCTCAAACCTGTCACGTTAAATTCTGTGACCGCTGCTAAACTGGTTGATGATGAGATACATATCTTAGTAGCAGGGAGTGAATGTAAGTCAGTTGCTGACCAAGCCGCATCTGTGGCAGATGTTTCGAAGATTATTGTTGCAGATTATCCTGTATATAAAGATTTTCTTGCAGAAAATCTTGCTCCTTTGATTGCAGAGGTTGGCAGTGGTTACTCGCATGTATTTGCGACAGCAACCGCAAGTGCTAAAAATATAATACCCCGAGCCGCTGCTCTAATGGATGTGCAAGCCGTATCGGATATTAGTGGAATCGTAGACAAAGATACCTTCGAGCGCCCGATATACGCAGGAAGCATGATTGCTACCGTGACAAGTAATGACGCCATCAAAGTTGTGACTGTGCGTGGAACGGCATTTGACGCTGCGTCAGGGGAGGGCGGTAGAGGGACAATAACGCAAATTTCCTCATCGTTTGATGAAGCCTCCTCAAAGTTTATTGCAGAACAAGTAGTTAAATTCGATCGTCCCGAGCTTGCCGGAGCAAAGGTCGTAGTATCGGGCGGACGCGCACTCGGTAGTGCGGAACAATTTTCGCTAATTTATGATTTTGCAGATCAGTTGGGGGCGGCAGTTGGAGCTTCACGAGCAGCAGTTGACGCAGGGTATGCGCCAAATGACATGCAAGTGGGACAGACAGGAAAAATTGTTGCGCCTGATTTATATATCGCAATTGGCATTTCTGGAGCTATTCAGCACCTCGCAGGGATGAAGGATAGTAAGGTGATTGTTGCGATCAATAAAGACCAAGAAGCGCCTATATTTTCGGTGGCTGACTATGGTCTAGTGGGTGATCTGTTTACCGCGTTGCCAGAGTTTGAGGCCGCTCTATAGCGCTGAGAGAAAAGCAGGTATTTTAATCCAAATATTTGGACCGCCTTACTACAATTCAGGTGTAGAAAAATATCATATACTCTCAGCAGACCTCACATTTATTTGATAGCATCAGTTTGATTTCACGTTAACTGACCGGCCTTCGTGAGTTGGTTCGGTATTGATCATGAGGTACACTCCCGTCGTTGCGTGCTATATTAATTGCGGGGTTTCACGATGTTGTCTGGGTTAGCAGATACCTCAAGAAAAGACTCCCAAAAATGGTGTTGCTAGCATTTGGCCTAACATAAAATAGACAGTATTAGGACTTAGCCCTCTCAATTCATTGTAGTGGCACCTCATAGATTCAAGCTGTTAAATTAATCGACAATATTGATATATTGTGTTGCCAGAGGAGCAGGGCAATCGGATACAAGTGATTGTGTGCCAGATACCTCAAGAGTGGCTTTAAAAAAGCTTATTTTGTAAGTCCACAAAACTGGAGTCTTATCAAATAATGTTTGTTGGAGGGTTTTGACTAAATGAATAGAGAAATCGTTTTGGGACTTCTTCTCTCTTGCTTTCAAGTATTCAGCGGATGGTCGTTTGGAGCGTATAATGAAGATGAATACGGTTCTAAAATAGCTGAGATCAAAGTAACTAATGCATGGACACCGGCCTTACCACCGACCGCAAAAGTAAGTGCGGGTTACTTCTCAATAACAAACAATGGAACTGAGAAATTGACAATAGTGAATGTGACCAGCCCAGCCTATAGTGATGTTGAGATCCATGAGACAATAGTGGATCAGGAGATTACACGAATGTCTAGATTGCCAGAGATAGACATCAATTCGAAGGAGAAAATTCTTTTTGCTCCCGGTGGAAAACATTTAATGTTCAGTGACCCACAATTTGAGGACAACAATTTAAGCGGCTTTATCGTCACGCTGACATTTTCGAATGGGGCACAATACCATTTTTCTATGGATATCAAACAAAGAAAAAATGAACCCGCGTGGCCCATAAATCCGCATGCTGAACACTTTATGAATAATTAGTCGTAATATTAATGTGTTAACGTTGTTTAATTTTTTGCAAACTGAGTACATTTTGATCTTTGTAAATCGCCGTGAATCTAATTGATAAGGAAGAAGATGACATGAAGCGGTTCCTGCGGCATTAGTCAAAAGCTTTAAATATCAACGGTTGCAGCCATTCAACACGAAAGATGACCGCTTAATGGTCTGTGAAAGCTTCTGAATATTATAAGCCACATTTAAGACATCAGATCGACTAAGATTTAATGAGTCTTGTCTAAGCCGACCTTGGAACGCACATTGTCAGGCAGGCTCTTGCTGAATTGTAAACACGTCGATGAGCTTAAATAAAAAAAATGTTTATAAAAATGAAAATAAAATTACAGATTTCGGTCACCACACGGCACTATCCTCGATATTAGTCACAGTTTTCTGGTAGTGATATAAACAAGTTAAGTGTGTAAATGGCAAGCGTTACATCAAGACATGTTTGCGTATATGTCAGGTATTTGTTGTTCAATGCAAATTGAGTGTTATGGCACTAGGTCATATCAATCCAAATAGGGCAGTGGTCAGATGGTTTTTCGTGTGCCCGAGAATCCACATCGATGCCACTGTTTTTGACAAACGATTTAGCGGAATTCGATGCTAATATAAGATCAATGCGCAAACCTCGTTTTGGATCTTGTTCAAAGCCTTTACTTCGATAATCATACCAGCTATACAAGCGTTTACTCGCACCCCATTGTTCTCTGAAGGTGTCTGTCAGTCCAAAATCTAATAGATTTTTAAGCCAACCACGCTCCTCTGGGAGGAAGCTAGTTTTTCCCGATCGTAACCATCTTTTTACATTCTCCTCCGTTAATCCGACATCTTCATCTGACAAAGCTACATTCATGTCACCCATCAATATGAGAGCATCACTGGACAAAAAGCTGGTGTTTAGATAAGAGTTTAAATCCTCATAGAAACGTCGCTTTGCCGGGAATTTTTCAGGGTGACTTCGGCTTTCGCCCTGTGGAAAATATCCATTTAAGATATGTAGATCACCTTCTTTGTAAGCATATTTTCCGTGAATGAACCTACGCTGTGCCCCTTTAAGATCGTTAGGAAATCCTTTCTTAACCTCGAGGGGCTTTTCTTTACTCAGGAGAGCGACCCCATAGTGGCCCTTTTGGCCGAAAAAACTTGAGTAGTATCCTAGATCACTGATCTCATCGATCGGAAATGCCTCGTCATCAACCTTTGTCTCTTGTAAACCTACGATATCTGGCTTATGTTTTTCTAACACATGCTTAAGCTGTGCTGATCGCGCTCGAATACCATTTACATTGAAACAAACTAATCTTGTAGACATTATTTACCTCGTAAAAGTAGAAGATAATTTATGCGATTTTTTCCTTGCTGACTGTAAACGTATTTGATCAATTAGTATTTGCCCTGCCTCCTTCAAAATTGGATCTGGCTCAAATTTACCTTTTTGTTTCCCTAACTTTAGAGTATCTCCAATTGACAGCTTATCATCGGCTTTCATTGAATTGGCGACTATTATTTGTTTAATAGAGACATTATATTTTGTAGCTATTATAGACAAATTATCGCCTTTTTCGACAAGGTGAGTTTCAGCATTTTTCGTGTTTTCGGCCTCACTCCAAGCATCAATTGTCGCGTAGGGCAGAAGTTCAAGTTTACTTCTTCGATTATTCTCGAGGAGTAGCTGTGCGTTCTCTAATCTGTTAATGCGCTCACGTCTAGCACTTAAACTGAGGGACAGCATATCTTCGTCTTGATTTCTCCACTCTCTGCTCAAGGAGAGTTGGTTTTTTAGGTAGCTAAAATCTGGTTCCGAAGAGACACGATGATCATGCCACATTTTGAGTTGTATAACATACTGCCTTAAATCACCTAAAATCCTGTGCCGCACCGGCGAAACTCTATCCCATGGGAGAGCCGTCTCCCTATGCGATTCTCCGACCTGCTCCGGGTCGAGTGAAGACGGAAATTCGATGTCAGGCAAAACCCCGCGATGCTGCGTGCTATCTCCAGAAATACGATAAAATTTAGCATTAGTAAATTTCAATTGCCCAGTCGTAAGAGGAATAAATTCTTGGACAGTGCCCTTACCGAAAGTTTGACTACCGACGATTAATGCCCTCCCATAATCTTGTAATGCTCCTGCTGTTATTTCAGAGGCTGACGCACTTAACCTGTTGGTTATTACAATGAGTGGACCAGAGTATTCACTTCGTCGAATGGCTCTATCTGGTTGAAAAGTCATTCGTTTTGCATTTCTAATTTGGACGATTGGGCCCGGATCAATGAAGAGGTCAGTCAGATTAATCGCTTCCTTTAGCGATCCGCCTCCGTTATTTCTCAAATCGAGTACAATTCCATCAACATTCTCTTTGTTGAGCTCTTTGAGCAGATTTCTTACGTCCCTTGTTGTGCTTTTATAATTTGGTTCTCTATTTTTAAATGCCTCGAAATCCATGTAAAAAGTGGGTATCTCGATCACTCCCAAACGAAAAATATTTCCATTTCGATCTAAGTCAATGATTTGCTTCTGCGCCGATTTTTCCTCTAGCTTTACTTTGTCGCGTATTATCTCGATGATTTTAGAAGCTCCTGCGCGATCGGTACGCGCAGGTATTACCTGCAAGCGCACTAGTGAGTCTTTGGGACCTCTGATCAGACTCACGACATTATCAATCCTCCATCCTATTACATCAACAATGGGATCCATTTGCTGTCCGACACCAATTATTCGGTCCTCAGGTTTAAGAATACCTTGCAAATCTGCAGGTCCCCCGGGAATTACTCTAATGACTTTCGTGTAGTCATCTTCCGTTCTTAATTCCGCACCAATACCCTCGAGAGAAAGTGACATATTTATCTGAAAATTCTCACTATTCCTCGGCGAATAATAAACTGTATGGGGATCATAAAGCTCAGCAAAGGAATTGACATATCGCTGAAATACGTCTTGACTGTTTGTTTGCAAATACTGTTTTATCTGGTTTTTATAACGCTTTACTAATAGTTCTCTTGCTTCATCTGGATCTTTGTCGTTAAGCAATAAGCGAATCAATTCGTCAGTTATTACGTCCCTCCAATATCGCCTCGCCGCATTCGAATTTTCGGGCCAATCCCTCTTGTCGGCGTCGATAATAAAAAATGATTGTCCCTCGAGATCGAATAGAAAATCGCTTTCTAAAAGCTCTACATTATAGTTCAACTGGTTGATCACTCTCTTCAAAAAGCGATTATATATCTCGTAACCTGGAGTAATATCTCCTGATGCCATGAGATCATCCAATAAGAATTGCCATTTTAAAAATTCATCGATATCTTTTTTTAAAAAGAAAATTTTATTGGGATCGATATTTTGCAGATATTTTTTTAGATATTTTTTGGAAAAAATATCATCTATAGCAGTACTTTTGTAATGCCGGTCCTGCAATTTTCCCACAATCTCAACATACAAATCTTTATATTCATTATCGAACGAAATTTTGGGAATAACAGAGCTGAAGGCATATGCAGCATTTATTGTAATTAAGATAGTACAAAGGATTTTTTTCATGCGCTTTCCCACTTGTTGGGGTTAGATTTTATCAGAAGCCTGCGACGTTGTTATAGTGTAATGAATTTATTTATTTGAGAAATTTTGAAACTCTAGAGCGCTAAACACTCCTTGAAAAGCTTTTAGCGGGGGGAGGGGTTCCGTCAGCCGGATGTGTTTCTGATAATGTGCAAGACGAGGTGCAGCTATTGCAATGTCCGCTAATCTTAATTAGTAGACAATTCTTTCTCTAGCTGATACGGTGATGTTTTAGCTACTATTGAATATAAGTATAGGATCCTGTGTCTAAAGTATTTACAGCCACCCCTTTATTCGATGCACACAACAGCTTTGTGCGTTTACCAATGGGACCGGCCATGTTAGACAATTATCCAGACTCCAAGAAGTTTATAGATTATATTGCGTTAAAAATTCCAAACTCTACTCAAGATTTCATTTTCACCCAGTCTTTCTTGAAGAGCTACAGTCGTAAAAGCGAAGCTACTTATCGTGGTTATCGCAATGAGGTTGAGCGCTTATTACTTTGGTCATGGACTGTTTGTCAGAAAAGTGTGATTACACTCAAACGACCTGATTTAGAGCTATATTTCGACTTCGTACACAGTCCGCCATCACACTGGGTTGCTACGGCAGTAGTTGATCGATTTAAGATGATTGACGGAGAGGCTCGTCAAAATAAAAACTGGCGCCCATTCGTGGTGAAAATTGCCAAATTTGACCGTAAAAACGCCTTAGACAGAGGGATCGCTATCCTAAATAGCACACAAGGACATTGTCTATCTCATGAAGCTATGAAGATCTGTTACTCCGCCTTGTCGAGCTTCTACGACTATTTAACTGATGAAGGCTACGCATTTGGTAACCCAATCCCAGCAATTCGTAAACAATCGTCTTTTTTAATAAAGGGAGCCAAATGTAAAAGTATTAAGCGGCTCTCAGACCTTCAGTGGGATTATGTATTGGATTGCGCTAACTTAGCCGCGGACAACGACTCTGACCATGAACGCACGCTATTTATCATAGCTATGCTAAAAACTCTATATTTAAGGGTATCTGAGCTATCGGTTCGTTCAAACTGGCAACCAGTTTGGAAGCATTTTTGGCAAGACAGCAACGACAATAATTGGCTAAAGGTCCTAGGTAAAGGTAATAAAATACGTGATGTATCAGTGCCTGACTCCCTTGGATCTTATATTAGGCGCTATAAAAGTTATCGGCAGTCTCTCAGCCCTAATTTTGGTATAAATTCGACGCTTGTCGCTAAAAACAGAGGTGTTGGAGGTATGACATCTAGGCAATTACGTCGTATAGTTCAGCATACTTTTGATTTAGCGTATGACAAGATGCGTTCTGAGGGATTTATTGATGAGGCTCTTGCTCTTAGAGAGGCTACCACTCACTGGCTACGTCATACTGGAGCATCTATCGACATTGCTACGCGCCCTCTTAAACACATGGCTGATGACCTCGGCCATGCTAGCATGGGTACAACCGATCAAGTGTACATTCAGTCCGATATGACGGAGCGCGCCTCTAGTGGAAAGAAACGCAGAGTCTAGCTGTCGTCGGAGCATAACAACGAATTCCAACAAAATACTTATTAAAAATGCTTTTTTATTTTATCTTTTCAAGACCATTCATAAGGGGTCGCAGCACCTCGGGAATAGTTATAGAGCCGTCCTTCGACTGATAATTTTCAAGGATGGCCACTAGAGTCCTGCCAACAGCTAGACCGGAACCATTTACTGTATGCACTAAATCAAGGTTTCCGGTGCGAAGATTACGGTATCTGGTCTTCATTCTACGCGCTTGGAAATCGGTAAAATTACTACATGAGGAGATTTCGCGGTATTTGCTCTGTGATGGTATCCAAACCTCGAGATCATATGTTTTGGCGGACGCAAAACCAAGGTCACCACCGCAAAGAGCGATACATCTGTGCGGTAATTCTAATCGTTGCAAAATTGATCGAGCGTGATGCGTTAACTCCTCAAGAGCAGACCATGAGTGCTGTGGTTCGACGAATTGGACCAGTTCAACTTTATCAAACTGATGCTGTCTAATCATACCTTTTGTGTCTTTACCATGGCTCCCAGCTTCGCTCCTAAAGCATGGTGTATGAGAAACTAATTTGATTGGTAATTCCTGAATAATTTCCCCACGAAAAATATTGGTAACTGGAACCTCAGCAGTTGGTATTAGGTAAAATTCTCGAGAATCCTCTAACTTAAATAGATCTTCTTCAAACTTGGGTAATTGACCAGTTCCAAATAATGATTCGCGGTTTACAATGAATGGCACATATACCTCTTTGTAGTTGTGCTCACTGGTGTGTACATCCAGCATAAAGTTGCTTAATGCGCGGTGGAGTTTGGCGATTGTCCCGCTGAGATACGTAAATCGAGCACCAGTAATTTTTGCTGCTCTTTCAAAATCTATACCCGATAATTTGACGCCTAAATCGCTATGGTCTGCTGGATCAAATGAAAGCTTTGGTATTTCACCATAACGACTTATCTCGAGATTATCTGCTTCATTACTCCCTACCGGAACCGTTTGATGAGGGATGTTTGGTATATCTTCAAGCATCTCTTGCATCTCATTTTGAATTTGTACCATTGAGTTTTCAGATGCAGTCAGTTTCTTTTTTAGCACCTCTCCCTTAGCGGTGTGTTCTTCAATATTCGTTCCTTCGGCTCTGGCGGTCTGGATTAATTTTCCAATCTCCTTTGCATATTTATTTTTCTGAGCCTGTAGTAACTCGGTTAATATTTGCCTATCTTTTCGTTGCTGATCTAATGCTAAGAAAAGTGCAGAATCTAAGTTAAAGTTTTTCCTTTTCAATTCAGCAGCTACTCTCTGGAGATCTGTGCGCAACAGTTTAATGTCAATCATTTTAATTCCCAATTATCATTTCATTATTATAATCTAAAGGTTACCACCCCGCCTCTTCTTACTCTGATAAAATAGATCGATCAATAATGTCAACATTAGGTGGAATTTTGAACAAAAAATTAGAGTTGCTCATTTTTGAATTTACTCGCTGGTTCGAGAAGAAAAACTCACTATCCTGATCATGAGTGCGTATGGAAAGCGATGTTAAAGTTTCCTTCATAAAACTTATTTCGATATCTCTAATCGGCTCATTTGGTTTTTTTGCAGTTAATTTGAAAGTGGAGTTATTATTCTCATCTAGAGACCGATGAATTGAGTACGCAGAACTCAGTTTACCTTCCGTCCCTAGGATAGTAAAAAGTGGTGACGTAGATATTCCTGCAATATAGTTGTCAGTAAAAACTTGCTCAAGGTCTGGGTCGTACACCCAGATTTTTCCCCTATTAATTATGATTTGCTGTTCGATGGGTGTATGTATTTCCCAACGCACTGAGTCCGGTTTTTTATATTTAAAGCTGCCTGAACCCTCGCTAATTAAACGTTGATGTTGATCAGAGGTACGCTGAGAAAATTTGGCTTCAAAATTTCGAATGTGTCCCAGCCTACCATCCAGCTCTTCTTCGGCACTTTTCTGTGCCGATAAAGTTAAAGATGGACTCAAAACTACGAAAATGTAAATAATTTTTTTAACTACATTAATCATGTGCTCAGATCATTTTTAGAGGTGAGAACTTCACGCGTGCCATTAGTGTTCATGGGGCTAATAATCCCACATTCTTCCATTCTTTCTACCAATCGTGCTGCTCGATTGTAGCCGATACGCAGCTTTCGCTGAACCGAAGAGATTGAGGCCTTTTGTGAATCGATGACAAATGAAACTGCGTCCTCGTATAAAGAATCAACTTTTTCCTCTTGATCAGCGTCTTTTTCACTTGCAAAACCAGGGACAGTGATATCGATCACCTCTGTCTCGTCAGTAATCTCTGATATATACATCGGCCTACCCCTCCGTTTTAGCTCACCAACAACTCTATGGACCTCAGTGTCATCAACAAAAGCACCATGCACTCGTTCGGGAAGACTTTTTCCGGGAGCCAGATATAACATATCTCCATGGCCGAGGAGTTGTTCTGCACCAGACTGATCAAGGATGGTACGTGAATCTATCTTTGAAGAGACTTGAAAGGCGATTCTTGATGGAACATTAGCCTTGATTAGACCAGTAATAACATCAACAGACGGCCGCTGAGTTGCGAGGATAAGATGAATACCCGCCGCCCTTGCTTTTTGCGATATCCGAGCTATCAGTTGCTCGACTTTTTTCCCGACAATCATCATCATGTCAGCGAATTCATCTATAACAACAACAATATATGGGAGCCGATCTAATGTGGGTGCCTCATATGAATCATAATTATCATGTCCGATCTCTCGCTCTTGATCTGGGATCCAAAGGGGATCCGGAATAGTGAGGTTACTCTTTTTGGCCTCCTCTATTTTTCTATTAAAACCGGCAATATTTCTGACACCCAGAGAGGACATTACTTGATAACGACGTTCCATTTCACCGACACACCATCTCAAACCAACTGACGCATCTTTCATATCTGTGATAACAGGCGTCAGAAGATGCGGAATACCATCATAAACTGACAGTTCTAACATTTTAGGGTCTACTAATATGAGTTTTACCTCTTCTGCTGATGACTTAAATAACAGACTTAAAAGCATTGCATTGATTCCAACAGACTTTCCAGATCCGGTAGTGCCGGCAACTAATAAATGTGGCATTTTAGCTAGGTCTGCCACAACGGGGGATCCGGAAATGTTATGGCCCAAAGCAAGTGTTAATGGTGAGGTGGCAGCTTCATAAACTTCACTTAATAAGACTTCACTCAACCGAACCATCAATCTGGTATCGTTAGGGATTTCGATGCCTACGACTGATTTTCCTGAAATGACTTCTACCACTCGGACGCTAGGAACTGCCATCGATCGCGCTAGATCTTTAGCCAGCGTAGTTATTCTACTCACCTTAACACCAGCCGCAGGCTGGATTTCAAAACGCGTTATAACAGGGCCTGGGAGCACTGAAACAACATCAACACTAATTCCAAAATCAAGGAGTTTATTCTCAAGGAGTCTCGAATAGTGATCAAGGGAGTCCTCAGAATAGCCCCTATTCCCAATTGCTTCCGCTGGATCGAGTAGGCTTAGTGCTGGGATTAGTGCGATTTCTTCGTCATGCTGAAATAGTATCCCTTGTTTTTCGCGTTCTGAACGATTACTTTGCTTTATCTGAGTTGCAGGAGGCTTTATTACGGGGGGTATCCTTCCCACTTTTTTAATCGTTTTTTCAACTACTCTGGTTCTTCTGGCCTCTAGATTATCTTTTGTTTGTCTTAATTCCTCTCTTTGTATTCTTTGCTCATTCAAATAGATTATGGCACCTTTAATATTTTGAAAAATTTTTAAATAAAATTTAGAAAAAATAGAAAACCAAGAAATATCGCTAAAAACGCTGATGCCAAAAAGAAATAAGGCAATTAAAATGAGAATGCTTCCAGTCTTATTAAAAGCTTCCGTCAAAGCATTACCAAGAATTTCGCCAGTAATCCCGCCAACTCGATCGAACTCAACTTCAATATCAGAGAGCAATAAATGAGCTAAAGCTGTCGCACTGAGCATTATAAGAATAAAACCGAGCAGCATCAGGAAAAGGGACTCAAAGCCGAATGAATCATGTTTCCGCTTAAAGTATTGTCTCAATTTTTCTGCTGCCCTCAATGCGAGAGCTGCTGGAAATAGAAATGCTATTATCCCGAACAGGTTGTAGAACCCGTCTGCTATGTGTGCCCCCACTGGTCCAATAGCATTCATTGCATTTTCTGTCGTACCTGTGGTAGTCCAACTTGGATCGTCTGGCGAGTAAGTGATTAAAGAAACAAAAATAACGGCGCACAATAAAATTAAACCAATAAGTCCACCCTCAGAAAATATCCGTCGTATCCGAGAATCATGGAACGAAGTTTCTGTGTTATTTTCTGACTTGGATTCATGCTTACCTAGCAAAGGAATACCCCTAGTAGACATATAAATGTTGTATTATTTCACATAGTATGCAAAAAAGTGCGGAACAGTGATAATCCGCCCACATTTCATGCCTCTTGTTAGTATAATAGGCCTGTTAAACAATTCATTATCCTAATAATAGCACTCCTTAATGCATTGGGTAATTGAAGATCGATTCAATTTATCTTTTAACATACCCTTGGAATTTACATGAAAAATCATTATCCCCTCATCATTTTAGGTTCAGGACCAGCCGGTTGGACAGCAGCTGTTTATGCTGCGAGAGCTAATCTTAGACCAGTTCTTATCACAGGTATTCAATTAGGAGGCCAACTTACAACTACCACCGATGTTGATAACTGGCCCGGTGATGTTTCAGATCTTCAAGGTCCAGAGCTGATGCAACGTATGCAAGAACATGCCGAGCGTTTTGACACGAAGGTTGTTTATGACCATATTGAGTCGGTCGACTTGTCACAAAGGCCTTTCACTTTAAATGGTGGAGATATTTATACTTGCGATGCTTTAATAATAGCAACGGGCGCATCGGCGCAATATCTAGGACTACCATCGGAAGAGGCATTCATGGGCAAGGGAGTTTCGGCATGTGCCACATGCGATGGGTTTTTTTATAGAAACAAAAAAGTGGCAGTTATAGGAGGAGGTAACACCGCCGTTGAAGAATCTTTATATTTGTCTAATATTTGCTCTGAGGTATTATTGATTCATCGTCGAAATAAGCTTCGTGCAGAAAAAATGCTACAAGACAAGCTTTTTCAAAAAGTAAGGGAGGGAAATGTAAAGATATATTGGAGTCACACGTTGGAAGAGGTCTTGGGAGATGAGAATGGCGTGGTTGGTATCTCGATACTAGATTCACATAGTCAGGTAAAAAAAGAAATAGACCTAGCAGGAGTATTCATAGCTGTGGGACATAAACCAAATACTGAGATATTTAAAGGTCAGCTTAAAATGAATAATGGATATATCCAGTTAGTTGGGGGTGCAAATGGTAATGCCACGGAAACCACGGTTGAGGGTGTATTCGCTGCCGGCGACGTGGCAGATTATGTTTATAGGCAGGCAATTACGTCCGCAGGCAGTGGTTGCATGGCTGCACTCGATGCAGAGAGATTTCTTGATAAATAGCCTTTGATGACACTCGTCTACCTTGATGAACATAATCCAATCTTTCCAGATTCTTGCGATGCGATCGACGATCCTGATGGATTACTTGCGTTTGGCGGAAATCTCGCTCCCGAGACACTTTTGGACGCCTACAGAAAAGGAATTTTTCCCTGGTATCAAGATGGTGATCCGATTATGTGGTGGTCTCCCTCAGCACGGTGTATCTTACGATTAGATAAATTTCATGTCTCAAAAAGCCTCCGGAGACTCATTCGAAAAAATATTCACAGTATTACTTTTAATAGAGCTTTCAAGGAAGTTTTGCGAGGCTGTTCTGCGCCTCGAGACAATCAAGCAGGCGGAACTTGGATAACGAATGATATGTATGAAGCTTATAGCAAACTGCATACATTAGGTTTCGCACATTCATTAGAAGTTTGGAGTAATGGGTTTTTAGTTGGAGGATTATACGGAGTAGCAGTCAATAGAGTATTCAGTGGAGAGTCAATGTTTAGCAAAACAGCTAATGCATCAAAATTGGCGTTGTATGCATTGTGCCACCAATTGAGGCTCGCAAATTTTACGGTAATCGATTGCCAAATGCCAACTGACCATCTGTTACGATTAGGGGCTGAGGTGATCTCACGAGATACGTTTTTGAAAATTTTAGGCTCGCGCGAAGATATTTGTCTTAAATGGGACACGCCTTGGCAAAATTGTTCTGACATTAGTAGAAGCTGCTTATGAAGGAAAAGGAATTTATTATTCACAGCTCCCAATGAGTGTTTTATCCCTAAAACGTACCTTTTTGCCGCCACTAATTAGTACTGAGTCATAGTCCTGAAAAATTAATCTAATTGCTTTTTGCTTAAATGGTAATTTTAAGGCACACTGCGCTCGATTTTTAATAAAGGAAGACTAACAGCGTTATGGCGAAAGAAGAGAATATTGAGTTCGATGGTGAGGTTGTTGACACCCTTCCCAATACCACCTTCAAGGTAAAACTTGAAAATGGGCATACTATCATCGCGCATATATCAGGCAAAATGAGGAAACACTACATTCGGATTCTTACGGGTGACAAAGTGAAGGTGGAGATGACACCATATGATCTCACGAAGGGTCGCATCACTTTTAGGGAACGGTAGGCGACTTATGCCGACGGCTTACGTAAGCAGACCATTCCATATAGCAAGCACGCTTTCCAAAGTTTTTTAAATCCATGAGTTAATGTGGTGCATTCAGCAGAGCTCCTACGCCCGTTTTTGCTCGATGCAAGAGACGCTAAGTTCATTATTGTCGATAGTGACTGTCACCGTGCCGCCACCACTACTCAACACTCCAAACAGAAGCTCTTCGGCGAGAGGTTTTTTTATCTTCTCTTGTATTAGTCTCTCCATCGGCCTAGCTCCCATTTTTTTGTCGTAGCCGCGACTAGCGAGCCATTCCCGAGCCGGTTGATCTACAGAAAGGAAAACCTTTTTCTCGTCTAGTTTCGTTTGCACCTGGATGAGAAACTTGTCGACCACTGTCAGAATCACATTCATCGCCAGAGGACCAAACTGCACTATGTGATCAAGCCTATTCCGAAACTCTGGAGAAAATGACTTTTTTATTATTTCTAAACCGTCACTTTGATGATCCTGTTCGGTAAAACCGATGGAAGCGCGACTCATTTGCTCCGCGCCAGCATTTGAGGTCATTATTAAGACAACATTCCTGAAATCGGCTTTCCTTCCATTGTTATCGGTAAGCGCACCATGATCCATCACCTGAAGAAGTATATTAAAAACGTCTGGATGGGCTTTTTCGACTTCGTCAAGAAGAACAACACTATGGGGGTGTTTGTTGACAGCTTCAGTAAGTAGTCCTCCCTGATCAAAGCCTACATAACCGGGCGGCGCTCCTATCAAGCGCGATACTGTGTGTCGTTCCATATACTCCGACATATCAAACCGAATTAGCTCTACTCCAAGGACTTTTGCAAGTTGTTTACAAACCTCGGTTTTTCCGACGCCAGTTGGTCCAGTAAATAAAAAACTTCCAATAGGTTTACTGCTCTCACGAAGCCCTGCCCTTGAAAGTTTAATTGCTGTTGCCAGGACGTCAATTGCAGGATCTTGGCCAAATACAACCATCTTAAGCTTCTCAGCGAGACTCTTTAACTGTTCTTTATCAGAATTAGATACGCTCTTGGCAGGGATTCTAGCAATCTTAGACACTACTAATTCAATGTCACTGACAGACACGGTCTTTTTCCTTTTACTAGGGACCTGTAGTCGTTGAAAAGCCCCGGCCTCATCAATGACGTCAATCGCTTTATCAGGCAGAAAACGATCATTTATGTGCTTGTCAGCCAAAGACGCTGCTGACTGCAGTGCCGAGTCGGTAAATTTGAGCCTGTGGTGCTGCTCAAAGCGCGATTTAAGCCCCTTGAGTATTTTATATGTGTCATCAACACTAGGTTCTGACACGTCAATTTTTTGAAATCTTCTAGAAAGCGCATGATCTTTTTCAAATACACCACGATATTCCTCGTAAGTAGTTGACCCAATACAACGAAGCTGACCAGAGGACAAAAGCGGCTTTAGAAGATTTGAAGCGTCCATAACTCCGCCAGATGCTGCTCCAGCACCTATTATTGTGTGAATTTCATCAATAAATAATATGCACTTATCGATTGCTTTTAACTCAATGATAATACCCTTCAAACGCTTTTCAAAATCGCCTCGATATTTTGTTCCGGCCAAAAGAGATCCCATATCTAGTGAGAAAACGGTACTTCCCATTATTGGCTCGGCCACCCCGCCGTCCTCAATAAGCTGCGCTAGTCCCTCCGCGATCGCAGTCTTGCCAACACCAGCATCTCCTACGAGCAACGGGTTGTTCTTCCGCCTCCGAATTAGAATTTGACTTACTCGCTCAACCTCTTTTGTGCGGCCTATCAGTGGATCTATCAAACCCTGTTGAGCATGATCATTGAGGTTAGTGGCGAACTGAGACAGTAAACTAGAATCATTGTCATGATCGCTACCCTTTTGCACCTCCTCTTCATGAGAGGTTTCCCTCTTTGAGGTGTCAGCGTGGTCCGCATATTTTGATATCCCATGAGAAATGTAATTAACCAAATCTATCCGAGCGATATTTTGTAGCCGAAGAAAGTAGACTGCTTGGCTTTCTTGCTCGCTATAGATTGCGACGACCACATTTGCCCCCACAACTTCCTTATCATTAGAGGAGTTTACCTGAAAAACAGCGCGTTGCAGGACTCTCTGGAAGCCATGCGTAGGTCGGGTCTCGTGATCCTTTTCGCTGGCTGGGATTATTGGAATTGTCGAATCGATAAACTCAGCTAGATCTCGCCTCAATACTGGAAGATCAGCTCCGCATGCCCTCAAGACGTCAGTTGCTGATGCATCATCTAAAAGAGCCAGTAGCAGATGTTCAACGGTCATAAATTCATGACGCTGCTCACGTGCAGTTTTAAATGCAAGATTTAAAGTTACTTCTAACTCTCTACTCAGCATAAGTAGGACCTTTATTCCTCACTACAGGGCTCCGCCTCACATAGCAGAGGATGCTCAAATTGTCGTGCATATTTACTCACAAGTGCCGCTTTTGTTTCGGCAATATCCTGAGTATAAACACCGCACACTCCCCGCCCCTCAGTATGTACTAAGAGCATAATGCGTGTTGCAACATCACGGCTTTTGTTAAAAAACTTTTCTATCAACTCAACTACGAATTCCATGGGTGTATAATCATCATTTACAATAACTACTTGGTACATTTTAGGCTTGCGTAACTCAGGCGGGGCTTCCTCCACGAGCGTAGACGAATCTTGGTCTAAACTTGGTTTTGATGGGGAATCCCCCATATAACCGCTCCCGAATGATATTTTCAAATGAACTATTGTAGTTACGCACTATTTACAGATTATAGACCAAAGATAAGCTAATTATTAGTGAGCTTATGTCTTACACACAGCACTTACTACTGCTCAATCAAGCTTGTAAGAATTTACCCGCCAATTATTATCCCTAAAATATTATTATTGGACGGATGATAAGCCGCAACATCACATATGCTCTATAATTGCATCTCCGAATTCCGAACATGATAATAATTCAGCATTGTCCATCAGCCTCTCGAAGTCGTAGGTGACTTTCTTTCTTGAGATAGCACCCTCTATGCCTTTTACAACAAGGTCCGCTGCCGAATACCAGCCAAGATGCCTTAACATCATTTCCGCTGAGAGTATTAATGAACCCGGATTTACTTTATCTAAGCCAGCATACTTCGGCGCAGTGCCATGAGTAGCCTCAAAAATTGCAATTTTATCTGACAAATTTGCTCCGGGGGCAATACCAATACCACCAACCTGAGCAGCTAACGCATCGGAGATATAGTCTCCATTAAGATTCATTGTGGCGATCACACTGTATTCGCTTGGGCGCAAAATGATCTGCTGTAACATCGCATCCGCTATTACATCTTTAATGATAATATTTTGTCCGCTATTGGGATTCCGTATCGAGTGCCAGGGTCCGCCGTCCAATGGGCTACCACCGAACTCATCTCGCGATAACTCATAACCCCAATCGCAGAATGCTCCCTCGGTGAACTTCATAATGTTACCCTTGTGCACTAATGTTACGGAAGGCTTGTTTTGATCTATTGCATACTGGATCGCTCTACTTATTAACCGCTTGGACCCCTCTTCTGACACTGGTTTGATTCCGATTCCGCAATTATCTTCAAAGCGGATTTTAGTGACATTCATCTCATCTTTGAGAAATCGTATAATTTTCGTGGCGCCATCACTGCCAGCACTCCATTCGACTCCAGCGTAAATGTCTTCTGAGTTTTCTCGAAAAATACACATATCAACTTTGTTAGGCTCTTTCACCGGAGATGGAACACCTGAAAACCAACGCACTGGCCTTTGACACACATAAAGATCCAATTCTTGACGGAGCGCAACATTTAGCGATCTAAAGCCACCACCAACAGGTGTTGTGAGGGGTCCTTTTATTGAGACACAAAATTCTTTCACGGCTTCTAGGGTTTCTCTTGGAAACCAATCGCCTTCATATATTTCTGCAGCTTTTTCACCACAAAATACTTCCATCCATGATATGGATCTACCGCCCTCGTAAGCCTTATGAATCGCCGCATCAATTACTTTGATCATGACCGGCGTGATATCGATGCCTATTCCGTCTCCTTCAATAAAGGGAATAATCGGCTGAGAGGGTACGTTCAATGACAAGTCATCGTTAACACTAATTCTCTCTCCAGAAGTTGGAACGCGTATTTTTTTGTATGACATGCTTTTCCTCGTTACTATTTTTTAAACATATTGGTTTTGGAAATCTTGCTCTTATGATACCATAATTTATCTCGGGAGAGCATGGCAGTAGAGCAAAGCAGTAGAGCAAAAACTGATGGCTAGAGTGCGGAAAAGACACGGCTTGGTGCTTTTCAACAAACCCAGCGGAGTGCTATGTCAATTTTCTGATAACCAACATCGAACCACGTTGGCGAATTATCTACATATGCCAAACTTATATCCGGCAGGTCGTCTGGATTTTAATACCGAGCGATTGGTGTTGGTCACAGGACGGCGTTATGCAAGCTCGGATCTGCGAACCTCGATTTGGATTAAAGAAAACTTATCTTACTCAGGTAGAAGGGTCTCTATCTCGTGAAACAATTTTAAGATTAAATGCAACCATGGAGTTAAAAGACGGTCCAGCAAAAGTAGTCTCAGCCCCAAGAATCGATCCTCCTAATGTATGGCCGAGAATACCTCCTCTAAGAATCAGAAAATCAATTCTAACTTCATGGATTGAAATTACAATTGATGAGGGTCGGAACCGTCAAGTGAGGCGCATGATTGCCAGTGTTGGACTTCCAACCCTTCGGCTCATTCGAACACAAGTAGGTCCTTGGAGCTTATGTGGTATCCCGTCAGGAAGTTTTAAGGTCATCCATACAAATTTACCAACTTTCTGAGCATTCGAACATTTGAAGAGGCGAAATATATGACGAGCAGTAAAATACGCTTGACGGTTGCAAGTGTGATTGAAAAAAATAAGTCTTATCTCATGGTTGAA
This sequence comes from Porticoccaceae bacterium, assembly GCA_002691825.1. GTDB lineage: Bacteria > Pseudomonadota > Gammaproteobacteria > Pseudomonadales > Porticoccaceae > TMED48. The sequence continues at coordinate 42,014 of NZIZ01000001.1, forward strand.
GAAATTGATGCTGGAAATACCGTGATCAATCAGCCAGCGGGGCACGTTGAAACAGGCGAAGACATGCGCCAAGCATCAGTAAGGGAAACATATGAAGAGACTGGCTGGCACGTCAAACCAACTGGTTTTTTAGGTTTTTCGCATCACTTTGTGTCAGCAACTGGAGTTACATACTACAGAGCGAATTTTAGTGCAGAACCAATTCGACAAGATTTGAAAGCCGAAATCGATAGCGATATTTTGCGAGTACGTTGGCTATCTTTTGAGGAAATAGACGCGCTACAACCGAGATTACGCAATCCAATGGTTTTAATGGCTATAAAACGTCACAGGCAAAAAACGATTTTTCCTTTGGAACTGTTTATGAACCCTTTATAATGTAATAGCCAATTACACGCTATTAAAGCAGTGCTTGATTATGAAAAAAGTCATCGTAGGTATGTCAGGTGGAGTGGACTCATCAGTTGCGGCTCTGTTGCTTAAGAAACAGGGGTTCGACGTAGAGGGTCTCTTTATGAAAAACTGGGAGGAAGATGATGGAACAGGTTTATGCACTGCTAATCAAGATCTCGATGACGCCAAGAAAGTTTGTAAACGGATTGATATTAATCTCAGCGTTGCTAACTTTGCTGTAGAGTACTGGGACACTGTGTTTTCCTCATTCTTGAGGGAATATTCCTTAGGAAGAACGCCCAATCCTGATATTCTCTGCAATAAGGAGATTAAGTTTAAAGTATTTCTTGAATATGCTGAAAGCCTTGGAGCTGACTACATCGCAACAGGGCATTATAGTAGGTGCACTTTAGAAAATGGACGAAGTATGTTGTTAAAAGCTGTAGATGCGGACAAAGATCAGAGCTATTTTCTTTATGCTGTTCCAGAATCCTCTCTTTCTAAAACTATTTTCCCTCTTGGAGCACTCAGTAAAAAGGAGGTTAGGCAAATTGCGGAGGATAACAACTTCGATAACTCAAAGAAAAAGGATAGCACTGGCATCTGCTTTATAGGTGAACGAAGATTTCGTGATTTTTTATCTAACTACTTTACATGTGAGAAAGGTCCCATTGTCAGTGATAAAGGGGAGAAAGTTGGTGAGCATCAAGGTCTAATGTATTTCACGCTGGGACAACGTCAGGGTCTCGGCATCGGGGGGCTTAAGAATGCTGACTGCGGAGCCTGGTATACGCTAGAAAAAATCGTTGAGACAAACACTTTGGTCGTAGGTCAAGGTGCTAATCATCCACGTTTATACTCAGATCATTTGAGAGCTGACAGCCTCCACTGGATAAATGATAAGCCCTCTGAATCCTCATTTTGTTGTAATGCCAAAAGCCGATATCGACAAGCAGACCAAAATTGTCGCGTTGAACTAGTCGATGACGAATCTTGTAATGTTTTCTTTGATCAGCCACAACGCGCTCTGACTCCCGGGCAATCAGTTGTTTTTTATGAAGGTGAGCTCTGCCTAGGTGGAGGAATTATTGGTCAAGTGTCAAGTGAGTATAGTAATTGGTCTAACGCATACTCATGATAGGTGTGCGGCGAACATGGAGTTTTTGTAGAATAATTTTTAATTAATCATCATCCAAATCTTTCCCAATACCCAAGCGGAATCGATATGAAAATAAAATTGTCTCCATTGTCTGCTGTTACGCCTCTAGACGGTCGTTATGCGGATAAAACAGATCACCTTCGGGCCGTGTTTAGTGAATTCGCTTTGATACGTTATAGGGTTAAGATAGAGATTCGATGGCTCCTACACCTTGCAAGTATTGAATCAATAACAGAACTCGCAGGATTATCAAAACAGTGTAAGGATGAGTTGAATAGTTTAATAAAAAATTTTTCATTACAAGATGCTGAAAAAATAAAAAAGATTGAGGACACTACTAACCATGACGTAAAAGCCGTGGAGTATTTATTAAAAGAGTTTTTGGAGTCGATTACTGATCGTAGGAATGTTCTGGAGTTTGTCCACTTTTGTTGCACGTCTGAAGACATCAACAATCTCTCATATGGCCTCCTTCTAAAAGATGCAAGGACCAATATACTAATGCCGGAGCTCCAAGACATAACCGATAGTTTAATCACTTTAGCTGAGCAGCATGCGGCTACGCCGATGCTATCTCGGACACACGGCCAACCTGCTTCTCCGACCACCGTTGGGAAAGAGATAGCTAATGCTGCTTATCGGCTAAATGTGCAAATGTCTCGAATAAACGCAGTTATCCTCCTAGGTAAAATGAATGGTGCAGTGGGCAACTACAATGCTCACATTGCCACATATCCGGAAGTAGATTGGGAAAATGAAACGGACAAATTTATTAACGCATTAGGCTTGAGCTCTAACCCACATACGACGCAGATCGAACCACATGATTACATGGCAGAACTATTTGACTCTTTGGCGCGAGCAAACACCATATTAATAGATTTTTGCCAAGATATCTGGGGATATATTAGTTTAGGATATTTCACGCAAAAAATTGTGTCTGGAGAAGTCGGCTCGTCTACAATGCCGCACAAGGTTAACCCGATTGATTTCGAAAATGCAGAAGGAAATTTGGGGCTTGCTAACGCAATTTTTAACCATTTAACGTCAAAATTACCGATATCTAGAATGCAACGCGACCTTTCTGACTCAACAGTCTTAAGGAACATTGGTGTTGGCTTCGGATACTCCACCATTGCATTTCAATCAATCATTAGGGGGCTCAGTAAATTAGAAACTAATATCTCTCAGCTTTCAGCAGATTTAGATGCAAATTGGGAGGTTCTTGCGGAGCCCATTCAGATGGTTATGCGTCGCCATGGGATATCGAAACCTTATGAAAAACTCAAGCTTCTGACACGCGGTCGCAAAGTTGACCGAGCTGTAGTTGGAGAGTTTATTGATGAACTTAGTCTTCCCAAGGATGTAAAAAATACTATCAAGCAACTTGCTCCAGATAACTATCTAGGTAACGCAAAAAGTCAAACTATCAAAATAATTGAGAAGATCAAAATAAATGACACTCGCATATAGTGCCTAGTGCTGCTAAATACCGGCTATGGCTATGAATCCTCTTGGCAGTATGCCGGCGGAAGAATTTCTTCTTTATTACTGGCAAAAGAGGCCACTGCTAGTTCGTGGGGCATGGAAAAAGTTTAAACCTCCTATCGATGGAGACGAGCTAGCTGGCTTATCTCTCGAAGATGAGGTCGAATCGCGTCTAGTTATCGGGCCCGAGCATATCGTAGAGTTCGGACCATTTTCGGCCGATCGCTTTAATCACCTTCCTAATAAGCAATGGACGCTTCTCGTACAAGCCGTAAATTTATGGGTGCCCGAGGTGCACACAATGCTTGACGAGTTTTGCTTCCTCCCAAGGTGGCGGATCGATGATGTAATGGTGAGCTATGCAAGCAAAGGAGGTGGAGTAGGACCCCACTATGACGATTATGATGTGTTTTTGTTGCAAGGAAAAGGTCAGAGGCGTTGGCAAATAGGCGCTGGAGAATGCGAGCCCAATACGCCGCTCATAGATCATCAAGATCTCAAAATTCTTGCCGATTTTCAACCAGACCAAGAATTGACATTGAACGAGGGCGATATGCTATATTTGCCTCCTCGATGGGCGCATAATGGAATTGCTTTAGATGAATGCATCACCTTTTCGATAGGTTGTCGGGCACCCTCTGTCGGGGAGATGCTGGATGATTTAGCTACAGAAATTATCGCAAGGGGTGAGCAGAAGTTTCTCAGAGATCCGCCTCTCGCGCCCCCCAAAGATTCTGATGAGATTCTATTAAATTATATATCGGAAGTAAAAACCTTGCTGCTTTCAGTTTTAAACGACGATACGCTACTTGCGGAATGGTTCGCGCAATATATGACACAGCCCAAATATCCTCATCTTATCGAGCTAACACATGAAATAAGAAAGGCAACAATTAAGATTCCGTTAGCAAATGACAATACAACCACTAAATATCAGGCCCGAACATACCGTAACGCTGAAATGGTTGAAGATCGTGAGGTTGATTATTAGCACACATTTTGTGAAGAAAATTTTTACGGAGGCTAAGCTAAATAAGATACTTTGAGGAAACGACAATACCATTATTATCTGAATATAGATGATCACCGGGTTGAAAAGAGACCCCTGCAAATGAAATGAGCACGTTTACCTCTCCAGCCCCTAGTCGATTAGTTTTCTTGGGATAAGATCCCAGCGCTTTAATTCCAATGTTAATTTTAGATAATTCATCCACATCCCTTACATACCCATTAACGACAAACCCCTGCCAACCATTTCTGCATGCTTCAAGTGCGATTTGATCACCAAGGTAAGCACATCGGTTGCTAGCCCCACCGTCAACTACAATAACCCGACCGTCTCCAGATGTGGCAACTAAATCCTTGAGCTTCGAGTTGTCCTCAAAGCATTTGACCGTTACCAGCGGGCCTGAAAAACTGGTGAATCCACCAAAGTTAAAAAATAGTGTGTCTAATACCCTCAAGTCTAAAGTATACTCGTCACACAAATCTGTTGTGGATCGCACTACTAAAATCGCCCATATTGGAGAGATTTTGAGCGCTTTCGATAGTGATGCAATGTCGGCTCAGTATAACCATTTGGTTGAGCAGCGCCCTCCATTATGAGCTTTCTTGCAGCCTTGAGAGCCAGATTTTCAGATGGATTTTCAAGCATCCGCCGATATGCTGGATCACCCTCATTCTGTTTGTCAACTATCCCGGCCATTCGTTGAAGGGCACACTCCACCTCTATGCCGGAACATATCCCATGGCACAACCAGTTAGCTATATGTTGACTCGATATACGCAAGGTAGCTCTATCCTCCATTAGAGATACATTTTCGATATCTGGAACTTTAGAACCCCCGACACCGCTATCAACCCACCTCACGACATATCCAAGAATACTTTGAACATTATTATCCAACTCATGTGCAATTTGGTCTTTACTCAAAGCGGCATCACCAAGCAAGGGAATCTCCAGCATACTATCGTAATCTTCCAAATCGAAATCACAAATTTCTTTCTGTTGGCTGTAGACATCAATTAAGTGGTAATGGATAGCGTGCAACGTGGCTGCTGTCGGTGAAGGCACCCACGCAGTCGTTGCTCCAGACCGAGGATGTTCTATCTTGCTAATCATCATGTCTTTCATGTTATCAGGAATGGCCCACATTCCCTTGCCTATCTGAGCTTTAAATTTGAATCCGCAGGAGAGACCCACACTCACATTTTGTGCCTCATAGGCCTCGAACCAATTTCGAGTCTTGAGCTCTTTCTTTGGTGCAAATGCTCCGGCATTCATATTAGTATGAATCTCATCACCTGTTCGATCAAGGAAACCCGTATTTATAAAAACGATTCGATCTTTAACCTTTTCAATACATGCCTTGAGATTGAGAGAAGTCCGGCGCTCTTCATCCATGATTCCCACTTTAATAGTATGTTTCGGTATTTTGAATAAATCTTCCATTGCATTGAACAGATCATCAGTAAACTCTACCTCCTCAGGACCATGCATCTTTGGTTTAACGATATACAAACTACCCTTCTCAGAATTTTTATATTTACTCTTTCCACAAAGATCATACATACCAATTAGACAAGACATAAAGATGTCCAAAATGCCCTCTGGGATCTCTTTATTTGCTCCGTAAAGCACTGCAGAACTCGTCATTAGATGCCCTACATTTCTTATAAACATAAGCGCCCTACCCTTTAAAACTAATGGATGATCTCCTCTATCTAAGTAGCAACGATTACTAGCCAACTTTCGTTCAAAGTGATAACTTCCTCGCTGAACGTTCTCGGTAAGTGTACCTTTCAGCAAACCCATCAAGTTACGGTAACCTAAAACCTTGTCCTCTGAATCCACATTAGCCACTGAATCTTCAAAATCTAGTATGGTAGTTACTGCTGACTCTAAAATAATATCGCTTACGCCCGCAACATCATTGGCACCAACCTCACTTCTATTATCTACATGGATTTCTATATGTAAACCATTGTTTTTTAACAGTATTATAGACGGATTAATCTTATCACCCGTATAGCCAATCCATTGCTCCGGGGCCACTAGTGTAACTTCACGTTGGTCTTGTAGAGTCATGACCAAACTTTTTCCTCGAACAAAATACTTTGTAACATCACGATGTAACGCGTTAAGTAATGGGACTGCAGAATCTAAAAAACCCTTCCCGTAATCTATTACTTTTTGACCACGCAGTGGGTTATAACTCGTTCCTTTTTCGGCCCCACCAGCCTCAGAAATGACGTCATTACCGTAAAGAGCATCGTATAAACTCCCCCACCGTGCGTTAACAGCATTGATTGCAAATCGAGCATTACTTATAGGGACTACTAGCTGAGGGGCAGCTTGAAATGCGATTTCAGAATCAACATTCTTTGGCGCAATATGGAAATCAGGCACCTCTGTACATAAATATCCTATATTCTTGAGGAATGCTTTATGTTGAACTGGTGTTGTCGGTTTGCTACTTTTTAAGTGCCATTGATTGATTTCAAACTGCAACTTTTCCCGTATCTCCAGAAGCTGAATATTTCTTGGCACGAAACTCGTTATAATCCTTGAGAGCCCTGCCCATAAAACCGTGCTATCTAATCCTAACTCAACGCACAGTTCCTTCGATACAAATTCATATAAAGGATGTGCAACTTTAATATCCCCACACTCAAAATAATTATCCATTTTAGATGTCTAAACCTCTTTAATCGGGCGATCATAAGTCCAAAACTTTAGCAAGTGAAAATAAATGACTAAATCTTCTCTATTCATAGAAGCGATACCACTGACTTTTTAGAACCGCCACTCAGAAATTCTACCAGCTATTTTTTTAATACTCTGACGCATCCAAATGTGTCCTGAGTCGTGTTGTAATAATGGACTCCAGACCATCTTTAACTGCATCGACGGAATCTCAAAAGGAGGCCGTTTTAACACTACGAATTTGTTGTGCCGGACACCCCTTGTGGCCAAAGTAGGCACCGTGACAATAAGGTGCTCCTGTTCTGCAAACATTAACGCCGCCTGATAATGTCGAGTAAAAATAGCAATATCTCTAAATTGACCCAATTCCCTCAACGCCTCGTCTACCCAGCCAATGCGTTGAACATCCTTAGTGGTCATCCCAACTCCCACGCCCATTCCTGTCTTACTCACCCAAACATGCTTACACGACAAATAGCCGCTCAAGTTCCAATTGTTGAGTACTGGATTTGTTGCCTTTACCAAACATGAAAAGCTATCTTCCCAAAGTTTTAGCTGATGAAATGACTGGGGAAGCGTATCAAACCTATTAATAACTAGATCTACCTTCCCTTGCTCAACATCATAGAAACTGACGTCACTCGGCGTCATAATATCAAGCCTTATCTGAGGTGCCTGAGCACACAACATTTCTAAAACTGCGGGTAATAAGGTAACCTCCGTGTAGTCACTCGCCATAATACGGAAAATACGTGAGCTTTTGGCAGGATTAAATTTTTCTTTAGGCTGCATCGCCAATTCGGCCATAGATACCGTTTTACGTACTATCGGCTTTAGTTCCAAAGCCCTCGGAGTGGGCGTCATTCCACCACTCGTTCTTATTAATATTGGATCGTTAAAATATTTTCTAAGGCGCCTTAAACTGTTCGACATCGCCGGTTGGCTTATTCCCATAATTTCCGCTGCATTTGTAACGTTACACTCATTTAGTAGAACATCCAACGAGAGTAGCAAATTAAGATCGAGGCGAGCGATATTCACAAATATTATACCAAGTATAAAAACTATCCACTGGACTAATAAATTGTATACTATCTAAAGTCACAAAGTTGTCAATATTAGACATCTAAATTACAAACAAGAAAGAGGGCGAAATGGGAAATTATAAGCATGATAGAAAGGAATTGTCCGATTTGATAGCTTCAAAAGGTGAAACCTGGAGAGGTCTAAATGGAAAATTCGCTGCGCGCATGCGTGCACAGAATCGTTTTCGGACAGGGCTTGAGATAGCTAAGTATACTTCAGCAATAATGCGTCGAGATATGAATGACTACGACAAGGACCCAACTAAATATACCCAATCGCTTGGTTGCTGGCATGGTTTTATTGGTCAACAAAAGCTAATCGCCATAAAAAAGCACCATGGGACAACAAATAGGCGATATCTATATTTGTCAGGTTGGATGATTGCGGCATTACGGTCGGAGTTTGGTCCTCTACCCGACCAATCAATGCATGAGAAGACTTCAGTACCAGCGCTCATATCCGAGCTCTACACATTTTTGCGGCAGGCGGATGCTAAATATTTGGGTGAACTGTTCAACTCATATGATAGATCGGAAGAGATGGGTCATGAGCGGGAAATGAATGCAATTGAAAAAAAAATTGATCGTTTTGAAACCCACATTGTTCCAATAATTGCTGATATTGACGCCGGGTTCGGAAATGAAGAGGCAACGTATCTTTTAGCGAAGCGAATGATCGAGGCTGGCGCCTGTTGCATACAGCTGGAGAATCAAGTTTCAGATGCTAAACAATGCGGTCATCAGGACGGGAAAGTGACCGTCCCACATGAGGAGTTCCTCGCTAAAGTTAATGCAGTCAGGTATGCGTTTTTAGAGTTGGGGGTGAATGAAGGTGTTATTGTTGCAAGGACAGACTCGCTCGGCGCAGGCCTTACGCAAAAAATTCCTGTATCTAAATCCCCCGGTGATCTTGCATCACATTATAATCAATTCCTTAAGACTCGACCTGTGGACTCTGTATGCGATATGAACGAGGGGGATACTGCTATAAAAATTGGCGGCGAACTAGTTGTACCTGAGAGATTACCTAATGGGCTTTTTAGATTCAAAGATGGGACCGGTGAAGCTAGATGTATTCTCGATGGAATTACAAGCCTTCAAAATGGTGCAGACTTACTTTGGATAGAGACTGAACAGCCACATATCGGACAAATTGGAGCTATGGTCGAGAAAATTCGCGAGGTAGTCCCGAATGCGAAGCTTGTGTATAACAATTCGCCGTCCTTTAACTGGACCCTTAATTTTAGGCAGCAAATATATGATGCATGGTGCGCAGATGGTAGAGATGTCTCCGATTATATTCGCGATGAACTAATGCAAAGCCGGTATGATAGCTCGGCACTTGCCCGTGAGGCGGACGAAAAAATCAAGTCTTTTCAATTGGATGCTTCAATTCATGCAGGTATATTCCATCACCTAATAACCCTTCCCACATATCATACTGCAGCCTTGTCAACGGATAATCTTGCTAAAGGTTATTTCGGCGAAGACGGCATGCTAGCGTATGTCGCCGGTGTTCAGCGAAACGAGATAAGGCAACAGATAGATTGTGTAAAGCATCAGGCAATGGCTGGATCAAATATCGGTGATGATCACAAAGAATACTTTTCAGGAGAGCAGGCCCTAAAGGCAGCTGGCAAAGATAACACCATGAATCAGTTTTAACATGTGCCATTTCTCGTTGACTCGATGTTGACGAAAAAGTATGATTCAGAGCCGAAAAATGTGTCCGCAGGGCGAAGTTCGGGGATTAGCGCAGTCTGGTAGCGCGCCTGCTTTGGGAGCAGGATGTCGGGGGTTCAAATCCCTCATCCCCGACCAAATCGCGGCTCTATTAATGCGCCCGTAGCTCAGCTGGATAGAGCAACGGCCTTCTAAGCCGTGGGTCGCAGGTTCGAATCCTGCCGGGCGCGCCACCT
>NZIZ01000002.1 GCA_002691825.1 Porticoccaceae bacterium
AGTCTTTGCGTTCCAATGTACCGAAGTGGCCATTTAGCGTTTTTTAGTCCGGATAAGTAGTTCAGCGACGAGTCTCTTTGTTCTGTGAACTTATTCCATTAGCCTCTTTACCAGCTGAAAACTCAAGTGAATTATTTAAATCAAAATCATCAGTGAAACTACTTTTTTGACTTTCGCCAATATAGTGGTGCGCCGCCAAACTTTTTGAAAGTAACCTAGTGAGATGGAGAATATTTTCAGTGCCCGGATAATTAGGACGGGCGCCGATCACCAGCTCCCTATGCGGGCTTAATTGATTCAGCGGAAGCCTGGCGAGGGAGGAAAATGATCCAGTCAGCGGTTCTAGGGCCATGTGCGGTACCAACGTCGAACCCATCTTGCCAATTACCAGCTGAATTATGGTTGTGAGACTAGATACCCTTACATCAAAATGAGTCTTATCAGATAACTTACAGGCCGCAAGGGCATGATCTTTGAGACAGTGACCATCTTCCAAAAGCAATAACTCTGTCGGGTCTAGATTATTAACATCAATGCGGGTCTCGCCGGGCTCTAGATTATCTGCATGTGTAACGTAATAAAAATCTTCTGACCAAAATTTATAAGTCACCAGCTTACTAACATCAAACGGCAGTGCAAGGACAGCCATATCTAGCATTCCTTGCTCTACCTGGCGGATCAGCTCGGTAGATTGTCCTTCAGTTATTTTGAGACTAAGCATCGGGTAATCTTTTTGTAAGCATGGTAATGCTATTGGCAACAAATATGGACTCACCGTGGGAATAATACCCAAAGATATTGGTCCACTTAAAGGTGGTGCTCTCTCTAGACCAAGGCTTGTTATTTCGTCTAATTTTTTTTTGATATCTCGAGCCTTTGCGATTACGTCGCACCCTTGAGACGTTATTATTACTTTCTTATTATCTCGTTCGAACACCTGTATGCCTAACTGGTTTTCAAGCTCTGATATTGCCATGCTTAGCGCCGAAGGCGACACGTGACAAATTTCTGCCGCTTTTTTAAAGTGTAATGTTTTAGAGACGGCCAAGACGTAATTAATTTGTTTTATAGTAATCATAGCAACTTGCTTGTTAAGTAAATCTGAACACGTTAATCTTTTTTTTATAGTTTTACTTACGATCGATTAACTGTAACATATTAGCAATTATGTCAATATTTCCACAAAAATCGACGAAAAAAATGTTAGCCCGAGAGGAGACAAATAATGCCGATCGAAACCGAACCTAAGTGCCCAGTAATGCACGGTGCTATGACGACAAACAGCGCGACTGGAACGTCGAATCGAGACTGGTGGCCTGATCAGTTAAATCTAAACATACTTCATCAGCATGATCAGAAGTCAAATCCTATGGATCCAGACTTTGATTATCGAGAAGAATTTAAAAAACTCGACTACCAAGCATTGAAAAAAGATTTGAATACCTTAATGACTGATTCGCAGGACTGGTGGCCTGCAGATTACGGCCACTACGGTCCGTTTTTTATCCGGATGACTTGGCATGCAGCGGGTACCTACCGAAACACTGATGGTCGAGGAGGTGGTGGTACCGGGGCGCAACGATTCGCTCCACTCAATAGTTGGCCGGATAATGGGAATCTTGACAAGGCACGTAGATTACTTTGGCCTGTCAAACAGAAATATGGGGAACAAATAAGTTGGGCAGATTTACTCATTCTGGCTGGAAATGTGGCGATAGAGTCAATGGGTGGAAAGACTTTCGGTTTCAGCGGAGGCCGCCCGGATATATGGGGTCCTGAAGAGGATATTCATTGGGGTGTCGAAAGCAATTGGCTCGATAACAAGCGCTATAAGGGCGAGCGCGAACTCGACAGCCCGTTAGCTGCTGTACAAATGGGATTGATTTATGTGAATCCGCAGGGGCCTGACGGTAACCCAGATCCTATCGGCAGCGCTCGTGATATAAGAGAAACATTCGCAAGGATGGCGATGAATGATGAGGAAACCGTTGCACTTGTTGCTGGTGGACATACATTTGGCAAGGCGCATGGTGCAGCACCTGAGGAACATGTGAGTATCGAGCCTGAAGGTGCGCCGATCGAGAAGATGGGATTTGGATGGCAGAGTAGCCATGGATCAGGCGTGGGGCGGGATACCATCACTAGTGGCATTGAGGGGGCTTGGACAGCAAATCCGACCGTCTGGGATAACGGCTATTTTGATCTCCTTTTCGGATACGACTGGGAGCTTGTCAAAAGCCCAGCAGGAGCATATATCTGGCACGCCATCGATCAAAAACCTGAGGATATGGCACCTGACGCGGAAGATGGCTCCGTCAAGGTGCCTACTATGATGACAACAGCTGACATTGCGATGCGAGAAGATCCCAGTTACAGGCTAATTTCAAAGCGATTTCATGAAAATCCAGAGGAATTTGCAGACGCATTTGCCAGAGCATGGTTCAAGCTTCTTCACAGAGATATGGGGCCTAAAAGCCGATATATGGGGCCTGAAGTGCCTAATGAAGAATTAATTTGGCAAGATCCAGTTCCCTCGGGACGCACCAACTATGATATAGATTCTGTCAAATCCCAAATCTTAGCTAGCGAGCTGTCTATCCAAGAGATGGTAGAGACTGCTTGGGCTAGTGCATCAACATTTCGAGGATCTGATATGCGTGGAGGCGCGAACGGAGCGCGTATCCGTTTAGCTCCGCAAAAAAATTGGGAAGTAAATAAGCCGCAGCAACTCCAGCGAGTGCTAAAAATTTATGAAAATATTTCTAAAAATACTGGAGCCTCTGTCGCTGATGTTATCGTACTCGCCGGCAACCTCGGAATTGAGAAAGCAACAGGCGTAAACGTGCCGTTCACAGCAGGAAGAGGTGACGCATCACAAGAACAGACCGATATCGAATCTTTTGCAGTCCTTGAGCCCCTCTCAGATGCCTTCCGAAATTTTCACAATCCTGATCTTAAGTCCACTCCTGAGGAGATGATGCTGGATAAGTCACAATTGTTGGGGCTTACGGCTCCAGAAATGACGGCTCTTCTGGGTGGAATGCGCTCACTGGGTATTAGCTCGAGTGGTCATGGATTATTTACTAGCGACGCAAGTCGACTGACCAATGACTACTTCAATACGCTGCTAGATATGTCAGTGAGCTGGAAGCCAAATGGAACCGGTAACTCTTTCGAGGCTGTTGACAGGGTCTCAGGAGAAAAAATGAGATCGGCTACTCGCGCAGACCTTGTGTTTGGATCAAACTCGCAACTGAGGGCTATAACGGAAGTATACGCATCAAGCGGCGCTGAGAAAAAGTTCACTAGCGCCTTCATCGGAGCGTGGAATAAGGTGATGAACGCAGACCTTTTCTGACAACAACATTTGTGTAGACGGTCAAAAAAGGGGCAGGATGCCCCTTTTTTGACAAGCACTGAAAGTTTTAATCGGAATTAAACGGACTACATTAGTTTATCTGACCGCGCGACGTAAAAATGCTAGCTCCGATTCAACAACTTTTATTGCCTTTTCAAGCTCATCCATCCGCACCTCAACCATAGCAATTTTATCCTCTAACATCTTATGTTTGACGTTTTCTCTTGCTTGCAAAGTTTGCACCTGCATCTCGAGCTCTACAAGTTTTGATGTGTTGGAATCAACATTCGTATCATGCCCGTCTGCCGCAATATTGTGTGAGCCTACTGATAGTAAAAGTAATAATATAGTCTTATTAAAAAACTGGGTCATACAATTTCTAATCATTGCCGTTACCTTCTCTCAATCATTAATTTATTTAGGTTCAAACCACTTCCAAAAAGTAATCCACTACCTTTGACACGCGAATACTTCACGAAAACATAAATTCGTCCATCCAACTTAGCTGCCACTAAATAAATCACCGGCGGTAGTCGTAAATGAATTTTTCATTCAGTAGAGAGGATAACAAGGTTAACGATGCAATTCAAAATCGTGTCGCTACAATTCCAACCTTTAGCAAGCTTTAACTATAAACAAACATTACTCCCATTCTTTGACGGAGGTTAACGCATGGTTGAGAGACTGAATAGCCTCAAGTTGCTTTTGCATCAACACCAATGACTGTTGTGAGAGGTCTTCTTGTGTAATAAATCTGACGCCTCGCTCGATCTTGTCATTAAGTTGATTTAAGCGCAGTGTTATCGACTTTTCACTGTGTCGAAGGGCAACAGTAAGAATCAAATAAACGAGCACCGAAGACATAACGGGATAAAGCGTAACACTGACTGCCCCCATCAACTCAGCAACTAAAACCTCCTGAGCACCTAAATCTATAAACCGAGCGGACGAAGCCTCACCAAAAGCAAAGCTCAAGCTAAATAACGTGACAAACAAACCAAGTCCAACAAATAGCTTAGGCCAAGACTTTTCCGAATCAACACCGATTTCTAAACGATCAATATTAAAGAATACATGAGGACGAACGGTATTTTTAAAAATTTGACTGTGTGAGTTCTCATTTGGCAGAACCAATGTCTCGCAGAATTCAAACCATGCTCGGCTCATAACCGGAAATTTTAACATCTCATCTTCAAAATCTGGATACCGATTAGCAAACTCGCGCTCCGAATTGGGAAACAATCTACCCATCTGAATTAACATATTCAAGTCTCTATATTTGATGAAAAGTATTCGACTCAAACATCCAGCCCCCGCAAAAACTATTACCAAACCAACGCCTGGCGAGGCATCCGGCATCCTCAAAAATCCAAAAATTGGATCGATAACATTTACCATCAGATCGCTCAAGGAACGAAATAAATCAAGTAGTGCTGGTGTACCGAAACCACTGGGGTCTGCAAAGACACACGGCGAGATAAAGATTAGAAAAAAATTGCTAAATAACCTCATAGTAAATACACAACAGCTGTTATTAGAAACATCTTTTTTCACAACTTTGCCTCCTCATGCCTGAGAAAATATCCATGGCTTTTGCCCAAAAGGACTCTCAAAACAAAAGGTAATGGATGTTCGCCCATACTTCCAATTAGCTTTAGAGTTGCCGCCGAAAAGGTTTGACATGTTTTTTTAAGACTGTATCACAAATAATTAAGAGTTAATCCAAATGCATCGCGAGAATATCGCAAATACTTAACACAACAATTACGATTCCATAACCCGATAACAATGTTCGAATTTCACGAGGCAAGGAAGTATAGATAATTTTAACCGATCACTAAATCTGTCAGAGATACAAATCAATTGTATAAGCTGAGCACAAGATATAAAGTTTAATACGTAATCAGCTATCCTTGAGAGCAAGCTCCATTTTAGCCAGCAACCTTACAAGGTCAACTGGCTTAGTATCATAGTCATTAGCGCCAGCTTGCAACGCACGTTGTTTATGTTCTTCCATAGCGTTAGCTGACAAAGCGATGATAGGAATTGAAGCAGTTTTTTCATTGCTTTTAATAATGTTAGTAGCCTCCCAACCATCCATTACCGGCAAACTTAGGTCCATAAGAATTAGGTCAGGTTTCTCCGAAGAGGACATCTCAACACCTATTTTCCCATTCTCCGCAATTACGACATCAAAACCTTTCTTTTGGAGACGTCTCTTAAGCATATATATGTTGTCTTCATTGTCTTCAACATAAAGAATTTTGGTCATTTCTAATCCCTCATTGCGCATTCGATGAAATAAGATTAGTGATCTCTTCCAGAATTCTCTCTTTATTTACACTATCTTTTTGTATAACGTTTTCAACGCTTCCTCGCAGTCTTTCTTTGTCACTGTTGGATAAATCGGCAGCAGTAATCACCAGCACGGGAATATCTGTCAAAGTTTCTACCTCCCTAATCCGAGATAAAAATTCAAACCCATTCATAATAGGCATCATTAGGTCCAATAAAATCAATTCTGGAAGCTTTTTTGTTGAGACGAGCAGATCAAATGCGTCTTTTCCGTTGACGGCTTCAACAACCTCCAGTCTCTCTGATCGAAGTAACCGATTTAAAAACATCCTCGAATCTGCATCATCTTCCACAATTAACACTTGTTTGTCTGATCCGATCTTGACGAAACGCTTAATTGCCGACATTAATTTGCTTCGGTTGATTGGTTTTGACACATAATCGTTTGCACCAAGCGCAAATCCCTGTTTTTGTTCGTCAAGTATTGAAGCCATGATGACAGGTATATTAGCCGTCACCGCGTCGGCTTTCAGCGTTCTAAGCACCGACCAACCATCCATTCCTGGCATTAAAATATCTAGCGTTATTACAGAAGGTAATTCTCTACGAGCCATCTCGATCCCCTGTTTCCCACCCTCAGCCACCAAAACTTCGAAACCAGAACTGGAAAGATGCTTGCTCATCATGTCAAGGACGATGGGATCATCATCTATTACAAGAATGCGTGGGACATTTTTAAAGTCTTGGGTATATTGCACTTTATTTTCAGAATGATCTTGTAAGATTCCTTCCTCGGCGGGAACTTCCTCGATTTTAGTAAAAACAGGTAACGATGCCGTAAAGATAGAGCCCTCGCCAAGCTGACTCTCAACCTCGAGACTCCCTCCCAACTTTTCCGCTAACTGTTTGGATATGGCGAGGCCTAAACCAGTTCCGCCGTATTTGCGGGTGGTCGAGCTATCTGCTTGGACAAATGACGAGAATAATTTTGCGACCTGTACATCGGTCATACCGATCCCACTATCAGCCACCTCGATATCAATATACTCCAGATCATCTACAAGTTTTTGCTTAACGCAAATCTTCACAAAACCGTCATGTGTAAATTTGCAAGCATTGGCTACCAAGTTGAAGACAATTTGACGGACACGTGTTTTGTCTGAACGGATAAGCGGCAATGCCTCTCCGAACTCGACTTTCACATCGTTATTATTGCTCTCAGCCAACTGCTGGGTAGTCGCCACCACCTCTTCTATTAGACCCTTAGGAGCAAATTCCTCAATGTGAAAGTCTATTTTACCGGCCTCTATTTTAGAGACATCGAGGACATCATTTATCAAATTTAAAAGGTGATTACCCGCGGAATGAATCCTTTCTAGAGGCTCTTTATAGTCCTCCAGACCGTCATCCTCAGCCTCTTCTTTCAGTAACTCCGCGAGGCCAATTACAGCATTGAGTGGGGTCCGAAGCTCATGACTCATATTTGCCACGAAGAGACTCTTTGTCTCACTGGCCTTATCAGCCAGATCTCTAGCCAAAGCTAACTCATCTACAAGGATTCCTAACTCTTTCTCGCGTTGTTTTACTTCAGTTACGTCTCTCGTCATCGATACCGCGCCACCGTTCGGAAGGGGTGTATGAACCGATTCATAGGTTTTTCCGTCGAGATGCACTACAACGGGTGTGCCTGATTTTTTAAATCTCTGCTCCTTGTTACTGCTTATAAATTCATCTCTAGTGGCATACTCTTTTAGAGTCGTCCCAGTATCTGGATCAGCGTAGTTACGCGTCACCAAGTTGTCATACATCAAGCCAAAAAGTTCATCCATGCCCATTCCCTGACACATAGTCACTCCCGTCCTTTCAAGATTAGCAATCTTAGAATTTTCATTGAACGCCACAAGTTGCTGATTCGAATTCCAAACCGTAATTTGAGCCGGCACATGCTGAATCGCCTCTACTAATGCCCTTAATTCACGCTCCTGCTGTTTAATTTCGGTTACATCTCGATTTATTGTTATCCATCCACCATTTGGCAAGGCTGAATCTACTGACTCCTTGTATGTAGCAGTAATGGGAATGTAAGACTCTCTAAAGTTATTGGTCTCTCTTACCCGGATCATTTCTAGCCTTTTCGCTACGAATTCTTCTCTATGTTTCTGAGAACCCAAAATCTCTGAGGAACCAGCCTCTTTGCGTTCTTCGAGTAAAGAAGCGTCATAAAACATTCCCATTAGCTCCGCATAGCCCATATCGATTTTCATCTCTTGACCTAAAGTGGCCTTTGCAGCCCTTTGAGCGGAAGCATTAAATACTGATAAGCGGTACTCGTCATCCCAAACGAGGATCTCATCAGAAACGTGCTCTACCGCATTTGCTAATGCGTTAAGCTTCCTTTCTTGCTCCTTACTTTCGGTTACATCTCTATCTATAATGATCACCCCACCGTCCGGTAAAGGAGTAATAATAGACTCTACGTGTTGTTCGGTTATAGAGTTAAACCGATCATGTTTCACCACTTCTCCGGACCGCAAAAGCTGCATAAAATCCTCTAGCTGCTGGGTAATATAAGCCTCTCGCTGAGCTTCACCAGAAGTAATATCAGTTGTTTGATTTTTAAAATTCATGTCGTAGGAAAGATCTAACAACTCCCTAAAGTGCATGCCTAATCGTAACTTTGATCCTAGGGTTGCTGTAGCGGCCAGCTGAGCTGCATTATTAACTATCATCAGGCGGCCCTCTTGGCTCCATACGACTATCTCATCTGGCACGTATTCGATAGCATTCCCTAAGACTTTCAGATCTCTTTCCCGTCTCTTTTCCTCGGTAATATCCCTGATTACAGACACTAATCCGCCATCTGGCAAAACTGTGTCAATTGCTGACAAATACACATCAAGCACAGGGTTATAGATTTCTCTAATTTCGCCACTTCTAGACCGTCGCAAACTTTTATGATGCTCATTAAATTTTTCATTACTCACTTGTGAGAGTTTAGATCTGCTACGTATTTCGCTTTGGATGTCCGAATTTTTTTGCTCGGTAAATTGATCAGTAAAGTATTTAGCGGCTAACCGGTTCATCTCGTCATAATTTAGGCCCTTAACAAGGGTAACCCCACTACGTTGCATAAATTTGGCAGCGGCTACATTAAATGTTATTAAGTTTTCATGCTCATCCCAAATGAAAATAACATCGCCCATTCTCTCGAATGCTTGTAGCATTCTGTCACTATCTCTCTGATGTCTTCTCTCCCTTGTTAGGTCACAGTAAACTGAAATTACCGTTCCGTCCCCCTCGATGCTATGTTTTTCTTCGTAAAAAGAATCTAGTATTGGGTTATAAAACTCGCCATTACCTTCGCCAATTTCAATTTTCTTTGGGATCCTCTGGTTTACAAAAGCTTCCTTATTAACACCGTTAATAAAACTCTCTGCGTCTGCGCTCTCGTTAGATTGATCAACAACATAGTCGTAAAATGATCTCCAGAGCTCTTCGGCACGAGTACCTATTTGTAAAAAAACTCCCGAGTAAGTTTCACTGTTCCAATTTGAGGCAGACTCGTTGAACAGAATAAGTTTTCCACCAGCGTCCCAAACCATCACAGCGTCTCGAATTTGATCAACTACTTGGGGGAGTAGTTGATCTCTAAACTTAAAATGTGATTTATCTTTATTAGTTTTAGTCTGGCCTTTCTGCGCCATAATTTTTCCTCTATTTATTATAATCAATGCTCTGAGCATTGCCTTGAGATTAACTTCCAACCAGAAATGTATCCAAAGTCCCCTTCCCTTTGATCTGTAATGCGAGTCGCTTTGTCAGGTCAAAAGATTCTGGAAGTAGTGAAGCTGTCTCCTCAGTCATGTGTATACAGTCGGGTATTCCATGGGACTCCATCCTCGCCGCTGTATTTACAGTGTCACCCCATAAATCATAAATAAATTTCTTTTTTCCAATAATACCCGCAATAACTGGCCCCGAATGGATCCCAATCCTCAGGGACAACTTGAAAGAATCGACCTTGGGATACTCTTTCACAAATGATAGCATCCGCATAGCCATGCGTACTGTTTTAACCGCATGATTAGGATCGGAATTAGGTACGCCGGAGGCTAGCATATATGCATCCCCGATGGTTTTTATTTTTTCTACGTCATATTCTTCGCAAAATTCATCAAACTTTGAAAAGATACTATTTAAGGTGTTTACTATTTTTTCGGCTCCTAAAGACTGAGACATAGGGGTGAAACCAACAATATCAGCAAACAATATCGTGCAATTTTCTACTGTGTCAGCAATCGTGGTCTCATTTTCTTTCATCCGTGCCGCGATAACCGGCGGTAGGATATTTAGTAACAGCTTCTCGTTTTTTTCCTTTTCCTCTTCGATACTTAAGATATAGTCCTCCTCTTTGTCCAGAAGGTGCTTTCGTTCGAGTGCCGCGTTAATTCGCGCAGCAAGAATCATAAAGTTAATCGGCTTAGTGACGAAATCTTGTGCTCCAGCCTCTAAACAACGATAAACAGTATCCTGTTCATCTAATGAGGAAACTATAATTACAGGAATATTTTTTGTTTGAAGTGTGTCCTGATTACTTCTCAGAAACTCATAACCGCTTACGCCAGGCATCAGGATATCTAATAATATCAAATCTACCCCTACCGACGATTGGATCAGCGCTTCTGCATCAACTGCTGATTCAGCCGAGAAAACCTTATGGCCTGATGCACTCAGTTTTCGCTTGAGATATTCCGTATTTGACACGTTATCATCTACGACCAATATGCTGGATGGAAAATCAGTCTTGAGAGCGTCAGGGGTTTCTTGCAAGGATTCCGAGAGTTGGATCACCAGATTCAAGTCGTCTCGACTTATGACGCCAGCATCTACAAGAGAGTCACTCGATTTAAAAACACCTTTGACCAGTGCTTGTAAGTTTTTCTTGAGACCGTTGGTTGCTTTTTCAATGCGGAAAAAATCATCTTGATAAGCGTTGTAAAAGCTGACTGGAGATCCTATTTTACATGCAACTAATTCGTCAATGTTGGCCGCTATAAGTCCCTGCGCTTGTTTGGCGAGCAGTAAAGATTGAGAGCTTAACTCCACAAAAAAATCTTTCTTTGAAAAACTGGTTTGGGGGAAACTCTGATCAATCAAAGTTGAAATCTCTCTACCATTCAAGTTAATACTGTTTAACTTAGTAGAAAATGTCTCATTTGTTTCGTTGCCTGTGTCCTCGAGCTCCTCAAGTAACAGCTCTGAAAAGCCACATATAATGTTGACGAAGGTCTTTAGATTGTGTCGAATCTTTGAGAGTAATAGTAAATATACTCTTGAGCCCATTTTATTTCCCTATAAATATAGATTTCTCTACCTTTCTCAGTCGGTTCACTTTTATTTGCTACTATAAAACAAAGTTAAGGGGGTTAAACGCTCCCTGTGTTTATGATGGTACACTATAAATAGATGAATAAAATAGACGCTAGATTGCAGTCTGCTTTGCCGAAAAAATGGAAATTACTCAAAATTTGGTGTGTGCATAGCTAGCCCTCGCCTTTGATCTTCAGCACGCTCAGGCTTCAGGAACTAGCGAATTCTGAATATTTTTCCAGGCGTCGAGTGGGTTGCAAAGAATATCTCTCCAGCCGAATTGACATCCAACGAAGAGATTCTTCCAAATCCTGCGAGATTAATATATCGATGTCTGGGCCTAGTCGTGTCAAGACTTAAAACCAAGATCAATTCGAATTTCAGGGAGGTAATAAGGAAGCTATTATTCAGCTCTGGAAATAACTGATTTTCGTGGACATATTTAATCCCTCGGGGCGCAATCGACGGAATATAGTGAGTTACAGAATCTTTATACCCTGGCAACTGGGTCGCACCAATCAGGCCACCACCATATTCCTCACCGAGCGTAACTAGAGGCCATCCGAAGTTTGCACCAAGGCTCAAGATATTTACCTCATCACCTCCCTGCGGACCATGCTCAGAAACAACTACCTCTCCAAATTCCGAGACCAAATCTATCCCCTGAGGATTTCTGTGCCCGAGAGAAAAAATTTCTTTTCGCGCCCCTGTGTTAACAGTATTTTGTGGATGAGCTGTGAGACTCGCATCTGGCTGAATTTCGAACCTAAGCACCTTGCCGTTATATCTGTCTTTTGATTGAGCACATTCTCTACATCGCCTATCTCCGGAAGTAGCATAAAGCACATCTCCCACCAGCAAAATGTCTCCGCCAAAATGCTGATTGGAGGTTTCGTCAGGCTCTGCCTCAAAAAGCTTGACCGGATCAGAAAAAGTCGGCTCACCATCTAACGTCAGCTCAAGCCGATAAATCGCCAGAGCATATCCATCCTGTTGTGTAACGATAGATGCTGCGAAATAAATCTGAAACTCGGTATCTGAAATTGTTACGAAGTCAAAATTAAAAAGCCCCCCTTGACCTTCATTATAAAGACCAACTTTCGAGGCTATGTCAAATGAATATTTTTGGTCTGTAGCCAAGTTATGTAAAAAAAATACGCCGTCTTGGCGCGTAGTCACGTACGCTTGATCACTAATAAATTTAAAGCCCCACAGCCTGCTGTTTGTCGAGAACAACTCGTCCACTGCCATCGCCGACTCGACCGGGTTGAACTCGGAATAATTAACCTCCTCCTCTTCAAAAGGAAAGTATGAATCAATGTATAGCTCACTCTGATCAATTACAGTGATATTAAACTGCTCACTATTGGTTGACTCTCCATCTGATACCTCAACAGTGACCTCATATATATTGTCCCCATCCACACTAGATGGTGCCTCAAAATCTTTTGGTGCCAGAAAACGCATATTGCCATCTTTGGAAATATCTACCGCGTCGGCATCTGGTCCGCTTGCAGTAAAGGTCAATTGGTCACTATCGGAGTCTATAGCCAGGGTCGTAACTATCGACGTTGAGTTCTCATAAACGGAAATTTCGGAACTTGTCATAAATTGTGGTGACAGATTGGGTGTCGCTGATTGGTTGCCTCCACAGGAGGCCAGCACAAATATAGGAAATGCTTTGATTAGAAATTCGCAAAGCTCGCACAATCGACGGTTTAAAATCACAATACAACCCCGTTAAATAGCCAGAATGTAATATACGGCACTTTCCAGCGTTTTGTTTACTCACAAATAATAATTCGAGCATGGCATCAGTACTCTCTGACGAGTCCATAAGCTTGAAATTGAGGTCTTCCTGAACGACAGGGACATAGTAAATGTGAACTTAATACACAATATGTTCAATTCATCTGACTTAACAAAATATTATTTTACTTGGGATGATATTGCTTCTCAGACTAAAAGCGTAAACCCCACAGTTGTGTCATAATCACAATTAGGAACTTTGAGAGTGTGGGTAATTTGAGTAAACTAATAGTCATAAGTTTTTTATCGGTAATACTGGTTTTGGGTGGATACCTACTACTAAAACCCGAAGATTTTGATTCACAAATCACCTATCAAACTTATTCACTCAACAGGGGCGATATCGAAAGTCTAGTGAGTGCCGCTGGGGCAATAAACCCTGTTGTTACAGTTGACGTTGGATCTGAGCTTTCCGGTGTCATTAGCGAGCTTTTGGTAGACTTCAATTCAGTTGTAAAAAAGGGTCAGCTAATTGCTCGGCTTGATAATCGAACCCTTCTGGCAAGACTCCAGCAAACAAGAGCTGATCTAGTAATGGCCCAAGCAAATCTCCAGCAACAAACTGCATCGCATGCAAAATCTGTTGCACAATTACAACTCGCCAAGCAAAGCCATGCACGCCAAAAAGAATTGTTCACCCGCGATCTCATTAGCCAGTCGAATCTAGATGAAAGTGATGCGTCGCTGGCAATTGCGGTGGCCGACATATCGCTCCGAGTTGCCCAGATAACAGCATCGGAGGCAAATATTCTTCAGCGGGAAGCGCAACTGAAGCAGGTTAACTTGGATCTGGAGCGGACTGATATTCGCTCTCCCGTAGCAGGAATTGTAATTGATCGCCGTGTAGATATAGGTCAAACCGTCGCAGCCAGCTTTTCAGCTCCAATTTTATTTGTGATTGCACAAGACCTTGAGCAAATGCAGATTGAGGCGGATATTGATGAAGCCGACATAGGAAAACTAGGAGAGGATCTCAAAGTCAGGTTCACAGTAGATGCTTATCCAGAGAGAACCTATAAAGG
The DNA here is from genome assembly GCA_002691825.1 of Porticoccaceae bacterium. GTDB lineage: Bacteria > Pseudomonadota > Gammaproteobacteria > Pseudomonadales > Porticoccaceae > TMED48. The sequence continues at coordinate 13,855 of NZIZ01000002.1, forward strand.
GTACATTTCTCAAGTGCGAAAGGCATCAAAAACCGTTTCAAATGTTGTTACTTACACAGTAATTGTTACTGCCTCTAACAAAGACGGCAGCTTGCTACCGGGTATGACGGCCAACGTAGATATTGTCTTAGGAAAAAAGGAAAGTGTTCTCCGCGTCCCGAATTCAGCCCTGCGATTTCGTCCTGCAGGTGCCTCAGAGAAACAAAATACGCACCCACTTCACGAAATGATGGAACAATTAGATCTTTCTAAAGAGCAAAAGGTGCTTGTTAAACCCATCGTAAAAGATATGGTCAGCCAGATGTCTAGTAACCGCGGAAACTGGCGCGGTGATAGCAGAAATAATTCACTAAGACAAAAATTTCGCAATCAGCTAAAACTTATTCTTTCCGAGGAACAATTCGATAAATTTTCTAACATAGGGCGAAATAGACAGAGGGATATGAGGGATGGCGGTAAGCCGGGAGAAATTTGGGTACTGAAAAATGGGAAACCAGTAAATTTTTCCGTAAGAACTGGGATTTCCAATGATGAATATACCGAAATCTCCGGCAAAAGCCTTGAGCAAGGCGATGATATAATCGTCCGTGTTAGTCGCAAGCCAAAAGTTAAATGATGACCGGTGCAAATTCTTTAATTCATGTTAGCAGGCTTCGCAAGTCGTATGATATAGGAGAAGAAAGAGTACACGCGCTCAACTCAGTGGACTTAGCAATTTGTGAAGGCGAGTTCGTTTCTGTCATGGGCCCATCAGGGTCTGGGAAATCTACCTTTATGAATATGATCGGGTTTTTGGATAGCCCCAGTGGTGGTGAGGTCTATTTTGAAGGAACAAAAATAG
>NZIZ01000003.1 GCA_002691825.1 Porticoccaceae bacterium
TAAATCAGTCAGGAGGGGAAAATGAAACATCCTATATTATTACGTCTATTTATCTTGGGGTTAGTCTATCCGGTGTCTTTTTTTGCGCTTGCAGACGAATCTGATTCAGCAGAGGTGGACGAAATCATTGTCTCCGCTACGCGTAGGGAAGAATCGGTGATGGAAATCCCGCAGTCGGTGCAAGCAATACCCAGACAGACGCTTTCAATGCCAATATACAGAGACGTAACGGACATATACAACCTTGTACCAGGTGCCACCACCGCGATTACTCAGGGTGGAAAACCGCCCGCAGGCGATGGGATTATGCTCAGGGGCGCGGGGATCACGCAGACCAACGCGGGTGGAGGAATGCAGCCGGTCGGTTACTATATCGACGACATCCCCTTCATTGACATCAATACTCAAACTCCCCCTCCACTTGGAACCTTTGACCTCGACCAAATTGAAGTGTTAAGAGGTCCTCAAGGGACCACATATGGGCAAGACTCATCCGCGGGGAGCGTGATAATGAGGACTGCTCCGGTCAACCTCAGTGAGACAGGATACCTCGCTCGGACTGGGATGATGTCCTATGCGAAGGGTGGTGACATGGGGCTAACCTATGGTGGCGTCGTTAACCTGCCAATCGTTGAGGACAAGCTGGGGCTTAGGATCTCCTACCTCTCGGAGACAGATCCCGGTCATGGAGTCGTGCAGGGAAGGTCGGAGGTTGATTACGCTCATGAAGAAGAAAGGGTTACAATGCGAACGAAGCTTACCTACATGCCCTCAGATCGAGCTGAATTTACCTTGACTCACTCTGAGTGGGAAACCGACTACTTCTTTTTACCCGGAACCAGCCTCAAAAAGTCAGATAATGGAGTTATGGAAGTAGCGGAAATCGGATGGGACTTCGGCCTTGAGGTTTTCCCTGACGGCATCTTTAGGAATAAGAACCATACCGCATGGACGACGGCGCTGGCTAAGTTTGATCTCGGTTTTGCCGACCTTACTTACTCCTACGGCGATGTTGATGTGAAGACAAGAGATGGTAACCAGGAGGACTTTAATTACGGTATCGTTACACTTTCTGATACTCCATCTAACACAACTACCCATGAAATCCGGATGGTCTCCCAGAGTGATGGACCACTGGGATGGATCGCTGGTTACATGAGCTTTGATTCAGAGGGTGTGGGTAACGTCTATTATAACTATGCGACATATGGAGACTACTCCGCAAATTCACAATCCTCACAGGAAGCTACTGCACTCTACGGTGAACTTACCTACGACATAAGCGACAGCATCACAATATTCGGAGGACTCCGAACGCATGATGAAGAAGCTTTAGAATCGGGGCAAGACGCCATGAGAGCAGAGGGAGATCCTGTCACCGGACCATACACAGGCTATGTGCTAGGCACCAACAACGAACCATATAGCCACGATAACACAAGCTACCGTGTGGGTGTCGAATGGAGCCCTCAAGAAAATGGTCTAGTATACTTAAGCCGCTCCACTGCCTCGCGTGCCCCAATCAGGGTCTCTGGTGCAAATTTGGTTGCCTTAACAGAGGCTAATCTAACTGGATTAATACCAGAGGATGCGACCGAATTGGTTAGCACGGAAATAGGGACCAAGTGGACCCTTAATGATGGAGATCTCAAGCTGGAGCTTGTTTACGCCTTGGGACAATGGGAAGATCTTGCAATGCGCGCTGCACTGAACATCCCCTCAGCGCTCGCGCTCCCGATGGGTCAGACAGATGCAGATGTAACCTCCATCGAAGTGTCTATTGAGGCAAACCTGACGGATAATCTCAGCATAACCTATGCCGGTGGTTTTACAGACACCGAGGTAACTGGTATTCCAGACCCCGCAATAGTGCCGAATTTTCCAGGGGCAGTTCAGTTAGGTGGGGAGCTCTATAACTACTCTCCCACCACCCACTCTTTGAGTATGAACTTCCAGCAAGAGCTATCCAACGGAAGCCAGATGTATGCCTCAGGAACATATGCATCACGTTCGAAAATTAATGCATTCAGCACCCTCGCCTCTGTGATGGGTGATCTGTGTTGCTATAAGCCAGCACCCTCCGGCTACAAAAATCTCAGCCTCAGTGCTGGCATTAGACGTGATAGCTGGGACCTCAACGTGTCTGTGACGAACGCAACCAACTTTGACGGAATGTATGGTATGGTGTTCCAGGAGGGAGGCCCCGGACTGATCTCAATGCCAAGGGCGATTCATCTGCAGGTCACATACGATAACCTGTAAACTTTTGTTGATAAGTTAGTAAAAACAAAAAAGGGCAGCTTTAATGGCTGCCCTTTTTTGAATGACCAATAATTAATGTTAGTGTATTTCCACCGTGCCAGCGTCACCGTCTATAGTAATCATCTGCCCATGTTTAATTCGCTTAGTCCCGTTTCCAACACCGAGCACAGCCGGTATACCATACTCCCTCGCAACGATCGAACCATGCGCCAATATGCTACCTACATCCGTAACAAGACCCTCGGCATGGGCAAAAAGTTGCGTCCAAGCAGGCGTGGTGAGAGGACTCACCAAGATGGTCCCTGGAACCATCTTATCAAACTCTCCAGGACCAATTACGACACTCGCTTTCCCAGTTATCCTGCCTGAACTAACAGCAAAACCACGCATTATATTACTGTTTTCGTCATTCTTTATCTGTGTCTCTTTGAAAGAGATGCCTTTAACCGCACTTGCCACGGCTGGTAGGGTACCAGGAGGGTGATGCAATGTAGCCGCCTCACGAAACTCTCGTCGCTCTGCGGCAAGCGCTCCTAATTCAGGCAAAGCAAGACCGGCTCTCTTCGCATCGATCGCCTTTTTGATATCATCAGTTGTCAGGAAAAAAATGTCCTCAATCTCTCTGAAAGAGCCGGACTCTGCCAACCTCCGGCCGAGCTCAAATGCTACCGGCCTAAAGATAGACCATGTGTATCCAAAGCGGAAGGCTACCTCCTCGCGGATATAGTTGTATTTGAGCGCAAACCACAACCGAAACCGGAACTGCCAATACTCAAGTCCAGACAGGAGTTCAGTTATCTCCGCAAGCTTTTGTTCTCGTATTGCAGTTGCCTTTATTGATTGCTTACTAGGATGATAATCTGGATCTCGGACCATTGACTTCAGTGAAGCAAATAGGGCGGAGGGGTCTTCAACCTGTGTTGGCTCAATAAAGTCCATAGAATATCCCTGGTGCCCATAGGTCCGTAGGTACCTATCGATAGACTCTACAACATTTCTGCCCTTTTGATGGTCTCGAAGGGCCTCCATTAAAAATGGAGAGGGCACCACCAGAACAGTATAAGTTAAGTCCTCATCGGCACGGACCTCTTTAGCAATCTCGAAAAGGTCTGCATTAGACTGCATGGTCTTTGATTCGATACCTGACAAAAATTGGCCACTGATGAAATTATGCTCAGGAAGGGTCTCTCGCAGGAAACATTGAAGCTGGTCATCAGTAGACTTGGCACATCCAAACGTGTGACTTGAATCGTTTGACCAGTAATCACCCTCTGCAATACCCATGTCGACAACGGCCTCAAGGAGCTGCTCATCTGACACACCATGAATATCGAGCTCTCGCCAACGTTCCGCAGTAGCCTCAATACGAGGTTTCGCACCCTCATACCACTTCTTAAGTTGAGCATCATTTTGCGAAACATGATTAAACGCTACATAGGTAGTGTTTTCACTTTTGGGAATAGTAATCTTTTGGTCTATTTCATCTTCAGGCTGGTCTCGATACCACTGGTCAAAAGAGTTCCCATCGTCCTCACTCAATTCACTCCTGAAAAGACCAACATCATGCGGCGCCGCGTCTGCAGCCCTCTGGTACAATTGCTTAAATTGTGCCTCCTGCGCGGCACCCCACTCGGCGGCCTCGATATCCTCCTCTGACACACTTTTGACATCTTCGAGCTCCTTCACTTGCTCATGGATCAAGGGCCAATCAAATCGCTGGTAAGCCCATCCATTTACGGTAACGAACATCGGTCCTCCCCCAACCATCATCATACTGCCAGTTTTCTTTCGCGTAAATTCTAGCCCCTCCGTTAGATAGAGCTCCTCAAATAAAGGGCAAATAGGAGCAGGCATATTTTCAACAATCTGCCTTCGGCTTACATACTTCGCTGGTGGCGTTGGAATCCACTCAAGCTCAATCGGTTGTACTGGAAGGTTCGTTATAGGCCGCGACTGCAGAAGATGCAAGACACCATTACAGAAGGCCCACTCTATATCTTGAGGCTGACCCTCATAAAGAGCCTCAATTTCTAAAGCGCAAGTGCATAACTCAGTAATCATGTCGCCAGTCATAGACGACTGACCTCTATCAGCACTAGAAACCGCCTCCATCCGAACGCCCTGATCCCCGTCATACACAACCTGCTGTTCTTTGGGGCCAAGGATGGTCTCCTTAATCGATAGGTTTCCGCGATCAACAATAAAAGTATCGGGGGTAACCTCTCCGCCGACCACCGCCTCTCCGAGCCCAAAGCTTGCATTTAGGATGATCTCTGACCTCTCGCCGGTAGCTGGATTGGCAGTAAACAGTATGCCGGATACCTCTGACGGAACCATTACCTGAACAACCACAGCCATAGCGACGCTGCCCTGATCGATACCGTTCTGGTGCCGGTAGCTGATTGCTTGGGCGGTCCACAAAGATGCCCAGCATTTCTGTACCGCCTCCGCCACAGCGGTTACTCCGCGAACATTTAAGTAGGTCTCCTGCTGACCCGCAAATGAAAAATCTGGTAGATCTTCGGCATTCGCTGAAGAGCGAACCGCAACAGGGACATCGAAACCAATCGCACTATATGCAGACTTGATATCTCGGAGCATGGATCCGTTAACAACTTTCTGCATAATCAGACCATTGATCCGCTCAGCACACTTATCAAAAACCGGATAACCCGCCCTTAGTTCGGGCTTCGCTTCGCCTAAAATATCAGACTGAAGACCATTGTCTATTATGAAGGCCCGATAAGCGTCTGCTGTCACGAGAAAACCTCCCGGAACATTGAATCCCGCGGTTTTCATCTTAGCAAGCGAACGACCTTTGCCTCCCAACAACTCTAATGAATCTTCTTTCGTCTCTATCGATGTGGTAAACATAAATCTTTCCTTTTTCTTAGATTACTCCCAAAATCTATCCGTCTTTTCCCAAGATCTCACAGGTATCGCCTCTCCCGTGATTAAATCCGCGGCAGGTGATAGAAGAAACTGGCACATACTCGCAACGTCTTCCGGACCTGGCGGACGGGTAAGTCTCGGGACCTCCTCTCCAGCCTCATTGAATGCAGGGGGTATGATGCCGTAACTAACCATCGCAGGTGTAGCAACCATGCCGGGAACAACCGAATTCACACAAATGTTATGCTTGGCCCATGAGAACGCTAAGTTGTTGGTTATACTGAGAATTCCTGCCTTAGCAGCAGAATAATGCAGCATGCCTGGATTTCCCTTCGTACCCGCTGTTGAAGAGATATTGATGATCTTGCCCGACTTCTGCTTGATCATCTGCCGGCCAGCCGACATACAACAATTAAATGTTGCGGTAAGATTTACATCAATAAGCCTTACCCAGTCTGTGTAGGCAATTTCCTCGGGCAAGCAAGGTCTCGCCCCGCCACCGGCGTTATTCACAATAGCATCAAGACATCCATAAGCTTTGACAGTCGTCTCAACCAGATTATCCACAGCCTTGGGATCTATTATGTCTGTCGGAACCACTAGGTTTGGAGCGTCACCCAGCTCATTTGCCAACAAATTCAAAGCACTCTCATTCCTACTTGCCAAGACAACGGTCGCACCCGCATCCGAAAACTGACGAGTCATGGACTGTCCAATACCACCCGCAGCACCAGTAACAATAACCACCTGTCCTGCGAGACTAAAGTCTGCCATGTCTTTACTTCCTGTTCCATTCGTTAATTGGATTATGCCTGCATGATTTTGGACGAGCACGCTTCAAAATGACTGAGCAAAATGAACCCACCCAAAACGAAAATGGGTGATAGCCTTGACCCACACTAATTTTGCCACTTTACGTTAGTAAATTATCAGCGCAGTCTGACTTAACTAAAAGGAGCGGACACAACGCCTATGGCCCTCTACACCGAAATACATCGACCCCAATTTCATTTTACCTCTCAAAAGAACTGGCTCAATGACCCCAACGGCCTCGTGTATAATCAAGGAACTTGGCATCTATTCTTTCAACATAACAGGGAAGCGCCCACGTGGGGCAAGATGTGGTGGGGCCATGCCTCCAGCGAAGACTTACTTCACTGGAGGCAATCTGAAAATGCTCTTTACCCTGACGAGATGGGAAGTATGTTCTCTGGATCCGCTGTAGTGGACCACACAGACAGCGCCGGCTTTGGTGCCGGCGCAATACTACTATTCTATACCGCGGCAGGCATGCATGCAGAGCCCCCACGCGCATTCACACAATGTCTTGCATATAGCCAGGATGGCGGTAAGAGCTGGCACAAGCACGAACAAAATCCGATTATTGAAAGGATAGAAGATGACAACAGGGACCCGAAAGTAATCTGGCACAAAGCAAGGGCCTGCTGGATAATGGCACTCTATCTGAGCGGAAACAAATTTTGTCTTCTTTCCTCAAGCGACGCAAAAACCTGGACTCACCTCCAAGACATAGTCCTCGAAGGAGACAATGAGTGTCCCGACTTTTTCCCAATGACTGACGAGGCCGGCAGAGAACGCTGGATTTTTTCTGGGGCAAGTGGCATCTACCAAGTTGGAACGTTTGACGGTTACCATTTTTCGGCAGAAACAAAGCCGCATAACTTCGAATACGGGCGAAATGGCTATGCTAGCCAAACTTGGAGCAACGCACCGTATGGTCGGAGAATACAAATTTCTTGGATGGCCGGCGGCCGATATCCGGAAATGCCCTTCAACCAGCAGATGTCTATCCCCGTTGACTTGTCTTTAGCTGGTTCAGGCGCGGATGTGTCCATAAAACGCTGGCCGATCAAAGAACTAGAATCCCTCAGGGCAAGGACAATCAACCAAGAGGAGTGCCTCATTAGCCCTAAAAATCCCTTTACCGCAGATACACAAGCAAAACTTTTAGATGTCTCCTTTACTGCAACAAAAGAATCGGCGACGACATTCGATGTGGTCGTTCGTGGTCATCATGTGGGATTTCTCTGGGACAAAAACCAACTTCTAGTCGGCCAGAGTTTCAGTCACAAGATGGATCTGGGGTTCCCATTTATCGAACTACCCGATGAGCCGACCATCTCAATTCGTCTCATAATTGATAAGACATCTATTGAAATTTTTCTTGATGGTGGTCGAATTTCAGCGTCCTTTTGCTTTCTTCCAGACGGATATATTCACCCCTTAGTGCTACACGCTTTTGGGGGCAATCAAATTATCAAAAATTTTCAGTTACATGAGCTCTCGTCAACATGGAACAAAAATGACTAAGTCTGAAAAAATATTGGTTATAAGCGACATCCATGGCAACGCAGAAGCGTTACGCGCTGTGATAAATAAAGAAAAATATTTCGACTACGTGATTTTTTTAGGCGATTCTGTAGCGACTGGCCCTCAGCCTGCTGAAACGGCAGAACTATTGTTGGCGATCGACCCAGACATCTCCATAATGGGAAACCATGACAGAGAACTTGGTGATCGATCACGACTCTCTAACTGGCCACCCGAGTGGGAAACGTATATGAACTGGTGTATCGACCAGCTTGAGTCGTCAACCATTGACCTCATTTCCTCATACCAACCGTCAGGGCAATATAAATTGGGTGGTCTTAATGTTTTTATGCATCACGGCGACATTCCTAAGTCATTGCCAGTTCCTTTGCCAGACTCTCCAAATGAAAGCTTCGAGTCGATGGATAAAGGTGCCGAATGTCCCCTAATCCTATTTGGTCACACTCACATCCAGTTTCTGAGGGCCATCGGGAATAAGACCTACATCAATCCTGGAAGTGTCGGGCAACCGAGGTGCGGAAATCGTCATGCCTGTTATGGAATATTTGAGCAGGGTGAGTATTACGCACGTCAAGTATCCTATGATCAGCGGCCCTGGCTCATGGCCCTCGAAAAAATTGAGCCCCTCAACGAGTATCCTGATTTTAAGGACTGGCTAAGAATCGGCTTCCTGAGCGGTTACGGGATCGGCAAAAGAGATCCCTGGACTCGATTCGGTTTGGAGGGATACTATTGACTAACCTCGATACAAAAGAAGCCCTCGATATAAGGGCGATTTTCCCGCTTGTCTGGCGATGCTGGCCCTACTACCGTCCGCAACTCAAACATATTCTTACCTATATTGGCTGTACTATTCTGATCGGCGCCTTGTTCTTTAGCTTCTGGTTCGTGGCTGATGACCTGATACAAAACAAAATTGGAGTTGGTGAACCTTTGCAACCTTTGCAGGCACAATTATTAATGCTCGATAAGAGCTATTTGACGGGCGATGACGAATCTAAGCGGCTCTCGGATTCCCAAAGAAAGCAAGTCCGAGCTAAGGTCGTTATTCTCACACTGACCTTTGTATTCGTAGTTTTCATAGGGTCCTCACCGCTCAATTACTACCAGGTATGGATATTCCAACGAGTTAATCAGAAGCTGAGAGTTGAGATGCTAAGTAAGGCCGAGCACCTTTCGTTAAAGCATCACAGTTTTTCCCGCACCGGCGATGCTATGTACCGAATATATCAAGACAGTGCTACCATAACAAACGTACTGCAGTGGCTCGTCACGATGCCCCTACGGGTCATGGGGGTAATTATCATAGGGTGCATTACCCTGATCTTTTTTTCCGCCTGGTTTGCTTTACCAATCTTTTTTTCCATCATACTGTCGGGCTATGTAATGCGGAAATTATTACCCGTAATCCGGCAAAAATCCCGTCAGTCTCGTGAATACAACAGCGACCTTACGTCACGAATCCAAGAGAATCTGGCCGCAGTGCGAGTTATTAAGGCAAGTGGTGCAGAAGATATTATGATATCTCGATTTAAAAAAGAGTCCCAAAATGCTCTAGACGCCGCATTCGAAATGCGGTTTTACAATTCGGTTTTACTGCTACTATCAATCCTTATCGGGATGGGCTCCTTCATAATTGCTGAGTATTTCATGGCCACCTGGGCGATCACAGAGAAAGCGACTTCCCTTGGAGGTATCGTCGCTCTAGTTGGATATGCAACTTGGAATATCGGAGCTTATCAAACTGCATCTCGGCAAGGAGAGCAGACATGCCTTCAGGCTTGGGAGCTTAGTCATATTTTTTCAGTCGCTCAAGATCTAACCGTGGGTCTTAAACGAGCCTTTCACCTACTCGATTTAGAACCCGAGGTAACCGAGCCATCCCAGCCTAAGATATTTCCAGTCAGTATCCAATCAATTCAATTTGAATCGGTATACTTCAACTATCAGAAAGATAATCCCGTTTTAGCCGGTATCGATCTTAGTGCGACAGTGGGTTCAGTAACTGCAATTGTCGGCGGCACAGGAAGCGGTAAATCAACCCTGATGTCTTTATTACTCCGGCTCTATGATCCGGATCACGGCAATATCCTCGTTAACGGAATAAACCTCAAGGAAATGAGCCGAGAGACGATAAAATCAAATGTAGCGATCGCTCTACAACAAAATGTGCTATTTGCCTTAAGTATCAGCGACAATATCCGCTACGGCCGTGACGACTTAAGCGAAAAGGATGTTCACAACGCGGCAAAAATCGCCTGTGCCGATGGGTTTATTGCAGATATGCCCGAAGGTTTCTCTACCGAACTTGGCGAGCGTGGTGGTAAGTTATCCACAGGACAGAGACAACGATTATCTATCGCACGTGCTGTCCTCAGAGACACGCCAATTCTAATACTTGACGAGCCTACAGCCTCTCTAGATGCCGAAACCGAACAGAGAGTGATGAAGAATCTCGCCATCTGGGGGAGGGACCGAATCGTCTTCATCATTACCCACCGACTTTCTACCATCAGGAGTGCTGACCAGATCGCTTTTCTTGATAAGGGGAAAATTGTGGAGGCGGGGACACACAATCAGTTGATGGCCCAATTGGGTCCATACTCTGATTTTGTGACAGCTGAAGTGGGTAACACTCCCACCGAAACAAATTATGAATAATTCTAAGGTTTACGACGATCGAGTTGATACCGACTCTGAGATCGATCTCCGGCAGGTACTCACACTGATCTCAAGGTCCTTTGGATTCGTGAAGGGCGTCAAGGGCCTGTTTATCTGTAAGCTACTCATGGCCCTCGTGTCAATCTTACCTGCCCTCGCTGTACCGTGGATTTTGAAAATAATTGTTGACCAAGTGATCATGCAACAACCCTTCAACACTGCCGAGGTTCCATTCCCACCCTTCATGATGCCTTTTATTAACATGATCCATGACCTTTCTCCACCCGAAATAATGTTCTCTGTGACAGCTCTTTTCCTGATCGCTCTGATCCTTTTTGGTCTTCGTGCACCGGCAGCCGAACAGGCTCAGGAAATCGCTCAAGCCAAGGGATTTGATGCTGCTACCCAATCCGAGCAAGCACTATCTTCGGGTGGAAGCAATACTAGCGGACTATGGGGACTACTGGAGCTTTCCTTAAGTATTCGAATGACGCAACGGCTGGGAAATGCTCTGCGAGCAAGGCTTATGGGACGATTAACACATCTGGAAATGACAACCCTTGACGAGCAAAGGATTGGTGATTCAATTTATCGGGTGATGTACGACGCACCCCTTATGCCAGAAATCATCTATCGTATAGCGATAAATCCGCTGCTCCTCATAATCACCGCCGCCCTCAGTATTTATCTCTTGCAGTTTAGCTATGGCGAGGTGACACCTGAACTCGTCTGGCTTGCAGCTAGCTTAATCCCCCTAACATTATTGGTTACCGCACCATTTTCAGCTCTCGCCCGCCGGATTCACCAAAAAAATAGGGCGTCTGGAGCCACTACCACCAACCGGATGGAGGAGAGTCTGGACAACATAGCCGCAGTGCAGGCACTTGGTGGATTGGACAAAGAGAGTGTCCGATTTGAGAAGTCAAGTGAAGAGTCCTTCTGGCGCCATCGCCTCACAGTTGCACTTGATTTGATACTCATAGTCATCAGAACTTGTGCTACATGGATAGTGATGGCAATTGGATTTATACTAATCACCGACGATGTAATCGACGGTACCCTCTCTCTCGGAGACTATGCCGTTCTCTCGGGCATGATGTTTATGCTATCCGAAAACGCAGCCGCCATCGGCCTCTACTGGATCGAGCTTCAAAAGAATGTTGCAGCCGTGCGAAGGGTCTTCTTCTTCATTGATTATACAACCGAGACCGATGGCGAATATAGGTCTATAAAACCCATTAAAAAACGTATTCACCTTAAAGATGTAAGTTACTCCTACCCCGACGGTCGAGTGGCACTTAAACAAGTAAATCTGGAACTTACTTTAGATAATCTTGTCGCGGTAGTCGGCCCTACCGGCGCGGGTAAGACAACTCTCGCTTATCTATTGCCCGGCTTTATTCGTCCCAGTGAGGGTGAAATATTTTTCGACGATCAAAAATTCAGTCAGCTAAATACAAAAGACATCCGCCAACAGGTAACCTATGTATTTCAAGAGCACATGCTTCTTTCGAGCAGTATCAGAGAAAATCTCCTACTCTCCAACCCGGATGCCACGGTGAATGAAATGATTGAGGCATGCCGAATCTCAGGAGCAATGGAATTTATTGACCTACTTCCAGATGGGATAGACACTCCCGTTGGCAAAGGCGGAGATACCTTGTCCGTTGGACAAAAGCAACGGCTATCCATCGCAAGGGGTCTTCTTCGTGGTACCCCAGTTGTCGTCCTAGATGAACCCACCGCCGCACTCGATCCAAAAACTGAACGCAAGATGATGGCAGCGCTAAAAGAATCATCAAAAAGTCGTCTGATGGTGATAATTGCTCACCGGCTCTCAACGATCCGTGAAGCCGATCAGATTGTTTTTCTAGAAGAGGGAAGGATTGTGGAGGTGGGCGAACATGACGCTTTAATGGCAAAGCCAAATGGACGGTACCGTCGTTTTGTTGAACTACAAGCTGTCCAATAAGATTATTCATGTAAAATTAGTAGTGCCTTGGCCAAAAAAATCTCATATAAATGCGTTTCTAAAGTAACCCGCTATGAAAAACCTGGAGTAGCAATTCTCTTAGCGCCATCAGTAGCCCAATATGAATGTTAACGGAATGTGGAGCCTTTCACGCCAAGCCTTTGGGGTATGGTCCGCTCCCTCAAACTTCCTTGAAATCCAGTCGACACCGTGAACATACCCATGCTGGCGCATGACTGAATCCATCTTTTTCTGATAAGGCTCGAAAGGTGCATCCCAAGTTTCGGTTCCGTAGTCAAAATAAAGCCGGTGAACTCCTGCCTCGGGCCAATGCTCCTCATACCAGCTAATCTCCGCCCCATCTCCATGAGTCCAGTCAGTTGACAAACACGCAGCGGCTCCAAACACATCAGGGTATTCAGAAATCGCGTATGCCGATATAAGTCCGCCCATACTAGATCCCATAATAAAAGTATTTTCTCTATCTGAGCTCGTACGGTAATTTCGATCCACAAAAGGTTTTAGCTCTTCCACCACAAACTTTAGATACCTATCGGAGATTACATCGCTAGCCATATATTGAGAACCATCGATGCTCCACTGCGGGTGCGGCACATCAGTGATAGGTTTCTGCGGCATGAATTCGATCCCCCGATTTCCTTTTTTAAACCATATGGACACAATGATTGCAGGGCGTATCTGGCCCTGTTGAATCAGCCGAGACATTATTATATCCGTTTCCCAAAATACTCCATCAATATACCAGTCAAAAGGCTTATACCAGAAGCTCGTGTATGGAGAAGTACTTTTTTTAAACACAAGCTGTCCATCATGCATGTACAAGACCGGATAAGATTTATCTAGATTTTTTTCATAGCCGGGAGGCAACCAGACATCAACGGGGCGAGGCTCTATATAGTCTGATGAAAACTCCTCATAATGCACGAAGAAACCACCAGACTGCCCCTGTCCTGTAGGCGAGGGATCATCCTTAACAAGAGTAATTCCAATAGAGAACAAGAGAGCCAGGACGAAAACAATCCCGGTGCGCTTCATCTTTCGCGCCCCAAAATTGTTATAAATGCCTCCTCAAAACCGATGAACTTACTAGCCTCTGACCGGCAAATCAGTAACAAGAACCTCTGCAGAAGAAAGTTGTCGGTCTGCCCAATAGGCGTCCCCTGATTTCATACGCACAAAGTCAAATCCACCTGCCACATACAAGCGCCCTTCAACCACCTTTGCAGCCGGCGAGGAAAGCTTCCTAGGCAACTTAAAAGTAAGCTCCCATTCGTCCTCGCCCTCGCCTAGGCTAAGTATATTCTCGCAAAGTCCCTTCGTCTCTCCATCGCGCGTTGTATGACCGCCGACCATCCAGATTCGGTTATCATAGGTAAATGTTGCCCCCTCCGAGTGAGAATGCCCATAGGGTAAAGAGGGTCCCGAGGACCACGAATCAGTTACAGGGTCATAAATATCGACATTTGGCTGATCCAGCTGCTGCGAATCATGATTTAGCTGGCCACCGATGACATAAATCTTCTCATTAAAAACGGTAACCATCAGCTGGTTTCGAGCAAGCGGAAGGGGAGCAAGACTTTTCCACATGCCGCCTCCCGTCTCTCGCCAGCTAGCAAGATCAAACACCCAATGATCTGGAGAGTCGGTATCTCTATCCTCCATCAACCCCGAGATATAGTGAAGGTTATCTCCAAACCTTACCAAGCCACCACCCGCCCGACGGCCGGGCAATGTGGGTCCCGCCGTGTATCGATCAAGCTCTGGATCGAAGTGCCAGAACTCGGCTATGATATGGTCCTTAATTTCCTTTGATCTATCCATATCTTTCATGCCTCCCGCAAACCAAAATCCGGTATCTCCCGGGGCAAGGTTCACATGAGTTATGGAACTTGGCAGATCCTGCAATTTTGTCCAGACACCACCAACGGCGGCATCCGGGTCAAAAACGTGCAAATTCTTCCCCGATTTAATTCCGGACTCATAACCACCAAGCACATACAGCTTGTCATCAAGAACTATACTCGCTGGTTCCCACTTGCCGATTGGCATGTCAGCCAACCGCTCCCAATTTGCCTCGAAAACTGGTTCATTCATCTTCACTACCCCCTGGAAATTGCCGCTCGATAGCAGCTAACATAGTTTCACAACGCTTTTCTAGCATCTTCTTTGTATCTGTGCCATCACAGAATATATAAAACTCGTCATTCTCGATTGCACTGAGGACTTGCTGACCAACAACATCAGCGGCGACCGCCATGGCTTCAATCATCTCCCTCACCTTAGGATCTACCCTCTCCTTAAGTGCTCCAATTACCGGTGTATCTACCACGTGCGGGCAAAGGACCGACACAGACACGGGTGTCCCCTCAAGATCGTTGCGCAAAAATTCTGATAAGCCCACAAGTGCAAATTTACTGGCTCCATAGGCTGACTGATTCCCATGACCATGTATACCACTGAAGGAAGAGGTATTAACTATGTGACCGCTTTCACCGCTCTGTAACATATCTGGCAGAAAGACCTTAATTCCATTGATAGGTCCCCAAAAATTTACCTCTTCGACATGTCGCCATCGGTCGTCGGGAGTATCAAGCACCTTACCACCGCCAGTCCTTCCTGCGTTGTTACACAAAACATTTAAGGGTCCAAAGGCACTTTTTATCTTGTCAGATACCGCATGTAGCGCCTCTCTGTCTGTAACGTCCACATTAACCGAAATAATATTATCCGTGATCTCTTTCAGCTGCCCCTCAGCATGCTTCAGGCGATCATCTCGCACGTCACCGATCACAACATTCATTCCCTGCTTTGCAAAAGTCTTCGCTATTCCAAAACCAATCCCACTTGCCCCACCTGTAATGAATGCTGTCTTTCCCTTAAATTCTTGCATCATAACTCTGCAACCTTATTTCTATTTATCATTTCAAAATCAATCTCCATACCAAGCCCAGGCGCCTGAGGAGCATGAACCATGCCATCTCCATCAACCTCTATATCTTTTACCAGCCCGTGTTTTTGCACTTCGTCTGGCAACAAAACCTCAAAGTACTCACAATTTCGAATCGCCATGACAAGGTGGAGGTTAGCCACATTGGCTAAAGAATTACCTCCATGGTGCACCTCATAATTCATGTTAAAGGTCTCTGCAGTGTGTGCGGTTTTTAGACAAGATGTGAGTCCACCCTTGATCACAGGATCGCCCCTAAGATAGTCGGTCGCCTGTTGCAGTATCCAGGGGGCATAAGCAGTGGGGCCGGTTGGAGGAAGCTCCGTAGCAGCAATCGGAATCTTTAACACCTGCTTCAATTTCATATACCCATTAATATCATCGAAATGCAGTGGATCTTCGTACCAGTAAAACCCAAGCTCCTCGGCAACGGTTCCCACACGAACTGCGTCTGCATACTTATAGGACCAAACACAATCGAGCATAAGCCTGAAGTCATCACCTACGGCCTTCCGTACCGCATGACAAACTCGAATGTCCTCGGTCGGTATCGTCGGCGGATGTATCTTATATGCCGTCCACCCTAAATCCTTGTACTTCAGCGCTTCCTCCACATATGCCTCTGGTGAATCGAGCACAGCCGAACTCGCATAGGCTGGAACGGATTTCCTGAAGGAGCCCATGAGCTTGTGAATGGGCATACCTGCAAACTTCCCAGCAAGGTCCCAGAGCGCAATATCGATTGCACCTACCAACCGCATCTGCGAAAAACCGAGCGCCATCCTTGAAAAACTATGCCAAATCCGCTCTCGATCCAACGGATCCCTACCGACTAAAGCTGGCCTGTATCGATCGATAATCTGTTGCGAATCTTTGCCAATACCATAAAGTGCAGAGCCAATAAATGCGTGTCCCTCAAACCCCTCGTCCGTGTAGATGGTGAGTAGGGCCATATCAACGCTCTTAGAAACACCCTTTATGGTGAGCGAGTAATTAACCGGTGGGATCCCTGTCCACTTCCATACGGTTACCTTGACGTCTGATATCTTCATACAATTATCCCTATGTATTAACCTTGCGAGTGCCTGTAACCGGAATCACTCCCGGATAGTAAAACCCCTCAAAACGATCACCATCTACGGTGCCAGAAAAATCAATACAGTAATCCCAACCACCTTTATCCACTCCGTAAGAAAA